>JAWHCX010000012.1:0-60187 GCA_032567735.1 Gemella haemolysans | reverse complement strand
TTTTATATGTTAAATTTTCATTCTGATATATATTATTAATATATACTTCTTTAGAACTATTTCTATACTGTTCTAGTTTTTCAAAAAAAGTTAATTTCATATTTATCTTATCCTTGCCTTTATCGTTATTATTTATTATCTAATACAATCTATTACTTCTACGAAAACACATATGAAAAGAAGTTACTCTTTCACTTATACTATTATAATATAAATCTTATCAAATGTGATTAAAATTTAATAAAAAAATAAAAAAAATTAGAGATAATCAAATTAATGCGTGTGTTTTAGTAAACATTTTATCGAATTATCTCTAATATTATATTTTTTTCTTTAAAAAATTATAATAATCGATTAAAAATCTATTCTTTCAACAACTTTTCTTTTAATTCTTTCGGTTTAATATCAACTTTATATTTATAATCTAATCTCGTATCATTATTAGATGCAAGATTAAATAAAGTTTGTTTTTCTGCAAGATACTGATTATCTACTTCATAATTGTTTAGTGAGTAATCAAATGAGAATATTTTTTCTAATAAACACATCACATTATGAAGATTTTTATTAACCAATTTTTCTAATTCTGGACTAGTGAATGCTTTATGTGCATCCGCCCCATGGATAACACCTTTCTTCGTAGTTCTAACATACATAACTTCTGGTGCGACTTCTAAGAAGTCTTCTTTTAATATTAGATCACTATTCGCTAAACCTCTCAATCTATATGTTTTTAAATCTTTTCCTAACTTGGCAATTTCTCTATAAAAAATCCCAAGAATATCCTCTGATTTCTTATCAAACATTAATTCACATGCCAATGAATATGTTAAAATTTGAGAAATAAATCCTAATTCGATACTATCTAGCATGAAATCTGTCTGACTACTCTTATAGTCGATTACAGAAATATTTTTATCTAAAACATCAACCCTATCTATTACACCGACAAATCTAATTGGTGGAATATTATATTGTTGAAGTAACTCTTTCTTATTAATCTCACCAGTTTCAATATTTTCACACGTAATAATATTGTCTTTTATCTCTAAAACAAATGGCTTTTCTAAGAAAGTCGGCATGAATTTTGTTAAAGCAAAATATTTTATTTCAATCGCTATCGCTATCTCTAATCTTTGAAGCATATTAATTAATAGGTATTTATGAGTATTTAATAATTCTATTAATTTTAGAGTTTCTAATATATCTCTATTGTCACTATTGTAAACAACATCTCTTACAATATCTTTTATTTTAAATTTTCTAGCGATATCTTCATCTTCTTGAACTTCAATATCTATCTTACTTCCACATTCAGCAATAAAATTAATGATTCTTTCATCTGCCATCACCGCATGGAAAAATCTTCCTGAAACAAGATTATCAATATCTATATCTCTTTCTTCTGCTATTCCAAGAACTCGTTTAACAAAGAACTGATATGGATTTCTCTCAAAATCAGAAATTTTAGATATACTAAACTTAGAGAAAGTATCTTTTTTCACTTCTAAAAATTCTTCGATTGTATTTTCGTTAAGTTCAAACTTGTAATCTCTAATTATT
This sequence comes from Gemella haemolysans, assembly GCA_032567735.1. Classification (GTDB taxonomy): domain Bacteria; phylum Bacillota; class Bacilli; order Staphylococcales; family Gemellaceae; genus Gemella; species Gemella haemolysans_E. The sequence goes on along the minus strand of JAWHCX010000012.1, from coordinate 58,624 downwards.
TTAGATAAATAATTTTTAATTCCACTGTCTTTAGAAAAGAATATTCTGTCATTTAATTCATCAAGCACTTCATAGCTTTCAAAATTTTCAGAAGGTAGCGATATTTGATAATTCTCTAAAAATTTAAGCATCAGCTCTACTAACACTTCTACTTCTTTCGTCTTACTATCTTTTACTTCCATAAATCTTCGATAGACTTTTGAAAACAAATAGTTAAATTCTTTATCAGAAACAATTTCTGAAAAATTTTCTAAATAATAACTATAATCTGAAATAGAAAATTCTAATATTTTTGAAGTTTGTTTTTCTTCTAATTGTGGAAACAATGATTTTACTGTACTCAAATATGGAGAAGCAAAGTTTTCTTTAAAACTTTTATCTAATAAACTATAACATATATATGTCTTATCTTTCGCTCGAGTCAACGCCACATATGCTACAAATTCTTCATCAATAAGAGCCGCTTCTTTAGTTGGAGATAAGAAGATATCCCTTAAAATTAGTTCTTCCTTATCTTTATCGTCTATTAATCCTGCACTCTTCGATACTGGTAATACATCTTTGTTAAATCCAATAACAAAAACTATTTTTTTATTTTCTACCTTAGCTAAATCCATTGTAGACATAATTATAGAATTGTTTATCTCTGGTATTGAACGATACTTGATAGTAGTTAATCCAGCATTAAAAAGTGTTACAAATTTTTGATATTCAAACTTATCATTACCAAAATTCTCATTTATATCATTCATATATTCCAAGACTTTTTTATAAACTTGTCTATCAATACTATCCACTTTCAACTCTTCTATATCATCATATTCTCCATCTTCTTTATCGAGATACATTCTAATTTTACAATAATCAAATACATCAACTAGTTTTTTCACATAACGTTTAACTTGTAGGTTATCTTTCATAGATATTTCAGAAACCTTAGCAGAGAATTCTAATAGTACCTCTTTACAAATTCGTAGTTGTTCTGTAGAATATTTAATTGTTTTTTCAACAAAATAATCTTTTAATATATCATTAGAAGAATTTACTAATTTCTCATTTAATATATTTTCAACATCTTCTACAGAAATTACTCTGACTTTTTCTAACAAATCATTATAACTAAACTTAGTAGTTGACGATACAATTAGATTACTCTTAGAAATTTTTTCTTTGATTGAAACCATGTCTAATTCTTTTATTATCTTTTCCAACTGTTTCTCATTAACACTAGTATCATCTAATAGTATATGAGAAATAACTTTTTGACGATAAATATTCTCAAAGTTTGTTAACCTAGTTTTTAATAAATTTAGTAATTTAGTTTTAAAGTTTCCATCATTAAAATTTAGTACTTCCTGAATAAATTTAACTAAACGATGGTTACTTGTATCAATATTTTTATCTAAATGGACTTCTAGATTATAATCTTTAAATATATTCACATAGTTCTCATATGTATTATCACGATAAAGAATAGCTATGTCTTTATGATCAATATTTTTTTCTTTTTTTAATTTTACTATTTCACGTGCTACTTGTTTAACTTCTAATTCTTTATTCTTAGCACAAATAATCTCAATGCTATCATCAGTATCATATTGTGCAGTAAAATTTTTATAATACTTCTCAGCGAGAATACTATTTGAAATCCCCGTGAATCGTCCATTTTGGTTTTCTAGTATACTGTAATTCTCTACTATACTGTCCTTTATATCGAATTTCAATACACTCACTTCTTCATTTTTAATAAAAGCTACTAATGAAAAATTAATATCTTGGTTATTTTTCACAATTTCATTCATACTAGCAATAATCTCGTGAGACTTTCTGAATATATCTAGTTTGTATTTCTCTTTACTAAATAAATCTGAAAGATAAAAACTATTATATTTCATCTTTTCTAATTCATAACCTTGAATCAACTGCGAAAGATCGAAGTTAAAATATCTATTCGCATCACTAATTACACTTATTATTAACTTTTTAGATTTTTTAGCTAATTTCTCTATATAATTATACTCTTGAGCTGTAAAGTTATAATAAGCATCCACATAAAATACATAGTCACTTAAATCAATATATTCTAAATATAATAACAATTCAGTTATATAATCTACTTTATCAAATGTACTCTGTTCTTTTAATAATCTTGTGTACTCTACATATATTTCTAAAATTGCTTCTAGTTTTTCACGATGACTTTTTTCTAGATTACTATTTTTTTCTAAATACTCTTCTAAAGTATTTATACTTACAGTATATTCCTTTAATTCACTTATAATTTCTTCTACAACTTCTATAAAACTCGCATCTTGTAAAATTCGTTTTACTAAAAAATTCTCACTATTTTCTAAGCTTTTTGCAGCTTTATAGAAATAAAATGGTTTTATATTGTCACCTAATCTCTTAAGATTGTCGATTCCGAGTTGTTTAGCTAACCTTCTAGTTAAACTTGAAAAATTCATAACATCAATATTAAACGTTCCACCGAACTTATCACATAGGATTTTTTCAAAATTAAAACTGTTTTGTTCCGGAGTCAACACTATTATCTTATTATCTTTTCTATTTAACTCTATATCATCTAGTATATAGTTAGTCTTACCGACACCACTTGGACCTACTAATAATTCTAAATTCATCGTTTCTCCTTTCCTTCATTAATTTAATTTATATTCCAGTCATTTTTACTTTTGCATAATTTTCTTTAGCATATACCTCAATTTTCGGTCTAATTCGTTCTTTAAGTTCACTAACATGAGATATTATACCTATATTTCTTCCATAAGACTGAAGATCTATTAATGTCGTTAATGCAATATCTAAAGTTTCAGCATCCAATGAACCGAATCCTTCATCTATAAAAATAGTCTCTAGAGAGATTCCGCCACTCTCATTTTGTATTACTTCAGCTAAACCTAGTGCCAATGCTAACGAAGCTAAAAATAATTCTCCTCCAGATAAAGAACTTATAATACGTGTACTATTTAGATAAATATCATGTATCTCTATTTCTAGACCTTGCAGGCCTCCACCTTTAGATTTTTCTTCACGTCTAATGAATCTGTAACGATCATTTGTCATCTGTAGTAATCTTTTCGTTCCTGCAACGAGTATCAAGTCTAAATAATATCCTTGTACATACGTCTCTAGAGACTTTCTGTTTTCTGTTTTTCCACTAACAACATCACTTAAAGCTATTATTTCTCGTGCATCTTTAGACGTTTCTAATAATTTGAGATACTCACTATGAATTTTTTCATATAATTTTTTATTATTCGATAATCGAGTCGTAAGAATTGCCATTTTTTCTATAAAATTAGAAACCTTATCTTCTATATCTTGCAATTTCTTGTGTTCTTCTTCTAAATCAGGTCTTACTGTATTCATTAATTCTTCTTCAAGTTGTTTCAGTGAATTTAGTACTATCTTCTTAGTATCTTCAAATTCATCAATTTGAGTTTGATATTGTTCTAATTTTTCTAATTCCTCGATGTTTTCTTTAGCTTGTTCTAAAGAATTATAGTATTTACTAAGTTTAGAATTCATAAAATTCATTACTATGGCTTCAATTCCTTTAGTAACTTCTAATAAATTATCTGCATTATTCTTCTGCTCAGTTTCTATTTTTATTTTCCTGATTTGCAACTCGTTACTATTTTCCTGAAATTTATTATAATTATTATCAAATTCATTAATTTGAACTATTTTATATTCATAATAATCTTTAAAATCTTCTAACTCAATATTTACATTATTTTCAAATTGCTCAATTTTGTTTTTAGCTTGCGATTGTTTTTGTTTTAACTGATCTTCATCTTTTAGTAAAACTGACAGATTTTCTATCTCTTTTTCAAAGCCTTTTATTCTAACTTCCGATTTTTTTAATCCTTCAACCACTTCTGTTAAATTGGTAGTTTCATGTTTTAATTCATCTTCTAATTGAGATAATTGTTCTACGGCTTTAAGATTAATAGAATCCTCTAAATTTATTATTTCTGTAGTTAAATTTTGAATATCTTGTTCGTCTTTTTGTAAAAGGGTTTCTAATTTTATTACTTTTTCAGTAACATCTTGCAGTGATTTTTCTATATTATCATCTACTTCTAGTAATGTTGGAACCTCTGGTAGATGCTCAATTTTTTGTTTACAAAGTGGGCAATCATCACCCTCATGCAACTTCACTAAAAAACTATTTAATACTTCTTGTTCTTTATTACTTTTCAGTAGTAATACATCTTTTTCAATATCTTCCTTAGTTACCTGCAACTCTTCTAAATGTTTTTTTGAAGCTTCAAAATTAAGTTTTTTATCATTTAATTCTGATGATTTTTTTTCAAACTCTTTTAATTTTTCTACTTCTTGTTCTTTCTTCAGAATCTCTAATTTTAATTTTCCTATACTACCATCTAGAATATTCTTTTCTTCATTCGATTCGAAATAGTTTTCTTTTTCAATTTTTAAACTATCTTCTATTTCTTTTATTGATTCTTTTTTTACATTTAGTTCTTCAAGTTTATTAGTAAATATGTTTATATCACTTTTAGCCACCATCAGTTCATCAATATTGTTATAAAAGAATTTTAAATCTGTTGTTTCTTTTCTAAGTGATTCAATTTTGTCTTTCATTGAATAAAGTTTAGTTTCCAGCTCAGTATTCGTAGCTAAATCTTTATTATATCTTTCTTTTTCATCTAACAGTTTTTTTTCTTGTTTAGTTAATTGAATCTGTTTTTCTAATAAACTTACATATTCTGTAATTTTATCATTACTTTGTTGTAACTCCGTTAACTTTTCTACCTCCACTTTTAGTTTATTGAAGTAATCGTTTTTTTTATTTAATTCATCAATTTTTACCTTATTATCTTCAAGATTTAAAAATTTATCGTTCAGTTTACTTAATTCTATAAAATTCTCTTTTGATTTTATAAGGTTTTTTTCTAATTTAGCTAATTCTTTTTTTTCTGTTTCTATCTCGTTTTCTTGAGATAAAATTATTTCATTTACTTCTTCAAAGTTCTCATCTTTTAAAAACTCAAACTTGGTCAGTTCTCCATCTATATCAAATTGTTCAAATCTTGTAATTAATTCTTTTTCTTTTTGCTTGTTAGTATTATCTAATTTTTTTGCTTGTTCTTGTAATTGATCTACAAATTTTTGATAAAAATAAGTATTAAATAATGACCTCAAAGTTTCTTTCTTCTCACTTGATTTTGATAATAAAAACTCTTTAAACTTACCTTGAGGTAATATAATAATTTGACAAAATTGTTTATCATCTAAACCTATTAACTCTTCTACTTTTTCTTTAACCTCTTGCTCTTTTGTTGCAATAACTTCTAATCCTTCATCATTATATTTCATTAAAGCAACTTTTCCAGAAGTTAAATTTTTATTACCAGTCTTCAGATAAGCTAAAGTTCTTTCAATTCTATATCTTTTACCACTCAATTCAAAGTCAAAATTCACCTGTGTTTTATCTTTATCGCTAGCTGTTTTCGTCCTTAAAGAAGCTATATCTTTACCACCTGTTGTTTTATTGTATAATGCATAAGTAATAGCATCAAAAAGCGTAGATTTTCCAGAGCCTGTTTTTCCTGTTATTAAAAATATAGGTTCATTTATTATTCTATCCCACTCAATTATTTCATCTTTATATGGGCCAAATTCTTTTAATTCTAATCTAATTGGTTTCATCTTGATTCACCTTGTCTATAATATTTGCCAGCACTTGTTTTTGCCCTACCGTTAACTCGCTACCTGTTTGCTCACTATAAAATCCTTCTATCAATTCTAGTGGACTTTTAGTCAACATCTCTTTATCGAGTTTCATTTCACTATCACTATTATTATTTCTTTTTTGTTTAAGTATCAAAGTATTAGGATAATATTCTTTAATCCTTGGTAATGGATCTGTTACACCTTCCAAACCACTTAATTCCATACTGAAATAATCTTTTTTACAATCAAAATTTTGTTGAAATTCTTTTGTAAATACCTCTTCATATGTTGCGCTAATATTATGCAATTTACGTTTTTGTTCCAAAGAAATAAACTCTTCAGTAAAAATTTCTTTTGTTAATTCTACTAGTCTCATGCCTTTTGTCTGTGTTGCCTCAGAGAATGAATAAGCCATTGGACTACCACTGTATTTTATACGTTCTTCTTTTATAGCATTCGGATTATGAAGATGACCTAAAGCTACATAATCAAATTTTTCAAAAATTTCAACTGCTACATTTTCAACAGTTCCTACAGAAATTTCTCTTTCAGAATCAGTTTCTAGCCCCCCAGATACAAAAGTATGAGCTACTAAAATATTAATTCTACTCATATCTATATTTTTATAAATTTCATCAATTACTCTTTTTGTCGCAGAATTATGAGTTGTGAGTGTACTGTCTTCAAAATATTCTCTTGCTTCAAAAGGTTCAAAATATGGTAATAAATATATATCCGTATCTTCAATGGTAATCTTATCAAATACTTGATTTAATCTTGTATGAAGATAGAATTTATGCTTGCTAAACCAAGCTTCTCCTATAGCTAATCTCTCCCTACTATCATGATTGCCACTAATAGCAAAAATTGGTATATTGCATTCTATGTTAATTTTCACTAGGAGTTCCTGTAAAAGTGTTGTAGCTTCTTTACTAGGAACACTTCTATCATATAAATCACCTGCAATTATTAAAAAGTCAGGTTTAGTCTCATCAATTTTTCTGATCAAATTATTCATTACATATTGTTGATCTTCTAATAAATCTTTTCCTTGTAATTTTCTTCCAATATGCCAATCTGCAGTATGTAAAAATTTAACCATATAATCACCTTTTTTCTATAAATTATCTCTATTATATTATAGCTTAAAACGAAATAAAATAACAGAGAACGATAAAATATTGTTAGATACGTTTCTATAACTAATATAAAAAAAGAGCCTTGCATTATTGCATGACTCTTTAGTATTTTAAAATTGTAAAAAATAGTTTAATAGGTATTTAATACCTATCGATATTATATATTAAATTTATCAAAATTAAAAGCGATTTCCTAATACTAAATCTCTTTTAGCAATATAATAAAAAATAAAGAGAAGATATTTTTATCTCCTCTTCATAATTTTCTATTTCCCAAATAATCTTTGGATATCATTCCATGTTACTGCTAACATTAATACGACCATTAGTAAACCAAAAGCTATATTTAAATAGTATTGAGTTTTTTTATTAATTGGTTTTTTAAATATTGCTTCGTAAATTACAAAAATTATTCTTCCACCATCAAGAACTGGAATAGGAATTAGGTTCATAAGACCTAAGTTAACACTTAAAATTCCTGTCCATTTTAATGTTGTAATTAAACCACTCTGTGCAGCTGCAGAAGACATTTCATAAATCGCTACAGGTCCTCCAAGTTGATTTAAACTAAATCCACCAGTAAATAATGAAGCAAACAGATTAATAATTCCCATGAAAATCCTTGTTCCGTAGAATAGAGTTTGTTCAAACCCACTCTTAATTGAACCAGCTAAGTCTTTCTCATAAGCTTGGTTTATCCCTAGTTTATATGTTTTAACTTCTTTACCCTTTTCCACGGTAACTTCTTCTTTTGGTGTAACTTTAATTTCTTGTTGTGAACCATCACGTGACACTTTTAATTTAAGCTCAGAGCCATTAGAACCTACGATTTCTTTTGTCATTTCTTTCCATGTAGTAACACTCTTACCATTTACCTGCTCAACTACATCACCTTGTTTTAATCCTGCTGAATAAGCTGGATAGTTAGAAGCTAGTTCTCCTAAACGCGTTGTATTAGATGGTACTCCACTATAAATTGAAATTCCTAAGAAAATTGCTAAAGCTAATATAAAGTTCATAAACGGTCCTGCAAATAATGTCCAGAATTTTTGCCCCCATGAGTGTGAAGAAAACATTCTTTCTATTGGTGCTATTTGCTCTTCCATACCTTTATATGCAACACAAGCATCTTTTCTTACTTCATAGCGTTCTATTTTATCACCAACAAAACCTTTTACAAAAAGTTTCTCAGTAAGATCAAACTTTTTAAGCTGTAGTGGAAGTAAATCCATATCATTAGTTTTATCTAAAACAATTTTTTCAACCTTATCGTTTTCATCTAGTTTTAAACTAACTTTCATTCCTTTTTTTAGGTCATATACCGACATGTCATTATTAAAATCAAAAACATTATCTGGCATCTTAACATATCCTCCGACTGGAAGAAGTCTTATTGTAAAGTTAGTCTCTCCTATTTTTTTATGGAATATTTTAGGTCCCATTCCAATTGCGAATTCCTGACATAAAATCCCTGCTCTTTTCGCAGCAATAAAATGTCCAAATTCGTGAATAGTTACTACTACAAAAAATATTAATATAAATGCTATAATACCTTGCATCTAATACCCCTTTCTATATTTTAAAATAAACTAAGTAATAATATTAAACAAGGAGCTGATAATATTACAGAATCAAATCTGTCAAATATACCACCATGACCTGGTAATAAATTACTACTATCTTTAACTTGATATTCTCTCTTATATGCTGATTCAATTAAATCACCAAATTGTCCGATCACACTTACTATTAATGTTACAACAATAGCAACTAATAAATTTGAAAAGATATTTGTTGTAAAGAAGAACAATAATGCTATCGCTATTGATGATACACTTCCAATTACTGAACCTTCTATTGATTTATTTGGACTTATATTAGGTGAAAGTTTATTTTTTCCAAATTTCATTCCACCAAAATAAGCAAAACTATCTGTGAACCAAATAGTAAGTAACAAATACGCTACATGGCTTAAACTTAAGTTTCTCAACATAAATAAACAATAGAATCCTATAAATATATAGGCAGTTAAAAATATAATTGAACCTATTTCAACTAATTTAATTTTGTGTCCAGTACTAACAATTGTTCCTAACATAGCAATCATAGCCAAATATACTATAGCATACTGTGATAAACTTGCGATTTGCTCATGTAGAAATAACAGTGCTCCTGCAAATGAAGATATACTCAAAACAATAATATTAGTTTCTTTAAATGTCATTCTCACAATTTCATACATCGCCATTACACCAAGTGCAAATGTAGTGAATTTAAAATAATCTCCTCCTAAGAATAATAAAGGTAGGAAAACTATTAATGCTACTATAGCCGTTATTATCCTAGTCTTCATTTAAACCTCCAAACCTTCTATCTCTACTTTGATATTCTAATAAAGCTTGATAGAATTCATCTTCATTAAAATCAGGCCAAGCTACTTTTGTGAATAAAAACTCACTATAAGCAATTTGCCACAGTAAAAAGTTTGAAATTCTTTGTTCTCCAGACGTTCTTATTAATAAATCAGGATCTGGTGTATTAGAAGTAAATAGATTTGCACTAACATGCTCTTCAGAAATTTCTTCTGCACTATATTTATTATCTTGAACATCTTTTGCAATTTGTTTAATTGCCCTTAACATTTCGTCTTTAGAACCATAATTCAAGGCAAAAATTAATTTTAATCCTGTATTATTTTTTGTTTGTTCAATTGCATCATTAACAGCTTTTCTAGTATTTTCTGGAAGTTTTTCTACCACACCTATGACTTCAACTTTTACGTTATTTTCCATAAGTTCTGGCATAAAACTACTAAACATCTTCTCTGGAAGATCCATTAAATAACTAACCTCTTCCTTCGGTCTAGCCCAGTTTTCCGTAGAAAATGCATATAACGTCAAATACTTAACACCTAATTTTGAAGCATACTTTGTGATTTTTTTTACAGTTTGCATTCCTTCATAGTGTCCTTTAATTCTAGGCATATTTCTTTTTTTAGCCCAACGCCCATTACCATCCATTATTATAGCAACGTGTGTCGGAATTTTTTTTAATTCTTGTTTTTCAGTTTTTTGTACTTGTTCAGTTTTTCTAAAAAATTTAAACATAATTCCTCCTATGTAACATTCTTCATTATATCATAAAAGACTTAATGCAACAAACTTTTAATAGAATATGAATTTTAAAATATTGCATCCATTTATTAATTAATATATGATATTAATCTTTTAAAACAGTTTAAATCAGTTTTATATTTTTTTAGTTAGAGATAGTTATTATCCCGAAAATTAACATTCTTTATATGAACTTTTGAATTTTTTTGTTGCATTGTCAGAAAATTTATGCTAGAATATATTCATTAACAATTTAATGCGGTGATAAGTAGAATCTTACAATCTACTTTTAGAGAGTTCTCGGTTGGTGAAAGAGAACAGTTAGATGTAAGAGAAATGGACTTTGAGCATATAGTTTTTACTACGGTATTGCCCGTTATAGCAAAAGTTATGTTTGTAACTTACTGAGGTACAATAAGTGATTATTGTATAAATAAAGGTGGTAACACGTTAAGACGTCCTTTAGCAAAAGCTAGAGTACGTCTTTTTATTATAAGAAAGGAGAAATATATGATTAATCTTAATAATGTTAGCAAAACCTTTTATCAAAAAGGTAAAGAAATCCAAGCGTTAAAACCTACTAACCTTCATGTAAAAGCTGGTGAAATTTTTGGAATTATTGGTTACTCAGGTGCCGGGAAAAGTACCCTTCTACGATGCCTTAACCTATTAGAAACTCCTTCTGAAGGAGAAGTAATTGTAGATAATCAAGTTGTTAACAAACTAAACAGAAAGGATTTACGATTATACAGGCAAAAAATTGGAATGATTTTTCAACAGTTTAATCTTCTTAGTTCTAAAACTGTAGGTGAAAATATTGCATTTAACTTAAAAGCCGGAGATGTTAATCCAAAAGATATTCCTAAAAGAATAGATGAATTGTTAGAACTTGTAGGACTATCAGATAAAAAGAATGTTTATCCAAGCCAACTTTCTGGTGGTCAAAAACAACGTGTTGGTATTGCTAAAGCTTTGGCAAATAGTCCAAAATTATTACTTTGTGATGAGGCAACAAGCGCATTAGACCCTGTTACAACTAAACAAATATTGTCTTTATTAAAAGAAATAAATCGCAAATTGGGCATCACAATTATTCTTGTTACTCATGAAATGGAAGTAATAAAACAAATTTGTGATAATGTAGCAGTAATGGAAAATGGTGAAATTATCGAGTTAAATTCTGTTTACGAGATTTTCTCAAATCCAAAAACGAAATTAATGCAAGAATTTATAGCTAATCTACACAATGATGAAGATTTTGAAGAACATCTAGCTGAGCATTATAAAAATGAAACTGTAATAAGGGTTATTTTTAAAGGTGAAGCAACTAAAGAGCCTTTGATTCAGACTTTAGCAAATAAATATAATGTTATTACTAATATACTTGCTGGTCGTATTGAATACATTCAAAATAAACAATTAGGAAGTTTAACTTTTTCAGTAGTCGGTGAACCTGATAACACAGAGAAATTTGTAAATCACTTAATTGATCAAGTTAATGATGTGGAGGTGAATGTATATGGAAAATAATCTAAGTTTAATAGAACAATGGAAGACTCTACAACCTGAATTAATTAAATCATTTGCCGATTCATTATACATGATAAGTGTTTCAATAATAATTACAGTAATTGTCGGATTATTTTTAGGAGTAGTTTTATTCTTAACTAGTAATAGACTTCTGTTCAAAAATGTTATTATTTACAAAACGGTAGATTTTCTAGTTAACACAATTCGTTCTATTCCATTTATTATTCTTTTGGTATTCTTAATACCATTTACTCTATTTTTATTAGGAAAATCAACTGGACCTACTGGAGCAATAGTTCCACTAACAGTTGCAGCTATACCTCTATTTACGAGATTAGTTGATACTTCACTAAATGAAATAGACTATGGAGTTATTGAGTCAGCAGTTGCTTCTGGAGCTTCACTAAAATTAATAGTTAAAGAAGTTTTAATACCTGAAGCTATGTTTGGAATTATCCAATCTATTACCCTAACTTTAATCAACCTAATTGCTTTTTCAGCAATGGCTGGTGTTGTTGGTGGTGGAGGAATTGGAGACCTTGCGATTAGATATGGTTATTATCGTTTTGATAACTTCACAATGTGGATTACAGTAATTCTATTAATTATCCTAGTCCAAATTACACAATATATAGGAAATTCAATTTCAAAAAAATTCAAAAAAAATTAATTTAAAGGAGATTTATATTTATGAACAAACTAAAAAAATTATTAACAGTTATTTTTACAGCGTTTTTAGCTATAACTCTAGCTGCTTGTGGAGCTACAAGCTCAAACAATAATGGTGGTGGAGAGAAAAAAGAAGTAAAAATAGGTGCAACATCTGGTCCTTATGCTGATATGGTAAACAAAGCACTTAAACCTCTTCTTGAGAAAAAAGGATACACAGTTAAAGTTACTGAATTCTCTGATTACATCCAACCTAACAAAGCTTTAAACAGTGGTGAATTAGACGCAAACTTATTCCAACATAAAATTTACATGAAAAAATTTGCTGAACAAAATGGAATGGACTTAACAGCACTTGTAGCTGTTCCAACTGCACCAATGGGATTATATTCTGATAAAGTAAAAGATCTTAAAGATTTACCAGAAGGCGCTGAAGTAACTCTTCCAAATGACCCTTCTAACGCTGCTCGTGCTTATGCATTATTAGCTGCTGCTGATTTAATCAAAATCAAACCTAATACTGATGTACTAAAAATCACTAAAAACGATGTAGTAGAAAATCCTAAAAAACTTAAATTTACAGAATTAGAAGCTGGTCAACTTGCTAGATCATTAAGTAGTACTACACTTGCTGCAGTACCTGGAAACTTCGCACTTGCTGCTAAATTTGATTTAACAAAAGCATTAATCTTAGAAAAAATGAATGAAAATAACCGTAACAACGTTGTTGTAACTACTGCAAACAAAGACAAACAATTCGCTAAAGATTTAGTAGAAATCGTTCAATCTAAAGAATTTGATGAAATCATCAATAAAGATTTCAAAGGATTTGACAAACCTGGAAAATAATTAATAAGGACGTGATTAATTATGAAAATTGAATTATCAAATACAATTAAAAATATTCCTGAAAATGTATTCTACCCTATTTTCAAATTAATCTCTGAGGAAAGTTCAAATGGTAATCCATTATTAAATGCGGGTATCGGAGTTCCAGACTCTGATACCCCTGAACTTTTACTTAAAGAATTGGAAACAGCTATAAGAAAACCTGAAAATATGAGATATGGAGCATTTGATGGAAAACTAACATTATTAAATGAAATTTCACATTGGCTTAAAGAAAACTATAATATATACTCAGATCCTAAAAGTGAGATTGCTTTAGTATTTGGTACCAAATCTGGATTATCAAGTATTCCTTCAGTACTACTAAATCCAAATGATACGGTATTATTACCAGTACCAAGTTATCCTGACTATATTCAAGGTATTGCATTAGCACAAGCTAAATATGAAGAGATAGAACTAAAACAAGAAAATAATTATTTACTAGACTATTCTGATATTCCTGAAGAAGTGCTTAGAGATGCTAAACTTATATTTTTAAACTATCCATCTAATCCCATTGGAGCAGTGGCTACGAAAGAGTTTTACCAAGAAACAGTCAAGTGGGCAAAAGAGAATAATATCGTAGTTCTTCAAGATCATGCATATTCTGATTTCTATTATAAAGAAGGCTACTCTCCAGCATTTATGCAAACTGAAGGAGCTAAAGAAGTAGGAATTGAATTTTTCTCTTTTTCTAAAAACTTCTCAATTTCAGGTCTAAGAATTGGTTTTGCTGTTGGGAACAAAGAAATTATTCGTGGACTAAAAGAATATAATACAATTTTCCACGCTAATATCTATGGAGCAATTCAGGATACAGTAATAACTGCATTAAAAAATTATAAAAACTTAACTAGTCATATAAAAGAAACTTATTCAAAAAGAATAGATAAAATAACTTCTAAACTTGATGAATTAGGGTATTCATATTTTAAACCAGAAGGTGGAATTTTTATCTGGTTAAAAGTTAAAAACGGATATGACAGCCAAAGTTTCTTTGAATTATTATTAAAAAAATATAGAATTGTTACTATGCCTGGCCATGTATTTGGTCAAGGTGGTGAAAACTATATTAGATTAAGTCTGAGTCTTTCAGATGAACAAATTGACATATTAATAAATAAACTAGAAATACTAAATAATGATTTCGAGAATAATTAGAACTATTGACATCTTTATTAAATTTCATTAAAATTCGACTAATCTATTGATTAGCCGAATTTTTAATGTTAACATATAAGTTTACATAAATATTTTTTGAAAGGATGATTAAATGAAGAAAAATACAAGATGGACTGTTTTATACGCCTCAATGGCAATATTATTATGCGCAGGATCACTATATTCTTTTAGTGTTTTTGCTAAACCCCTAAGCGTTTCAAAAGGATGGAGTTTACCAGATGTTATGCTAGCATTTACTATTAATGCTGCTATCGCTCCTATTCCTACTATTCTAGGAGGTTTTATTTCAGACAAAGGAAAAGCAAATATTTCTATAATTTTAGGTGGAATTCTATTTGCTGTCGGATTTATTCTTACTGGATTTGCTACTACAAAAGGAATGCTATATTTTAGCTACGGTGTACTATCAGGTGTTGGTCAAGCATTTGCATATTCTGGAATTATAAGTAATGCTCTTAGATTCTTCCCTGATAAAAGAGGATTAGCTGCTGGTCTAATAACAGGAGCTATGGGGGGAGCTAGTGTCATTGCTGCTCCAATCGCACACAGTCTTATAGCTAATTATGGAGTACACAATGCATTTATCTACTTAGGTAGTGTGTACTTAGTAATCATTATAATAGCTCTATTCTTCATAAAAGTTGCTCCTGCAAATTATCAACCTGAAGGTTGGGTTCAACCTGTGGCTGAAATTAAGAAAGAAGCCGTTAATAAAAATTGGAAACAAATGTTATTGAGTTTATCATTTTACTTTATAATCTCAATGTTTGCTATCGGTGCATTCTCTGGACTAATGGTAGCATCAAATGCATCAGTTATAAGTCAAAGCATGTTTGGATTAACAGCTTCTGTTGCAGCAACATTTGTTAGTATTTACGCATTATCAAATTCTTTAGGGCGTATCGTTTGGGGAATCATTTCAGATAAAATAGGTCATGAAAAAACTCTTATTGCTATTTACTCAGTAATTGCGATATCTTTATTAATTCTAGTTAATATTAGAACTACTCTTGGACTTACAGTTGGTCTAGTTCTTCTTGGTTTATGTTTTGGAGGAACTATGGGAGTCTTTGCTCCACTAGTAATGAAAACTTTTGGTCCAATTAACCAAGGAGTTAACTATGGAATTGTCTTTATAGGATTTTCTACTGCAGCATTTTTTGCTCCTAAGTACGCTGCTGGTATTGCAGCAAAACACAACGGTGACTTTACGGAGGCATTTTATGTAGCAATAGCACTAGTTCTTGTGGGATTAGTAATTAGTATAATTTATTCTATTTTTTCTAAACGAAAAGCACTATAAAATAAAAGAAATCATCTCAAAACTCTATGAGATGATTTCTTTTTTATATTTTCGGTATTTGGATTTTTTGTCCAGCTGCAATATTATTATTACTAATATTGTTAGCTTCTTTTATCTTTTCTACACCATTTTGAGCATTTGCTTCTCCGTATGCCTTAGAAGCTATTACAAATAATGAATCTCCAGATTTTACTACATAATCTTGACCAGCTACGGGAGTTGTGCTCACAACACCTGTAGAGTCATTTTTTTCTGTATTATTATCATTATTAGTCTCATTTTTATTGTTTGTTGACTCTTTTTTAGATGTAGTTCCTTCAGTAACCTTCGAATCATTAGCTTTCGGTATGTTGTTATTACTTTCTGCTTTTGTTTCTTCTGGTACTTTAGCAGTTTGTTCTGTAGTTTGGACTACTTTATCTTTAGATTTACCACCAAGAGAGTTTCCTAAAGTAGTCATTCCTACAAGAATAAGTGGAGCTAGTATTATAAATATAACAACCAAGACTGTATTCTTTATAGTATTATTTTTCATAATATGACCCCTTTAATTATTTTACTTCTTCAAAGTAATCGTGGTAATAACCACCTATTTTTCCACTGTTATCTACTACAAAAATATATTCTTCTGTTTCATTTACTACTTCATATTCTTTTCCAACAGTCAGCATATTACTAACAGTAAATTTCTCAGCATCTGTATGTTTTACAATAACTTTTTTAGACATTGTCCTACCTCCTTACTATTACATTTTTATTTTATTACAATATAACTATTTTTTCAATTGTTTTTTATTTGCTACAATAGAAACTATTACAAACACCACAAATGAAATTAACAATGATATTACAACAGGTTCTATAAATTTAATTACGTATACAGTTTTTACTAATATGTAACTAATCAATCCTACAACTATAGAACTTAATGCTCCATATTTTTCAGCTTTCTTCCAATATAATCCTAATAATATAGGCCATAAGAATGTAGCTTCTAAACCTCCAAAAGCAAATAAGTTAACATTTACTATTAAACTTGGTGGTCTCATGCTTAATAACATAATCAGTAAGATTACTAATATATTAACTCCATATACAAAGACAGGTATTTTTTTACCAGTAATTTTTTCTTTAACTACTTTACTATTAAATAGTAAATCTTTAACTAATGCAGAAGAAATTAATAAGAATTGTGCATTTACAGTCGTTATTATCGCTGCCATAGGTGCTGCAAGTACCAACGCAGCTAAATACCATGGTAAAACTTTTAATGTAATTATTGGAATTACTGAATCATAGTCTTTAATATCTGGGAAAACTCCTCTTGCCATAACTCCAATTAAATGAACACCAAACATTACTATAAATATTACTATTGATCCTACAATAATAGATTGTTTTAAACTTCTTTTATTTTTATACAACATTGAATTAATAGCAATTTGCGGAATACCAATTACCCCAACTCCTACTAATACCCAAAAAGAACTTACATAACTTGGTGTTAAACTTCCTGTTGCACCAAAAGGTGTTATTATCTTCTCATTAATATTAATCAAGTTAGTAGTTATTTGATCAATACCTCCACCATAATTAATTACTGCAAATAGTAAAATTATTGTCGAGAATATCATTATTAATCCTTGAATCATATCAGTGATTAAAATATTCTTTAATCCACCAAATACTACACAAAATATAATTATTAATGATATAAGAACAATACCTGTCTTATACTCAATCCCCATGAAAGCAGCTAATAATTTAGCACCCCCAACCCATTGAGCACTCATAGCAGCAATTAAAAATACTATCATAGCTAGAGTAGAAATAAATGCAACTAGTTTTGATTCGTATCTATTTCTTAAGTAATCACTTATAGTTATCGCATTAATTTTTTGTGCAGCATTTTTAAATTTTTTGGCTAAAACTAATAATACAAAATAACCTGTTACAACTTGAATCACAGCAAGTAATACCCAACCATAACCAAGTTTATAGGCTACCCCAGGACCTCCAAGAAATGTTGAAGCTGATCCATAAGTAGACATTAATGTTATCGCAAGAACTATTCCACTTACTCTTCTATCAGCTAAATAATACTTTTCAAAAAATCCTCCATGATGGTCTGTTTTACTTATACGATTCATCATTAGCGGTAGTAAAATTATCGCTAGGAATATTGTTGCAAATAACACTAGTATTTTATAATCTAAAGTATTCGACATTATTTTTCCTCCTCTTTTATCTCATCATTCAGTAAAAGATTTGTAAAAATAATAACTAATATTATTATTAAAATACTTACTACTACAGAACTATAAAAAAACCATTCGGGTAATCCTAAAATATACTTATATGATTTTACATTGTTGACATCGAATCTAACATATGCAAAATAATACCATAAGGCAAAGTGAATTATTGCAATAACTATTGCAACTATCCCTTCTTTATTTCTTAATTTATTCATTTGTTTTTCCTAATATCCTCATTATTAAATTATAAATATATACATAATATACTTTCATAAAGTCTACTACTAAACTACCTAGTAGTAACCCAGCGGTAACATCACTTATAAAATGTGCACCTAGTATCATTCTTGAAATAGGTACAGCAATTATTGCAAAAGTAGCAATTACTTTTAAAATATCTTTTTTATTAATTACAAATAACAATGCTAAGAAAAATAATGCTACAAATGTAGAATGTCCACTCGGAAAGCTAAACCCATCGTGAATCTCAGGAAGAGGTCTCACCCTTTGGATGCTATATTTTAATACAGATAAGAAGAATCCACCTAAACCTGCACTAAAGAATATAAACACAGCTTTTTTAAGCTCTTTAATCCATACTAAAAATGCTGATAAAAGAATCATTATTAATAATAATAGTTTATCATTAAAAACTAAAGAGATTACTTTAGCAATTAGAGCTAGTCCTTTAATTTCAACTAGATCAGCAATTGTTCGATCAAAATCATTATTTGGAAATTTAATCGCTACTACTGCTAAGAAAATAAAGATTAATAGTTTTAAATAAAAGGTCATTTTTAAATTTTTCATATTATTTCTCATCTCCTATTTTTTCAATTATTTTGTTATAAAATTCACTAACATCATTAATAACGCGTTTTTCTTTTTTATAAACTTTCATTGAATTTTTATAACTGTCCAAATTATCATAGAAATCAAAAATCTGCTCAACTGGTAAAGTTGTAAAATCTTCTTCGGCTACAACTTTTGCAAAACCATTTTTTTCAAAGAACTTCGCATTTTCTATTTGATCTCCTCTACTTTGGTTAGTTCCAAGCGGCACTAAAATAGGAGGTAAATCTAAAGCTAAAAATTCATATAAAGCATTAGCTCCAGCTCTTGAAACAGCAAAATCTGTAATTTTTAGTACATCAAACAATTCTTTAGCTAAAAATTCATATTGCTTATAACCTTCTTTTTCGATACTAGTATTTAATAATCCTTTACCTACAAGGTGTACTATCTGATACTTTTTAGTTAATTCATCTATATTATTCCAAATATAATCATTCAATATTTTTGAACCTAATGAACCACCCATAACAAGCATCACAGGTTTTTCTGATGTAAATCCAGTTAGTTCATAAGCTAGATTAGCATCACCAGTATAAATATCATCACGTACAATTGCACCTATTAGACTAGCTTTCCCTTTAGGTAAGAACTTCTGTGTATCTTCAAAGGTTGTAAATATATGGTTACAGAATTTAATATTGATTTTATTTGCAAGGCCAGGAGTTAAATCAGATTCATGTAACACGGCTGGAATTTTCAATAACCTGGCTGCAATACAAACTGGAACACTCACAAATCCACCTTTTGAAAATACAAAATTTGGTTTTTCTTTTCTTAATACTAGTAGAGAATCAACAATTCCTTTTAGTACTTTAAATGGATCAATAAAATTTTCCCAAGAAAAATATCTTCGTAATTTCCCTGAACTAATTTTATAGTATTTTACTTCTGGAATTTTACCTATCATCTCATTTTCAATACCAGTTTTACTACCAATATAAGAGATTTCATATCCATTTTTTTTAAATTCTGGAATTAAGGCAACATTAACAGATACATGACCTGCTGAACCTCCTCCAGTAAACAGGATTTTTTTCACCTTTATCCTCTCTCTTTCATCTTTTTTTCTAAGCGTTCTTCAACATATTCAGGAACAAATTTAGTTAAATCCGCACCAAAACCTGAAACACCTTTTACTATACTAGAGCTAATAAATGAATATTGTTTATTGGCCATCATGTAAAATGTTTCAATATTTTCATCTAACGCTTTATTCATAAATGTTAATTGCATTTCATATTCAAAGTCAGATACAGCTCTTAAGCCCCTAACAATAACATTTGAACCTACTTGTTTTGCATAATTCACTAACAATCCTGAAAATGAATCAACTTTAACATTTGGAATTTCTTTTATTGTTTCATTTATCATCTCCACTCTCTCATCAAGTGAAAATAAATATTTTTTATCAGGATTCACCAAAATAGCTACTATTACTTCATCAAATAATTCTGCACTTCTCTTTATTATGTCAATATGCCCGTAAGTAATAGGATCAAAACTACCTGGTACAATCGCTATTTTTCTTTTCATTTTATTTCTCCATATATTCAAAAATTACTATGTCTGTTATTCCATACTGTTTTTCTTTTATAATTTCGATGTTTTCATTTACAATGTTAATCTGTTCGGTATTGCTTTTCTCACAAATAATCAAAGCTCCATCATTGCACAATTGATTATCAAAAATATTTTTCAAAGCATCGTCTATCAACCCTTTATCATAAGGGGGGTCTAGAAAAATCATATCAAATTTTTCTTCTTTCTTTCCAAAAATTTTCAACGCACGCTTAAAATCATTTCTATATAAAGAATAATCTTCAGCATTAATTCTACATTTTTCTATATTGCTTTTAATAACTTTTATCGCATTATTACTACCATCAATAAAAGTGGCATGTTTAGCTCCACGACTTAAAGCTTCAATTCCTAAACCACCTGTTCCACCAAAAAGATCCAGTACTTTACAATCATAACAATCTATCATATTAAATAAATTTTCTTTAATTTTATCTGTTGTTGGTCTTGTATTCATACCCTCAACAGCATTTAATTTTATAGATCTATATTTTCCTGCTATAACTCTCATGTTTCCTCGCAACAAATATCTAATATACTATATTTATTAATGATATCTTTAAAATAAGGGAGAATATGGCTTTCGCTTCCCCCTTATTTTAATATTTTTATTTTGTTTGTAAATCTTTATCTAAATGTTCAAAACTTAAATGTAAATCTGACATTCCTGATAATTCGATTTTCTTTACGAATTTCTTTTTCTTAAGATCTGCAATAATACTTTCTATTCTAGTTTCATCAACATAGATACATGCATATCTTCCTCTTTTAGAATAAGAAATAAAGTTCCCATATTTTTCTAATTTATTTAAGTCTTTAAAACTTTTAAAATAGACATATATTCCACGTCTTTCTTTTTCAAATAACTCCATAAATTTCTCCTAGAAATGAGCTGCTGCGTCTACGCGACCTTTCTCATCGATTTTAATTACTTTAACTTTAAGAGTGTCTCCAACTTTTACAACATCTTCAACTTTATTAACTCTTTCTTCAGCTAATTTAGAAATATGAACTAAAGCATCAACTCCTGGGAATAATTCAACGAAAGCACCGAATTTTTCAATACGTTTAACTTCAGCAAGGTAGATTTCCCCAACTTCTGCTTCACGAGTAATATTTTCGATAATTTCAATAGCTTTATTAATTCCTTCAATTTCAGGTGAAGAAATGAATACATCTCCATTTTGTTCGATATCAATTTTAACACCAGTTTTTTCAATGATTTCATTGATAACTTTACCACCTGATCCGATAACGTCTTTAATTTTCTCAGGTTTGATTTTAATAATTTTAATTTTTGGAGCAAAAGTTGAAACTTCTTGACGTGGTTCAGAGATAACACTGTTCATGTGCTCTAGAATTTGTAATCTACCAACACGTGCTTGCTCTAATGATTCTTTTAAGATTTGTTCACTTAGACCATCGATTTTAATGTCCATTTGAAGTGCTGTAATACCTTCAGATGTCCCTGCAACTTTGAAGTCCATATCCCCAAGGTGGTCTTCCATACCTTGAATATCAGTTAAAATAGTATAGTGTTCATCTTTTTTAACTAATCCCATTGCAATACCTGCTACTTGAGCTTTAATTGGAACTCCTGCTGCCATTAGAGCCATTGATCCAGAACAAATTGTAGCTTGAGAACTTGACCCATTTGATTCTAAAATTTCTGACACAATACGAATTGTATATGGGAAATCTTCTTTAGATGGAATTACTTGTGCTAATGCACGCTCACCTAATGCACCGTGACCAATTTCACGACGTCCTGGCGCACGACTAAATCCTACTTCACCAACTGAGAATGCTGGGAAATTATAGTGTAACATAAATCTCTTGTTCTCTTCTTGAGTTAAATCATCAATGATTTGTTCATCTGATAGGTTTCCTAATGTTACTACTCCTAAAGATTGAGTTTGTCCACGAGTGAATAATGCAGATCCATGTGTTCTTGGAAGCACGTCAACTCTTGAAGCTAATGGTCTAATTTCTGTTAAAGCACGTCCATCAGGTCTAATTTTATCTTCAGTGATTTCACGACGAACTTCATCTTTTACAATTTTATCTAATGATAATTTTGCTTCTTTTACAATATCAAGTTCATCTTCATCTGTTTCTTTTTCTTCAAATACTTCAAGAACTTTTTCTTTAACAGCTGAAATAGCTTCATCACGTTCTTGTTTATCTTTAATAGCAATAGCTTCTTTCATTTGAGATAATGCCATTGTAAGAACTTCGTTATAGATTGTTTCGTCAATAACTTTTAACTCAACAGCCATTTTTTCTTGACCAATTTCATCAACAATTTGTTGTTGGAATGCAATTAGACGTTTGATTTCTTCGTGTCCAAACATAATAGCATTTAACATAATTTCTTCAGACACTTCTTTTGCACCTGCTTCAACCATATTGATCGCATCAATTGTTCCTGCTACTTTTAAGTCAACTGTAGAACGTTCCATTTGTTCAACTGTTGGGTTAATTACATATTCTCCATCTACATATCCAACTGTTACTCCAGCGATAGGTCCTTTAAATGGAATATTTGATACTGATAGTGAAAGTGAGCTTCCTAGCATTGCTGCCATTACTGGGTCACAATCATACTCTACTGATAATACAGTCGAAATTACTTGTACTTCATTTCTGAAACCATCTTCAAATAATGGTCTAATTGGTCTATCGATTAGACGTGCTGCTAATGTTGCTTCAGTTCCTGGTCTTCCTTCTCTACGTAAGAATCCTCCTGGAATTTTCCCTACTGCATACATTTTTTCTTCATAGTTAACTGTTAACGGGAAGAAATCAACATCTTTTGCTTCTTTTGAAGCTACTGCTGTTGTTAACACAACAGTATCTCCATATTTTACTATTACTGCAGCATTAGCTTGACGAGCCATTTCACCTAACTCAACAGTTAATGTTTTTCCAGCCCATTGCGTTGTATAAACTTTTTTATCTTGAAACATGTTTATTTCCTTTCAATATTTTTTCTTAAACTTTATATAAATCGACTACTTTATTATATCATGAATACTAGTATTTACAAAGAAAAAAAACGAAAACATAGTAGAAATAGCTTTGATTTCTCTACATTTTCGTTTATGATTTTTATCCTAATTGTATTTGATATAGTTTATATAAAACTAATACTATTAACAGCATAATAATAAACAATATTATATAAATTTTTTGTTTATTAGACATAATTACATGTTACCTTGAATCTCTTTTTCAAGTATGTTTCTTGTATGTTCACATACACGAGTAAAGTGTTGAATTAAGTCCATATAAACTACTCCTGCTGGGATTTCACAATCTCCATCTTTCATACGTTGAGTATGTTTTTTACGAGCTGCTTTCTCCATTGCATATATATTTTCACATGCTGCTAATGCTGCTCCTGCAAGAGCTATATTGTTTTCTTCTAATGACTTAATAGTTTTTAAAATAATATCATTGCAAAGATCGAACATTTCTTGTACTTCTTCTTTTGCTCCATCAGAGAATTTCAATTTTTTTCTAATTTGATAATCTACTGATAGTACGATATCTCTAGCATGGTCTCCGATTCTTTCTACATCACGAGTTCCATCTAATAATGTTGAAGCTATTAACCCTTCTTTAGGACTTAGTTTTTCCCTAAATAATAAAGTCAGGTAATCAGTCATTTGTTCATCAAAATTATTTATCGCATCCTCATAAGTTTCACCTTTTTCACGTAATTGTTCATCACGATTCATGAAGTACTCTACAGCATTACGTAAACTTTTCTTAGATAATATTAACATTTCCACAAACTCTTTTTGAACTTGACCTAAAGCTACTGCTGGTGCACTTGTAATAAGCGATTTATCAAGATATTGTGTACTATATTTGATTTGCTCATCTTCACCTGGAATAAGCTTAGTTACAATCACAACTAATACACTAATAAATGGGAATTGTAGTATTGTATTTAGTATGTTAAATGTACCGTGTGCTGATGCAATTGTCATCTTAGGTTCTAGACCTAACGTAGTTTCTAAATACTGAATAAATGCTCCATAAGGAACTAAAGCGATTAAACAGATAATCGTACCAATAACATTAAATAATACGTGAGAAGCTGCAACACGTTTCGCAGCAATATTACTTCCTATCATCGCTAATGCTGCAGTTGTAATCGCTGTTCCGATATTATCCCCGAATAATACAGGTAAAGCTCCATGTAAACTTAAAGCACCATCTGCATACAGGTTCTGTAAAATAGCAATCGTCGCTGCTGATGATTGAATTAAAACAGTTAAAAATGTTCCTACTCCTACCCCTACTACCGCACTATCATTAATGTGCGCTAATACGTTTTGGAACCATGCCATATCTCTCATTGGCCCCATTGCTGTAGACATCATTTTTAGGGCATAGAAAATTCCCCCAAAACCAAAAATTACACGACCGATATTGTTTACTAATTTAGCACGAGTAAAGAATAAAAATGCTGCTCCTAAGAAAATTAAAGGAAGTGCATATTTAGAAATATTAAACCCGATAATGAATGATGTTAATGTAGTTCCAATATTAGAACCCATAACAATAGCAATTGCTTGTTTCGTTTTTAATAATCCTGCTCCTACTAAACTGATAGTAATTACGATAGTTCCTGTACTTGATTGAATAAGTATCGTAACAATAATCCCGGCTAAGACAGCCATAAGTGGTTTAGATGTGTATTTATCTAAAACATATCGCATTTTCTCCCCGGCTATTAATTGAAGTCCGTCCCCCATGTACTTAATACTGAATAGGAATAATCCCAGACCTCCTAAAAAAGAAAATAAAATTTCTTGCCAAAGTGCTGACACTTTTTTGTCCTCCTAGTATATGTTGCGTGTATCTTTAAACACACAAATAAATTTTACCATATATATTTTAAAAGTACAACAAAAATCTAAAACTAGAATTATTAAAATATTATTACAAATTTTTACATTAATTACATAAAATTTGTAGATAACACATTAATATTTTTCCAAAATAAAAAAGGTATCTACAAATTTGTAAATACCTTTTAAAAAATGCTTATTAAGCTTGTGGATAAACAGAAACTTTTTTACGGCTACGTCCGTATCTTTCGAAACGTACAACTCCGTCAACTAGTGAGAATAGTGTATCATCTCCACCTTTTCCTACGTTAGTTCCTGGCCAAATTTTTGTCCCACGTTGTCTGTATAAGATAGAACCTGCAGTTACGTACTGACCATCAGCTCTTTTAGCACCTAAACGTTTTGATTCAGAGTCACGTCCGTTTTTAGTAGAACCTACCCCTTTTTTAGATGCGAAGAATTGTAAATTTAATTGTAACATCATGTCTATTTCACCTCTCTTACTTCAATAGTTATATAATCTGAATAATTTTCTTCAATTGTTTTTAATGCAACTAACATTGCATTTAGTAGAAGTTGCTCTTTTTCTGTAGATTTTAATGATCTATATGTCAAATGCCCAGTTACATCTTCATTAGCCGAAATATCAAACTGTACATCTTCATCTAGTTCATCTACCGCATTTATTAAACCGAATACTACAGCAGAAACACCTGCACAAACTATATCAGAACCATGTTCTGCATAATCAGCATGCCCATCAACTGTTACTTGTTTAATAACTTCAACTTCTTTTATGATTTCCACCTTAATCATGATTAAGCGTTAATTTTTTCAACTACTAATTTAGTGAAAGGTTGACGATGACCTAATTTACGGTGATTGTTCTTTTTAGGTTTGTATTTAAATACTGTGATTTTTTTACCTTTACCTTGAGCAACTACTTTAGCTGTTACTGTCGCACCAGCTACTAAAGGAGCACCAACTTTTGTTGTTTCTCCACCTACTAATACTACTTCGTCAAAAGTAACTGTAGAATCAACTTCAGCTGCTAATTTCTCAACTAAGATTGTTTGTCCTTCTTCAACACGTAGTTGTTTCCCACCTGTTTTAATTACTGCGTACATATCTGCACCTCCTTAAATATTTTTTTACTAAGACTCGCCATATAAGGTGGATTTCTCTCTTATTTACCTTATACGTGCGGTTGTAGTAGCTATTTAGGAGCTACACAACAATACAATTCTAACACATATATCCCCTAACGTCAACTATATAGATAACTTTTCTTAACTTTTTTTAAAAAAATAGGTCAGCAAACAATATTACTTATGTTCACTGACCTATTTTAACTATTTACGTTTTTTCTTGTTAGAAACTAATGTAACTTTTTCTGGATCAAAAGCTTGTTTCTTTTGTTTTTCTGGTTTATATGGTGGATATAATGCATGTCCTAGGTATGTTTGGAAAATCATGAATATCCCCCCCACGATATAGTACACAGCAACTGCTCCAGCTACCCAGAATGAGAACCCTGTAATCATTATCGGTGATAACCATTGCATCATCTTCATTTGACTTTGCATTTGCTCTTGACCTGGTTGAGTTGGTGTCGGCATTAAACTCATTTGTAGTTTTGTTTGGATAGCATATACAGCAAACGCGATTAATGGTAATGTATATGAACGTGTTCCTAAGTTGAACACCCCTAAGAATGTTGATTCTATGATTCCAGCTGAATATAATGGATTAGATAGTGTATAGAACAAACCAGTTAAGAATGGAAGTGGAATAAGCATTGGTAAACATCCGCCTAAGCTCAGTGGCATAGCGTCATATTTTTTCATAATAGCCATTTGTTCTCTTTGTAATTCCATAAGTTCACTACGAGCTTGCATTTTTTCTTCATTAGATATAGCTCTTGCTTCTTTTTCTTTAGCTGCTTGTTGTTTCTTCTGAACTACTTCTAACTCTGGACGAGCTAATTCTTGTCCTTTTCTTGATTTATTTTGTACCTTATAGTTATTTAACATGAAAGGTAGAACTAATAGTCTGATTACTAAAGTAATAATAACTATTGACCAACCCCAACTTCCTGTGTATTCATGTATTTTACTCAGTGATAAGTCCATAGGTTTTACGAAAACTTCGTAAAAAGTTCCAGAACGGTCATTTTGTGAACACCCTGAAAGAGTAACTACACCAAGCAAGCCTAATAAAATTGCTGATAGTTTTTTCAATTTCATTCTCCTTAAATTTTATTTCTTCTTTGTAGTTTTAGTATTTCTACTAATATTATACCTAGTAAATTATATCAAATAAAAAAGTGGTAGTCAAACTATTGTTTAACTAAACTTCAGTAAATTTCTCGTAGATATTGAAAATTTCTTTATAACGTTCAAAATTAATTGACAGTTAGAATTGTTTAATATATAATATTAGTTAAGAAAGGGATGATTATTATCAAAGATATACAGTATATTACAGACATAGAGAAGCTAAAGATTATTTCTGATCCTTTAAGAATAAGTATTCTTACAACATTCGGTACGGAAAAGAAAAACTCAAGAGAACTTGCTAAACTGTTAAAAATTAATAGAACTAAAATACACTATCACCTTAATATCCTAGAGGAAAATAATTTTATCGAAGTAGTTGATACAGATTCAATAAATGGAATAATACAAAAATATTATTTACCAACAGCGCAAGCATTTGTGCCTTCACCTAGTATTTTTAACGACTTATTTAATAATACTTCAGTTAACTTTAATGTAAAGAAAGAAGATGTGAAAGATTTCTGGGATGAAGTTAAAAAACTAGAAAAAAAATTCTCCTCAAAAGATAACGACGGTGTTAGTATTAGTATTATTTCTACAGCTCGTTAAGGGCTGTTAAATAATATATTAACTGTCAAATATTTTTTATCGTTAAATTTTTTATAAAGGATGTGATCTCTATGTTTAAAAATAAAAACTTTTCAATTTTACTATTTGGTCGATTAATCACTAACTTTGGTGATAGCATATATTCAATAGCTACTCTAACATTAATTTACACATTAACTAAATCTACTTTTTATAGTGGTATAACTTTATTTTTAATCTCATTTACCGCTATATTACAAATTTTTATTTCACCGATAATCAGTAAATTTGATGTAAAGAGGTTTTTAATTATTTCTCAGTTACTTCAAGCAATAATATTACTAGTTATTACTTATCTAATCTGTGTAAATAAGTTGCAAATCACTACGCTAATAATTTTTATTGTTTGCATAAGCTTCATTAATCAAATAGTTTATCCTATTCAACTTGCCTTACTTCCAAAAATAGTTAAACAAGAAGATTTAGTAAAAGCAAATTCATTATTTTCTATAGCTTATCAAGGTAGTGATGCACTCTTTAATTCAATAGGTGGATTTATTATAACAGTTTTTGGGACAATATATGCTTTCATTACTAATAGTATTACTTTTTTTATCAACAGCTTTATCTTCATCTTCCTATCAAATGATTTATCTAAAAATACTAATACTATACAAGAAAACTACTTTTCTAAACTAAATAGTGGTATGAAAATATGGAATACTCCTCTATTAAAACCATTATTAATAGGAATCATAATAATTAATTTTTCTACCAGTTCGCTACTAACGCTACTTCCTGAGTATTCGGAGACTAGTTATTTTTATGGAATTTTACTTAGTGTATCTGGTCTTGGTATCCTAATAGGAGCCTTCCTTTCTAACAGCCAAATATTAAAAAATATAAGATTGGGCGTTTTATACACTACATTTACACTAGGTATAGCACTGTCTTGGGGAGCACTTAGTATAGTTAACAATAATTCCATTACAAACAAAATTGTCAATTTTTTATTGTTTCTTTTTGGCTGGATATTGATTGGGATTTTAAACACATATTCTCAAACAATGATACAGTGTATCATAAGTAAAGATAAATTAGATGTCGCTATGTCCACTATGATTGGTTTATCTATAGCATTTAGCCCGCTAGGAGCTTTATTTGCAGGAGTATTAAGTACAAAATACAGTATTAAAACTATTATAATTATTACTTCTTTATTAATTTTTAGTATTTTTCTATTTTGGTTATTCAATAATAATATTAGGAAATTACCTAGTTTTTCAAAATTACTAGAAAAAAGAGATTAAAATATCATAGTTTCTAATTAGAAATATACTTTACTATTATAAATATAATCTACATATTAATTTACAATATTGTTTTATACAAAAAGTATCCAGTAACTTGTATTAACAAGTTACTGGATATTTAATTAATTTCTATTTTTTATCTTCTTTTGGTAAGAATGCATTTAATAGCACACCGCTGATTGCTGCAAGTGCCATCGCTGGAAGTTCGAAGTTAATGCTTTCGAATTTAAGCATTGCTCCACCTACACCTAAAACGATGATTACTGATGAAATTACTAAGTTTCTGTTGATACTTAAGTCTACTTTTTCATCTACTAACATTCTAAGCCCACTTGAAGCGATTATACCGAATAGTAAAATCGATACACCACCCATAACTGGTGATGGAATCGTAGAGATTAGAGCTGAGAACTTACCTACAAAACTTAAGATAAGTGCGAATACCGCTGCTCCTCCTAATACGAATACAGAGAAGATACGTGTAATAGCAAGAACCCCAATGTTTTCACCATATGTTGTACTTGGTGGCCCACCTAAAAGTGATGCGAACATCATCGCTGTTCCATCAGCTAAAATTGAACGATGTAAACCTGGATCTTTTAAGAAGTTTCTTCCTACTACTTCAGATAATACCATTTGGTGACCGATGTGTTCGTTAATAGTAACTATAGCAATAGGTACCATTGCTAATGCTGCTACATTCCAATGTGGTGTATATGTCACAAATGGAATTGTAAATTTCGGTAAACTAAACCAAGGAGCATCGATAACTGGTTGGAAATCAACTAATCCTGCAATCACAGCAACAATATATCCAAAAACAATTCCTAATAATACTGGAATTTGTTTAGCAAATCCTCTTAAAGCAACACAACAGAAGATTGTTGCTGCTAATGTAATAAGAGCTACTAAGAAATATTTTAGATCGTAAACTTTTGCACCATCTACTGTTTTATACATAGCCATATTTATCGCTGTAGGAGCAATTCCAAGTCCAATTACAATGATAATAGGTCCAACTACAACTGGTGGTAAAAGTTTCAATAACCAATTTACACCAAATTTGTAAATTAACATTGCAACAACACCATAAACTAAGCTGGCTAAAAATGCACCAAGCATTGCTGTTTCAACATTATGAGTAGTTGATAATACAATAATCGGATTAATAAAGGCAAATGAAGATCCTAAATACGCAGGAATTTTACCTCTAGTTATTAATAAATACGTAAGTGTTCCAATACCTGATGTAGTTAAAGCTGTACTTGCTGGTAATCCTGTTAAAATTGGTACTAACACAGTCGCTCCAAACATTGCGAATAAGTGTTGTAAGCTTAACGTTACCCATAGAGCTAAGTTAGGTTTTTCATGAACATCAAGAATTGGTTTTACTCTTGTTTTTTCTGCCATTCTTTTTCTCCTTTTTTTATATTCAAACTTTCATAATTATATCACATGAATAGTCAATTTGAAAGTGTTTTTTTCTATTTTTTTCGAGAAGAAATTTAAAATAATTAATAATATTTTATTATTGGAAAAAAGTTTCCTCTGTTCTTTAGTTTATATTAATTTTCATTATCTAAATTCTAAAATTATATAATGATTTTTTCTACTACAATATATAAAAACGCAAGATTAAATCTATTAACCTTGCGTTTTATAATTATTTAACTTCTACATCAAGAATTACAACTTCTTCAACTGGTTTATCTTGAGCTCCAGTTTTTACAGCTGCAATTTTTTCTAAAGTTTTCGCACCTGCAATAAGTTGTCCAAACACTGTGTGACGGTGATCTAAGTGAGGAGTTCCTCCTAGTTTAGCATAACCTTCAACAGCCTCTTTTGGCCAGCCACCTTGTTCAAGTGCTTGTAAAGTTCTAGCATCTACATGAGAATTTTGAACTATAAAGAATTGACTTCCATTTGTATTTGGTCCAGCATTCGCCATACTTAACGCACCATAGAAGTGGAAATAATCCATTGAGAATTCATCTTCGAAACTACGTCCCCATATTGATTCTCCTCCCATACCTGTTCCAGTTGGATCTCCACCTTGAATCATAAAGTCTTTAATTACACGGTGAAAAATAATACCTTTATAGTATCCATTTTTAGCATGAGTTAAAAAGTTCTCTACTGCTTTTGGAATATCTTTTTCAAATAATTTGAAAGTCATATCTCCATGAGTAGTTTTAATTTTTACTCTAACTTGACCTTTTTTTACATTTTTTGTTAATTGAGTTAACATCCTATCTCTCCTTATTATGAGAAGGGATGAACTTCCACCCCTTCTCTTTTTATTTTACTATGCGTTTTTCTCGATTAATCTTTCGTTGATTTCTTTTAAGATATTTTCTTTAAATTCAGCAAAGCTTTCTTCTTTTTGATCGTGTGAACCAAATGTTCTTACGTTAACATTTCTGTTTTCTACTTCTTTATCTCCAATTACTAAAGTATATGGAATTTTTTTGCTTGCTGCTTCACGGATTTTATATCCTAATTTTTCATCTCTATCATCGATAGCTACTTTAACACCAGCTTTTTTAAGTTCTTGCATGATTTCTTTAGAATAGTCATAGTGGTAGTCATTGTTTACTGGAATAATACGTACTTGGTTTGGTGATAACCATGTTGGTAAATCCCCTTTGTACTCTTCTAATAAGAAGGCAACCATTCTTTCCATAGTTGATACAATACCACGGTGGATAACTACTGGACGGTGAGCTTTTCCATCTTCACCAATGTATTCTAATTCGAATCTTTCTGGTAATAAGAAGTCTAATTGAATTGTAGATAATGTTTCTTGTTTTCCAATTGCTGTTTCTACTTGAACGTCAAGTTTTGGTCCGTAGAATGCTGCTTCTCCTTCAGCTTCAACATAGTCTAAACCTAATTCATCAGCAGTTTCTTTTAACATTTGTTGAGCGTTGTTCCACATTGCATCATCATCGAAGTATTTTTCAGTATTTTCTGGATCTCTGTAAGATAGACGGTAGCTGAAGTTTTTAATACCTAAATCTTTGTATGCTTCTTCGATAAGTCCTACTGTAAGTTTGAATTCATCTTTAAGTTGGTCTGGACGAACGAAAATGTGAGCATCGTTTAGAGTCATACCACGAACACGTTGTAATCCACTTACAGCTCCACTTGCTTCATAACGGTGCATCATTCCAAGTTCAGCGATACGAATTGGAAGTTCACGGTATGAGTGACGTTCATTTTTATAAACCATCATGTGGTGAGGACAGTTCATTGGACGTAGTACCATTGTTTCGTGGTCCATCTCCATTGGTGGGAACATATCTTCTTGATAATGGTCCCAGTGTCCACTTGTAATATATAGATCTTTAGATCCCATAATTGGAGTATAAACGTGATCATATCCTAATTCAACTTCTTTGTCTACGATATATCTTTCGATTGTACGACGGATAGTAGCACCATTTGGTAACCATAATGGTAATCCAGCACCAACTTTTTGACTTGTTGTGAAGATTCCTAGTTCTTTACCTAGTTTTCTGTGGTCACGTTCACGTGCTTCTTGTAATCTCACTAAGTGTTGCTCCATATGATCTTTAGTGAAGTAAGCTGTTCCGTAAATACGTTGTAACATTTTATTATCACTATTACCTCTCCAGTATGCACCAGCTACAGATAATAATTTAAATTCTTTAATTTTTGAAGTTGAACTTACGTGTCCTCCACGACAAAGGTCAGTAAATTCACCTTGTGTGTAAACTGTAATTACTTCATCAGCTGGAAGATCATTAATTAATTCTACTTTATATGGATCTTCTTTGAAGATTTCTAAAGCTTCTTCCTTACTTACTTCACGACCTTCAATTGCATGATTTTCGCTAATAATTTTTTTAACTTCTTTTTCGATTGCTTTGAAGTCTTCTTCTGAAACTTTATATTCAGCATCAAAGTCATAGTAGAATCCACCATCGATAGCTGGACCAACTCCGAAGCGCACATCTTTACCGTATAATCTTCTTAATGCTTGTGCTAATACGTGTGCGCAAGTGTGGCGTAGTACGTATAAACTATCTTTATCTTCATCATCTGCAACGATTAATTTTAAGTGACCATCTTTTGTTATTGGTTTGTTAACTTCGATGTAATCCTCATCTAATTTTGCAGAAATAACTTTTTTCTTAAGACTAACACTGATACTTTCTGCAATTTCTAAAGGTGTTTTATTATCATATTCTCTTACATTTCCATCTGGAAAAACTAATTTAGCCATATTAAGGTCTCCTTCTTTCTTATATACTTAGTCTAACTTACTTAGAAATTAAAAAAGCCCCTTCTCTAGCCTAAACTAAAGAAGGGACGAATCTTTTCGTGGTACCACCCAAATTCGAAGTAATTTTACTTCCTCTTTGTGAATATAGCTCACTAACTATGTTAATACTATTAGCTAGGTAGTAACATATATTGCTTATAGGTATTTTCAGCACCATACCCTCTCTTAAATAAGTTAAATATATATCTTGTCCTAAGTATACGTTGATTTATTTCATTAATGTAATTCTAGCACAAAGATAGATGAATTTCAAGGGGAAACTCATCTATCTTTTTCATTTTATCTATTTTTTT
Organism: Gemella haemolysans; assembly: GCA_032567735.1. Taxonomy (GTDB): domain Bacteria; phylum Bacillota; class Bacilli; order Staphylococcales; family Gemellaceae; genus Gemella; species Gemella haemolysans_E. Next base: position 24,738 of record JAWHCX010000012.1, on the reverse strand, counting down.
TCCAATAACTTCTTATTCCACTAAAAGTAAAAATTAATATTAACAACATGAAAATATAATTTTTTACACTGAAATATTTCGCAGCTTCTGTTTTTACTACTTCTAGTTTTTTATCTATATTATTAGATTTTTTAACTTCTAAATTATTTTTTTCGAATGTAGTTATGTCAGTTTCACTTACTTTAGTATTTTTTAAAGCTATATAATAAAGATATTTTGCATCCTTTAACGCTGAAATATCAGTCACCGCTGTATCAGATATATCTACACTAGAAATATTTGGTACATCTTTTAACACATCTATATTTCTCAGACCTATATTTTCATTCAGCATCAATCGATATAAATACTTTTTATCTTTCAACGCATCTATATTTTCAATATTGTTTTTATATAATAGTAATTCTTCTAAGCTTGATAAATCTTTAAGTGCTGTAATATCACTAATACTATTTCTATCTAAATACAATACTCTCAATGATTTTAATTCAGTTAATGGTGTTATATCCTTAATAGCATTTTCTTCAGCAACTAAGCTCTCAAGTTTTGTAGCATTTTTTATAAATGAAATATTGTCTAAACCTATACCAGAAATATTTAGACTCCTTAGATTTTCAAGTTTCAAATTATTTGGAATATAATCTTTTAAAATACTATTCATCGAAACATCTAATGATTCTACTTTTAAATCATTTAGAAAATCTAAGTTATTCATTAGATTTTTTCTAAGCACTAATTGTCTTAATTTAGTTAATTTCGCTAAACTCTTTGGATCTTTTATTTTATTATTTGTTAGATTTAAATCTTCCAATTCTACTAGTTTTTCTAAAGGTGTAATATCTTCAATAAAGTTATTTGATAGATTTAAATTTTTCAAATTAACAGCATATTCTAAACCTTTTAGAGAAAAAATATTTTTCCAAGGTAATGATAGACTTGTAAATTGTTCCATCATTCCTATCGTTACTTCTTCACCTTTATAGTCTTTATTAATATGAAACTTATAATATTCTAGTAACGCTTCTTTAAGATTAAGATCATCGAAATCTATTTTTTGACTATTTTCAATTTCTGTAAATTTCTTTTCTCCAAAGGGTACATAAACATCATTAGCTTTTATCGTTGGAGTAGATACAGCTAGTCCCAATAATGTTATGACAAAAGCTTTATATATTACCTTTTTCATCTTTGTCCTCTTTATTTTTTTTATACTCAGTTATTTTATTTCGCACAATTATTAATCCATATGCAGCAAGTGGAATTAAAAATACGAAATACGGGAATACATATCTACTTTTCGCTTCCCAAATCATATGAAATAATGTTCCACCAATAAATGCAACCGGGATTATCGTTAGTATTTCTTTTTTCTTTTTATAAACATTCACTGCAAAAACTACAGAAAATACATACACAAATACTTGAAATACCTTCATAATAAATGAAATTACATCATGAATTCCATCAAAGTAAATTTGTTTTATAAAAAAGTCTTTTACTTTCTCTAACTTAGTTTCATTATCGAAGTTTCTTTGAGGTGCTGTGACCAATAAACTTTGGAATGTTGGTTCTATAAATTGATTTTCATACTTTCTTTGATAAAAATCTACAGCATATCTAGGATTTTTCTTAAATACCTCTACTCTTTGTTTTATAGAATCTTTTGAAATATCAGTTATACGTTTTGCATCATAATCTTCTTCTGGCATTATGTCATAATTGAATCTATTCCACCAACCTGCTTCACGATCTCCTTCTTGCATCCCCATCGCTATCCATGTAATTTTCGGAACACCCTCAGCGATTGTCTTTTGACTCTTAACTTCATAATAATTATAAATTAGACTCTTAGATGCACTCATTAAAAATAAACAGCTAACTATAAAAGCTATTACCTTTTTATCTCTAACTCTAATAAGATAAATTATGGCTGCTGAGAATATTGCTAGCATATGTATTAAGTTATTACCTATAAATAGAATTGCAATATTAATGCTTAAAGCACTTATTACCAACGTATACCATTTTTTATACTTAATATACTTTATAAAATAATAATAAGCGACTAGTGTTAAAAACATACCTGGTAGCAATCCGTAGACAAATGCAACATAAAATATTAATGGAAAACATAGTCCACTAAGAATTACAACTAAATAGTTTGTATCTTCATCCTCAAACATTATATTAGATATTTTATATAACATAAAAATTATATAACTTATCGAAAAACTTTGCATTATATATAAAATAAATGTTGCTCTACCAAATAATGACAGTATTATTTGGAAAAGAAATACTGTTGTAATTTGGTGTGAATATATATATAAATAGTTATTTCCTTTATCAAGTCCACTGTAATTTTCTCTTATGAAATTATTAGCTTGATCTATCACATTAAATGGATCAAATTGCACATAATCACGTCTCAATATCGCAAATAATATACTAATAATAAATGTGTAAATCATTACAACTAAAACTAATCTTTGAACACTTATTATTTTTTTCAAATATCTTGCTAATATTAAGATAACTATACTAAATATTATAAGAAATATAATATTTAGTATAGCACTATCATTTTCATAATATAAAGTTTCTTGATAATCTTTCGGAAATATCGCTGTTTTTGTTAACACTAATAGTGAATTTATCCCCATAAGCACCATAAAAATCACAGCTATAACTTTTACTAAAAAGTTAGAAAATTTATTTAATATTTCCTTATTCATTGCCAATTATTCCTCTTCATTTTTTTCTTCGTTTAAGAATTGTTCAACAATGAATCTTGGGCGACCTTTTGTTTCTAAGTAGATTTTACCTACATATTCACCTACAATACCTAGTGAAATCATAATCATTCCACCTATGAACCACATCGATATCATTAAGCTTGACCACCCTGGTCTTGCAAACCCTGCAAAATAACTATATAAAGTGTAGAAAAATACTATCGCAGCAATAAATATCATTAATGCTCCACCTATAGTAATAAATCTAATTAATTTTACAGATAAAGAAGTAATTCCTTCAAAAGCAAATGCTAACATCTTAGATAATGGATATTTACTTTCTCCAGCAAATCTTTCTGCACGTTCGTATGTTACAATATCACTTGGATATCCTATCATAGGGACAATACCACGTAGGAATAAGTTTACTTCTTTAAATTGAGCTAATCCTTCTAATGCACGTTTACTCATTAAACGATAGTCTGCATGGTTGAATACTGTATTAGCTCCTAATTTTTCCATTACTTTATAGAAAGCCTCTGCTGTGAAACGTTTAAAGAATGTATCTGTAGTTCTTGCTGAACGGACACCGTAAACTACATCAGCACCCTCAAGATATTTTTTCATCATTTCATCCATAGCATTAATATCATCTTGTAAATCAGCATCCATAGAAATACTTACATCACAGTGATCCTTAACAGTCATAAGTCCTGCTAATAGAGCATTTTGGTGACCCCTATTTCTACTTAAGTTAATACCACTGAATAATGGATTTTTTTTATGAAGTTCTTCTATCATCTTCCATGTTTTATCTTTTGAACCATCGTTCACTAAAACAACACGGCTATCTTTTGAAATTAAATCTTCTTCTATCATAGAATTCATTTTAACTTCTAATCTTTTTGCAGTTTCATTTAATACCTCTTCTTCATTGTAACAAGGTATAACTACGTATAACTTTTTCATTACAAATCTCCTATTTTATTTTTTACTTATTGCTTTATTAAGTCTATTTAATAAAGCTTTATTCTCTTTTGTCTCTTCAATCGGTAGTATGAAAATCTCTTCTACCTCTTCTTCATCAAACTCCCTTAGAATATTATATAAATTTTTATTAGATTGTTCAACACTTTTCTCATTATCCGCTAAATATTTTACAGAAACATTTAAAAAGTCAACTTCTGACTCCATTTCTTTATATGTAATGAAGCCAGTTTTTTTATCTCTTTCTTTTAAAATACTTATTAATTTCTCAAATGAATCATCAAACAACACTAATTCCGCTTCGGGAGAATAATGTCTATATTTCATTCCAGGGGCGATAGGAGTCTCATTTTTTGTTAATATTTCTTCATTATATTTTACACTACCTTCTCCTAGTACACCTTCTATATCTTCTTTTGTAATTTCTCCAGGACGTGCAATAACAAGAGGATATCTCGTACAATCAATAACTGTACTTTCCAAACCAATATCAGATTGCTCATCTTCGATTATTACATCAATTTTCCCATTCAAATCATGGTAAACATGTTCAAATTTTGTTGGAGATGGTTTACCACTTGTATTAGCACTTGGTGCTGCCAATAAAACTCCAGTTTCCTTTAATATTTCTCGAGCAGTAATATTAGAGGGCATCCTAACAGCTAATGTATTTAATCCTGCAGTAACCTTTTTAGAAATGCCATTGTTATTTTTAGCATTTAAAATTAACGTCATAGGTCCTGGCCAAAAATTATTTATTAGTTTTTTTACATTTTCATCGTTATAATCGACTATGCTATCCAATTGGTTCATTTCATAAAAATGAACAATTAATGGATTGTCACTAGGTCGTCCTTTAGCTTCATATATTTTACTTACCGCTTCATCGTCCATAGCATTAGCACTAAGTCCATATACCGTTTCTGTTGGAATAGCTACTAACTTCCCGTCTTTATAATATGTAGTTAATTTACTATATATTTCTTCTTTATTTTCACTTTTAGAAATATTAATTATTTCTGTTTCCATCCTATCTCCTTTCTTTAATTTAACACTACAGTATTATTAATATTGTAATGACTATTATTAATATATAACTTAAATAATCTAGATTACTATATTTCAATACTTTATACTTACTTCTTATTCCAGTTGTAGAATACCCTCTTACTTCCATTGCAGTAGCAAGTTCATCAGCTCTTTTTAGAGTAGCTATAAATAAGGGGATTAATATTGGAATAAACTTTCTTACTTTCTGCGCTAGATTCCCCTCATTAAAATCTGAACCACGAGAAACCTGTGCATTTATTATTCTATTAGTTTCTTCTAATATAGTTGGAATAAATCTTAGTGAAATTGATAATACTAATGCAAAAGTTGAAATTGGAATTCCTACTTTCTGTAAAAATCCAAGACTCTTTTCTATAGCATTCGTTATCTCAGTTGGTGAAGTAGTAGCCATAAAAACTACCATTATCATAACGACTAAGATAAATCTAACAGTTATCAATGCTATTCCAAAAAGTGCTCCACTATAAATCTTCCAGCCCAACACCTCTAACAATACTTCACCTTTTTTATTAAAAACAAGATGAATAAAAGAAGTAAATATAATTAATATACTAATTGCTTTTACACTATTTATTAAAAATGCTGGACTTGTTTTTGATAATATAACTATCATTATCAACATTAAAAACAAGATAGAAAACTCTAGAACATTATAAGCAATAAAGACATCTATTAAGTACAAAATTACAAAAAATATTTTCGCTCTAGGATCTAGATTATGAATAATTGTATTCAATGGAATATATTTACTTATTAATGAATTATTCATTTCCACTACTTCCTATCTTATTTTTTAAAGCATCTATTAAATCTTCGTATTTCCTAGGAAATACATCTAGCTTAATATTATTTTCTTGCAGCTTATTATAAAATTTTAGTAATTCTGGTTGTTCCAGTGAATTTTCTTTAAGCAGTTTTTCATCAGCAAAAAGTTCCTCCACCGTTCCTTCAAAATTAATTTTTCCATTTTTTAAAACAAAAACTTTATCTGCATACTCTAATACGTAGTTCATATTATGAGATATAAGAACTATTGTCATATTCAGTTCGTCTTTAAGTTTTTTCACCATGGTCATGATTTCTTCACGACTCTTATAATCTAAAGCTACTGTTGGCTCATCTAATATCAATACTTTCGGTTCAAGAGCAAGCACTCCACATAGGGCGACTTTTCTCATCTCTCCACCAGAAAGTTCAAATGGTGATTTATCTAAGTAACTCTCATCTAATCCGACCAACTTTATTAATTCTTTAGCTTTAGAAACGGCTCTTTCTTCTGATATACCGTAGTTTAGCGGTGCAAAGATAATATCTTTTAATACACTTGTTTCAAATAATTGTTGCTCAGAAAATTGGAATAATACAGCAACATCTTGTCTTAATACTTTTAATTTTTTAGCTAGTTCACGCTTTTCTTTTTTACTTTTCGGATTAGTAATTAGTACATTATTTACCAATACTTCTCCATGTGTAGGTAATAATAAACCATTAATATGCTCTATAAGAGTAGATTTTCCACTCCCAGTCTTACCTATTATAACTGTATAACTTCCTTCTTCTACGTTCAAGTTAATATCTTTCAACACTTCTCTTGCATAAGGGGTTTTATAATTATAAGTATAGCTTACATTTTTTAAACTAATTTGCATATTTTTTTCACTACACTCTCCTCGTCTTCTTCTATTTCAAATATATCTTGATTTAGGTAATTATTTAAATCTTTTTTTACTCTCTCTAAAAAAGGAACTTCTAAACTATATTTTTCCAGTGTTGTCGTATCAGAATATAGTGTAGTGTAGTCTCCATGATAAACTATTTCTCCACCCTCTAATATAACAATGTTATCTGAATAAATACTCTCTTCTGCATCATGAGTAATTGATATTATAGTTATTCCTTTTTCTTTATTAATTTTTTTTATATACTCCAGTATAGACTTTCTAGCCTTCGGATCAAGCATACTCGTCGCCTCATCGAGTATTAAAATCTCAGGATTTAAAGCAAGAGAAGATGCTATCGCAACCCTTTGTTTTTGTCCTCCTGACAGTGATGATGGCTCATATTTTCTGTAGTCACTCATATCTACAATCTCTAAAACCTCATCTATTATTTTATCCATATCTTCTTGTGGTACATTCCTATTTTCAAGACCAAAAGCAATGTCTTCTTCTACAGTAGAACCTACAAATTGGTTGTCAGGATTTTGAAATACTATAGCTATTTTATTTTTTATATCGTCATAAATTTCTTTACTGTATTCTTCATTGTTAAATAGAATTTTCCCAGAAGTTGCTAAATTTTGACCGTAAATCAACTTCATTAATGTTGATTTCCCACTTCCATTTTTTCCTAAGATACTTAACCAATGTCCTTCTTTTATTTCTAAATTTATATTTGATAATGCAGTCTTTTTAGAACTAGAATACTGAAAAAAAACATCTTCAAATTTTATCATTTTATTACCTAATTTCTATAGAATATCCCTTTATTATATCAAATATCTCGATTTTTCTCAATCTAAATGAGGCTAATCCAAAAGTCCTAAATTTTAACAAAGTTCATATGAGAATTCATAGACGCAGTGGTTTATTGATATCTGAATTCTCTTTATAAAAGCTTTTTAGATATCTAATATACTGTGCGAGGGTGACTCTAAAAAATCGATTTCTACGAAATCACGATTTCCAAGTCACTCTTATCTGTTATTTATTACAGTAACTCTGTAAACTATTTTTAATAAACTCATTTACTTTATCATCATCATATACTACCTCTTTTAGGTATAATCCAACAGCATCTGCCTTAGGGCCAGCAAATTGACGTTCTCTTTTATCTAGTATTTCTTTTATATAGTCCGCTTCATACTTACCAGCAGCTACATTTTGTATAGTTCCAATAATTATCCTAACCATATTATATAAGAAACCATTCCCTGTAATTTCAAAGTTTACAATGTTAGGGTTAATCGGATCTTTTTCCATAGTTAAACTATATATCGTCCTAACCTTATCCTCAACACTAGAGTTTTTCGAACAAAATGATGAAAAATCATGTTCTCCTATAAAATACTTCAGTGCTTCTTGAGCCTTTTCAAAATTAAAATCAAAACTATGTTTACCTACATAATTTAATAAAAATGGATCTACTTCTCTTCCAATGTATAATTTATAATAATATGTTTTTTGTATACTATTGTATCTAACATGGAAATCCTCTGAAACTGTCGTTGCTCCTACTATTCTAATATCTTTTGGAATAGTAGCATTTAAAGCCTTAACCCAGGCAACATCTGGAATATTTAAATCTGTATCAAAATGTAATACCTGACCATAGGCATGAACACCACTGTCCGTTCTTCCACTCATATAAAGTCGTACATCTTTTTTATTAATTTTCTTTAAACTCTTCTCAATTTCTTCTTGAATTGTATTATTATTTGGTTGTATTTGAAATCCATGGTAATTGCTACCATCATATCTACAAAGTAAAGCTATTCTCACTTTTATCTCCTACATCTTTTATTTTTAATATTTTTTTGCCTCTTCTTCTGTCATCCAAAAATGAATACCTCCGGTTGAATCATACCATCGATCTTCATTGAAATTTCCTGCATAAACCCACTCTCCAAGTTTATAACAAAAATCCTCTGCCACAGTTGACCATGCTTCGTCATAAAAAATAGTACCTTCAAAATTTTTTATTTCTAATACCTTAGCCTTATCACATCTGCAACAATTCCGAGTTGAAGAAACTCTTTTTGAATCACTGGGTATCAAAAGTTTTATAATTCTATTATTAAGTCCTTTTTTATAAGCAATAAATGCTCCTTGTTCAGGACAGTACAATTTAAAATACTCCGTTTTATTATCAAAAGTAATATTTTTTAAATTTGCATCTTCCAAAACAGCTGCATATAACTTGGCACCCTTAATATTGGCATTTTGTAAATTCACCCTTCTCATCGATGCTTTTTTTAGATTCGAATTAACAAAAATAGCATTTTCCATATTACAATCATCTAGAAGACAATTTTCTAGATTGCTATCTGTAAAATTTACATTACTAAAATCTACATTGATAAAATTTGAAGAAGAAAAATCTAATCTCGATAAATTAAACCCTCTTAAATTCATATCTTCAAAAATCAAGTCATTAAAATTCTTTTCCCCGTGTTTTAATCGTTCACTAAATTCCTCATATGAAATTTTTTTCATATACTAACACCTCTATATGATATTATAGCATATACAGTGACTTTCTATAAATTTTATCTGAATAAAATATTTTTAAAAAATACCGATCCAAAAATTAGATTCTCTTCTAACTTTTAAGTCGGTATCTAAATATTTATAATTATCTGAAATAAGGTTTTAAATTGAGTCTAAATAACTCATTATATCTTCACATATATTATAACTAGCTTTTGGTAAATAATTTTTCATCATATTAATTTTCATCATTTCAATATCATCTTTCGATAATAATTGCTCTATATATTTTAATACTTCTTCTTGATTTTCAGCAATTTTGGCCATATTATGTTTCTTGAAATATCTAGCATTCTCCATCTCCTGACCTGGTACTGGATTAAAAAGAATTAATGGAATATTACTCGCTAAAGCTTCAGATATAGTTACTCCTCCAGCCTTTGTTATGAGTACACTAGAAGATTTCATCCACTCATACATATTCTCTGTATATCCAAAAATCTTAACACCTTTATCTCCACCATATTTATACTCTAACTCTTTTTTCAACTTCATGTTCTTACCACAAATTACTACTACTTGAATATCGTTACTCTTCTTTTTAAATTGCTCGATAAGTATTGTAAAATCAGTAGATACCCCGAAAGCTCCTGCAGATAATAAAACTGTATTTTTTGTAGCACTTAGGCCATTATCTTTTAACCAACTATCAGTATCAAAATTATCATCAAATTTCTCTGCAATCGGTATACCAAATTTTTTAATCTTGTTCTTTTCTACACCTAATTTTAGCAACTCTTTTTCAGTATCATCAGTCGCAACGTAGTATCGAACCGTTCCTTTTGTTAACCAACTTTTATGAAAATGATAATCTGTTATTATATTTACTATTGGTATCTTTTTATTTTTTAATAATGATAATGCTGGTGTAGGAAATGTAGATACAATAATGTCTGGTTCAATCTCTTTTACTAATCTTTTTAAATAATCATAACTAAAATATCTGTAGATAGAAATGTCACTTTGATTCCTACCAGCATAATATAAATACCCATAGATATCTCTAAAATACGAAAAGCTATATAGATACAACTTTTTTAAAACAGGTGTTAAATTCGGATGTGCTTGTAAAAATAAATCAGACTCTATCACTGTTACTTTATGACTATAATATTTTTCAAATGTCTCTCTAATATTCTTTGAAACTTGCAGATGTCCATTTCCAAATGAACCTGTTATCAATAAGATTCTCTTCATACTACTTCACCTTACTCCCTACTATAATAGATTAGATTGTAAATAAGCACTATTGCACTTCCTAAGGATATCCCTGCTATCGTATCGGTTGGATAATGAACTCCTAAATAAATTCTAGAGCTTACTATAAATAAAATTCCAGCTATAGCTACAAGAATTGTAGTATATGTATTTTTCTTCATCAATTTTATAAATATTAATGCTAACGATAAATATAATATTGTAGCTGAAGTTGAATGTCCACTAGGAAAACTTAAACTATTTAACTCCACTAATCGATGTATATTCGGGCGTGGACGATTAAATATTGTTTTAATAAAAGCCATCACTACTCCACATGTACCCATTGTAAGAGTTAAAAATAAAGCCTCTCTTTTATACTTACTTGCGAATAAAATTATAACTATTATAACTGTTATTACAACACTCTGTTTCATGTCTGCTATATTGGTCGTATTTAAATATATACTAGTAAGCATTGGATTCTCTAATCCTTGAATGAAATTGATAATTGTATTATCTAAAGATTTTAAGAAACTATTATATCCACTAGCTGCTAAGATAAATATTCCAATAAAAAATATAACTAAATTTATCTGTTTTCTTTTTGTCATTTTATCTCCTATGAAATTATTTACTTTATAATTCCTATAATAATACCATAATTTAATACATATAGATAGTAAAATAAAATTCTCTCTTTCTCTTAAACTCTATAAAATTCATTTCGAATTTCCACGTGACCATAATCCACTAATATTTTCCTCCTCAAAATTTTAAAATTAATATGTTTCTGTTAACTATTTTAACATTAATATTATGCTATAATTTATTACTCTTTTTCTATAATTCTATCAAATTCAATCAGCGTAAAATTTTTAAAAATATACTGTGATTCTCCTTAAATATTACTTGAAATTTAATATGTTATCATTTATAATTATTAGATTAACGAAATAAAAATAAACAGGAGAATTTATGTCGAAGGAACCTATGTCGATAATTAAAAAAATTATAATATTATTATCTTCTCTATTTTTAGTATCCATAGCTGCTCTTTATTATTTAAATAAAAAGCATATTGTAAATTTGAATAATATAACATCTTATTTGCATCCTAATAATACGGATAATACAAACGAACAAGCTAATGCCGAACAAAATGATAACAAAGAAGAAGTAAAAGAACCAGAGAAAAAAATTAAATCTTTAGAAGAAAAACAAGCTACAATGGCTGCTGATGCTGCAACTATGAAATCATTAGGACTATATTTTGATTATGCAAATATGACTTTACCTGAAGTTGTCCAAGCTTATCTAAAAGAAAATGGAATTAAAAATTCTCAAATAGCTTTCTCATATAAAAATTTAAATACTGGGGAACTAATAGAAATGAATGAGACACAGCCGATGACTGCGGGCTCAACTTATAAACTACCACTTAATATGATTGTTGTTGATGATTTTGATAAATACAATTTATCAATGACCGAGCGCTACGATATTACTAAAACAGAGTATGAATATATCGGAGAACACGATACATACGTTAAAGTTTTTAACGGGGCAATGACTATTCCTCAAATGCAATATTACTCATTAGTTTATTCAGAAAATACTCCAGCATATGCACTTGGAGATCGAATTGGCGGGATAAACGAAGTATATAAAATGTATAGTAGATATGGAGAATCTAAAGGTGAACTGAAAACTTTTAGTATTGAAAACAAAACTACAACTAATTACTACATTCAAGTTCTTCAACATCTATGGGATAACAAAGAAAAATATAAAGATCTTCGTCGGTATATTGGAGAATCATTCCCAGGTGAATACTATAAACGATATTTACCAAATCTCCAAATTGAACAAAAACCAGGTTATGTTAATGATGCACTAAACGTTGATGCAATAGTTTATGAAAAAACACCTTATATTGTCGCATTATATACTGCTGGTTTAGGTGGAATTACACCTGCTAACCAAGAAATTAATCTTGTTGGCTTAAATCAAGTAGGACAACTTGCATACGTTATAAACGAATGGCACCGCGTTAATATGAATATGTAATTTAAAAATGTTTAATACCTAAACTTTTTAGAATTGGTTAGAAAATATATTTTCTAACCAATTCTTTTTATTTATACTTTGACAAATTTAATTTTTTAATTTATAATATTTGTAAAGTTATAACTTTACAAATATTATAAACGGAGGGATATATGTTTTCTAATAATAGATTAAAATCTTTACGCACTGAACGAAAAATTTCTCAAACTGCAGTAGCCGAACATCTTGGAGTTACTCGTGCCGCATACAATAGTTGGGAAAAAGGTAAATATGTTCCTAATAAGAAAAATTTAGAAGAACTAGCTTCTTACTTTAAAGTAGAAACTACTTACTTTGAATCAGAATACGAGATAGTTAATAAATACCTACAATTAAATGATATAAATCAAAAGAAACTTTTAACTATAGCGAATGAACTATATATTTCTCAATTATATAAATATCAAGTTCACGCAAAATTATCAGCTGGTTTAGGAAATTTTTATTATGAAGACTACCAATTTGACACAGTTTATTTCGATAAAGATATCCCTTACGATATAGCTTCATGGATTGATGGGGATTCTATGGAACCTAAATATCATAACGGGCATGTCGCCCTAATTAAGAAAACTGGATATGATTTTGACGGATTAGTCTATGCGGTAGTTTACAATGAAGAAACATACATAAAAAAAGTTTATTTGGAGGAAAATACTGCTCGTTTAGTTTCTATCAACGATAATTACAAAGATATAATAGCTCCCATAGAAGAAGTAAACATAGTAGGTGTTGTTACAGACTCATTCTCTCCGATAAAAGAGGTGTAAAACTATGGGAATTATCGATTACACATTAGAACCATATTCTGATATAGCCTTTATAGATATGAAATCTTTTTACGCTAGTGTTGAATGTGTAGAACGTGGCCTTAACCCCCTAACTACCTCACTTTGTGTAATGAGTAGAAGCGATAATTCTAACGGCCTAATATTAGCCAGCTCTCCTATATTTAAAGAAGTTTTCGGAAAAAGTAATGTTGGAAGAAGTTACGATCTGCCTTTTGATATCAATACACGACGTTTCTCGTTTTATAATGCAAAAAGACAAGGTCTTACAATAACTCCAGAATATATTAAGCACATTGAATCTTGGGCTAAAAAAACACTCATAGTTCCACCTAGAATGACTCTATATATTGAAAAAAATATACAGATACTCAACGTGCTAAAAAACTATGTACCAGAAGAAGATATTCATCCCTATTCGATTGACGAAGGTTTTATTGATTTAACGCAGTCCCTTAATTACTGCATAAAAGATTCTACTAAAACAAGAAAAGAAAAATTAGATATAATTTGCGCAAAAATCCAGCATGATATATGGAAAAAAACAGGAGTATACTCATCTATCGGGATGAGCAATGCTAATCCACTTTTAGCAAAACTTGCTTTAGATAATGAAGCCAAGAAAACTCCTACTATGCGAGCAAATTGGTCATATGAAGATGTTGAAACAAAAGTGTGGAATATTAAAACTCTTACTGATTTTTGGGGTATAGGAAAAAGAACAGAAAAAAGGCTAAATAAATTAAAAATATATTCTGTTAAAAATTTAGCAAATGCTAACCCAGACATATTAAAAAAAGAATTTGGAATTATCGGAGTTCAACTATGGTTTCACGCAAATGGCATAGATGAAAGTAAACCCTCAAAACCATATAAACCAAAATCAAAAGGTTTAGGCAACTCCCAAGTCCTTCCTAAAGACTATAAAATAAAATCACAAATAGAATTAGTTTTATCTGAAATGGCTGAACAAGTCGCCATAAGACTAAGAAGAATTAAGAAGAAAGCAAAATCCGTACATATCCATATTAGTTACAGTAGAATTGAAAATAAAAAATCTATTAACGCATCTAAAAAGATTAATCCCACTCAAAGTACAAAGCAACTAACCGATTATGTCTTATCACTTTTTAGAAGTAAATACAATGGTGGCGCTGTACGTTCTATCGCAATTAGATATGATAACTTAATAGATGATAATCTTACAATATACACTCTATTCGATGATATTGAGGCTATAGAAAAGCAAAGAAAAATAGATAAAACCCTAGATTGTATTCGTGATAAATATGGATTCCTATCTGTACAAAATGGAAGTATGTTGATGGAAGGATCACGTGTTAAAGAAAGAAGTAAGCTGGTAGGAGGACATGCCGGCGGTATGGATGGCATTATATGATAAACAGAAACTATCTCCCTTATAAATCCGCAAGAGAATATGCTGATCGTGGTATGGCAAAATGGATGGGATTTTTCATCTCGGAGCATACTGCCGCAATTAATACACAAGGTGACACAATAGACTTCTCCAACAATATGGATGAAGATGAAAAAAGATTATTACTAAATCAGCTATATTTCTTTAAAGGATTAGCATATTTATATACCCTCAATCAACGTGAACCATATCTAGGAAAAGTTGTTGATTGTAGTAAAGATACTATTTATTTTTCTACTAAACAAAATATATTACAAGTTTCAATTAATAATATTCTAAAAGTTTCATTAGCAGAGGAATCAGACTATGAATAAACTTAATCAACACGAAGTCCAATTCGATTATTTTAGCAGTAACTATGATCAATTTGAAAAAGATTTTTATAAATATTCTGCATTAAATGTTCCTCTAACATTTTTAACAGATGATATTCTAAGTTTAATGTCGAGTAACAACAGCAACTTTTTTAGATTAACTGCTAATAAATCAAAAGATAAACGAGATCACTATTTCTTTTTTAAAGTTCAAACTCCTTTAGAAAACAAGATGGTGAGAGTCTTTCAATATATTGGACATAAATTTATAAACTAAAAATAAACTCGAAACTAGGATAATCTCCTAATTCGAGCTTATTTTCTATATCTAAGTGTGATAATTTATTAGATTTTATTGATTTTGTTTCCTTCTAATTGCTATTGCAGCCCCTAGAGTTAACAGTGCAATTCCTAGTGATTTAGTTGTTTCCAAACCAGTTTGTGATAGTTTTTCTGTTTCTTTTTTATTAGTTTCTTCTTTTTTATCATTATTAGTATTATCACTATTGTTAGATTCTTCTTTTTTATGTTCAGCTTTATACTCTGCTTTTACTGGAGTTACTATTTGAACACGACTTTCTAAATCCTTAGCACCTACTCTGATTCTCTCTAGAATAGTAAATTTACTAAAATGATTTATTTTAAATTGTATAGCTCCTTCACTAAAATTACTTTCAACTTTTTCTAATTCATTATTTTCAGCAATATGATATACTTCTAGTTCTGCATTATCATTTTTTACAACAGACATTTTAACTGTACGTTCAGCATCACTATCTAATTTCTTACCATCTTTTTCAAAATGAATTTCAAATACTTCTACAACTTTATATTCACTACCTAATTTTTTGATAATAGTTTTATTTAGATTTTCATCATTAATTGATCCTACAAAAACATTATCAGCCTTTATTTTATCTTTATCAAATAATACAGCTACATCACGTCCTGAAAGTTTCGCTGATAAAACATGGTTTTCTACCTTAACAGTATTTGTTGGAGTTTCTTGTTTTTTACCATTAGTCACTTCTTTGTTTTCTTTTTTATCATCCGTAACTTTTTCTTCTTTAGGCTTATCTTTTCCCCCTTCTTTTTCCACTGAAGGTTCATTCTTTAAAATATTTTCTAAAATAGATTTCACTTTTTTAAGATTTTCATTATTAGGATTAACTGCTAACAATTCTTTAACTTTAACTAGCCAGACTGTTTTTATTTCCTGTTCTTTATTTTTATCTACTTTAATACCAGCTAATAGATAACTTACAAATTCTTTTTCATCAATTGAATTCCAATCAACCTTATCTTCTAAAATAGATTCAAATAATTTTCCTTCTTTGTAAGCTGCTCCTGCTGAAACAGGTTTTGATAACACTGACTCTGTAGATTTTGAAGTTTTTTCAAGAGAAATCTCTTCTGTTTTAGATTTACCTAGAACAGTTTTATCTGTTACACCTACTCTATGAGGCTCTATAATTTTTTCTTCGTGTTTACAATCTTCGCACACTGATGATTCAATAGGTCCTTTAGAGCCTGGAGCTGTTTCAGGTAAGGGCATTAGTCTTTCACCCTCATCTAAGATAGGTTTGTTTGCATGCTCTAAATTAACATCGCGAGTAACTTCAGTATTTACAACAACATTGTTTGTGTCTTCATGTGCATAAACTGTACCTAAAGATCCTGCAGCAATACCTATAAATACACTTGCTATACCTACTGAAACCTTTCTTATAGAATATTTTTTCTTATTAAACATTATTTTCTCCTTATAAATTCACTCAAAAATTCCAATTTACTGATTATTCTATCTTTTTAATTATATTATATCTATTAAAATTCATCAAGTATCAAGCGATTTTTATAACTTACAAAATAAAAATGCCAACACGAAAAAGCTAAATATTCTACTTAACTTTCTGATGCCGACATTTAATAATATATCATTTTTTTAAATTTTATACTATTTAATTTGATGTTTATTCATTTTCTCTTGGAAAATATTTGTAATAACTTTACGTAGCTCTTCTTTTTCTTTTTCTGGCCATTCACCTTCTTGTTGAGCTGCTGCATAAAGTTCTGGATACTCGATAGAAATTCTCTTTACTGTACGTGTATTAGCATGTTTTCTTACGAAAAATGGAATCTTCTTCATTAATTCTTCAGGAACTAATGAAAGTATTCTTTCTGCAGTCTCTTTATCACTAATTACTGAAAAAGTGAGACCTTTCTTAATCTGTTCTTGTTCCTGTTCTGTAAAATCTTCTAACTTCATTCTTGTTCTCCTAAATATGTATATCTCTTAATTAAAGATTATATACTAAGAGTCAGGAAACAACAAATATATTCTACTGATAGAGATTATCAATATTATAAGTTGCCAATTTACAAATTAATACTTAGAAACAATAACCACTATTTATAAATATTCTATGATATAAGCAACTATCTTTGAACTTTGACCTACAACCAACAATAATACTCTATTAATAATATATCTACAAATCACCCTTCACTATCAAAGTTGCGCACTCAACCCAAACAACTTATAAAATTCACCTTTTCTATCCATCAAATCACTAAAAGAACCATCTTCAACAATGACACCGTCTTTCATAAAAAGAATTCTATCATATTTTTTTAAAATAGTTTCATTTAACTTGTGTGTGACAACAAGAGCTGTCAAATCTCGGATTTTCAAGATTGAATTTTCAATTTCAGTAGTAACTTGATTATCCAAAGATGAAGTAGCCTCATCTAATAATAAGATTGGCGTTTTACGAATTAAGGCACGTGCAATGCTAAGTCTCTGTTTTTGTCCACCGGATAAATTGGATCCATTCTCACCGCATAAAGTTTGCAAACCTAATTCATTTTCTAAAATATAATTTTCTAACCCGGACTGCTGTACAGCTTGTTTTATATCGTCTTCTGCAAAAGGTTGATTAAGGGTAATATTCGCACTTAAAGTATCATCAAAAATATAAACATCTTGCTGAACAACAGTCATTAAATTATATAGACTCTCTGACGAAATATCTTGCAAATCTTGATTATCAATTGAAATGTGCCCACTTGTTACATCATAAAAATGCAATAATAGATTCAGTAAAGTTGATTTCCCACTCCCTGACATACCTATGATTGCAATTTTTTCTCCCTTTTGAATATTCAAAGATAAATTATTAAATATCTTTTCTTCAGTATTAGGATAAGAAAAATTTACATTTGAAAAAGAAATTACATCATCGAAATATTCTTTCCTTTTACCAGTTTGAAGTTCGATTATATCTTTTACCTCAAATGAATTCAGTGTAACCTGACCTTCACGGAATTTACTCATTCCCATACCAATTTCATTAAGTGGCATTACTACAAAATTGACTAGTTGAACAATAGCTGTTACACTTCCAATTGTTGTATGACCATCGAAGACGAGATACATTCCTCCACCAAAGGCTACTAAAAAAACAATCATCCCTGAAAGCTGAGAAATAACATTAGCAAAAACATCAAATTTCCCTTTTATAAAATATACCCCATCCAATTTTTCACTTTCATGATTGTAATCCTGACGGATAGCTTCTTTCACATTAAAACTTTTTATAACCAGAAACCCTGATAAAATATCTTTAACCTTAGCTAAATACTTCTGATCAGCAATAATAGCACTATTTTGTAAAGAAGCTAACTTCTGTCCAATAACTCCTGAAATTATCATTGGAATAATGCTGGCAATGATAACCAATAAAGTTAAAAACCAGTTACCTATAAACATAACTATTAGCGAGAAAATCATCAAGGAAAAGTTTTTTGAAATATTAAAATACTGGTATAAATAGTCCTGCTCAATTTTCTTCATATTTTCAGTCAATATAGAAATATATTTTCCTGATTTCTCCTTAGAAAATTCTCTATAATCCTTATCTAAAATAGATTGAAACACCTTGTTTTTATATCTTGACATAATTTTTCTAACAAGTTTATTTCTCAAACGAAGAGATATGAAATTAAGACCAGCATAGAAGAAAATAACAGCAGCACCGACTAATATCGCTTGGGTCAAAGCTTCTCTATTTTGGGACATTCCACTATCAATAATATCTTTAATAGAATAAGCAAAAGCAATATTAGTTAAAGGGACTAGCATATTAAAAATCATGAAAGCATAATAAGACTGTTTATGGTTCTTTATCAATTGTTTCATTCTTAATCCACCTCATAATTCTTAAATTTTATTTAGAAAATGCGACATGAAATATTCCTCTAAATCAATATTCTCTCTCATAATTTCTTTCATAGTGATTTGTTCGATTATTTCTCCATTTTTTATGACACCAATCTTATCTGCTATCTGTGAAATTTCTGATAAAATATGACTTGAGATTAATATTGTAATTCCATGTTCTTTAGAAAGTACCAGCAAAAGATTTCGAATCTCTTGAATTCCTATTGGATCCAAACCATTGATTGGTTCATCTAAGATTAATAATCTAGGTTTTGTTAAAAAAGCTCTAGCTAAACCAAGTCTCTGCCTCATTCCTAACGAAAACTCTTTTACTTTTTTAGTCGTATTTTTTAATCCTACGATACTTAATCCACTTATTATATCTGATTCAGTAATATTTCCCCCCATGTACTGAGCATGAATTTTCAAGACTTCTTTTGCAGTACAGTTTTCATAAAAAATTGGTGTTTCAATAATACTACCAATCTGACTTAGAATTTCCTCTCTGTGTTCTAGTAAATTTTTCCCGAAAATTTCAATACTACCAGATGTAATTGTTGATAAGGATAACATACATTTCATTAAAGTTGTTTTTCCTGCACCATTTGGCCCTAAAAATCCATATATTTCTCCTTCAGCAATTTGAAGATTAATACCGCTTAAAATTTCTTCCTTATCAATAGTTTTAAAAAGTTCTTTTATTTCAACAATATTTCTCATTTCTATACCTCTCTTTCTATATCCAGCTTTCAATACGAGATTATTTTCTTCAGGAGTATAAATACTAACTTGTATAATCTCTTCTTTTAAAGTAATTATCAAAGAATCGCTACTTATTTTAGTTGTTTTATTTTTATTCCTAAAAAAATTCATTCCATTAAAGTAAGCTATACTACTCGATATTAATATCTTTTCTTGAAATATTATAAATTGAAACTGAAGCAATAATTATACTTATAAAGCTAGCAAATATTAAGAATAATGAGCTGTCAACAAAATTATTAGTTAAACTTCCCGGGGTTGCATTAGATAATAATGCTGCTAAACCAAGTCCTGAAAGCATCGTTATAGGTGTTGAATACTTAATCATACCTATAACAAAAGGTAATACCCCAATTAATACTGTCCCAAACGAAATTCCTACTAAATTAATTAATTGATTAACTACTGGGATATAATCTGATTCAGTTAAAACCGCGACTAATTTAATTAATAATTGAATAACTAAATGTGCAGTAAAATGAGCAATAAATGATATTACAATCACCGATATAACTTTTCCCCATAGTAATTTAATTTTAGAAATAGGGTAAGAAAACAACTGGAAAATTGTTCTTTGTTTAAATTCATCGATAAAAATTGTAGACAATAAATAAGCTTCAAAAATCAAAAATGCTGCTTTTGTAAATAAAGCTGAAAACAATGATGTTGCAATTGCCCAATTTCCCCATTTATCAGCAATTCTAAAATTATTAGAGCTTTGTCCAACAAATTCTCCTAATTTATTATCCGTACCTAGTCCCATAATTATAATTCCCGTAACACCTAATACTATCAATATAGTAGCAAACCAAGCCAAAAATAATTTAGATTTTGAAACCTTATTTATTTCAATTTTAATAAGTGATAACATAGATTTTTTCCTCCTAAAAATAAATATAGTTTATATTATTTAAACTATTCTGAACACATATTTAAAATAACCGTTTAAATCAAATAAGAGTATAAAACATACCGATGGTATGCCAAGAACTAGAAAATAATACATACTCTCGGTATGTTAATAAGTTTTTTAATAACATACCTGAGTATGTTATTTTTAAAATATCAAATACATAAAATCATTGCTAACAAGGATACTCCAAGATTAATTATTTTATACCTTTTAAGTGATTAAATAATTGGAAAATTACTTCCATCATTTCATCAGAAATCAATTGTACCCCAAGCCCATCAAAAGAAAGTTTAATGAATTTCATTTTTCTCTTTAGTTCCTCTACTGAATAAACAGAAATTTGGAATCCAATCCAAATATTTAAAGTTAAAACAATCAAATCAGCTAGCTCTTCTGGATATTCTGTTTTAATTGATTCATCTTTAACACCTTCGTAAACTCTTTCTCTAATTTCTGGTAAAAAATCAGAAAATAAACTTATATACTGCTCTCCCAACAAACGTGGACTCCTTAGCTTAATCGAAGCTGAATATACAAGCCTCTGTTGTTCAAAATTAGAGAAAGCATCCATCAAAGAATTTTGTATTTTTTCTAATCCAGTATCTCCTCTCCAATTATAATTTAAAATCTCTTGATTATTTTCTTTAATAATTGATTGTAATATTTCTTGTTTCGACTCAAAATGATGATAAATAACACCTTTTGTCAATCCACCTAATCCATTTATTATATCTTGTATTGAGGTATTATCAAATCCCTTTTTTAAAAATAAATCTTTAGAAACTTCTAGTATTTTTTTTCTAGTTTCATGTGGATTTCTATTCCTTACCATAATATCTCCTTTCTATCATACCGGTGGTATGTAATTTCATTATAATGCACTAAACTAATAATGTCAAGTTTCTTATTGTTTCTCCCTCTTTATTTTTTAGAGTTTACTCTTAATATTAGTTCAAGTTGTTATACAAAGTAATCTTATACTCTCTCCTCTTTTATACATCACAATGTATTTACTGTTTAATAGATTGCTATGTTGTAGTGTTTTATTTAATTATTTAAGTTAGAAGAACTGAAATTTAGATTTTAACACTTAAGTAAAATAAAACGGCCTATTCTCCTAAAGTATGTTCTATACCATTATAATTTAATACAAAGTGTAGCTATATAGTCATTTCCATAACATGATAGTCTATGTCTTTTATCACACGATTCATAAAAATCTATCATAGCAAGCCCATTTTTAAGTTGTCCTCGGATCTGAGTTTCTAAGGTATGGCTAAATTCATATCCATATTCTGGATTTATAGTTATCTTGCCTTCCTCTTCAAGCTCTTTCGAATTAAAAGGTATTGAGAATTTTAAAAGTAATTCTTCATCGGGTTTGTCCCATACAATGTCAGCATCATACATGTATATCCAAGGATTCATAAATCCGACCATTAACAATCCACCCTTTTTCAATACTCGAGAGGCTTCTTTATATATATTTTCTAAATCTTCTACATATACATTTGAAACTGGATTAAAAATAATATCAAATGTTTCATTTTCAAATGGAAATGGTTTTGTCATATCGCCTTGAACTGTGTTGATTTTTAAGCCTTCCCTTTTAGCAACCATTTCATCTCTTTGCAATTGTGATTTAGAAAAATCCATTATAGTTACATCATAACCTTTTATAGCAAAAACTGGGCCTTGCTGACCACCACCACAAGCTAAACCTAATATCTTTTTTCCGTTTGCTTTTTCAAACCATTCTTTTGGAACTTTTTTCCCAACAGTTAATGCAACAGAAATTGGATTATTTCTAGCTTCTTCTAATTGTTCGTGTGTCAACGGCTCAGTATAGTCATTTTTTACATTATTCCATCTATCTTCATTTAATTTTATATAACTGTTCATCTTATAATCTCCTCGTAATTTTTCAAATGTGAGCTATCGTTAAAAAGTATCCGATATATTTTTATTTGAGATACTCCTCTAAAAGGAAGTTTACGTTAATTTATCTTTATCCTTACATTTTTCAATTTATGGCTTACTTGCAATTTTTTTGATGGGCCTTTATTTTTTTTATAGCCCAATCATAATGGCTAGAAGTAGAACTGACAAAATAAGATCCCAATGTACTACCACCAACCCATTTATAAACTTTTTTTGAAAATAATTCTTCATTTGTAAAGTTTTCGGCTAGTTTCAAAACATCTTTATGAGATTTTTGTAAAGCTTTTGTCGCATCTTCCAGAGACGTATTCTGATGCTTTTTCCAAAATTCTACATTCATATCTCCGTAAGTTCTCCAGTTATATGGTTCAGGAATAAATGATTTCTCTTCTCCCTTTTGATTGGAACGTACCCAATTCAAAACAAGTTTATGCCATTCATGTAGATGAATTAAGATATCTCTTAAGTTTTTATCTCTTCTCCAATGAGCTTCTTTTTTCTTTTTATCTTTTGAAAAATCAAAAGGTGTATTTAACTCTTCACTCGTCATCTTTGAAATAAGTAAGTTTAACTTTTCATAACTTTCCTTAGCAACTATCATTAAATCATTTTTTGTCGTTGGTCTTGGCATAATTAATCCCTCCCTTTACAAAATACTATATTATTATCTTTTATAATTTTCTTCTATTAATCACCTTTCACAAGTAACGTCACACACTCCATATGAAAAGTATATCCAATCATCCTACCTGCATCCATAAATCTTTTAACGACAACCCTATACTATCGTTAAAAAGTATCCGATATATTTTTATTTGCGGTACTCCTCTAATTTGAATCCATATTCATTTAGAAGTTGTTTTGAATAAATTTTTTCATTTTTTGAGTTTCTAACTTCTTTCCAAAGGATAGCCGCAACTTTTAACTTGTTAGAATAATTATTGCTATGTTCATCTGCACAAAAATCTTTTAGAAATTGATTCCACTGACAAGTCGAATTATCATACTTTGCATAATCTGACTCTCCATAATATATTTTTATCATATCTTGAATTGTAAATTCTTTATCGTTATCACTTTTTACTTTTCTCCAAGCCGTTGCCATATCAGCATTAAATTTAAACGGGCTAACTCCTGTTACAGCTGAAAAATAATCTCTAAATTTTTGGTTAAAAGAAAAACCACATTCTAGCAATGGTGTATTTAAAGATATTACTTCGGCATGTTTTTTGTTTACTTTTCTTATAGACTTTTCTATTCTATTTCCCTTGAAATATTGTTCAATAATATAGTTCAATTCTTTCTTTGTACATCTATACTCTAGCCCAAGAGACTTACATATTTGCGAAAGTTCTTCTCGATACCAATAGTACTTGTTAAATTCCTCAAATGATTCTATATCTTTAAAACTAGGTCTAATTTCTATCACACATTCACCTCCGAAACTTCAATTATATATTTCCCTCTTAATCAACTTAATTTGATTTATTTTATTATACAATACTCCTTAGATTTCGTAAATTAAAATAAAGACTTACTCCAAATTACCAATATCCTTTAACGATAGCCTTAGAATAATCCTTTATTTTCTACACTTCATTTATTCACTAGTTATAACTTTTGACATTAATACTACTCACTCATCATTTCACTGTTACCTCACCACTACCGCTCTACGACAACTATCTTATAAAGCATTCGTAATTAATGGCTTCGGTCTACGCCCTCGTCATTAAAACGACTGCTTCAACATGGCTCGGTTCTCCACCGAGTAACGTATTTCATATCCACTATACACAGGAATGGTAGAACACCTATTTTCGCCTTAAAATGGGTATGTCGAAACGATACCAAATAATGACCATCCCTGAAAAGGGGTGGTTTTCTCTTCGGATATAACCCTTTGTTACTAACACGCACCTCAAGGCGCTGGCTTTCACATTCGTTCAAGCCCTATTGTATTTTAACGCCCGCTACCCGTTAAACGGGTTTA
>JAWHCX010000011.1:0-73270 GCA_032567735.1 Gemella haemolysans | reverse complement strand
CTTTGAATAACTTTTGACATTTTACTCGCTGTTTGGTTAGATACTTCTATACTATTTTGTGCGTTAGTGTTACCGGCTACTGTTGTTTGCGTATCTTTTATTACTGTTATTTCTTGGGAAATATTATTACTTGCAGTTTTCAAAGATGTTGCAGATGAGGTAGCTTGTTCTTTACTACTTTGTAATATGTTCATACGCTGTTCCTTTCTATAAAACAAAAATGATTTATTTTTTTTATATTATACTATATTTTTATCTTTCTAGGTAGTGATATGTTAAATAGTCGTAACTTTAAAAATAAAGTTACGACTATAATATTAGTTGAATTGTGTTATTCGTTCTTTTTCAAACTCAATGGAGTTATCTAGTATATAATTAAAATAATCTTATGTATATTTGAAAACTGTTCACCTTCTTACATTGTAAAGTTTACTCTTCGGCAGGGGAGTTGGCAGGGAACTTTATGCTTAAAAGTTAGATTTTTGATCTTATTTTTTGGAAGAAATCAAAATCACAGCTTTTACTTATTATTTTACTATTAAATTTTTCCTTAGCCTAAACATAAAAATTCCCGTAGATTTCTCCACGGGAACCTTTTTATTCTTCGTCAGAATGTTTTTCTTTTGATTTTTCGTCTTCTAGGTCTTTTTCTTCAACCTTTTCAACTTTATCTTCTTGAGCTTTGTTCTCAGCCTCTTCTTTGGCTTTACGAGCTTGTTCTTCGTAATATTTCTTATTAACTACTTTATCTAGTTGTTCTGCTTCTCTTTCGTCTAGGTCTTTTGGCATTTTTCCAAATTGGTAAAGAGCAACGATTTCTTTTCTATCGATTGTTTCAACTTCGATAAGTGTTTGTGCAATAAGTTCTAATTGTTCTCTGTGAGTTTCAATAATGTGAAGAACTTTAGCGTAAGATTCGTTAATAATTTTACGAACTTCGATATCGATTTCTTTCAGCATTTCTTCTGAGTAGTTACCGATACTTGAAAGTTGACGTCCACCGTATGGATCGTGGAATGGAGCTTGCATTGGACCTACAGCTTCACTCATACCGTATTCTGTAACCATCGCACGAGCAATAGCTGTTACACGTTCGAAGTCGTTATGAGCTCCTGTAGATACTTCATTAAAGAAGATTTGCTCTGCAGCGCGTCCACCAAGTAATCCACAGATTTTGTCGATTAAATCTGTACGAGTTTGGAAGTATTTTTCTTCTTCCGGAATCATAAGGTTATATCCACCAGCATCACCACGTGGGATAATAGTAACTTTTTGTACTTTATCAGCACTATCAAGTACCATACCTACGATTGCGTGACCTGCTTCGTGGTAAGCTACTAAGCGTTTTTCTTTTGGAGTGTATACTCTACTACGTTTAGCTGGACCACCAATTACTCTGTCCATAGCTTCATCTAGATCTTCTTTATCAATACTAGATTTGTTTTCGCGAGCTGCTAATAACGCTGCTTCGTTAAGGATATTAGCAAGGTCAGCACCAGAAAATCCTGGAGTTTTTTCTGCTAATGAACGAAGTTCAACACCTTTAGCAAGTGGTTTGTTTTTAGCATGTACTTTAAGAATAGCTTCACGACCTTTTACATCAGGTGTAGAAACTTTAATTTGTCTGTCGAAACGACCCGGTCTTCTAAGGGCGTTATCTAATACGTCAGCACGGTTAGTAGCTGCAATTACGATAATACCTTTTTCACCATCGAATCCATCCATTTCAACAAGAAGTTGGTTAAGAGTTTGTTCACGTTCATCATTTCCTCCACCTACTCCGCTTCCACGTTTACGTCCTACAGCATCAATCTCATCTATGAAAATGATACATGGTGCATTTTTTTCAGCTTCTTTGAATAGGTCACGAACACGACTTGCCCCAACCCCTACGAACATCTCAACGAAGTCAGATCCTGAGATTGAGAAGAATGGTACTTTCGCCTCACCAGCTACAGCACGAGCTAGTAAAGTTTTACCAGTCCCTGGAGGACCCTCAAGTAAGACACCTTTAGGGATTCTAGCACCCATTTTAGTGAATTTACGGTGATCTTTTAAGAACTCAACCATTTCTGCAAGTTCTTGTTTTTCTTCATCAGCTCCAGCTACATCTTTAAATGTAACTTTCGCTTCTCCACCATCGATTTTTTTTGCTTTAGATTTTTGGAAGCTCATTACTTTGCCTCCACCGCCACCTTGCATTTGTGTCATAAAGAAAACTAAAACACCCATAAACAAGATAAGCGGAATAATGTTACCTAAGAATGATAGAATTGCACCAGTTTTTTCAGCTGGTTTATATTCTACTACACTTAGCTTTCCATCTTTAGCTTTTTCATTAATTTGTTTTTGCACTTCAGAATCAGATGCTGCAACTACACTCTCGAAGTTCTTATTACCATCTGTGTAAGTACCTTTAACATTGTAGTTCTCATCTTTTCTTTGTAGACTTATTTCTTTAACTTTGTCATCTTTAATAGTCTGAACAAGTTTAGCATAGTCTATTTTTTCAGTTGTCCCAGGTAAATCTTGCTGCCAATAAGCAAATAATCCAATCGCAATAACGATTAACGCAAGCATACCAAGGATAGGGTTTTGTCTTTTTTTATTATTCATATAGACAATCTTCCTCCTATCATTTTTCTAAACATAATTTATTTTACCATATGTAACTAAAGTTTGACTAATATTTTGACCTTTTTTGATTAAAATATTATTATGAGTAAATTTCTTCTTTTAGAACACCGATATAAGGTAAGTTTCTATATCTCTCATCATAGTCTAAACCAAAGCCTACTAGGAATTCATTTGGTGAAACTATTCCTATATAGTCAGCTTCAACATCAACTACACGAGTTTCAGGTTTATCTACTAGTGAAGCGCATGCTACAGAAGCAACATTTCTTCCTTTTAGGTTTTCAATAAGAGCTTTAAGAGTTCTTCCTGTATCTACGATGTCTTCAACGATAATTACGTGACGACCTTCGATATCCATTCCACAATCTTTTTTGATTTTAATTACACCAGAAGATTCAGTTCCCCCGTGATAACTAGACACATCCATGAAGTCAGTAACTACATGAATATCAATATGCTTCATAAGTTCTGCCATAAAAGGTAATGCACCTTTTAATGTACAAATTAGAACGGGACATTTATCTGCATAATCCTCTTCAATTTGCTTAGCGATTCTTTTACTAGCAACTACGATTTCCTCGTGTGTAAATAGAACTTTCTCGATATCTTTTAATAAATTTTCCACTGTTTTATCCTTTCATGTTTATATAATAATCATATTTTTTATTTTTGTTAACTTTAGTATTTATTCCTAAAACTCCTAACACCCCATCTTTATTGCGAATTACTGGAAGTTTATCTCTAAGTTCCTTAGGAATCTTTTCATCGATAAAAAGACGTGAAAGTTTTTTACTAACCTTACCTCTTTGAATCCTATCTCCATCTCTCTTAGTTGTAACTACGAGCGGCAAGTCTTCCTTGTTAAATCCTACTTCAGATAAGTTATTAGTTGTCGTTATTAGAAAATTACTCTGATGAAATGTATAAACTTTATTAATATCTACTTCATCTATTATTAATTCTATCCTATCATTATAACATTTTTTTTCGATTTTATGAATATAAATACTATTATATTCGCTAATTATTTTTAAATTATTTTTTAAATCATAACTTTTGTTATTATTTCTGTTCTTTAAGTCATCTATTATTGTAAATAGGGCTCTTTGTTTTACATCAAAAATACCAAAATTATTTGCTAATATATCTCTTAGTAAGAAATAAACTTCTTCTTTAGTATTTTTTAATAATTTTTCTTTGTTTAATTCGACCTTACCTTCTTCTTCAGAAATTACATAGTCATTTTTAGCTTCTAATACTTTGTTTTTCATTTTCGTATTAATATTTTGATAATAACTAGAAAAATTAATCAGATTATCAAAACTTGCAGCATTCACATCTTTTAATAGAGGGACGATGTTGTGTCTTATATTATTTCTAGTGTAGTCGGTATCGAAGTTTGTTGAATCAACGTAGTATTTCAAGTTATTTTCATCGGCATACTGCTCAAGTTCAGCCTTTAAAACATTTAATAATGGACGACAAACTTCTAAGTTTCCAATAGTAGTCTGTTCTTCTATCATTAAGTTATAATCCATACTACGCCCGCTAAAGAGTCTCATAAGAATATTTTCTACCTGATCATTTTTATGATGAGCAGTTATTAACTTCACTCCACCCTCTAATGAAGACATCTCCTCAAAAGCTTCATAACGTAGTTTCCTTGCGAGCATTTCCTCTGATGTGTGGCTATTTCTTGCCAGTTCATTCATATTTAGCTCTTTTTTGTAGAATTTCACGTTATAGTTTTTAACGAAATTCTCTACAAATTCAGCTTCTTCATAGGATTGCTCTCTTAAACCATGATTTATGTGAAATGCTACCAGTTCCTTATAGCTTTCTTTATACTTCGTTACAAGTAGATGAAACAGAACAATAGAGTCTACCCCTCCTGACAGACCTAATGCTATTTTATCAGTTTTTTGCCATAAAATATTAATGTCCATCTAGATAACCTCTCTCTTGAAGACCTTTCTTTATTTTTTCAAACTTATCTTCAGCTTGCTTCGTCGTTGAGATTATATTTTCTAGTAGCCCTTCTGGGGCTGGTGGAATTTCTTTTTTCTCTTCTTTTTCCTCAGACAGCTCGGTAATATTACTCTTCTTACCTTTTCCTACAGAAATCTTCATATTACCTATGAATTGAAGTTTTTTCAAATCTTTTAAAGTTTTTGTCTCTTGTTTAGGTTCCTGATTTTCTTCCTGTACCTCTTGTTTTTTCAGAACCTCTGGTTGTTCTTTAACTTCTTTTTTGATCGGTGGCTTTGATTTATTTTTCTTTTTATTCTGTTTTTCTTTTGAGTTTTTCTCTACTTTTTTCTTCTCACCTTCGACTTGTTTTAGCTCTTTTTGTGTTAAGATCACTAGAGAATCCTTTGTACTTTTCTCCTCAGCTTTAATAACAAAACCGACAGAAAAAATCTCCTCTAACTTTTTCTTTTTACCTATAAACATATTTTCTTTTGGTAAAAATGCATCTTTACCATTTTCTAGTTTTATGTACAGACCTTTACTTTCAACCTTTGTTACCTTACCTGAAACTTTACTCATTCAATCACCTCACTATCAATTTAGATATAAACTATATAATCTCAATAGTTCAAACCTCTTAAATCATTCCTATTTGTTTCACTTAATTATTATACCATACTATATTCATCTATTGAAATATCAAAGACAATCCGATGTAATAATATACCAACAACCTAATCCCGATAACTAAAAAACACCAACTTCAAAAAGTTATTCTTCCTGAAATCAGCGCTCAATTATTAAATCTTCTTCTAAAATAATGTTATGTTAACTATCTTTAGTAAAAAACACTACTAAATTTTATTATACCATAAAAACAATGATTTTATCAGTCTTTTATTTTTTAATATTTTGTGTTATGTTAAAGATACCAAAGGTATATGTTTCATATCATATCTAATCTATAGTAAATACACAATACGCGATTCCAGGGAGGTTACTATGTTAAACGCAAAAAAAATTAAAAAAAGATATTTTATATTTCTAGTATTCTATGTTTTAATTGGTACCGCAGTATTTTTCTTGTCTGATAGCGTGGTTAGTCCAGATTTTACACGACAATACAAAATCTTATTATTTGTGCTTGAAGTTGTTTATTTCGATTTACCTATAGTTTTAGCTTTGGTTCTAAATAACTATATAAATAAAAATACTAAAAATGTAGAAAAATAAAATAAGACACTCTCTACCACTAGCTATACTACAAACTACCTTATATGGCTAGAAAGAGCGATTCAAAATCACTTTTGAATCGCTCTCCTTTTTTTATCCATTATAACAATTTATTATTTCAAATAACTTGCTACGTATTTCTTCGTTTGTTGAATGTCCTAGCATTGATTTTAATTCATTTAGTTTTTTATCTAATTCTTCTACATCAATGTCTAAAGTTGTATTTTTATAGATCATTTGGTTATCAGTCTTTTCACTACTTTCGTAATCAAGTGATAACTCTTCATACATCTTCTCACCAGGTCTTAGTCCGATTTCTTCGATATCGATATCTTTATATGGTTCTAATCCTGATAGTTTAATTAGGTTTGTCGCAAGATCTATGATTTTTACAGGTTCTCCCATATCTAATAGGAAAATTTCCCCTTCACTTGCGTAATACCCAGCTTGTAGTACTAATTGTGCCGCTTCTGGAATCGTCATAAAGTAACGAATAATATTTCTATGAGTAATTGTGATAGGTCCACCTTTTTTAATTTGTTCTTTAAAGATAGGAATTACAGAACCATTAGAACCCAGTACATTACCAAATCTAACCGCAGCAAATTTTGTTTTGTACTTATTACCTTTTGATTGTAAGATAATCTCTGTTAAACGTTTCGAAGCTCCCATCGCATTCGTAGGATTTACCGCCTTGTCAGTAGAAATCATAATAAATCTTTCTACTTCTTTTTCAATCGCCACATCCATAACATTTTTCGTTCCAAAAACATTATTTTTTATAGCTTCTTGTGGACGGCGTTCCATTAAAGGCACGTGTTTGTGTGCTGCTGCGTGGAACACTACATCAGGTTTATACTTATCAAACACCTCAGCTAAAGCAGCTTTCTCACGAATACTTACTATTTCAGAAATATATTGTATATCGTTATATTCTTTACTATGTGATTTTTCAAAATCTAAATCACGCTCCAGCATATACAGAGCATTTTCATTAACATCAACTAGAACGAGTTGACTAGGTTTGAATTTAAATATTTCTCGAACAATTTGGCTTCCGATTGAACCACCAGCACCAGTAACAAGAATACTTTTCCCTTTAATATATGAACGAATCTCACCTTGAGACAGTTTCACTTCACCACGCCCTAATAAATCTTCAATAGACACGTCTTTTA
Source organism: Gemella haemolysans (assembly GCA_032567735.1). Classification (GTDB taxonomy): domain Bacteria; phylum Bacillota; class Bacilli; order Staphylococcales; family Gemellaceae; genus Gemella; species Gemella haemolysans_E. The sequence goes on along the minus strand of JAWHCX010000011.1, from coordinate 66,251 downwards.
AGTGTTTAGAAATACTTTCTCCATCCTCTACAGCAATACCTGAGCTCATTACTTTAACAGTAACATTTGCTTCTTTTAATACGTTTAATATTCTATTTTTGTCATATGCTCCAATTGAAGGAATAGCTAAAAATACTTGTTCTACTTCGTATTTTGGAATAAGTTTCAGCATATCATATGTTGTTCCGACAACAGTAACTCCACTAATTACAGAGTTTTTTCTGTTATCATCGATAAGCCCAACTACATTGGCACGGAAAATATTATTTTTAGATAATTCTTTTAACAAGATATACCCAGCATCTCCTGCACCTATTATGAATGTGTTCTTATAAGAATTAGCACCATATTTACCCGATTCTCTTTCTCGTAAAGCACGGTAAAGCATTCTTATAAACATCATTCCTGCGATTATTAATAACGGTGAAAAAATCGCAAACCTAACATTTGAAAATGTATCAGGTAGCATATATTGGTATAAAATACTAGTGATTAAATCCCCTAGCACTACTGAGAAACAGATATTTACTATTTCATTTACACCTAAGTAAGACCATAGTGATTTATTAGTACCAAATAAATAAAAACTAATTGTATAAACCACAAGTGAAATCACTAAAAATTCGGCTATTTCTACGTGATGGTCATTCAACATAGAAAATGGATCCGAAGCCTTACCTAAAAATATAGATGCTACTACTCCAAATATTACCGTCAATAAATCCAATACCATAATTAGCTTAAATCTATGATTTATATATATTTTTGATGAAAATAATTTATCCATAACATCTCCTACTAATTCTTTAAATGAGCAAAGGGGTTAATTTATATAATCAAGATAAAACTTAACTACATACTATGTCGCAATAGTTTACAAATAAATACACTACGAAGTAATAGCTTTTACTTATCTAATAAACTTTGCGGGGGTGATTTGAAAACGCGAATTCTAATCAGGTTTCCAAATCTTCCCCCAAGCTCTTTATATTTTAATATAATCTATAACCAAAGTACCCTGCAGCTGCAATAATTATAAGTAATATAACAATACTGACTTTTCGAGTTTCTTCAATTACTTTTATCTCTACTAACTTCTGAACTATTAATATCGTTATCGCCACAAAAATAGCTGTTTTTTTGACGCTTTGGTTTTCTATAAACATGGTTCCTATTATTATAGCTAAACTGAAAACCGTTATAAGCATATTAATAGCTAAAAACATCAATTTTTTATCTGTCATCTTTATTTTTTCCTTATCTTGATCGTTACTTTAACAATCGGCGTATCTGTCGCTATCCTTATATTTTCTTTTGGATATATTTTTAGATTACTACGCTCTTCTGTTTCTTCTTTAACATCGCTCAAGTCAACATCAACGAACATCTCATTTATTCTCACCAAATCATTAGCGTCTTCCGCCCTAATAGTTACCTTAGAAACATCGGCAGTAGCACTAACTAACTCATATCCTGAAGGTAGGCTACCTATAGTATTTACTTCTAATGGCACTTCTTTTTCAATGTTTTTTAATTCAATACTCATAAGAGTTGAGTTCGGCTCTATTTGAATATCCTCTATTTTATTATAATCACTATCGTAAGCTACTAATTTAGCCTCTTCTCTAGTGTTTCTATTAATTTTCGTACGAGTATCACTCTCAGCTCGAACTTCATTTATTCTATTAAGGCTTTCGATTGCTCCAGAAATCTTAACAGTTTCATTCGTAACGCTAAGTTTATCTACTTCATAACCAATCAATAGTCGCTCTTTTTTAACTATCGGCGTAACTCTAAACTCTCTAGTTGCTTTTTCCCTAATAGATATAGTTATTGTAGAAGGTTCTGCAGTCCCATCTACACCTTTTTCAAGTCCATTTATTTCAATTTTAACTTTTTGATCATCACCTATTTGAGCATTTCTAAGATTCAACTTCGCTTTAAAATTTTTAGCGACAGTTTCTTTTTGAACTTTTGTCTGTGCTCCGGTTAATTTCACAGAAACAGTATTAGGAATACCTACCACATATAATTTATCTCTATCATAATCAACTTCAAGTGGAATATCACTGACCCACGCGGTAGCATTGTCACTTGTACTTCCTCCAAGAACTGAGAAATTCTTAAAATTCTCATTAACCGAAAGGAACAATAGTATCGCTATTAAAAATGATATTAACTTTAACTTATTATTTTCTTTTAGTTGCATAATATCACCTCTTATTTAATTATTTTATCTTGCTGTTTCCAGTTTTTAGCTAAATATTTCGCTAAATCTTCTGTCGAAAAATCTGAAGTTAAAACACCATTTTGACATACACTAATTTTTCCTGTTTCTTCTGATACAGCAATTACTATAGCATCTGTCACTTCAGATAACCCTAGAGCTGCACGGTGCCTTGTTCCATAGCTACTAGCTATAGATCTATTATCCGATAGAGGAAGCACACAACTTGCAGCACGAATTTTATTTTCATCGATTATCATTGCACCATCATGTAAAGGCGTATTAGGAATGAAAATATTAATTATCAGTTCATTTGTAACCTCAGCATTAACTGTAATACCACTTTCCACATATTCATCAAGTCCGGTGTTATTTTCTAAAACTATAAGTGCACCTATTCTTCGTCGTGCCATATGTCTTGATGAATCAACAACAGCTTTGATTATATGTTCAGTAGATTTTTTCCGTACATCTTTATAATTAATATTGAAGATATTCGATAGCTGTACCCTTCCTATGTATTCAAGAGCGCGTCTTAATTCTGGTTGGAATATAATCATTATTCCTAGAACTCCCCAAGTAACTACTTGTTCGAATATATATGTCATCGTTTTGAATCCAATAAAGTTAAAGAATATTTTCAATCCAATAACGATTAATATACCTTTAACAAGTTGCATACCACGAGTACCTTTTAATAAACTTAGCAATTTATAAACTAAGAACCAAACTAATAATATATCCAATAAATGAATAATTAGTGTTAGAGTACTTACTCCTGATAAGTATTCAGCTATCATAAATAATCTCCTTCCTTTGATTAATAATATTGTTAGCACGCAAAAACAACATCTAATGCGTACAACAGTCCACTCTTAATTATATCATAAAATGCAACCATTGTGCTATTTTTTTTATAAAAGAAAAGGGAGTGACTCAAAAATCGTGATTTCTTAAAAAACAAGATTTTGTCGAGTCACCCCCGCACAGTTTATTAGATATCTAAAAAGCTTTTCTAAAGCGATTTTAGATATCTATAAACCACTGCGTCTATGAGTTTCCATATACACTTTGTTAAAATTTAGAACTTTTGAATCTGCTTCAAACTTTTAGAATTATTATTTTATTTATATCAAAATTAAAATATCGTTATTTTAAAACATCTTATATTCGATTTACAAATTTTATAGAAATCATAATATACTACTAAAAGATGCTCTAACTATTTTTTATTTTAATATAGTTTGTAATGTTATAGTCTTGTGGGTCTAATTCTATATCATTTCCTAAAATTATATTCGCTACACTATAGCCAATTATCGGACCTGTAGTTAACCCTGAAGAACCAAGACCACTAATCGCATAAACATTTTTCAGTGTTGGAACCTCTCCAAAGAATGGAGAATAATCACTAGTATAAGCCCTAATCCCAACGCGTTCATTTATTATCTGTGCATTTTTTAATTCACCTAAGAAGTTCTCCGCTTCTTCACCAAAAGCATCAAGTTGCTGTTTATCAACTGTTAAATCAAAGCCCATATCATTCTCATGTGTCGCTCCAACACTAACAACACCTTTTTCAAATGGAATAATATCCAATTCACCCTCAGGCATAATAACTGAATAAGATCCTGTATTTTCATCAGAAACTTTATAATCCCTTAGTTGACCTTTTTGCGGACGAACATCAACATCAAATCCAAGAGGCTCTAGTATGTCTTTTAACCACGCACCAGTCGCAAGTACGACTACATCAAAAACCTGTCCATTAATCTCGTACTTATCTCTCACAAACTCAAGACTAACTTTTTCTCTAACGACATTAGCTTTCGAAGCAGTAAGTAAAGTATTAACGAATCGCTCTCCTTCTACTCGTCCACCGCCACTCGCATACAGTACGTCTCCATTGTTATCGAAGCTAGGAATGATTTTTTGAACTTCTTCTTTTGAGATTATCTCTAAATCCCCTATCATTGGTGATAATTCTTTACGACTTTCAGCAAGTTCTTTTAACTCAGGTAGCTTATCTTCATTTTTTTTCAATAAATACACTCCACATTGTGAATAAAAATCAGTATTATAACCATCAACTTCTAAGTCTTTAACTAATTTCAAATAAAAATCCGCACCAAGTCTCGCCATCTTATACCAAGGTTTATTACGTCTTTTAGAAAACCACGGACTTATAATCCCAGCCGATGCTTTCGTGGCTTGACCTACACCATAATCAAAAACTACTATTTCATTTTGTTGTTCTTTTGACAAATAATAAGCACATGTAGCTCCTACTATTCCCCCACCTACTACTGCTATTTTCATAAGATACCTCGCTTTTTTTAATAAATCTACTAATTAAAATTATAACTCAAAAAATTTATAGAGTAAACTTTAACTTCAATCAAATTTTTCTAAGACAATTTATAATTAAAATTTCTCTAATTCCTATAAAATCACACTGCACTCTTTCTGGTTATCAATATCTTATAGACTTATAGTTCATATCATATTATAATATTACTTAAGTCCAATGACTTTAAAATTATTATTTACAGGAGGTAAACTATGACTGAAATGAAATTAATACCAAGAAATGAAGTCGAAGAGAAATATACTTGGGATATGACTCTTTTATACAAAACTGATGAAGATTTTAAAGCGAGCCTTGAGAATATTAAAAAGGAAATCTTAGATTTCAAGGCTGCTTACGAAGGAAAATTAGCGGATTACGCGACTTTAGATACTGCCGTTAAAAAATATGAAGAACTAGATGAAGAATATTATAAACTAGCTCACTACGCTGAATTACCAATGGCGGTTGATAGATTTAATGACAATGTAGTGAAAAATGTAACACTATTTGAGGATGTTTCTACTTTATGGGCGGGAAATTTAAGTTTCTTCGATACTGAACTTGTAGGATTAGATGAACAATTCATTAAAGATTTCGTGAAAAACTATCGTCCTGATTTAGAATACTACTTCGAAAAAATCGTTCAGGAGAAAAAACATACATTATCAAAAGAAGCTGAACAAGTAATCGCAAACTACGAGAGTCTTCCTGGTTACTACAATCTATACGAGGTAACTAAGCACGAAGATATGCAATTCGACAGCTTCGAAGCAAATGGAAAAACTTTCGAAAATAGTTTTGTTTTATATGAAAACTTACACGAGATGGATAACGATACTGAAGTACGCCGTAATGCTGCGAAAAGTTTCTATAAAACATTAAATACTTATAAAAACACTTCAGCTAATGAATATATTTCACAAATCAAAAAAGAAAAAATGCTTGCTACAATGCGTGGTTATGATAGTGTTATCGACTACCTACTAGCTGCTCAAGATGGTAACCGTGAATTATATGACCGTCAAATCCGTACTCTTATGACAGATTTAGCACCTCATATTCGCCGTTACATCAAACTTCTAGCGCGCGAGCACAAAATTGAAGATATGCAGTTTGCAGACTGTAAAATTAACCTTGATCCAGATTTCGAAGTTGATATGACTATCGACGAATCTCGTTCTTACCTTAAAAAAGCACTTGGTGTTCTTGGTGAAGACTACGTTAAAATGATCGATGAAAGTTATGACAAGCGTTGGACTGACTTCCCTCAAAATATCGGGAAAAGCACTGGTGGATTCTGCGCAACAGTTCCTAATGTAGCAGGGTTTATCCTACTTTCTTGGACTGGAAAAATGAATGAAGTTTTCGTTCTTGCTCACGAGCTTGGACATGCATATCACTTTATGAGTACAGGTAAACACCAAACAATGTTAAACAACGATTGCCCACTTTACTTCGTTGAAGCTCCGTCAACTTGTAACGAGGTTATCGTATCTAACTACCTACTAAAAACTAACACTGATGCTCGTTTCAAACGTTGGGTTATCAGCAACATGATTAGTAGAACATACTTCCACAATATGGTAACACACTACTTAGAAGCTGTTTATCAAGATAGAATCTACAAAATGGTTGATAACAACGAAATGCTTAACGCTGATGTTCTTTCTAAAGTTAAACGCGATATTATGGAAGAGTTCTTCGGAGATAGTTTAGTTGTTAATGAAGGTGCGGAACTTACTTGGATGAGACAACCTCACTACTACATGGGACTATACCCTTACACTTACTCTGCAGGATTAACAATCGGTACAGCTATCGCTAATAAGATCGATAATGACAGTTCTTATGCTGGCACTTGGTTAAATGTACTTTCTAAAGGAAGCAGCATGTCAGCGCTAGATCTTTCTAAACTTGCAGGTTGTGATGTAAGTACTGATGAACCACTTAAAGAAGCTATCGCTTATGTTGGTCACCTAGTAGATGAACTTTACAACTTAACAGATGAATTAAATAAATAAGGAGTGACTCAAAAATCGTTATTTCGTAGAAATCGATTTTGTCGAGTCACCCTCGCACAGTTTATTAGACATCCAAAAAGCTTTTAAAGCGAATTTGGATGTCAATAAACCACTGCGTCTATGAATTCTAATACAAACTTTGTTAAATTTTAGGACTTTTTTGCTCAGCCTTTAATCATACTCTTATATTCTATTTCATTCTATCTAATTTATCGAAACAGGCTTTTTCACATTCTATAACTGCGCTGCGGAAATTCTTTTCTTCTAAAACTCTCACAGCTTCGATAGTACTTCCACTTGGTGAACATACATCATCTTTTAACTTACCTGGGTGTTCTTTAGTCTTTAAAACCATCTTCGCAGCACCTAAAACTGTATTTGCAGCTAGTCTATAAGCTACATCACGCTTTAATCCATTTAGTACAGCACCATCAGCTAATGCTTCTATAAATAAATATCCATACGCAGGACCTGAACCACTTAAAGCTGTTAAAGCTGCCATGTCTTTTTCCAATATTTCCTCGGAAATACCTAAATTATTTAATAGGTCTAATACTAATGTTTTTTCTTCAGCATTTACTAAAGAATTAAATACAACACCTACTACACCACTCCCTATTTTTACGGGTGTATTCGGCATAATTCTAACTATTTTAGTCCCCGGAAGTTTCTTTTCTAAATCATTTATTTCAACAGCTGCTGCCATTGAAATAACAATCTTATTCTTCAAACTAAGGCTCACTTGATCCAGCACTGCCCCTACTAAATATGGCTTCACCCCTAAAAATACAATATCACTGTTTTCTATGACTTGTTCTAGACTCTTACAGAATACAGCGCCTATTTCTTCAGCAACATTTCTAGTACTTTTATCCGAAGAATTTCTCACAAAAACATCAGTACTACTAACTTTACCACTTCGAAGTAGTCCTTCTAAGATAGCTTTTCCCATATTTCCTACACCTATAAAACCTAATTTCATACATATTCCTCCTGAGTATTTGTTAATAACATTATATCATACTCAAAACACTTATGTCCTAGACAAGTTCAATCAGAACTATTTTAATAACAATTTAACTATGTTATACTTTTATAACAAGTAGTTATTCAAAGGAGTTTTATATGCACAGCAGTTGGGAAGAAATATTCAATAATTATCCAAAAATAGATGAATTAAATAACATGATAAAAGAAATTGATGAACAACGTCTTACTAAAACTATCTATCCACCAAAGGAACAAGTTTTTAGAGTTTTTGATCTACCATTAGAAGATATTAAAGTCGTAATATTAGGACAAGACCCTTATCACAATCCTGATCAAGCCTGTGGTTTAAGTTTTTCGGTAAACGATGATGTTCCACTACCTAAAAGTTTAATAAATATCTATAAAGAACTACACGATGACCTAGGTATTAAACCAGCAAAAACAGGAAACCTAGAATCTTGGTTCAATCAAGGTGTATTTTTACTAAATGCTGTTCTAACAGTAGAAAAAAATTCTCCAGCAAGTCATAGTAAACTGGGCTGGGAAAATTTTACGGATTACATAATTGAAAATATTTCAGAAAAAAATGAAAATGTAGTTTTTGTTTTATGGGGAGCTTATGCAAGAAACAAAAATAAACTAATTGATCCTTCAAAACACAAAATTATTGAATCAGCTCATCCGAGTCCACTATCCGCATACCGTGGCTTTTTTGGAAGCAAAGTCTTCTCTCAAATTAATAGTTATTTAGCTGAAAATGGTAGAGAAACTATAAATTTTGAATTAAAAATGAAAACAAGTGAACAAATTTCATTTTTTTAGAAAAACTTATAAAATTTTAAGTATATTTTAAGTAGCGGGTATATAATAATTACCTAAACAAAAGTAATAATATTTCATTCTTAACGACACTTGTCGTTTCTCCCTTTTAAGTTTGAAATTATTTTTGTTTAAACCAATATTTCGGTTAATTCTTTATGATATTAACAGATAATAAAACTTTTTAATTTTTTTCATAATGTGGCTTGTCGCTCCCTAGGCAAGCCATTCTCCCTTTAAAGAGTTGAGAGACTCTTTTGTTATTTGTATATAAGATTAGATATAAACAAGCAAGAAATTGCTTAGAACTTAATTTAGTTCACTAAAAAAACGTGTTCCCCAAACACGTTTTTTTATTTTATATTATTTCTATGTTTAAACAAAAAATCCCAGACAATAAATGTCTGAGATTTTTTTATGCAGCTCTTCTATATCCTGCTCTTTGAGCAGCTTCTTCTGAATTGAAGACTAATAGATTTCTTGCCGCAACGTTGTTATAAGAAGGATGTGTCGGTGTATAATAATATCCACTCTTTTTACTAGCTCTTACAACTACTTTTTTCGGTTGTTGTTGATTTTGGTGAGTTTGAGCTAATTGAACAGTCTCATTTTTCGTTCCATCCTGTTCATCAATTTTTTTCTTAGATGCAGGAGACGAAAGAATTTGTTGTTGTTCTTTGTTTTCATCAGAGTTGTCTTCTTTCTTCTCTTCTGAAGACTGTTCTTCTAATTTTTTATCACGTTCTTCTTTTTTCTCTTGGAAAGTTTTTCTTTGTTCTTCTTTTCTAGCTTCACTGAAATGATTCGTCATTAACATAGTTAGCATCATTACAAGTGCACTTACAACACCTAACACTACTTTTTTCAATCGTGTTTTACGTTGAATTAATTTTACAATAGGTGGACATAATAATATAAAACTTAGTACAAATACTATTACTGCATATCTAATGCCATGTGTAAAAACCATACTAAGTGATATTATCATAAACACTAGAAATATAAACCACAAAATAACTTGTCCATGTTCTTTTATGAATTTATTCACAATATTTCTCCTTAAAAATAATCACTTATCTATTTTAACACTTTCTTCACTAATAAACAATTATTTTTATAAATAACTTTAATTTTAATAAGATATTCAGCTTTTCTTATAAATATATATTTATATAAATCATATAATTAGTTTCTAGAAATCACCATAGCTATCCCTTGTCCTCCTCCTATACAAAGGGAACAGACACCTTTTTTCTTATTATCATTGATTAATGCATGAACTAAAGTAACTAAAATTCGGCATCCACTAGCTCCGATTGGATGTCCTAGCGAAATAGCTCCTCCACGCGTATTTACTTTGTTTTGATCTAGATTTAGTAGACGAGTTACAGCTATAGATTGAGCAGCAAAAGCTTCATTCATTTCAAATAAATCTATATCTTCTATGTTTAAACTTAATTTTTCTAGTACTTTTTGCGTTGCTGGAACTGGACCTAAGCCCATCACCTTATTATCTAATCCTGCCGAAGCATAACCATCAATATAAGCAAGAGCTTCTAATCCTAGTTCTTTTGCACGAGCTTCACTCATTAAAATAACACATGCTGCACCATCGTTAATCCCTGATGCATTTCCTGCTGTTACAGTTCCATCTTTTTTGAAAGCTGGTCGTAATTTAGCTAAACTTTCTAATGTTGTATTCGGACGAACAAATTCATCTGTGTCAAAAATAATTTCTTCTCGTCTAGTTTTAATAACTATCGGGGCTATTTCGTTAGTAAACTGATTGTTTTCAATAGCTGTCGCTGCTTTTTCCTGACTTGAAAGAGCAAATTCATCTTGCTCTTCTCTTGTTATATTGTATTGTTCTGCAATATTTTCGGCAGTAATACCCATATGATAGTTTTCAAAAGCATCTGTAAGTCCATCGTTTATTATAGTATCTTCTAATTCAAAACTACCTAATTTTTGTCCAAAACGAGCATTCTTTGTATAATGCGGTGCTGCACTCATGTTCTCAACACCACCACAAACTACTACATCATTATCCCCTAATAATATTGATTGTACCCCAAGAACAACACTTTTCAGTCCTGATCCACAAACTTTATTTACAACAAAGGCGCTTTTTTCTTTTGGAATACCTGCATTAACTGCGATTTGACGTGCTACATTTTGTCCTAAACCAGTCTGCAAAACATTACCAAATATTATTTCATCAACTAGATTTGGATCAAGATTTATACCTTCTAATGATTGTTTCACAAGCTCTCCACCGATTTTCGCAGCAGAAATATCTTTTAAACTCCCTCCAAAACTTCCTATAGCAGTTCTTTTTGCACTTACAATAGCAACTCTATTCATGTATTTTTTCTCCTATTTTAATTTTCTAGTATATTTTACTATAAAAACTAACGTTATTCAAATATTGTCTACACAAGATTATATTTATTAAAATTCCACTTTTGTAACACTTCTTAAATTTATTCGTAATATAAATGTAATATTTTTGTAACAAAAGATTGATTTTTGTAATTTTTAAATGTATAATATAAATATAAAGAAGTTATACAAAAAAGAAGGTGAATAACATGAACAAACTTCTAAAAACAACAGGTATATTTATTTTAGGAATTGGATTATTAACAGGATGTACAGATAAAGTAGCAAAAAAAGTAGATACTAATGATACTATCACTACTGAAGTGAAAACAACAGAAGAAAACCCAACTTCTTTAGCTAATTTGCAAAAAGAAGTTGAACGTGTTACGCAAGTTGAAAATAACAACAATAACAACAATATTAAAGATAATAACAATACTAATAATGGTATAAATAAAAAAGTTACAACAAAAGTAACTACTCCTTCTAAACAAAATATTCAAAACAGTAATACTCAAGCTTATAAACATGATTTAGCCAAAGCAGGAGAAATTTTACAACCTATGGCTTATGGAATGTTAAACTTACAAGGAAGTAGCACTGCAAATGTTGTAAGATACATCGCTAGTAATGATGGTAGCGACAATGTAGTAAAACAAATAAACTTAACTAAAGTATTGGATTTACTAAATACATATAATGCTCAAACATTCCAAAAACAAGATGTATTACAAAGATTACAAAACGATAAAGAAATTGAATTTGTACAATTAAACAACCATGTTGCTGATTACAATAAAGAAAACTTAGAAAAATTAATGAATCACAAAAATAAAGTAGTATACTTCGCAAAAGATCAAGTATTCCTAGCAAAAAGTGATATTGGCTACGGTGGTGCTACTGATGCAATCTTTATGCCAGTAGAAAAATGGGATATTAAAGGTGATAGAGTTCTTATCCCATACGTAAATGTTGCTACAAGAAAACCTGTAGGTATGATGACACTTCGCTTGAACAATAAAAATTATACTAGCGGAGCTAATAGAACAATGTACTACGTAGAAAAATTCGAATTATATTAAAAGAACATAAGAACATCGTCATTTCACATGGCGATGTTTTTTTGGCGTTAAGCTAAAATCAATATCCAGCGGAGCCACTTTATTAAAATAATATAAAAACAGGCAACCGACTTAAGTTCTACTTTAGTCAGTTGCCTTTACTATAAGAATACTAAATTTTATTCTACTTGAATTTATTTATATCCTAACAAAAGAATTCAATAAACATTCGTCTTATTTTAATTTGTCTTTAACGCTGTCGATAGCGCCTTCTACTGCATCTTTAGCACCTTCTGCAGCTTCTTTTACTTTAGAAACTACTTGTTCTGCTAAACCTTCACCTTCTAATGATTTATCTCCAGTTAATTTTCCTAAACCTTCTTTAACTGATCCTTTGATTTCTTCGAATTTGTTTTCTAATGACATAATTTTGCCTCCTGTATATTACCTATCAATTTTTCTATAAATCGAAATTAAATATACTTTTCTTTAAATATTTTTCATAGATATTAATTTGTTAATTTCTATATTTTATATAATATATCATTTTTAATTATTAATCAAAGTAACTGCTCACAAATTTAAAAAAAATTTTATTATTTATCATGAAACAGAGTTAAAAGTTGATAGAAACAGTATTCCCACTACGTTTGTACAACAATAAAAAATATTATAACAACAGTAATTTCTATTTGTTATTTAAATATTTCTACTATAAATAGATTTCCCTAGTCTTTTCAAACAGTTTTTATGATTTAAATTTATTAATCTTTTTTAGACTCATCTATAAAAACTATACATTATACTCAAGTTATTAAATTAAGAGAGACTAGAAATCCTAATCTCTCTTAAACGTTATTTATTGTATTTCTCTACTATTTTTTTAGCACTAGCTAAATTCATATGTTTTTCTTTTCTTAACTCTTCTACAACTGATTCAATATTTTCATTAGTAGCCCCTGCTAAAATCGCTAGAGATTTAGCATGTAACTTCATATGACCTTTTTGAATTCCGTCTCCTACCAACGCTTTTAATGCCGCTAAGTTTTGAGCTAACCCGACAGAAACAAGTATACTCGCTAATGTTTTCGCGTCTGGATTTTCTAATAATCCTCTGGCTACTTTTACAGTTGGATTAATTCCAATAGAGCCACCTACGCTAGCAACCGGCATTGGTAATGTAATTTCTCCTAAAAGCACCTTAGCCTCTTCATCACAACGCCAAGTAGAAAGTCCTTGGTACTTACCGTCTTTAGCTGCGTAGCTTTGACATGCCGCTTCTATAGCTCGCCAGTCATTTCCACTAGCTATTACGACACTATCGATACCATTGAAGATACCCTTGTTGTGAGTAGCTGCTCGATAAACATCAGCTTTAGCAAATCTACTAGCCAGTTCGATTCTTTTCGCAAGATACTCTCCATTTTCTCCTAAATTTCCAAATGGAATAGAACATTTTGCTGTAACTAGTGAACGTGTCGCATAATTTGATAAAATCGCCATAAGAGCCACACCCTCAGTTAATGATTCTAACGAAACTTTAAGAGCTTCTAGCATTGTGTTAAGCATATTGGCTCCCATCGCCTCTAAAGTATCGACGATAAGGTAAACAACTACGAAATCTACACCTTCTTCTGATAGAACTTTGACCTCAATATCACAAGCTCCACCACCACGAGCTACGATAGATGGATATGCTTCGTTAGCCGTTTTTAAAAGAAGTTCTTTACTCTGTAATATACTTTCCACAGCTAAGCTAGTATCTGCTATATCGTATAACGCAACATGACCAATCATTTTTCTATCAAGGATTTCTGTTTTGAAACCACCCGATTTCGCTACTATCTTCCCAGCATTACTACAAGCAGCAACTACCGATGGTTCTTCTGTAACAAATGGTACTACATACTGTTTTCCATCAACAGTAAAATTTGGCACAACGCTAAAAGGTAATGAGAAAGTTCCTATTACATTCTCTACCATGTTATTAGCCGTATCAAAGTTTAAAACTTCATTATTTTTAAGAAGTTCAAAATGCTCCTTACTTAAAATATCAGCTTGTTCAATAACTTCTAAGCGTTCATCAATATTTTTCTTATAAAATCCACTCCAAATTTTTTCCATAGTTCCCTCTATTAAAATTGTTTTTTATAAACTCTCTTGTGATTTTCAATTTTTTCTAAAACAAATCTGCTTCCATCTTGAATATCAGAAATATCTAGGTTTCCTTCTTCATCAACTGTAGTATCTCTAAAGAACATTTTCTCATATTCATCAATTGAAATACGTGTTCTACTGTCAAAATCGTCAAAACGATTATTTCTTAGTTGTTCTCTATAACCATCAACTAAAGTCATACTAAATACTTCCGCAACAGCACCACTTCCGTAGCTATATAATGCAATCTTATTACCCGCTTCTAAAGTAGTATTGTTCTCAAGTAAAGATAACAGTCCCAAGAATAGTGATCCTGTATAAATGTTACCTACACGTTGACTATATAAAATAGACTCATTAAAACGAGCAAGTAATTCTTCTTTTTTATCTTCTTTAGCTTGTTCTAATAATAAACTTAGACCTTTTAATCCTAATTTAGGATATGGTAAGTGTAGACATACTGCAGAAAAATCATTAAGATTCTGTTTCGACTTTTCAGAGAATCTTCCCCATGTAGTTGTTAAACAATCAAGGTATTGTTCTGTTGAGAATCTTCCTTCTACAAAAGCATAGTGCGAGTAATTAGGACGCCAAAAGTCCATAACATCACGAGTTAAACAAACGTTATCGTTGTTAAGCTCTAATATTCTAGGGTTGCTGCTAACTAACATCGCACAACTTCCTGCACCTTGTGTCGATTCACCAGATGATTTAACTCCATACTTCGCTATATCACTAGCTATAACTAGTACTTTTGATTCTGGATTATTCATTACATGATTTTTTGCAAAATCTAATGCTGCTGTTGCCCCGTAACATGCTTCTTTTACTTCAATAGCACGTACAAATGGTTGAATATCTAAAAGACCGTGAATAAATACCGCAGAAGCCTTACTTTGGTCGATTCCAGACTCAGTTCCTACGATAATCATGTCAATTTTTTCTAAATCATCTTTATCTAATATTTCATATGCAGCTTGTGCCCCAAGAGTTACGATATCTTGAGATACCAGAGGAATACTCATTTCAAGTTGTAATAAACCTTTTGTAAATTTATCTGGTTCTATTCCACGCGCTTCAGCTAAATCTCGAATATCTAAATAATAATTTGGCATTGCAAAACCAATTTTATCTATTCCTATTTTCATTATAAAATTCCTTTCGATTAAAATTCGAATCATTCATCTATACAATTTTTTCCAACTATAATTATACTATTAAACTATTAAAAATTAAAGTCTAACAGACATATATTTCCTATCATGATTAAAATAATTCATGCAAATACTATTGTATAAAATTTTCATGAATTAGTCCATAGATAGCTATTAAAAATTATAAAACTTAGGAGTGTATATTATAAAAATTTAAATAATACTATAGACTCACCATATCTTATTCGAAATCCATTATTTTCAGTGTTTAGTTAATTTAAATTAGTTGTTATAACTTCTACTAAAATAGTTTTTACTTGGGAAAAAAATTTTTTGTAAGCATTTTTGTTGTTTATTTTTAATATTTTTCTTATAATTATTATATATTTATAAAAACCCCAGGAGGATTATTACTATGACATTTAAATTACCTGAATTACCTTATGGATTCGATTTCTTAGAACCAGTTATCGACGCTAAAACTATGGAAATTCACCACGACAAACATCACGCTGCTTACGTTAACAACTTAAACGCAGCTTTAGAAAAACACCCAGAATTCGAAGCTAACTGCATCTGCGGTTTATTAAAAAACATCGATAACGTACCTGCTGACATCCGTCAAGCTGTTATCAACAACGGTGGTGGACACCACAACCACAGCCTATTCTGGAAATCTCTAACTAAAGCAGATTCTTCTGAATTCGCTGGATTAGTAAAAGAAAAAGTTGAAGCTGAACTTGGTGGATACGAGGAATTCGTTAAGAGTTTCTCAGCTGCAGCTGCTACAAGATTCGGTAGTGGTTGGGCATGGCTAGCTTTAGATAAAGAAGGTAAATTAGTTGTTACTTCTACAGCTAACCAAGACTCTCCATACTTAACAGGTCTTACTCCAATCCTTGGACTAGACGTTTGGGAACACGCTTACTACTTAAACTACCAAAACCGTCGTCCAGACTACATTAAAGAATTCTTCCGTGTTGTAAACTGGGATTTCGTTAACGAACGCCTAGCTAAACACTTAGAAAAATTAGGTAAATAATTACATAGATAAGCAAAAAGCTGTCGCAATGACGGCTTTTTGTTTTTTTTCTTTTAATTTATCTCATCTCCTTACCAACCTAATTTAATGACAATTTAAGCTACATAATGTATAATGAAAAGCACTCTGTTAGGGCTGACCCAAAAGTCCTAAATTTTAAAAAAGTGTATATGATAATTCATAGACGCAGTGGTTTATTGATATCTAAATTCACTTTATAAAAGCTTTTTAGATATCTAATAAACTGTGCGGGGGTAACTCTACAAAATCTTATTTCTCCGAAATCATGATTTTTGAGTCACTCCCTTACATTTGTTATTAAATAGATTAAAGGAGAATTAATATTGAATAATTGGAAATTTATCGCTGGTTTCATCGGGGTATTCGCAGTATATGAAATACTTGTATTCCTGATGTGGCTAGGTCTAAAATGGATGATTTCACCTTTTGTTCCCCCTAAGGTTAAATTGGCTATTGGTGTCGTACTATTTATAGCTGCTAACTTTTCTATTATAGCTTATATGTTAAGATTAGGCGCACCGTGGGTAAATTATGGAAACATCTGGTACTTCTACTTCCTAAACGGTGCTGTCATAGGTGTTATCTTATTAGTTGCTAAGTTATTACTAAAAATCTTTAAATTAAATCTTTCACAAGGAATTAGTTTAAGTATAACTACTCTATATTTATTAGGCATGACTGCTCTAGGATTATTTTGGGCGTACTCACCCACTGTTATTAATAAGACTATCAAGGTAGATAAACACATTGAAAAACCTATTAAAATCGCCATGGTATCCGATCTTCATCTTGGAACATTTTTCTCAAATCCTCAACTTGAGAAACTGAATAAGATTGTTGATGAAGAGAAGCCAGATGCTATAGTTATCGCAGGAGACCTTATGGACGATGATATGGTTATGTACAAAAAACGCAACATGCAAGAAAATCTAAGTAAGCTAAAAGCTCCACTAGGTGTTTATACTACAATGGGAAATCACGACCGTGACGCACTAGAAATAGTAAACGAGGTTAAGAAGACAGGGATAATCCCACTATTTGATGAAAGCATCACACTTAATAACGATATAACTCTAGTTGGTCGTAAAGATAAGAGTGTCAGTCGCGATAGACTGGATACCTCTGACCTGCTTAAGAACGTTGATTTAAATAAGACTATCGTTCTTGTCGATCATCAGCCAGACGCTGTCGATTATCACGCTACCTTACCTATAGATATTCAGCTTTCTGGGCATACTCACCGCGGACAACTATGGCCGTTAAACTTCATCACAGATGTAGTTTATACCCTAGATCATGGCTACGCGAAGATTAATGGTAAACATTTCTTCACTTCTGCAGGTTATGGTTTCTGGGGACCACCATTCAAAACTTCAGCTCGTAGTGAAGTATGGCTGATTACTATTGAAGGAAAATAAAATATAAAAAATACCCCAAAAGTTAGTATATTCTAACTCTTGGGGTTGAATTTTATTCATATCTTGAAATATTATTGTTTAACCTCATCTCTGATGCTATCCCATAGTTCTTTTGCTTGTACTAAATCTAAACCATAGTGCTCTCTAATAATTTTAATATTTGCAATATCACCAACATCTGGATTAACAACTTCTTTTATATCAGTATAATCGCTAGCAATTAACTCTTTAACTTGTAATGTATGTCTGTTTAAAGCATCTTCTTTTACAGCTTCCCATAATGCTTTTGCATCATAAAGTACTAGATCTGTATATCTATCTCTTATCATCTTAACATTGTGAATATCTCCTTTAGAAGCATCGACTACTGAAAGTACTTCTTCTCTATTGCTATCTTTCACAAGTTCATTAAATTTTTCTTTACTAACTTTTTGTTTTTCTGCCCATTCTTCTTTTGACTTACTGTTCCTAGTTGAAAAGAACATAAAAATCGCTATTGCTAAAATAATAATTAATGCTATCTTCATAATTAAATTCCTTTACTCTTTTTTACAATTTCTATTAGTTTTTTTGCATCTTTTCCATTTAAAAAGTATGCTTTTCTTAATGCTGCAATGTTAAATGCATCATCTTGACTTAAGTTTATAACCTTTTCTAATTCCTTTTTATAAGACGCACTTTGGAGTCTTTCAAATGCTTCTTTACTCTTTTCATCACGCTTTTTTATCTTGTCTCTTGCGTTAGCAATCATCGCGTAGACAAATATAAATCCAAGCATGATGTACAATGTATTCATGTTCATCGCAATTACTTCCTTTAAATTATTTTATACATTAATTATATAAGTTTTGTATGCGATTGTAAACATTTTAATTTACTTATTTATCATATATTTTCCCCTGAAAATTGATTTTTTTACTATAATTTGTTATGATTAAGTGTACTTTAGTTAAAGGATTATTGAATGATGAAATTTTTAACAAATATTAACGATGAAAAATATACTGAATTTATAAAAAATCACAAACATGGTAATATGATGCAAGCTATCGAGTGGTCTCACATTAAAAATACTTGGGGTGCTGTAAGAGTAGCTGTCGCAGACGAAAATGACAATATTATAGCTGCTGTGCAGATTCTAACTCGTCAAGGGTTATGGTATGCTCCACGTGGTCCAATTCTTGATTATACTAATACTGAGCTACTTAATTTCTTTTTAACTAACCTTAAGAAATTCGCCAAAGACAAAGGTGCTAAAATGGTTAAATTAGATATCCCTACTGCAATAAAAGATGAGAAGTTAGCAGTATTTAAGGATATTGAAGTAGATAGAGAGAATAACACTCTTATTAAAGTGTTCAAGGATAATGGCTATAAACACAAAGGTTTCAGCCTTGATATGAGCAGTACTATTCAACCACGTTTTAACACAGTTACAAAACTTGAACAAGAAGTTCCTGATCTTTTCCCGAAAGATACACGTCGCTTAATTCGTGATGCAGAGAAGAAATTCGTTGAAGTTAGACGATGCGGCAAAGAAAATCTTGATGACTTTCTTTTTGCCCTAGCTTGTACTGAAAAGAGAAAAAATATTTCTCTTCGTGGGCGTGATTATTTCGAGAACTTACTAGATACTTTTAGAGACAATGCTTTATTATACATTTCATATATAAACGTAGAAAAAGCTGTAAAAGAATGCCATTCTAGAAAAGAAGCCCTTGAGAATGAAATTGAAGCTCTTGGAGAAAAATCTCCGAAGAAAAAACGTACTCTTCTTGAACAAGTAGCTGGAATTGAAAAGCTAATCATTCTATTTGATAGCTTAGAGATTGAAGATAAGAGCAAAGATCAGGTAATAAGTGCTGCGATTACTATCGCTTATGGTAACCATGCAGAAATTATTTACGCTGGTATGAATGAAGCCTTCGCGAAACTTCCTGCACAATATAAGGTATTTTCTGATACGATGAAAAAAGCTCAAGAAATGGGTGTTAAAGAAGTGTCTATGGGTGGAATCGAAGGAAATCTAAACGATAGTCTACTTGGATTTAAATCAAAATTTGCACCAAATATCGTAGAATACTACGGAGAGTTCGATTTAGTAATCTCTCATGTATTCAATTTAATGTACAACTACGGATTACCATTAAGAAGAAAAATATTAAAACTAATTAAAAGATAAAAAACAAGTCTGTAAATCACTATGGTTTACAGACTTGTTTTAATCTACTGTTTTTAAGGTAGCTTAGGACACTTCCAAATCTTTTGTTATCACAAAAGGATTTTCCAGTTAAAATTCGAGCTTGTAATCTCGAATTTCCCTAGTAAAACACTAAAGTATTTTACTTCAGCTACTCTAAAACAGTAGGAAAAAAATTAAAAGAGCTGTACTCTTAATTATTTCATTGAAATTACTATTGAGTCAGCTCTTTTTGTATTATATTTTTTTAACAAATTCAGATTTTAGTTTCATAGCACCGAAACCATCAATTTTACAATCGATGTTATGATCTCCATCAACTAATCTAATATTTTTAACGCGAGTTCCTTGTTTTAATGTAGAAGAACTACCTTTAACTTTTAAATCTTTAATTACAGAAACTGTATCTCCATCTTGAAGTACGTTACCGTTGGCATCGCGGTAAACTTTTTCCTCTTCTGCTCCACTAGTATCTTCTGGTGACCATTCATGAGCACACATAGGACATACTAGCATATTTCCATCTTCATAAGTATATTCACTTTTACATTCTGGACAATTAGGTAATGTCATTGTTTTCCTCCATAAAATTTCATATTTGTACAAAGGATATTATACCATAATGAGAAGCAATATCAAAATAATATCAAAAATTATTTTCCTGAAAACGTTGGTATTATAACGATTTCAATCATATTTTATCTTCTTCAAAAAAATTTTTTCAAAAATCGTCTACTTTTGTAGGCAAAGTACTTGAAATTTTGAAAAAGTAGGAGTAAAATATGAACTAAAGAGTTTTCATCTTATATTTATTTAAAAAATATAAAATATAAACAATAAAATTTAAAGCAAAAGAGGAATCAAATTATGGTTAAATATGATTTATTAGTAGTAGGATTCGGTAAAGCCGGAAAAACTTTAGCAGCAACATTCGCTAAAGAAGGAAAAAAAGTAGCAGTAGTTGAAGAAAGCAGTGCAATGTACGGTGGTACTTGTATTAACATCGGATGTATTCCAACTAAAACTTTAATCGTAGCTGCAGATAACAAAAAAGACTTCGCAGAAGCTAAAGCTACAAGAGACGCTGTTGTGTCTAAACTTAACGCTAAAAACTTCGCTATGTTAGACAATAGTCCAAACGTTGATGTTTACACAGCTCACGCTAAATTCGTTTCTAACAAAGTAGTAGAAATTTCTGCTAACGGAGAAACTAAACAACTTGAAGGTGAAATCGTAGTAATTAACACTGGAGCTAAAAACAATGTATTACCAATTCCAGGATTAACAACATCTAAAAATGTTTACGATAGCACTGAATTCCAAAAATTAGAAAAAGCTCCTAAAACTCTAGGGATTATCGGTGGAGGTAACATCGGATTAGAATTCGCTAACCTTTACGCTCGTCTTGGAGTTAAAGTTACAGTAATCGACTTCGCTCCTGGAATCTTAGGAAGAGAAGACAAAGATATCGCTGAACTTGCTCAAGGATACTTAGAAGAAGCAGGAATCGAGTTCAAATTAGGAACTGCAACAAAAGAGATCCGCAACAACGGAGAACTTGTTGTAGTTGATACAGAAAAATATGGTCCACTAGAATTCGAAGCAGTATTACACGCAACTGGACGCCGTGCTAACACTGAAGGATTAGGATTAGAAAACACTGACATCGAATTACGTCC
Source organism: Gemella haemolysans (assembly GCA_032567735.1). Classification (GTDB taxonomy): domain Bacteria; phylum Bacillota; class Bacilli; order Staphylococcales; family Gemellaceae; genus Gemella; species Gemella haemolysans_E. The sequence continues at coordinate 44,730 of JAWHCX010000011.1, read as the reverse complement.
AAACGGAACAATCGTAGTAGACGAATTCTGTCAAACAGCTGTAGAAAATGTATTCGCAGTCGGTGATGTTAACGGTGGATTACAATTCACTTACGTATCATTAGACGACTTCAGAGTAGTTAACGGATACTTACACGGTAACAAAGAATACACAACTGCTGATCGTAAAAACGTACCTTACTCAACATTCATCTCTCCAGCATTATCTCACGTTGGATTACACAAAGAAGAAGCTGAGGCAGCTTACCCTAACGTTGCAGTAGCATCATTACCTGTTGCTAACATGCCTAGAGGAGCTGTTAACCAAGATCCACGTGGATTATTCCGTGTAACTGTAGACAAAGACACTAACTTAATTCTTGGAGCTACTCTATTAGGTAAAAACTCAGAAGAAATTATCAACCTAATTAAAATGGCAATTGATAACAAAATTCCTTACACTTACATCAGAGATCAAATCTTCACTCACCCAACAATGGCTGAAAACTTAAATGATGTATTCAAATTAATCTAATAACTGCATAAAGCTTAAAATCTCAATAATCATTTGAGGTTTTAAGCTTTTTTTATTTATTTTATTAGAACTTCTTCTATATAAATATATAAAATTTTCAAATAATTGAAAAAATATGCCACAATCCCTTTACAAATCAATAGTTTTCTTGTATAATGTACACATGTCTTTTTAAAAAATACAATAAAATAAAAAAAGGAGATCGAACAATGAGTTTATATAAAAGAATTCCATTAATAGTAAAACTTATTATCGCTGTAACATTAGGGATAGTTTTAGGAAGTACTCTATCAACGTCTATTATTAGAGTTTTCGTTACTTTTTCATCAATTTTCAGCTCATTCTTAGGATTCACAATCCCACTTATTATCGTTGGATTTATCGTACCAGGTATTAGCCAAGTTTCTAATAACGCTGGTAAATTACTTGGATTATCAACAGGAGTTGCATATATTTCTACAATTATCGCAGGAACATTTGCATTCTTAACAGCTAAAGCTGTATTACCAAACATTTTAGCTAATGCCACATTACAAACATTCAAAAATCCAGAGGACTTAATGTTAAAACCATTTATCGAGTTTAAAATGACTCCAATTTTTGATGTTACTACTGCATTAATTATCTCATTCATCTTAGGAATCGGGATTTCTGCAACACAATCAGAAGGATTAAAACAAGGATTCGCAGACTTCGGAGAAATCATCGAAAAATTACTTGCTACAGTAATTATTCCACTTCTTCCTTTCTACATCCTAGGTGTATTCATGAACATTACCGCTTCTGGTGAAGTATTTAAAATCTTAAAAATCTTCGCTATGGTATTCGTTCTAATTATTATCTTACACTTCATTATTATCCTTGCTCAATATACTTTTGCAGGTGCAATTAACAAAAAAAATCCATTCAAGATGCTTGTTAACATCTTACCTGCTTACATGACAGCGATTGGTACTCAATCTTCAGCCGCTACTATCCCAGTAACACTAAGAAGTACTAAAAAAATGGGTGTTGATAAAAACATCGCAAACTTCACAATTCCATTATTTGCTACTATCCACTTATCAGGAAGTACAATTACATTAACTACATGTGCATCTGCAGTATTCTGGTTACAACACGGTGCTGCATTCCCATCAGCTGCAGTAATGGTTAAATTCATTCTTCTTCTTGGAGTAACAATGGTAGCTGCCCCTGGTGTTCCAGGTGGTGCAGTTATGGCTGCTCTTGGATTATTGCAATCAGTTCTTGGATTCAATGAAATCATGTTATCTCTAATGATTGCATTATACATCACTCAAGATAGCTTTGGAACTGCATGTAACATCTCTGGAGATGGAGCTTTATCAGCAATTGTTGATAGATTAAATAGAATATTCTTCAAAAAGGACGAAGAACAAAAAGCATAAAAAATTATCCCACAAACATAAGTTTGTGGGATTTTTCATTGTTGAAAAAATGTTGGTTGAAGACGTCTCGCTTCACAATCAAAAGAACAAGTTTCCAAAAATTTAGTTTATAAAAAAGCAGCTCCTTGACCTAATCTCCAAGCCACTTCTTTTATTCTATTTAAGTTCATATCTCAATTTTACCGGGTTATGATCACTATATCTATACTCTTGATTTAACGTTTCTACACCAAGTACTTCAATATTGTCACTCGCGATATACCCATCGATAATGAAACCATATGTCCCTTCGCTATCTTTCACATAAGGTTTATTGTTAAGTCTAGCTGAATTTCTACTTTCATCATAAACTAACTTAAATCCTGCTGGTAACAAACTTTTATCTAAATTCTCAGCACGCCATAATTCTTTTGGAACAACGTTAATCTCATCTTGCGTTAAAGTTTTTAACGACTGATTAAAATCTGCCCCAACCAATACATAATTACCTTTCTTATACTCATAATCGATAAACTCAAGCAGTTGCTTCATCTGAGCCTTTTTACCAGAATTACCTTTGTCATAAGCATCAAGATGCGCATTGATTAATACAAGGTGTTTATCACTATTTTCTACTTTTGTATAAATAACAGAAAATCCACGTTTTAAATTAGCCAGTCTTTCAGGGAAAGTAAATGGAATTGCCATTTGGAATCTTCTTGCATTTTCTATTTTAAAATCAGTCGCAGTATATACACCACTTTTCACCTTTCCTAGTGGTGGCAATGGATATGGTATATATCTAACCTTGAAGTTATAAGCTAATATACTATTTAAACCAAGCGCTTCATCAAATGCTCTAACTTGATTTATATTATAACTACGTTTTGAATCTTCATCAATTTCTTGAATAAAGTTGACATTAGCTTTCTCATTTTTAACTATTTCTGTAATATTTTTTAAATTTTCTTCTACATGGGCTTTATCAAGAGGTAACACCATCTTTCCACCATCCATAAAGAAATCTTCATCTTTATCAAGTCCTGCATAACCTATATTCCAGTTAAGGGCACTATATTCTGTTCCTACTTTTGCTATTTCTGAATTACCTTGCTTAGTAACCTGCAGGCTCTCTACACCATTAGGACTGTATTCTGTCGCCCATAGGTAACCAACTAATCCTGCAAAACCTAAAGCTGCTACTAATACTAAACTAACAATTATTTTTAATATTTTTTTCATCATTAACCTCATAAAAAAGGGGACTCGATAAAATCACAATTTTCGAGTCACTCCCTAATGCTTTTCATTATAAACTATTTATCTTTCTTCTTATCCGGTAATTGTGAAACGATAATTCCCACGAAAACGATAAGCATACCGATTCCTTCTCTTATTCCAATGTGTTCACCAAGGATAAGCACTCCACCTATTGCAGCTACAACAGACTCTAAACTTAATATTAGAGATGCTGTGTGTGGCGGAACATCTTTTTGACCTACAATCTGTAAAGTATAACCTACTCCACTTGAAAGTACACCTATCGCTAGTAACGGCCAAATAACACTCATTATATCCGCAAAGACGATTGTTTCCTTGAAAACAGCTAATACTAAGCTCAATACAGATACTACGACTAATTGAACGATAGATAAGAACATTGAATTAACTCTAGCAGCCGAATAATCAATAACAATAATATGAATCCCGAATAGAACCGCACTGATTAAAACGATAATATCTCCCATCTCTAAAGAAAATTCTTCTTTTACAGATAAGAAATAAAACCCAATTACAGATAAAATCAATCCTATAATAAAGAATTTATTAAGTTTATTTCCTAAAAAGACACCTATAAATGGTACTATACAAATATACAAAACTGTAATAAATCCAGCTTTACCTGCAGTTGTCATACCAATACCAATTTGCGAAATATACATCGCAAAAAATAGTACAATTCCACAAATACCACCAAGCACCCAACTTTTATTTTTTGTTATAGGCTCAGCTAACACTTTTGGAGCTTGACTCTTATACAAACTCGGTACTAGCAATGCAACAACAATAAGAAAGACTACTGCAATTATCGATCTTATACCTACAACTGTTAATGGTCCTAGAACTTTACTTGCTATATTTTGCCAAATAAAAGCAAGACCCCAAATAATTGTAACAATTATTAATAATAACTCTGAAATAAATTTTCTCATTAATACACCTTTCCTATAATTTTTTATGAATTTTAAAATTCTAAAAGTATTCACTATCATAGCAATAAATACATTATACTTTTATAATTTTATACGTTATTTACAAAAAATTCAACTGTTAGCATTCTAATACCACTTATTATCATGCCTATATAATCTCAATCACTATTTCCTAGGAAATATAAAAAAATAAACGACATAGACAACCGAAGTCATCTATGTCGTAAGTTAATTTTTATTATTTAGCACCTTCGTTAGCTGTTAATTCAAGTTCATAAAGTTTGAATTGGTTTTTCTTAGCTTTAGCTAAGTCGTAAGCTTTAACACGTTTGTTGAAGAACGTGATACTTGTATCCCAGCTTAATGGGAAGAATGGTAATTCTTCAGCTACTTCACCATCAAATTTGTTGTAAGCTGCTTTTAATTTAGCATCATCAAACATATCTGCTGATCCTTGAGCTTTGAAGCTGTTTTCGAATGCTTCAGTAGTGTAACGGTATAAGTTTAATGGAGCTTTTTTACCTAATAACTCTTGACGGTTAGGGTTTGTTCCATATTGCCATGCACCTTGGAAGATATCGATTGATGGATCATCTGCTTGTACACGTTGAGAGAAGTCTTTTGGAGACATAAGTTTTCCGTCTACTAATTTAACATCTAATCCTACTTCTTTCCAAGATTTTAGGAATACATCAGCTAATGCTTGGTCATATTCTGCACCAGTGTTACGGATTGCGAAGTTGAATGAAAGTTTGTTTCCGTTTTTGTCTTCACGTAGTCCATCTCCATCTTTATCTTTAAATCCTGCATCATCTAATAATTTTTTAGCTTTTTCTACATCTTTTTTAGCTGCAGTAGCATTTTCGTTTACTAATTTACCTACAGCTGCTGGGTACATACCAGATCCTGTTGGAGTGTAACGTAATCCTTTGAAGATTTTTTCGTTGATTTGGTCACGGTCAACTGCATATAGGAATGCTTGACGTAAGTTTTTATCAGCTAGTTTAGAGTTAGCATCAACTACGTTTTCACCTTTAGCTTTGTCGAATTTACCTAGTTTGAATCCAACATATGACATGTAACGAGATGAATCTCCTAAGAATGTTCCGTTCTTGATATCTTTTGCTCCTTCGTAAACACTTGGAGTAACGCTATCGATATAGTCAACTTCTCCATTTTTGATTACTTGGCTAGCTTGAGCTGGAGCTACTGTTTTGAACTCGATTTTTTTAAGTTTCATCTTATCTTTGTTGAAGTAGTGAGGGTTTTGTTCAGCAAGAACACTTTCTCCGTTTACTACTTTAGTGATGTAATAAGGACCATATGATAATGGTTTTTTGTTTAAGTCTGCTTCAGCAAATTTAGCGAAGTCTTTAGAAGCTTCTTCTACTTGTTTAGCATTTAGGAAGTCAGTAACTAAACCTTCACCCCATAGTAATGATGGACGAACATCAGTGTATTTAAGTACTACTGTTTTATCATCTTTAACTTGGATACCAGAAATATTTTTCGCTTTTCCAGTATGGTATTCTTTCATACCTTCGATATATTCAAATGATTCGTTGTAACGAGTGTTTGTAGTGAATTTAGGGTTACCCATAAGTTCGTATGTAGCTACGATATCTTTTGTTGTGAATGCTTCACCGTTGCTCCATTTAGCGCCGTCGTGAATAGTTAATGTAACTTCTTTTTTATCACGATCTAAGTGGAATTTAACTGCATCGTTTGCATTATCTTGAAGAACACGACCTTCTTCGTCAGTAGAGAATGTTCCACCCATAACAGCTTGGTTTACGTATTGGTCTTCTGCTTTATCTGAGAATACAGGGTTCCAAAGACCTGTTAATGGTTGTGCTGATAAGATACCATATTTTAATGTAGCACCATCTACAGCTGAACCACCGTTATCAAAGCTTGTTTTAAATTCTACTTTTGCTTTAGGAGCGTTTTTGCTTCCAGAATTACTTGATGTTGAACATCCGGCTAAAATTACTGAAAGAGCCATCGCTGAACTAAATACTTTTAGAAACTTATTCTTTTTCATTTTATTTCCTCCATAATATATAAAAACTTATTTTCAATTATTTATGAAATAATTCTAACATCATTTTAACGATAAGTCAATAGAATTTTCAGAAAATAATATAAAAATAACAAAATTCTCTTCTTAAATTTCACTTCTTGTTAAATTTTTTTATTCCATTTGATTATACATTCACTTTAGATTGGTTCGTACCCTAAAGTCTAAATAAAAAAAGAGTGTAAATCTATCATATATAGAATTACACTCTACTTTATAATTGTCTCTAACTTTATTATAACATTTCTTATTATTTTTAATATCTATTTTCAATGTGGGGGTGCCACGCACCCCCTAAAAATTAATTGAAAATAAAATGAAATATAAGTTTATTAGGGGGAAATTCAACTAAGTGTCCTTAGCTAAATCTCAATCCTAAGCTAAATTAATTTTTTGCTGGTGCATCAGCAGTTAACTCTAAACCGTAAACTTTTTGTTCACCAGTTTTTAGTTTCGCCAAGTCGAATGATTTAACACGTTTGTTAACCCATGTCATTGATTGTTGCCAGCTGAATGGTAACCATGCAGCTTCTTCTCTGAATTGTTTGTCGAATTTTTGATATGCATCTTTAAGTTTAGCATCATCAAACATGTCACTGCTTCCCATTGCAGTTAATGATTTTTCTAATTCTTCTGTTGTGTAACGTTGTAAGTTAAGTGGAGATGTTTTTCCAACTAATGAAGCTACGTTAGGATCACTTCCTAATCCCCAAGCTCCTTGGAAGATGTCGATTCCTGGATCATCTGCTTGAGTACGTTGTGACCAATCTTTAGGCGCCATAAGTTTTCCATCTACTAATTTAACATCTAACCCTACTTCTTTCCAAGATTTAACGAATGTATCCGCTAATGTTTGGTCGAAGTCTTGACCTGTGTTACGGATAGCGAAGTTGAATGATAATTTCTTACCATTTTTATCTTCTCTTAATCCGTCTCCATCTGTATCTTTAAGTCCTGCTTCATCAAGAAGTTTTTTCGCTTTTTCTACGTTCTTAGTATATTTTTCACCGTCTTTGTTGTGGAACATTTTAACGATTGGCGGATAGAATCCAGATCCTGTTGGTGTGAAACGTAATCCTTTATAAACTTTTTCATTGATTTGATCCCAGTCTACTGCATAACCGAATGCTTGACGTACACGTTTATCCGCAGCTTTTGCGTTTGGATCTACTTCTACTTCACCTTTTTCTTTATTGAATTTACCTAATTTAAATCCTACATATGATACATAATAGTCAGATTCTCCTAAGATTGTTCCATTTTTAGCGTCTTTAGTACCATCCCAGATACCTGTAGTTAAACTGTCCATTAAGTCTACATCACCGTTTTTAAGAACAGCACTCGCTTGAGCTGGTGATACTACTTTAAATTGGATTTCTGGAATTTTAACATCAGATTTTTTGTAGAAGTAAGGGTTAGCTTTCGCTAATACACTTTCCCCGTTTACTACTTTATCTAAGTAATATGGTCCATAAGATAATGGTTTTTTGTTTAAGTCTGCTTCCACAAATTTAGTGAAGTCTTTTGATGCGGCTTCTACTTGAGCTTTGTTTAAGAATTCTCCGATGAATCCATTACCCCATAATAATGCTGGTTTAATTTCTGTATACTTAAGTACTACAGTTTTATCATCTTTTTTAACTACTCCAGAGATATTTTTTGCTTTCCCTTCGTGATAGTCCTTCATACCTTCGATTACTTCGTACTCATCACTGTAACGAACGTTTTCAGTGTACTTAGGATTACCCATAAGTTCATAAGTCGCAACGATATCATCCGCTTTTACGTCTTCTCCGTTACTCCATTTAAGATCTTTATGAATAGTTAATGTAACTTCTTTTTTATCGCGATCAACGTGGAACATAACTGGTGCATCTTTGTCATCTTGTTTTAGACGGTTTGCATCGTCAAGTGGGAAAGCTCCTGCCATTGTGTATTTCATTACATCATTATCTGTAGATTGTAAATAAAATACTGGGTTAAACATCCCTGTTAATGGATCTGCTGAAGTAATACCAACTTTAAGTTGTTGACCACTAAGCGCATTTCCACCATTGTCCACGGCTGTCTTAAACTCTACAGCTGCCTTTGTTCCCTTAGAATTGTTACTTGCGCTTGAACATCCTGCAAGTAACATTGTGAGAGCCATAGCTGAACTAACTACCTTTAACATTTTTTTCTTTTCCATTATCTTATCCTCCATGCTGTATTGTATACAGCCTTTCTTTAATATTGTATTTAGCAATTATATCAAAGAAATTTACTCTAGTCAAGTAATTGTCAGAAAATTTTACTTTATTTTTTTATTTGTCAGTTATATTGGTTGATATTAACTTTCAATTTGTATAAACAATCTTAATTTTCTGTATCAATCTTAAAACTAAATCTGTTTTATCTATAAAATTTATGAACGACTTAATTCTTATTTTAAACTACTTAAAGAGCAATGAATTATATGTAATTATAGATACTTTTTATACATTTTAATCTGTCTCAATCAAGTTTCAAATTCTTTCTAATTTCTAATCTCTGCACAATCCTTTTAGAAATTTTATACAAAAAAGTCATGTAGAAATCTTTCTACATGACTTTCTAAATTATAATCTTTGTCTAGCATCTAGACTACGTCTTAATGCACCACCGATAGAGTTGATACATAGTACGATAACTAAGATTGCAAGGGCTGCTGGTAGCCAAATGTACATTTTGTTAATAAGAACGTCTGCATCTTTTGCATAAGATAACATAGTTCCAATACTTGGAGTTCCCGCTGGAAGACCGAATCCAAGGTATGTTAAACCTACCTCAATCCCCATATTAGCAGCTAACGATAATGTAGCTTCTACGATAATGATAGAACTGATGTTTGGTAAGATTCCTTGCAACATGATTTTCCAATCAGGTGTTCCCATAGTTTTTGAAGCAAGGACATAATCACGACGTGATTCTGATAATGCTTTACTACGTACTAGACGAGTTGATCCCATCCATGCAAATGCTGATAAAATCAGAATGAATAGTACAAGCCCGTAATCACGTTTAATACTTACGAATACGATGATTACCATAAGTGTTGGGATAATTACCATAAAGTCTACAAAACGCATCACAATGTTGTCAACACGTCCACCGTAGTATGCAATAACTAAACCTACTGCAGTACCAAACCCAATTGTTAAAGCTGTTACTGCAACTGCGATAAGAATTGAGTTAAGCATCCCCATCATTAGCCATCCAAAAACTGAGTGACCACCTACGTCAGTACCTAATAAGAATCCATCCTCACCAGGTTTTAAGAATATATTTAATAAATCTACATCAAAGTAAGTACTATACACTCCACTCACACGAATGTAAATATTGAAAAGTACTACAAAAATTAAAATTGCACTTAATGTGATTAAAGCTGCAAACGCACCTTTATCCTTTTTAAATTCACGAGCCACAACTGAAAACCCAGAAGGAGTTTTAGTTATAACTTTTTCTTCTTTTGCTTTTGTCATTGTTCAACTTCCTCCTAGTCTAGTTTAATTCGTGGGTCTACAATCGCCATGATAATATCACTTAAAGTACTACCAAGCAATGTTAAGAATCCTGAGAATAACATTAGTGTTGTAACAACACTGTAGTCTCTATCTTGAATACTTTGGTAGAATAATTGTCCCATTCCAGGGTAACCAAAGATTGTTTCTACGAAGATACCACCACTGAATAATCCAGTAATAGAGAATCCGAAGAATGCTGCGATTGGTAAGATAGAGTTTCTAAAAATGTGTCCCGAATAAACTTTTTTAACTGGCACACCTTTAGAACGTGCTGTTTTAACATAATCACTTTGTTTCGCATCGATAACTTCATTACGCAGATATTGAACAGTTGATACTGTTGATAATAACGCTAAACAGATACCTGGTAAAACTAAGTGTTGCAGTTTATTAATATAATATGAGAATGTCCCTGGATCAAGGTTAACATCTACTGATCCACTTGTTGGGAACCATCCTAAACCGAAACCAAATAATGCAATCATGAATAAGTATAATACGAATGATGGAATCGCTAGGAAGAAGAAGTTATAGAAGTTAACGAATTTATCGAATTTAGAACCATTATAACGCCCCGCATACATCCCCATAGGAATAGCAATTGCATACATAATTACCGCTGTAAATAATGACAGGTTGAATGTATTGAAAATTCTTTCTCCTAAAAGTGTTCCAACTGATTTACCAGTAGTATAACTTAATCCAAAGTCTCCATGGATAAAGTTATTCAACCAATATAGGTACTGTTGATACCAAGGTTCATAGAACCCACTCGCTTGACGAATCGCCTCAATTTGTTCTTGAGATATTTTTGGATTTTCTGCTAAACCACTAAATGGATCCCCAGGCATAAGTTTAGCTAGACCAAACACTAGTATACTAAGGATGAATAGTTGTGGTATCATTACTAAAAAACGTTTTAAAACTACTTTCCACATTATACTTCTCCTCCTTTCATAGCTACATAGTGTGTATCTGTTAATTTTTTAAGTGGATATACTCTTCCATCTTTGTCGAAATAATCATTGTAATGTTTTTGATACTCTTCTTCAACAGCTTGTCTAATTTCTTTTACTTCTTTAGCTTTATCTAAGTTAGTACTTGGAATAGCCGCAATAAGACGTTTTGTATAAATATGTTGTGGATTATTGTAAATATCTTCACGAGTTCCACGTTCTACGATACGACCACGATACATGATATAGATGTAATCACACATGTGTTTAACAACTCCAAGGTCATGAGAGATAAATAAATAACTTATATTAAAATCTCTTTGGATTTTTTTCATGAAGTTTAATACCTGAGCTTGAACTGAAAGGTCAAGGGCAGATACTGGCTCATCGGCTACGATTAAACGAGGATTACATGCAATAGCACGCGCAACTCCAATACGTTGACGTTGTCCACCTGAAAATTCAAATGGATATTTGTACATAGCTTCTTCACCCATACCAACGATATTTAAAAGCTCTAAAACACGTTTTTTAGTATCTTCTTCAGATAAGTTTTCAAAATTACTAATAGGCTCCGCAATAATATCTATAATACGTTTCTTAGGATTTAAACTAGACATTGCATCTTGGAAAATCATCTGAACATCACGATTATATTTTAGTTTTTTACGAGCTGCTTTTTTAGTAATATCTTCATCTTTGTAAATAATTTGTCCATCAGTTGCTTTTTCTAAACCTAGGACTACTTTACCAACAGTAGTTTTTCCACTACCACTTTCTCCGATTAGCCCATAAGTTTTCCCAGCTTCGATTTCAATATCAACCCCATCTACTGCGTAGACATGATCTTTAATTGTATTGAAAAATCCGCCACGAATAGGATAATGCACTTTTAGATTTTCTACTTTAAGCATTGTTCTCCTCCCCTTCAAATTCAAAGTTTCTGTAACATGTACAACGTACATGATGTCCTTCTTCTACTTCATGTAGAGTCGGATTGTGTTCGTGATCCTCTTCTTTAACCCAAGGAATACGATCAGCAAAACGACATCCTTGTCTATCTAAAGTTTTTAAAGATGGAACCATCCCTTGAATAACGTAAAGATCATCACTAGCATCTTCATCATCAAGTTGAGGAATACTACGTAATAAACTACGAGTGTACGGATGCTTAGGATTTTTAAAGATTTGCTCCGCAGTTCCGATTTCTACTACTTCACCGGCATATAATACAGCCACTCTATCAGCCATCTCAGCAACTACCCCAAGGTCGTGCGTAATTAGGATAATTCCTGCATGCATTTCTTCTTGAAGTCCTTTAATAAGGTCTAATATTTGCGCTTGAATTGTAACATCTAGAGCTGTTGTAGGTTCATCTGCGATAAGAACACTTGGTTTACAGCTCATTGCCATAGCTATCATAACACGTTGACGCATACCACCTGATAGTTCATGTGGATATTGTTTTGCACAACGCTCAGGATTTGGAATACCAACCTGAGTTAATAACTCGATAACTCTCTTTTGTCTCTCTTCTGCACTTAATTCTGTGTGGTAAATTAAGGCTTCTTCTATTTGTTTTCCAATTCTGTGTAATGGATTCAATGAAGAAAGAGGATCTTGGAAAATCATTCCAATATCTTTTGTTCTAATTTTATTCATTTCATCTTCTGTTAAGTCTAGTATGTTTTTTCCATTGAAAATAATTTCTCCAGTAGACTTAGTAAGATTTTCATTATGAAGACGCATAATAGTAGTCGCTAATGTCGACTTACCACAACCACTCTCTCCAACGATAGCTAATACTTCGTTTTTATATAGGTCTAAACTAACTTTATCAACAGCGTTAAAGTAATCATCTTTAATTCTAAAAGCTGTTTCTAGATTTTTAATCTCTAATAGTTTCTCCATTTACCTATCTCCTTCCAAAAAATAACTTGCATCAATAATTAATATAAATTAAACTTTATTTCTTTTTACATTTTCAATTAATATTGTTTTATTTTTAATCTGATTATTATATAAATCATAACCTTAAATAAAAACAGCATAATACTATATTATAAAATTTTTAGAAAAAAAGCAATAAAAAAGAAAAAATTTATAGATGAAAAACTAGAATTTTCTGAATATTTAATCAAATACTTTATTCCTCTACTGAAATTCTCCACATTAGATAACAAAAAAAACAACTCAAAAATCATAATTTCTTTAAAATCTGATTTTATCGAGTTGTTCTTATTATTATTTTTTATATTTCTATTATCTTAGTTGGAACCACTGGATCAGTATCCATAATAACTATTTTATCATTACAATCGATAGTTTTTTTATCTGTTTCTAATATACAGTCTATATCTTTATTTTTAAGCGTCATATCCGCAGCCATGCGAGCGAGTTCTTTCGTATTGTTTTGCTCACTTAAGTGGGCTAAAAAGACATTTTTTGTATTATCTCCTACTATTTTCGTTAAATAATTAGCAGAATCTGTATTCGATAAGTGACCCATGTCTGATAATATACGTTGTTTAGTCGTCCATGGATAAGGTCCACTCAGCAAAACATTCTCCTCATGATTACTCTCATAGACAATAGTATGAGAGTCTTTCACATAATCTATCATCTTATCAGAAACATAACCCGTATCCGTAAGAATACTCACCCTTTTTCCATCACACTCAAAAGTGTAAAACTGTGGATTAATCGCATCATGACTAACTCCAAAACTATTAACTACTACATCATCAAAAATCTTACTTTCTTCTTTTTCAAAATGAAATTTAAGATCCGTGCTGATTTCACCACATTTAGTCATATTTTGCCAAGTAAGTTTATTAGCATAAACTGGAATGTTATACTTCCTTGCTAGAACACCCACTCCTTTAATATGGTCAATATGTTCATGTGTTACAAAAATCGCATTTATGTCCTTAATATCACGCTCTATTTGTGCCAAGTTCTCTACTACTTTTTTTCCAGTCAATCCTGCATCTACTAAACATCTAAAATTATTATGCTCTATATAGATACTATTTCCACTACTACTGCTGGCTAATACCGATAATTTCAAGTTGCACCTCCATACCAATTTTTCACTTTTCTATTATATCACTTTTACAATAGTTTAGGTAGAAAGAACCACTATACTGGTTTTAATTAAAAAATTTCATAATAAACAACTCTAGAAAACCTTAACAAGAAAGAGTTATTTATTTAATTGTCAGAAAAATTTAAAAATTTATTCAAAAAAAAGCTTGTATTCCTAAAAAATAATGTGTATAATAAAAACAACAAAAACGAGAAGGAGGAACTACAAATGAAACAAACAACAACTTTAAAATCTTGGCAAAACTGGCGTAGATAATGTTGTGTGTATGTTTTTATGACGTAGACGCAACTTTAGTGTACTCTAAAAAGTGTCTATGTCGGCTGTAGAAAAATCGTTTTAAATTTCGCAAAAGGGCCGTATAGAATTCTATACGGTCTTTTCTTTTTGGGGTAAAATAAAAAATTTAAACAAATCTTATAGACAATTCGAAAGGAAACAAACAATTATGACAAACTTAGAAAATAACTTAAACAACTTAAAAGGATACTTTGGAGAATTTGGAGGAAGCTTCGTACCTGAAGTTGTACAAAAAGCTCTAGACGAACTTGAAGAAGCTTATGACAAATATAAAGATGATGAGGAATTTTTAGCAGAGTACGCTCACTACTTAAAAGATTACTCAGGTCGTGAAACTCCACTATACTACGCTGAGAGTTTAACAAACCATCTTGGAGGAGCAAAAATTTACCTTAAACGTGAAGACTTAAACCACCTTGGAGCACACAAACTTAACAATGTTATTGGACAAATTTTACTTGCAAAACGTATGGGTAAAAAGAAAGTTATCGCTGAAACAGGAGCAGGTCAACACGGTGTAGCTACAGCTGCTGCCGCTGCAAAATTCGGTATGGAATGTGAAATCTACATGGGGGCTCTTGATGTAGAAAGACAAAGATTAAACGTATTTAGAATGGAAATGCTAGGAGCAAAAGTTCACGCAGCTCAAGAAGGAGAAAAAACTCTTAAAGAAGCTGTTGACGCTGCATTCAAAGCATGGATTGAAAATATCGACGATACTTTCTACGTACTAGGATCAGCAGTTGGACCTCACCCATACCCAACTATCGTAAAAGACTTCCAAAAAGTTATCAGTCAAGAAGCAAAACGTCAAATCCTAGAAAAAGAAGGACGTCTACCTGACTTAGTAGTAGCTTGTGTAGGTGGTGGATCTAACGCAATCGGTGCTTTCGCTGAGTTCATCCCTCATGAAGAAGTAGCATTACTAGGAGTTGAAGCAGCTGGTCGTGGTCTTGATACAGATCGTCACGCAGCAACACTAACACTTGGTACTGTAGGGGTTGTTGATGGTATGAAAACTTACGCATTATTCAATGAAGATGGTTCAATAAAACCTGTTTACTCAATCTCTCCAGGATTAGATTACCCAGGTATCGGACCTGAGCACTCATTCCTAAAAGATGCAAAACGTGCTGAATACGTAAGTGCAACTGACGATGAAGCTGTTGATGCTTTACTTCTATTAACTAGAACAGAAGGAATTATCCCAGCGATTGAAAGCTCACACGCACTTGCAGAAGTAATCAAACGTGCTCCAAAACTAGATAAAGATAAAGTAATTATCGTTAACGTATCTGGACGTGGAGACAAAGACGTAGCCGCAATTGCAGACTACTTAGAAAATAGAAATAAATAGCACAAAAACATCGCATACTAGGTTTTCTAATATGCGATGTTTTGGTATTTGCTTTAGCAGTATTACTAACTTCATCAAATTCCAATAAATTTAACTATGACCTTATATTTATTCATTGAACTTATTAGATATTTATGTTAAAATAAAATCATAAAAGAGAGAGCCGTTTTAAAGACGGTGGCTCAATTAGTTAGTTATAATAATAACCATCTAACCGGCTAAAGTTAAAGATGGTTATTTTTTATTGTCATTTTTGAACGCTGTTAAGCACACTCCAACTATTGTTACAATCAATAGATTTATACCAATAATAGTTTGTACTATTTCGTAAGGTGACAACTTGCTACTCCTTTCTTCAAGATTTTAGTGTATGCGGACATAGCACCATCCCCTTTCAAATTGAAGTAGCCACAGCAGTAAGAACTAGAAAAAGAAGATGCTAATTTTTAGCACCTTCTTTTTAAGTTCTTGTTGCATACGCTATTCGTAATATTTTTCTTCAGTCTTTGACTTTGAAAAATAAACGACTACCGCAATCTTCAGCGGAAACTATACTGCTCCCTAACTTCTCTCTCCGATTTTGATTATATCAAATTAAATATATATAATCAACTATTTATGAGAGTTGCTATATCAATGTTTTCAACTTGTTAATAATAGTAAATTTCATTCGTAAATTAAACATATTCTGAAAAAATAAATTCATAAAATAGAAATAAATAGCACAAAAACATCGCATACTAGGTTTTCTAATATGCGATGTTTTTTTTTTATTATTTTTTGAATTTCTTGTGTAATTCTGTATAGAATAATAATCCTATTAACGTTAATGCTATTCCTCCCATAGCTAATGATGTTTGTGAGATTAAAGTACTTACTAAAGTATAGACCCCACCAAGAATAGCTATTATAGGAACTATCGGATATAAAGGTACTCTATATGGTCTCTCTAATTTTGGTTCTTTTTTACGTAGAATAATTACCGCAAGGAATGTTGCTGTGTAGAAGAACCACATTACGAATACTAATAGATCTGTTAACATATCAAAACTACCTGTTAACATCATTAAAAATGATACTACTAACAGTAATAGTCCTGCATTCACTGGCACAGCACCTTTGTTTAACTTCGTCCATACATTTTTAAATGGAATCTGGTTACTTTTAGCCATTGCATAAGGAACTCGAATCCCAGCCATTGAGAATCCGTTAATCGCTCCATAAACACTGATTAATATTCCAATAGTGATAATTTTACCACCAATACCACCGAACAACTTAGCCGCTACTTCACTTGCTACAGTTTGATTACCTGCAACATGATCCAGCGGTAAAGTCATAAGATAAGCTACATTTATAAGAACATAGACTGCCATAACAACAGCAAGCCCTAAGAAGATTGCTCTTGGTAAATCTTTTTTAGGATTTTTCATTTCTCCTGCCATACTTCCTACATTAGTCCACCCTTCGTACGCGAACATCGCAGCAAGTAATGCTCCACCTAGTCCACTAGCAAATGAAATATCTTTCCCCGCTTCAATAGGTAATAATTGTAACGGTTGTGAATCACTTTGGAATAATCCAAATCCAATAATTACTATTAATGGTATTAATTTACAAATGGTAGCTACTGTTTGAATTACCCCACCAATTTTCCCACCTAGAAAGTTTAAAAACATTAGTGATGCAGCTGCTGCAAAGGCTATAGGCAAATGCCACGCTTTATCTAAATTTAATAAGTTTAAAACTTGTGTAGAGAAAATAACAGCAAGTGCTGCTATCATCGCAGGGAAATAAATTACCGACTGCGCCCATCCTAATAAGAATGCTGCAGTTTTCCCATAAGTTCGCTCTATCCAAACGACCATTCCTCCTACTTCAGGAATAGATGCCGCAAGCTCTGCAACGGTAAGTCCGGCACAAATTGTAATAATACCAGCAAGAACCCAAGCAAGTAATCCTAAGCTCATCGTCCCTGTAGTTTTATAAATTACAGCTGCCTTAAAGAATACCCCTGCTCCTATTACCGAGCCTATAACCGTCATAAAGGCTGGCATAAACCCTATTGTCCTTTTCAACTCATTCATAAGAGTTACCTCCTTATTTTATAATTTTTCATTTATTATTATACCTTATTTATTAAACAAAAAGAAAGAAAAGACTCAAAATTTGAATCTTTTCTTCAGTATATTCTCCTATTTCCCAAATAATAATTTGAAGAAGTTTAATTTTTGACCATATCTTAATGTTGCTAGTCTATATACTCTAACACTCGCAAATGCTACAAGTAATGTAGTTACAACTAATATACCATAAGATAATCCTAATTCTTGAATAGACACGTGGCTTATTGCATAACGCGTAAACATTACAAAGTATGATGTGAATGGAACATATGATAAAATTTCTGCAATTTTAGTATCTCCTGTTGAACTCATAATGTAATAGTTCGCAAAGAATGCTCCCATGAACATTAACATTGGTATAGTTACCGCTCCATTTACATCCTCAATCTTACTAACTAATGAAGCGAATGCCGCATACATGAACATAAACATCACAAAGCCTGTTAAAGCAAATACTAATCCTACCCCAAAAACTTTTAAGTCTACATTTTCTAAAATATGTTTAATGTTATCACTATATCTAGAGCCATTGATTTTTAAACCTACGAATAATCCCCCAACAATTAAGCCCATTTGAATAAGCACCGCAACAGATAAAGCTAATACTTTCCCTAAAATTAGCGTTCTAGGATTTACAGTAACTACTAATAGTTCCATCGCTCTATTACTTTTTTCTTTAACAACATTTGTCGCAACCACACTACCAAATTGAACTACTGTCATATAGACGATAAATGTAAGAACATAAACGACCACTACATTCACAGCTTGAGTTTGAGCATCAGAATCTCCACTCACATTTACAGGTACAGGTTGAGGAAGATGTGATTTAACATTATTTACTTTATCATAATCTAAACCGTTTTGTTTATAGACTAATTTTTCTACATTTTTTCCAAAAGCTTCTTTGAATTCACTACCACCTTTACTAAAAATAGATTGTTTAGATAAATATTCATAACTATCTTTTGTTAAGACGATACCTTCATCAAGCTTATTATCTTTAATATCTTTCTCTAAAGCTTCTTTATTGTCGTATTTTTTAGCTTCTTTCAAATCGTCTAATTTTATACTTACATCTTTTACAACATAAGCGCTACGATTGAAATTATCATTGCTCTCACCTTTGAAAAGATTACTGTTCGCAATTGATGGTACGAATGTTATACCTATAGCTATAACAAAATATATCGCCATAATAACCTTTGTCGCTTTCTTTGCGAAAAATTGTTTTAACTCGAAATTAAATACTGTACTAAAATTCTTCATAACTACTTACCTACCTGTTCCTTGAATATATCTTCTAACGATGGTTTATAAAGTTTAAATTCTTCTATATTAAAGCTACTTCCTGCAAGTTTTGCTAATAGTTCTTTTTTAGAGCCCTCTTCTTTAAAATCAAGAAGCACTCCCTCTGGTACTAATGAGTATTCGATACCTAATGGTATAGATCTTAGATTAGCAAGCAATTCTTCTTTTTCTAAATTACTAACACTCAAGATCATTTTTCCATGTCCAAGTTGTTTTTTAATATAATCTAGATTTCCACTTAAAGTTATTTCCCCTTTTTCTAGTATATTAATGTCTTCACAAAAAGTTTCTACAACTGGCATTTGGTGAGATGAGAAAATAACTAGTTTATCTTTTTTGATAAAGTCTGTAATTATTTCTTTTAGTTTTGAAACGTTCACCGGGTCAAGTCCACTGAATGGTTCGTCAAAAACAAGAATGTCTGGATCATTCATAACACTTTGAATAATTTGAATTTTTTGTGCATTACCTTTAGATAATGTTTTTAATGCTTGTTTATTATCTTCTAATTCGAAATACTCTAACCATTTTTTCGCTTCTGTTTGTGCTGCTTTCTTCTTCATACCTTTTAGCATTCCGAAGTACGTAAGCTGATCTACTAATCCAACACCATCGTACATTCCGCGCTCTTCAGGTAAATACCCAATTTTTACCTTACTGTGATCTAGAGGTTTTCCATCTAATAAAATCTCCCCTTTATCTGGCTTGAATATATCTAACAAAATTCTAAAACTTGTAGTTTTACCACTACCATTTCGTCCTAAATATCCGTTAGCTACCCCACTTTTCGCCGTGAAACTAACACCTTTAAGAACCTTCTTATTCCCAAAGCTTTTCTCTACATTTTTAAATTCTAAAATCATAGCCCTTACCTCATTTCCTAACTTTTTAAAAGTTATATCCCTTTTTTATTCATCATCATTTTTTATTTCTTTTTTCAACTTGAAATATTTCGGTAAAAACATTCCAAGTCCTCCTATACAGCAACCAAATATACCACCTATTAATCCACCTATTAACATGGCTAACAGATCAGGTATTCCACTATTAATTACCCATTTAATATTAGTAAAATACAATACCCCTATTATATTTATTAAAACAAACAAAACTATAAATCTTAACAATCTATATCTAATAAATTCTAATTCCGTCTCGGTATCAGTATATATTGGATAAGAACTTGAAGTTCCTTCAGCTAACCTAAACAAATTATAAAATTGAAACTTATGAAGCTTCCAACCACTTGCTCTATAATACTCTTCTATCTCAGGTGTAAACTGTTTATCAAAGATAAAGTTATATTGCTTATCGCTAGTCTCTGAGACTTTCTTCATTCTAATTGCCACTATAGCCTCTTTATCGTATTCATATCCCTTAGCAGCAAGGCGATTCATTTTATCAGCTACTTTATCATAGCTTATAAATACCGGAACATATTTATACTTCATAAAGTCAATCCTTTCTTCTCTTCAAAAATAAATATTTTATAAAGAACGCTATATTTACAGCACCTAGCCCTAGACCAAATCCAAAAAACATTCCTAAAATAAAATCTATTACTTCAGATGGCATTAAAAATTTATTTATTACGTGCGCCACCAAAGCTATAAGAAAGCATCCTAACATGATTTTCGCATTAAATCTTATTCTATATAGCCACATGTATTCTTCACTCAAATTATCTGTATATAGTGTAGTTGCCGTAGATTCACCGCGTAATATCTGCCAAAAAATACCATTTCTAACTACTTCCCAACCGTTAAACTTATAGAAATCTTCACGTTCAGAATCAAACTTTTTATCATATGCCAATTCGTATTTGTAGTTAATTTTTTCTCCTTTTTCTAATAAAATGAAGAATCCTAGAAACTTTTTAAAATGCCAACCCTTAGCGCTATATTTTTCTAACTTTCTCATGAGTCTTTTATTCGTTAAAGCGAATGTATGTATCACTTTATATTTACTCATAACTACCACCACCTATAAACTTCTTAGCTACATCCAGTAAAAACTGTCGAAGTTTTAAATTTTTCTCCAAAACTTCCATACCTTTTGGAGTAATATGATATTCTTTTTTTGAATTATCGATTTCTTTATCTTCTATCCAGCCTACAGAAACCATTTTGCCTAAAGTCGTGTACATTGTCGCAGGTCCGATAATAATATTATTTTCTGTAATCTCTGCCACCTTTTGCATTATTAAATAACCGTGGATAGGTTCTGTTAAAACTAGAAGTGTAAAAAATATACTATCTGTTAATTCGCCCGTCTCATAAGGGCTTACCTTTGCCATCTTATCCCTCCTAACCTAATTAGAGATATTTCTTATCTATATCCATCATTGATATATCTATCTTTGATATAATTATATATCCATCATTGATATAAGTCAATAGATTTTTTACTATTTTTACGAAAAATATTACAAAACATTAAACCAAAATATTCTCTTTATTTATAACCTATACTATTTATTACAGATATTTCAAAAATAAACTTATTAATATAGTAATATTGGCTATAATATGATAGAATAATGCTATAAAAATAAATATTATAAAATAGATTATCAACATCTATTTTTATTAAAGTTAAGGAGAGACACATGACAAAATCATTAAAAAAATATCTATTGCTTGTTGCAACGATTATTCTTTCAGTTACTCTTGCTGCCTGTGGCATGGGGGCTTCTACAGAACAAATCGTTAATAAATCAGTAGAATCATCTAAAAATATTAAGAGTACAGATTTCGAAGCTACTAATAGTTCTGAAATCTTAATCGGTGAACAGACTCAAACAATCGAAAACACTGTATCTGGTTCATTAATTTTAGAACCTCTTACAATGAAAGCAACTACTAATGTAAAAGCTCAAGGACAAAGTCAAACATTAGAGTTGTACATTAAAGATGGAACAGCTTATGCAAAATCAACAGGACAAAACGAATGGGTTAAAAGTTCAAACAACAGTATAACAGCGCAATTTGAAAATCTTAAAAAGATTGCTAACTCAGATCAAATCTTAGAATTCTACAAAAAAATTGCTAAAGACTTCAAGAAAACTGAAGAAAATGGAAACTATGTTCTAACATACACAGGAAATGGAGAACAATTCAAAGAACTTATGGCTGCTGTTGCTAACGCTTCTTCAGGAAGTGAAGTAACTCCTAGTTCATTTAACAACGTTGATTTCAAAAACGTTTCAATTAAACTTGTAGTTACTAAAGATTTTACACCAGTCAACAACGAAGTATCAATGGAACTTGCATCTAAAAATACTCCAACTCCAACTACAATGAAAATCAAACAAATCATCAAATATTCTAACGTAAATAACGTTAAAGAAATTAAACTTCCTGATGAAGTGAAAAACGCTAAAGAAGTAGCTACTAATTCTCAACGTTAATAACATTAAAACCTACTTACTGTAAAAGTAAGTAGGTTTTTTTATTAGTGAGCCTTATATTTCTTTCATTCTAAAAATTAGGGTTAAATTTTCAGATTCTTTATTTTAATATTTGAGCTTATGTAAATATATCCTTTCAGTTTACAACGCCCTTTTCATCTAGTATAATAGTATGTACGATCAAAAATATTAGGAGGTAATTTGAATTTATAATTATAGCGCCCGAACTAAGTTCTAAAGGTTAAATTGAGCTTAGTTGACGAGGAAAAAAGTTATCGAAAATTCGGCGGATGCTTTTTCGGAACCAGAGAGTTTCGTTAGATAATGTACAATGGGATGTACCTTAGTATCTTTAGGAACACAGTGACGACAAGATACTTAGGTACAGCGTATGCAACAGCAACTTAGTTTTTAAGGAAGAATGACGCGAAAAACTTTAGTTGCCACTGCTGGGGTAGATCTTAATATTTCTAGGAACGAAGAGACGACGAAATATTTAGATATAGCGTATGCAACAGCAACTTAGTTTTTAGGAATAATGACGTAAAAAACTTTAGTTGCCACTGCTGGGGTGTACCTTAGTATCTTTAGGAACACAGTGACGACAAGATACTTACAGTGGCTACTAACAAAATATTTCATCATTACATTCCTTATATTTTGAGTAACTCATAGCTACAGCGGAGGAGTGCAGTATTAGATATAAGAACCCTTAAAATCATTATCCTCTCTCTATTAGACTCATAATGCTTCCTTTAAAGTTTACATAAACTTTATGAAGTATAATAATTTTGAGTGAATATAATTTTCATAGTACTTTCTATGAGACGACAATTAAATTAAATAAAGAAAAAAGCGAGGAATTTTTTATATGTGTGGAATTGTAGGATTTGTTGGAGAAGCAAATGGAGTTAAATTTTTAATTGATGGACTAAGTAGTCTTGAGTACCGAGGATACGACTCAGCTGGTATTGCTGGTGTTGTTAACGGAGAGGCTAGTGTTACTAAGTCTGTAGGTCGTATTAAAAATTTAGAAGCCTTAATACCTGAAGGTCTTCACCTAGAATTAGGTATTGGTCATACACGTTGGGCTACTCACGGTGGAGTTAACACAACTAACTCTCACCCTCACCAAAGCTTCAACAAACGTTTTATTTTAGTTCATAACGGAGTTATCGAAAACTTCCAAGAACTTAAAGAAAGATTTTTCAAAGGTGTAGAACTTGTTTCTGAAACTGACACTGAAGTTATCGTTCAATTAGTACAAGTTTATAGCGATCGTGGTCTTGACACTAAAGAAGCTTTCAAAAAAGCTGTATCTAAATTACAAGGATCTTATGCACTTTGTTTAATCGACACAGAAGATAAAGATACATTATATGTAGCAAAAAATAAGAGTCCTCTACTTATCGGACTAGGAGAAGAAAACAAAAACTATGTTGGTAGTGATGCTTTAGCAATGATTAAGTACACTAACAACTTCTTAGAAATTAACGATGGTGAATTTGTTATCGTGAAAAAAGATAGTGTAACTATAGAAGATAAAGAAGGTAATGTCATAGAGCGCGAAAGTTTCTCTACTAACTTAAATGCTGGAGAAATCGATAAAGGTATCCACGAACATTACATGATTAAAGAAATTCATGAGCAAGTAGGAGCTATGCGTAACATCATCTCTCACTACTTCGATGGACACGATGTTAATATTAATAGCGACATTATTAACAATGTAAAAGATGCTGATAGATTATACATTATCGGATGTGGTACAAGTTATAACGCTGGTTTAGTAGGAAGAAACTACTTCGAAAAATGGGCTGGTATCCCAACAGAAGTACACTTAGCATCAGAATTTGCTTACAATGTACCATTATTATCGAAAAAACCAATGTTCATCTTCCTTTCTCAATCAGGAGAAACAGCTGACCTTCGTGCAGTACTAACGAAATTACGTAGTGTAAATGAAGATTATAAATTCTTAGTACTTACTAACGTTGATGCTTCAACTCTATCTCGTGAATGTGACTATACATTATTACTTCATGCAGGTGTTGAAATCGCAGTTGCATCTACTAAAGCATATACTGCTCAAATCGCAACATTAAGTATACTAGCTTACGAAGTAGCAAAACAACTTTCAAGACAACCTAAATTCGATATCGAGCAAGAATTATCAGTAATTACTTCAGCAATAGAATCAATCTTAGATGATACAAAAACTATCAAAGACTTAGCTAAAAACTTATTCACTGAACGTAATGCATTCTATATTGGGCGTGGAATCGACTACTATAGTGCATGTGAAGCAGCTTTAAAACTTAAAGAAGTTTCTTATATTCAAACAGAAGGATTTGCCGGAGGAGAATTAAAACACGGTACAATCGCTCTTATCGAAGAAAGAACACCAGTTGTAGCTCTTATCACAAGTGCAAAACTAGACTTAAATACACGTAGTAACGTAAGTGAAGTAGCTAGCCGTGGAGCTAATACTCTAATCATTACATTAGAAAAATTAGCACGTGAAGGTGACTATGCGATTCCTAACGTAAACGAAGATCTTGCTCCAATCGCAAGTATCGTTGTTACACAATTATTCGCATACTATGCAGCTTACACTAAAGGTTTAGATGTGGATAAACCACGTAACTTAGCTAAATCAGTAACAGTAGAATAATAAATAATTTAAGTAGCTCGGAAAATTAATTTCTGAGCTACTTTTATCTATTAAAAAAGTTAAGCCTTTTCTCTTTACAAACTAAAATCTTCGGTTTATAATAAACCTATAATAAATAATTAAATTATCTTCGGGGCAGGGTGAAATTCCCGACCGGCGGTTAAAGTCCGCGAGCGTAAGCTGATTTGGTGAAATTCCAAAACCGACAGTACAGTCTGGATGATAGAAGATATAGAATTAATAAACTTGCACATATAACCTTACTACATATGTATATTTGTCATACAATGTATTGTGCAACGCTTATTTTTCATACCTTTCAGTCCCGCTTTAAAATTTTTAAAGTGGTGTTTTTAATATCTAATATAGATTTTTAAGACACCTTTTTAAAAATTATATTGCGGTTATTTTTTGCCTATGAAGATAGGAAAGAGGATTTAATATGTACAAAAAAAATGTTCATTCACTTGTTTTAAGTGGAATGCTTGCAGTTATTGCTCTACTTCTATCTTTTTTTAGTTTTGCTGTGCCATTCTTGCCACCATTTCTAAAATTTGATTTCACGTTTATCCCGCTGTTCATGGCGTTGTTATTATTAGGTTATAAAGATGCTCTTTTAGTGTCATTCTTAAAAAACTTCCTACACTTCGCATTATTATCACATGAACCAATCGGATCAATTGCCAATATCGTAGTTGAATTTACTTTCATTAGTATTATCGTACTTTTCTACAAAAAAGGTACTGCTAAAACTATTATCGGTGGTATTTTAGGAACACTAGCAATTACATTATTCATGTCACTACTTAACTACTTCGTGTTACTTCCAGCGTATGGATATATCATGAACTTAGCTGATATCGTGACTAACATAAAAACAATCGTAACGGCTGGTATTATACCATTCAACCTACTTAAAGGTGCTTTAGTAACATTCTTATTCTTCATTACTAAGAGTGTTTACAAATCAATACCAACTAGTATTCGTAGCCGTTTCGCATAATAATATTAGATACTAATTAATTTAACCATGAAAAATCCTCCATTACATCACCTTACTGTAATGGAGGATTCCTTTTTTTTAAATTTCCTAGGAAATTCTTTTTAAACTCTATTCTGTTACTTATTCAACAATTCATCCAATTTTTCTGAATGTGATACTTCTTCTACATTCGTATCTTTCTCACTTATCACCGTATCAATATTTAACTTCTCATCATTATTCACTATTAGACGTGCGTAAATCTTCTCTCCAACATTTCTTATACTCTCATAATCAATCTTGTAATCTTTAATTTTTGCTTTTGCTGTGAATGCAAGTTTATCTTTTTCTAAAATTATTTTTTCATAAAAACCACGTGCATCTGCAGTTTTTACGACTCTAACTATTTCTTTATACTTAGGATTATTTTTCATATAAATAACTCCACCTACAGCAGCCATAAATGTTATTGCTCCCAATATTTTCTTTCTCACTTAAACACATCCTCCTTTATACAACTACCAATTGGAGATTTTAAAACTCTCTTATTAGTGCACTTTTTAGTTATCTTATATATTATAACTTTTCCGTGTTTTTTGCAATAGTTTTTTAATGTTTTCTTATACTTTATAATACTTATTTACTTTTAGTTAACTCGCCATAATTACTTCTTAAATATAACAGACTAAATTAACTAAGTTTAATCAATGTGGAATCGCAATCAATAATAATTTTCTGTAATAATACGATAATACGTGTGTTTTAGTACAAAAAGTGGTATAATCATATATAACTATACAATTATGAGAGGTTAAACAATGAAAAAATCCATTCTAGTTATGACATATGGAACACCTGAAGAGTATACATTTGAAGGTATAGCTCAATTTTTCACGAATATTAGAAGAGGAGTTCGTCCTAACGATGATGAAATCAACCATTTATTAAAAAACTATCTTCGCATAGATGGTTCTCCCCTTCAAGAAATCACACTTAAAGAAGTTGATCTGCTAAAAGAAGCTGTCCGAGATGAATATCAAGTATACTTCGCAAATAAGTTCTCTTCTCCATATATCCCTGATGTAATTTCAAAAATGGAAGAAGACAATATAGAAGAATGTATTTGCTTAATTTTAGAACCTCATTATTCATTCTATTCTATTATGGGATATGAAAGATTTATTAAGAGTGATAAAATCAAATTTAATATAATAAAATCTTGGTATAAAGAAGAAAAATTAATTGAATTTTGGGCTGATGAAATCAAAAAAATTATTAATACAGAGATTAAAGATGATAGCTACAAAGTAATTTTTTCTGCACATAGCGTGCCTGAAATTGCTTTGAAATATAACGACCCTTATGTTGATCAAATCTTTGATATGACTAAGATTATAGTGGAGAAAATAGGACTCGATAAAGATAACTATACAAACACATGGCAAAGTGAAAGTGATATTGGTATGCCATGGATTAAACCTGATGTACTAGAATATTTAAGAGACCAAAAAGAACATCCTAAACACTATATATTTGTACCTCTTAGTTTTATAAGTGAACACATTGAAGTTCTTTTTGATAATGATGTTGAATGTCGTGAACTTTGCGAAGAATTTGGAGTAGCATATCATAGACCACCAATGCCAAACTATGACGCTCGTTTAATAGAAGCTCTAGTTTCTGCAGTTAATGGTAACAAAGATAATCCTTTTATCTATCATAATCCAGAACAAACAACATTTAACGAAATGGATAAAGAAAAAGCCGAAATGCCCGACTTCGTTAAAAAAATGCTGGCTAATAAAAAAGACGGTGAAAAACCTGAAATGCCTGACTTCGTTAAAAAAATGCTAGCCAATAAAGAAACAAGTCGTAAAGCAAAAATTTTAAATTTCGTTAAAAGTATATTTAGTAAAAAATAATATTTTATAAATTAATACTAAAAAAATATTGCACTGCTACTATCTACTAGTAGTAGTGTTTTTTATTATACAAAAACTGCAATTCTTCCGACTATTACTTTTAAATAATAAAAATTAATAAGTATATTAATTTTTTATTAATTTTCATATATTCTGTTTTATATTTTTTAGTTTACATATAAATAACACTGAAATAATAGTTATCACTTATCTTAATATAATTAAATTTTATTATATAATTTGTTTATACTAAACGTTTTTTATGTTATAATAAAAGTGAAAATTAAAGGGGGATTCTATTTATGAAAAAAAAATAAAATAACTTTAGCTTTATCTAGTATACTACTTTCTGTGTCTTTAGTTGGTTGTAGTAGTGGTGATGGGCTTAACCGCTCTGCAAAAGATGGAAAAGAAAACGAAGTGGAAAAAGCATCCATCAAACTTGTTAAAGCTACAAAAACTGGAGATTATAATTTAATAAGTGCAGATGAATTGAAAAAATCTATCGATAACAAAGAAGATATGATTTTAATCAACACCATTCCTTCTGATCGCTTCGAAAAAACAAAAATCAAAGGTGCTGTAAATGCTGGTTTACCTAAAGAAATGAAAGATTTAAAACCAGAAGAAAAAGAAGCATTCTTAAAAACTTTAGGTACTGATAAAGATAAAAAAATTGTTATCTACTGTGGATTTGTTGCTTGTGAAAGAAGCCACGTCGGAGCAGTATTAGCAAAAGAAGCTGGATATAAAAATGTCTATAGATTTCCGGGCGGAATTGCCGCATGGTTAGATGCTGGAAATAACATTGATAAATAACATTAGCTCTTGCATATGTGGATAATTATGAGGATTTACCTCACTTTTGCAATAAAAATCACTGTTTATAGGTAATTATGAGGATTTACTTATAAATACATTAATAAAAAATAGTTATATTGTTGAAACAACCCCTTATTATCTTTTCAACAAATCAATCAACATTTCAAATTTTTATCCAAATACAACAATTTCGCCCAATAAAGAGGCAGCTGATTTCAGCTGCCTCTTTATTTTTTTCTATTAAACTTAAATATTTCTCTCTTAAATAAAGGAACATTATCAAAATACTCTCCCTTGTAGAAAGGATGACACTTTAAAAGTCTTTTTACAGTTAAGTAAGTCCCCAGGAAAAAACCGAATCTTTTATAACTTTCCATTGCATAACTAGAACATGTCGGTGAAAATCTACATGTAGGTCTTGTATAACGTGATATATACTTTCTATATAATTTTATTAAAAATATACAAATCTTCGCCATTAAAAGCACTCCTTTCTGATTTATTTTAACAATTCACTAGATTAATTTCAACTTATTACTCCTTAAATACAACAATAGCTTTTGATAATGATTATCATTTATAATTTTTCACCTTGGAAAACATTGTCATATCAACCTTTGTTTTAGATAATAATTCTCAATAACTATTATAAGACTACAAACTTTACATTACGTATTCATAGTGCTATAATTTAAGCATAAAATACAAACTAAAGGAGAGAATTTATAATGACACGTACAACAGAATTAAACAAACTTGTAGCAAACTTAACAGTATTATACACAAAATTACACAGCTTCCACTGGTATGTAACTGGAAGTAGCTTTTACACACTACACGAAGTATTTGAAAACTATTACAACTATACAACTGAATCTTTAGATGAAGTTGCCGAAAGATTATTAGCAATCGGAGGTCGCCCAGTTTCTACACTTAAAGGTGCTTTAGAAATCGCAACAATCAAAGAAGCAACTGAAAAAGAAACAACTAAAGAAATGGTTGCAGCTGTATTCCATGATTTCGAATTACTAATCAACGACTTAACTCACCTTATGAGTGTAGCTGAAGAAGAAGGAGATCAAGGTACTTCTGACTTAGCATTAGGCCTAAAAACTCAATTAGAAAAAAATGTTTGGATGTTACGTTCTTACTTAGCAGACTAATAACATATCAAAAAGAAAGCTATCCACCACTTTATTGTGATGGATAGCTTTTTTATACCTATATCTATGAGCTCTGTCCTTTCCTATTTAAAATATTCAAGTTTATAGCATCTACGTAATAGTTGCTCACCTGACCATCTTTTTCACTTATTTCTACATTCCAAGTTGGTATTAATACTTGGTTTTCTGTTTGTGAAATATAAGTATAATATCCTAATGTAGCACGAACTCTACAATTTTTGGGAATTAAATCTTCATGATATAGCCTATTTATAGCTTGATTAGAGGCAACTAGAGTTTCATTTTTATCTTTTCTTATATTAGAAACTCCCGTTAATGTAAAATGTTTTATATCCCCATTACTCTCAACATTAAAGACTATCCTAGCATTTTTGTTTGAAAATACTCTAAAACTGTCAATTTGTTGTTCATATGCAATTTCATTCTTAATAGAATTATAGCTAGAAAAGACATAGTTTGAGCTAAGTTTCATTTTTTCAAGTAAAAACGAGTCTAGTTCAGCTCTATAACTACTCTTGTTAACATTGGTTATTACATTTTCTGAACTAACCTTTAGAGTTGATGTTTTATCTACATTCTCAACTTCAAATTTCAACCCACTCTCTTCTCTTTTAAAATCTTTCAAGTCAGAAATAGTTACATTAACATAACCAAGATTATCACGTTTTGTTGTATTCTCTTCAACAGTTATATTATCATTTTTCATAGAACGCTCTATGATTTCTTTTTCTTGGACAATCTCAGTTTTATTTTTCTGAACTGTATAGACATAAAAAGTTAATAAGACCGCATTTAAAGCAACAAATAGGTAAATAAATAATGTTTTCATCTTACCCCAATTCATAGTCTCTCTCCCTTGTCTATCATTTCTTTTAGTTTTTTGAAACTTACATATCTGTCATTATACTTCACATACCACGTAGGAGTATAACTAAAACTGTTTCTATCTTTGTTGTATGTTTTATCATACCCTAAAACTATATCACTTATTTCTTTCAAATTAACTCTCTCATAAAGATAATTTATTACATACTCCGTTTTTTCTACAGAATACAATTCCGCTTCTTTCGATGAAAGATAAGTCTTAGTCAACTTCTTCGGAGAAGTTAACTTATATATCCCACTACTATTATCTTCTGAAATAATATCAGCATGACCATCTTTACTAAAAGCTATAGAATCTTTATATGCTTCTTGGAAAATGCTAATTCCTTCTAAAGCAGTTGTCAGTTGATAATTAGTGTCCCCAATATAACCTAACTCTAAAAAGCTAATAGTATTATTAATAGCGATAGTAGCACCTACCTCACGACCACCTTCATTAGAAGGATTTGTATATACTAATCTATTGTTCATAACTCTTAATATTCCATATCCATCGGTCACTTCATCTTCATTACTAATTCTAAGATTATCTTTTTTCTCAAAAACATCTTTTGCCAACCTATTTAAATTAACATCTTCAGCACTATATTCATCAATAACATTATCCTCATCATCTTCTTTTAAATATATGAATTTATTATTCAAACTATATTTCGCATAATTTTGCTTTTTCTCATTGAACTTACTATTTATTTTTTCATATATATCTTGTTTTAAGGTAATCTGAAGATAGTTTTTATCATCTTTTTTATATAGATAAATCATATTAGGTCTATTTTTTAATAAAACTATAGTATCAAATTCTAAACTCACATTTGAATTATCTTCAGAAAATAATAATGGTTTAAGTAGCGCTGAGTCTAAGGTAACTTGATAATTTATCAATATTTTTTCAACATTGTTTGATGTAATATCTTCTATATTACGGTTTCTAACCCTAGATTCCGTGCTCTCACTATTCGAAAGTAGTAACAGTAGCTCTTTTAGTACTTTTTTATTTTTTACAGCTTCTACACTCGCCACTTTTGTTATTGTATTTTGAATTATAGTTTCTTCCCTTGTTCCTTCCTGATTCTTCACTACACTATCGGGTATAAGGAAGTTTAAAAGGTCATTTTTATTTGAATCAACTGATTTTTGAGTAGATCTTTTTGTGAAAATTTCATAATCTGGTTGATAAGTAATGATAAGATAAGATAAAGTTAAACTTAGTAAAACAAGTATTCCTAAAATTACTGATTTTACAGTTTCCTTTTTTCTACTTCTCATACTACTCACCTCTATAACCATTCATCATCTATTTGTTCACAAGGTAGTGTTACAAATATTATACTTCCATAACCTTCTCTACTTTGTGCCCAAATACGGCCTTTATGAGCTTCTACAATAGTTTTAGCTAAAGCTAATCCTAAACCTGTTCCACCCATACTTCTTTGTCTACTCTTATCAACTCTATAAAATCTATTGAAGATTTTATCAATATGCACTAAAGGTATTCCTACCCCTTCATCTTTTATAGATATACTCACCCTATTATGATGATAATTCTGTCTAACTCTTATTGTAATATTCTTACCGTTTGGAGAATATTTTATCGCATTATTAACGATATTATCAAACACTTGCGTAAGTTTGTCCTGGTCTCCTTCAACAAATATCGGTGTTTTAGAAATATGTTTTATAAAGTTCTTCTCTGGATGTGTTAATGCAAACCTATCTGTAATTTGTTCAAGCATTTTATTTATGTCAATAAATTCTTTTTCATAATGCTCTTCTTTGATATCCATTTTCCCAAGCTGCATTAGTTCGTTTACCATTCTTATCATACGCGTAGTTTCTTTATGAATAGTATCTATAAACTGAGGAGCAAGCTCCTTGTCTTCCAACACACCTTCTTCTAACGCTTCAATATAACTATTCATAGTCGTTAAAGGTGTACGAAGTTCATGAGATACAGTCGATACAAACTCACGACGTTCTTTTTCTTGACGTTCCTGATCTGTTACATCATAAAGTACTATAATGTACCCTTCTAATTCCGTAGACATTTGCGTTAAATCTTCTGTATCTTCTTTTTCAATCTTAGAAATTTCTGCTCGTAAAAGCAGCTCGTCATCAGTTTTTGAAGTACTAACAAGAAGACTATCTTCGGCTTCTAGTATCTCCTCTATACTTTCATATTCCGTGATATTAAGGATCTTCAGAACATCTTTTCCTATAAAGATTTCATCATCACGTCCACCTAGCATATCCTCTGCACTGGTATTTATCAGAATTATCCTTCCGTTATTATCAGTTGTAATAATCCCGTCCATCATACTTTCGATAATAGTCGCTAGTTTCCTACGCTCTATCTCAGTTACAGCCTGTTCTTCTTCAATTCTCTTAGAAATCTGATTAAATACTTTGGCAAGATCACCGATTTCATCATCTGTATCTATACCAACTACCGTTCCATAATTCCCTAATGCCATCTTCTTAACCTGCGAACTCATTTTTTCAATGGAACTCGTTACAGTTTTTGAAGCAACAAATCCTATAACAGTAGTAATCAATATCGATAATATAGTTCCTACTATAAAGATTCTCGAAATACTATTTACCTCTTGATAGACACTTTCTATATCCGCCATAAGTGAGATTACACCCACAACCTCATTATCTTTTTTTACAGGACTCACATAAATCCAAACACGCTTATTACTATCGGCATTATTTTGAATCTGTTTCGTACTTTCTCCCGTTTTTATAACTTGGCTTACAAGTGGATCAAATGATCTCTTAGCAAGATACTCATCATTTCCATTTTTTGAAGAGCTCGCCAAAATTTTCGAATCATTATCTATAACATTAACTAACAATAGTTTTTGAATATTAAATTCACTGACCAATTTTGCAATTCCACTTTTTGAATCACGACTACTATTAGCAGTATCATTTTGATCAGCATTATTCTCTAAAACCTTCGAGTCTTCTGCATTCTTTCCGTTAATTTTATCGATTTCTTCTCGAACATGGTAATTAAGGATTTTTTCTTGTTCGATAATATTTTGTTCAAATGTATTTACATTACTGTTTCTTAATTGTGTTGTAAAGAACAATCCGATTAATTGTAACGATATTATGTTAACTAATACATAAACTATTACGAACTTAGTTCGGATTGATGAAAAGAATCTTTTCTTAAATTTCTTACCGAAAAAACTCATTACTCTTCACCTATAAAGTAACCTACACCACGACGTGTCATTATATATTCAGGTTGTGATGAATCATCTTCTACTTTTTCACGTAATCTTCTCACAGTTACATCGACTGTTCTCACATCACCAAAGTAATCATAACCCCATACTGTTTGAAGTAAGTTCTCACGTGTTAAAACTTGTCCGCGGTGTTGAGCAAGATAATAGAATAAATCAAATTCTCTACGTGTAAGATCGATTTCCTCACCATTTTTCTTAATAACATAAGCCTCTGGGTAAATAACAATATCTTTAATCACAAGATCATTACCATTTTTCTCTTCTACAATCTCTTCTTGTTGCTTAGTCACGCGTCGAAGATTTACTTTAACCCTCGCCATAAGCTCACGTGTTGAGAATGGTTTAGTTACGTAATCGTCAGCTCCAAATTCTAAACCTAAAACCTTATCTATCTCACTATTTTTTGCCGTTAGCATAATAATTGGAATATTTTTTTTAGCACGTACTTCTCTACATACTTCCATTCCATCTTTTTTTGGTAACATTAAATCTAGTAAAATTAAATCAGGATTTTCATTAAAAGCAAGCTCTACTGCTTTCTCTCCATCATTAGCAACTATTACATCATAGCCTTCCTTTTTTAAATTAAAATCTAATATGTTAGCAATCGGCTCTTCATCATCGACTACTAGTATTTTATATTCTGCCATTTTCTTCCTCCTTAGATTTATACTAAGTTTTATTATATATTCTTACTAATTTACAAGAATGCATATAGCTATCTATATTATATCATTTTTCTTTAATAAGTTACAACTTTAAGCAAGCGATTAACACTCTATCACTTACGAGAAAACACAAAGTTTTTATAACAATCTATAAAACATATGAACCTGCCACTATACACATACAAAAAACTCCTCATCTGACAAAAACGTCAGACAAGGAATCTATTATTGTTTTTCTTTATCTTTCTCTATATTTTTTAATATAGCTTTTATGAAAAATTCGAAGTTAACATTATATGGATTCTTATTCAAATTAGATATTACAGTATCACTAGCAAGAACTCCATTTAATTGTTTTTCTAACTCCACTATACGCTTCTCAGAGAAATTACTTAATATTCCTACCTCTGCCAAACCAAAATCTTTATATTCTGAAGATAAATACTCATCTTGATTTTCTTCCCCTTCAAAAGAACTTCCAAATGATTTCTTATATATATCTAAAAAACTCTTAATACCATGCATTCCAGCTTCTTTAACTATAATTTCATCACCCACATAATATCCAATAGAAAGCAACTCAGATATACGAGTAAATATATCATACTCCGAAACAATCCTCTTAACAGAACCTGTAAAAGAAGCTTTCTTAATAGCAATTTTTTTCATATTCCTAAGATACTTTTTCATACGAGTAATATATAGTTCTCCATCAGTCTCTTTGTCCATAAAAATATCTATTCCGCCTATCAAATATATCGGTGCAGCATTAAAAACTATACTCTCTTTTACATCATACTCTATCGCTACACGTTGGGCAATACTTCCACCTAAAGAATGACCTGTTAAAATAATATTATCCCCATATTTTTTCTTCATACGTGTATAAAATCTATAACACGAAGTTAGATGCTCTCCTTGACCCAAACATATACCAACTACATCAGCATACATATCTTTTTGTCTATCAAAATAAAAATTTGTTCCTGTATAAGCTAAAATATAATTTTCTTCAACAGTATTTTCAAATAATGTGCCACTACTTCCTGTTTTTTCATCATAAAAACTAGCTACATACTCTAACTCTCCAGGAAAACTACCTACCGTTTTTTGAAGATTAACATATTCTTGTATCATCCTTTTAGGAAGTTTGATTTTGTCCATTGCTTCTATATGATACACAATAAAAGATGCATAACTTGACACTTCAAACAATCTATCCATTACTACTCATCCTCACTATCTATTCTTATTTAGTATTTTATCATAAACAATATATTTTTTCTTATTTTTATGATACAAATATTATTCTATAAGGTTATATTTTCAATTTTTTTAAATTTTTTGAAGAATTAAATCATAATTGATTGTGATTTTCAATTAGCTATTTAAAACGTTTAATTTTTTTGATATAATATTTATATAAATTGTACTTAAAATATCACAAACTATAAAACCACTACAGTTTGTGAATAATCTAAACTCTATTAGGAGGCTAAATTATGAAAATTTTACTTGCTTATTCTAGCAAAACAAAAAATACAAAAAAGGTAGCTGAAGCTATTTATGAGCAAATAAAAGACCAAGCCGAGGTAGATTTACTCGACATAAAAAAACAACGAAAAAGAATAGAGAAAGAATATGATTTCTATATTCTAGGTGCATGGACAGATAAAACTAATGCAAATAAAAATATGCAACGTTTTGTTGATCAACAAGAAATACATGGAAAAGACGTAGCTCTATTTTTAACTTGTGGTGTTCCACGTGAACATTATCATGCTGATGATTCAATAAACAACTATATTTCATTTATGGAAGAAAGAAACAACAAAATTCATGAAACATTCGTCTGCCAAGGTAAAGTGGATCCTAAGGTTATGATAGTTTTCAAAATTCTTGCTTGGCATGACCCAAACTTTATTCATAAAGTTACACCGGATCTTGTTGACATGGTTAAAGAATCTAAAAAACATCCGAACTTAAAAGACCTAGAAGACGCACAAATTTGTTTTAAAAATTTATTAGAACACAAAATAACTCATGCAACTGTATAAACATTAATATAAAACAAAAGGTAGTTATCCTCTATAAAAGGGATATCTATCTTTTTTATATCTTTTATAAATAATAATTTTCATTATAAATTAAAATATCTCAAACTACTTTTTAAATAGTGAACTATTTTTTTCGTTAATCAGGATTTTTACAATATATATTAACTAAATTATTTTAATTAATATATATTTTTTTATAAGGTTACATAATATTCGCATCATCTTAATAAAACCTAATAGTAATGCAATTTATCAAATATAATATTCACTTAACAGTTATAATCTCTATCCCTTTTATATCTAATATACTTCAATATTAAATATTATTATTTTACTATTACTTTAAAATATTTTGACTTTTAGTAAATAAGGTTGTAAAATATCTTAAGTGGTATGAAATCATATCATCAAATTCAATATAACGGAATTTCGCCGAC
This sequence comes from Gemella haemolysans, assembly GCA_032567735.1. GTDB lineage: Bacteria > Bacillota > Bacilli > Staphylococcales > Gemellaceae > Gemella > Gemella haemolysans_E. The sequence continues at coordinate 7,531 of JAWHCX010000011.1, read as the reverse complement.
GAAATTCTTAGGAGGAATTATGATAAAAAAAGAATTTAGTAGCCTTTTAAAGAGCAAAGGTTTAAAAGCTACCATGGCTACCGTTCTTCTAGTTCCTGTTTTATATTCAGGAACCTTCCTAAAATCCGTTTGGAACCCATATGACAACACCGGAAACATGAAAGTCGGGGTTGTTAATCTAGACCAAAAAGTAGATTTTAATGGAAAAACCCTAGAAGTCGGGAATTCAATGGTCAATAAACTAAAAGATAATAAAAAAGTAAATTGGCAATTTGTCGATAAAGATACAGCCGATAAAGAACTTCGTGAAGGAGACTACTATATGGTAGTTACAATTCCGGAGAATTTTTCTAAAAATGCTACATCTTTATCAAACGATAACCCAGAAAAAATGAACATCGACTTTACTACCAATTTTACAAAAAGTAAAAACGGTGAAAAAATCATGGAAACTGTAGCAAGTAATCTAACAAACACAGTTAAAGATCAAGTTGTAAAAACTTATACAGCTACTTTATACAGCAAGTTTTCTGAGATTGGTGAATCTCTTCACAAAGCAGCCGATGCTTCAAATACACTGAACAACGGACTTGGTCGTCTTAGTGAAGGTGGACAAAAACTTGGTAGTGGTATCAACCAACTTGCCGATGGTTCTGGTCGACTTTCTAATGGACTTGGTCGCCTTAGCGATGGCGGGCAAAAACTTAGCAGCGGTATTAATCAACTTGCTGACGGTTCTGGTCGACTTTCCGATGGGCTAACTCGTCTTAGCGATGGCGGGCAAAGACTTGGCAGCGGTATTTATCAACTATCTGAAGGATCGTGGCGTCTGACTGCCGGACTTTATCGTCTTAGCGATGGTGGACTAAAACTAAGCAACGGCATTAATCAACTTGCTGATGGTTCTATACGTCTATCTGACGGACTAACTCGTCTTAACGATGGTGGTGCTAAACTTGGTAACGGGATTAACGAACTTGCTAATGGTTCTAAACGTCTAACCGACGGACTTTCTCGCCTTAGCGATGGCGGTTCTAAACTTGGAAATGGAATTAACGAACTTTCTAATGGTTCTAAACGTCTGACTGACGGACTTTCTCGTCTTAGTGAAGGTGGGCAAAGACTTAACAATGGAGTTAACGAACTTTCCGATGGTTCTAAACACCTAACTGACGGACTTTCTCGTCTTAGTGAAGGTGGAGCTAAACTTGGTGATGGAGTATCTCAATTACAAAGTGGAGCTGGAAGATTATCAGATGGACTAAGTTCATTAAACGATAAAAAAGACGCGTTAATCTCTGGTGTAAATGAACTAACTGAAGGATCTAATAAACTTACTATCGGTTTCGATACATTCAAAGCTAAGAGTATTATGCTTACTTCTGGTTTCAATTCTCTATATAACGGAAGCAAAGAATTCCAAGCTGGACTTTTAAAATATACTAACGGTGTTCTTACACTTAATGAAAAATTACTAGCTAAAAAAGAAGATTTAGAAAAACTAAATGCCGGAAGTGCTACATTAAACAATGGAATCGATAGATTATCAGACGGTATTTCACAAATCAACTCTGGACTTGCAGCTAAAAAAGATGATCTTAATAGACTTACTGCAGGTGGAGCTGCATTAGGTGATGGAGTAGCTAAACTTTCTGAAAGTACTCCAAAACTTGTAGATGGAGCTGATAAGCTAAACACAGGATTAAACGCATTAAACGCTAACTTACCTAGCGACAGTGCTTTAGCAGCTAAGAAATCTAATCTAAATTCAACATTAGATAAACTTAAAGGATTAAAACTTACTTATAGAACTCATTTTAATCCACTTAACAGTGCTTTTGCAGAATTAGGTTCTCAATTAGAATCTATAAAAGCTCTTGTAGATCGTATAGAAACACAATCTACTACGACTACTACAACTACAGCAGCGCCTGCTCCAACTCCTGCAACTACTAACTTTGCAAACTTGGAGCAAACATTATCATCAATGCAATTAACACCTGAGCAAAAAGCAAGTATCCTTGCTGCCGCTCGTAACGATGTTGCTGCTACACCAGCACCTGCTGCTCAACCAACTACTACTGTTCAAAATAGCAGCAGTAACAACAATAGCCAGATTAAAGCTGAACTTTCTTCAGCAGTATCTAGCGCAAACTCAAAATATTCAAGTATGAAATATCGTGTAGGAAGATTAAATTATATCCAAACTCAACTTGATAAATTTGATGTAAATACACTTACTTCTGAACTTGAAGGAACAATTAGTGGTTTTTCTAGCATCAAAGACGCTGTCGGTAAACTTTCTGCTGGTAGTGGTCAATTAAAAGCTGGACTAACAATAATGAACGAAAAAACTCCTACCCTTATAGCAGGTTTCAATCAATATAAAGGTGGAGTAGATGCTACTGTATCTTCTCTAACAACAGGCGAATTAGCAAACGGACTTAACCAACTTGCTAGTGCAACTCCAAAACTTAAAGATGGTGTAACAAATTACACTAACGCTGTGAGTGCCCTTACTACATCAATGACTACAGGTGAACTAGCACAGGGTGTTGGAACACTTGCAGCTAAAGGGTCAGAACTACAAGCAGGATTCGATAAATTAGGTGGTGGTATCAGCATAATGCATGAGAAACTTCCTGAGTTAGCTGGTGGAATCGATGCTTTAGTTAACGGAAATGCAAGAATCAATACAGGACTTAACAAACTACAAGCTAAACTTCCTGAATTAAGTATCGGTATTAAAGAACTTGATAACGGTGGTAAAAAATTATATCAAGGACTAACAGATATGAAAGCTAAAGCTCCAGAACTACTTAACGGACTTAACAGTGCTAAAGCTGGATCTGAAAAACTTTCTAACGGACTTGCTGCTATGCAAGCTAAAGCTCCAGAATTAATCAATGGAGTTAACGCTGCAAAAGAGGGGTCTGAAAAACTTTCTAATGGTTTAGCTGCTATGCAAGCTAAAGCTCCGGAATTAATCAATGGCGTTAACGCTGCGAAAGTTGGATCTGAGAAACTTTCTAACGGACTTGCTGCTATGCAAGCTAAAGCTCCGGAATTAATAAGCGGAGTTAACGCAGCGAAAGTTGGATCTGAGAAACTTTCTAACGGTTTAGCTGCTATGCAAGCTAAAGCTCCGGAATTAATAGGCGGAGTTAACACTGCTAAAGAAGGTTCTGAAAAACTTTCTAACGGTTTAGCTGCTATGCAAGCTAAAGCTCCAGAATTAATTAATGGAGTTAATAGCGCAAAAGATGGAGCTAACAAACTTAACGACGGACTAACTTCTATGCAGGCTAAAGCTCCGGAACTACTTAACGGACTTAACACTGCAAAAGCAGGTTCTGAAAAACTTTACAGCGCGCTAACAATCATGCAAGCTAAAGCTCCTGAGTTAATCGCTGGATTAGATAAAGCTAAAGACGGATCTGGTTTATTAGCTGATAAACTTTCTAGCGGAGCTGATAGAATTACTGCAGCCAAAACTGGAGACAAAAACGTAGACATGATGTCTAACCCAATCAAAACTAATATTAGCGACATCTCAGAAGAAACAAGCTACGGTAACGCAATGGCTCCATTCTTCTTAGTATTCGGACTACTAATCGCAGCTGCGGCATTTAACATCCTATTCCCAGCTCGTAAAGCAGAATACGGGGAATCAACAAATAGTCTATTCACTTCAAGACTTGCATCAATGTCTGCATTTGCAGTATTAGCTACACTTATCGAAGTTGTAGCGATGAAATTATTATTCGACTTTAGAATACAAAACTTCGGAATGTATTTCTTCGGATTAATACTTTCAGGTATCGTGTTTATGATAATAACACACTTCTTATCATACGCATTTGGAAAAGTTGGTAATGCTATTAGTATCGGATTTGTAGCCTTACAATTCGTTCTAACTACACCACTATTCCCTAAAGAAATGTTACCTTCTCTATACAGTGGATTAATTCCGTTCACACCTGTTTACTACGGTGACATAGCAGTTCGCCACGCTGTTCTTGGTGGTTTAACTGATGGAATTTACAACAATTCTATATTAATCTTAGTTGTTTTAGGAACAATATTCTTAACTCTTACTTACATCTCTTACAACAAGAATAATAAAGCTGTTGTGAATTTAGTAAAATAACAAATAAAAAATTCTAAGTAACATCAATATTTGTTACTTAGAATTTTTTTGCTCTTTCTCTTTTGGCATATAAAATTAAAATCCGGGGTTGGAATTTTTTCCATGCCCCGGATTTAGTATATAACCGAAACTATTAGATATCGATTTTCAGATATTTATTCTTCTTTTTCTTTACGACGTTTCGCTGCTGCAAGTAATCCACCTAAAAGTGCCATACCAATTCCTGCTAATCCAGTATTTGTCTCAGCTTCTCCTGTATTTGCTAGACGTTGACCTTTCTTAGCATTGAACTTAGGTGTGTTGTCATTTGAATAATCTAGCGTAGGTTTCTTATCTTCTTTTGTATAAATTCCTGAGTTACTCTCAATAATAGTACCTGTTACTTTCTCTGCAACCACTAGGTTTTTAGCTGAAATTACTGCCACTTGTCCATCATGGTAAACAATTGTCGCTTCTCCTGTTTTTGAAATTGTAATTTTAGCATCTTTTAAGTTTGGATTTGCAGTTATTAAAGCTTGTTTAACAGCTTCTTTTTCTGTTTCTGTAAGGTTTGAAGCATCTTTAACCTTAACTTTTTCAGGTAAGTTTACAGTTACTTCTTTACGTTGTTCAAAGATATCTTTAGCTAGAATAGTAAATGTTCTACCATCTTTAAGAATTACCATTGCATTTCCTTTTTCATCAACGATTAGTTCTATCGCTTCTCTTATAGCTCCTAACACCTTGAACTTAACTTTTTCTTTATCAGATTCAGTTAGATTGTTAATATCCTCAACTACCTCTTTATCAAAGTCAAGATTAATATTCTCACCGTTATTCTTAATAGCTACATCTGCAGCATTTTTAACTAATACATCTGAAGAAATCGTCATAGACTTACCGTCTTTCGTAGTTACAGTAGTATTTCCTTTTTCATCTACCACAACTAACGCTCCAGGATTAATTTCTTCGATAGCCGCTTTAATTTTTGCTATTTCTTCTGATGTTAAACTTCCTTTATTCGCTACTAATGTTCTTATTGCAGGCGTATTAACCTTACTATTCGCAGTAATATCAGTCAGTTTATCCGTTGGAATAACTAAATCTAGAACTGGAAGTACGAATACTAGACCTTCTCCATTAGTTACAATAACATTACCTTTTTCATCGATAGCTACTGTTGCTCCATGATTTACCAACTTAACTTTAGCTATGATTTCTTGTTTCTCTGCTTCTGTTAGTTTTGTTACATCCGCTACAGCCGTCTTAGCTACAGGTGTATTAACAACATTTCCTGCATTTTCTTTAGCAAGATCTGCTTCTGTTTTTGTTACTTGTGCAGCTGAAATAACTTGTTTATGACCGTTTGCAGTCACTACTACAACATTACCTTTTTCATCTTGCGTTATCTCTTTTGCATCTGGATTTACTGATTTAATAGCCGCTAATACTTTAGCTTTTTCTTCGTCCGTTAAGTTAGCTGGATTTGCTACGATTACTTTTTCAGCAGGGACTCTAACTTCTTCAACAGCTTTGATTTCTGATTTCTTCGCTTCTACTATCTTGTTAAGTTCATTAACACTTGAAGCTGCATCGATAGCTTTCTTAGCTTGTGTTGCAATTTCATCAACTTCCGCCTTAAGAAGTTCTTTCACTTTATCAGAAATGTCTGTTCTAGCATCAATAGCTACTTTCTTAGCTTTCGCTTCTTCATCTATCGCTTTTCTTGCATTAGGTTTATCTTCTACAAATGGTACTGCTTCTTCAATTCCCACTTTAGAGTCATCTTGTAATTTTTTCACATCTGCATTTTCCCTAGCTTCACCAATAGCTTTCTTAGCTATTTCTGCTAATTGTTTAGCTAGCTCAGCTGCTGCTTTTTTCTCTTCATCAGTAGCATCCGGAGTACTTACGATAGCTTTAAGTTGTTCTGCTAACTTATCATCTATAGCTTTCTTAGCCTCTACCTTCGCTACTGCTTCTGGATTCACTGAAGTTACTTCCGTTGTTCCGTTAACCTTGGCTTGGTCCACTTCTGCGTTTGTTGTCGCTTTGTCGATTGCTTCTTTTGCTGCATCGGCTTTAGCTTTTGCTTCTTCTTTCGCAGCAGTTTTTTCTTCATCTGTTAGGTCTGTACGCGCATCTATCTGGTCATTCTTAGCTTTCAATGCTTCATCGATTGCTTCCTTAGCTTCTGTTTTCGCTTCTGCTTCTGGATTTACTGAAGTTACTTCTAACGTTCCGTTAGTTTTAGCTTGGTCTACTTCTGCATTTGTTGCTGCTTTGTCAATTGCCTCTTTCGCTCCATCTGCTATGGCTTTCGCGTTTGCTTTCGCTGCTGTTTTCTCTTCGTCTGTCAAGTCTGTACGTGCATCGATCTCGTTGTTCTTAGCCTTCAGAGCTTCATCGACTGCTTTCTTAGCTTCTGGTTTCGCTTCTGGTTGTGGATTTACTGAAGTTACTTCTGACGTTCCGTTAGTTTTAGCTTGCTCAACTTCTGCATTTGTTGTCGCTTTGTCAATTGCCTCTTTCGCTCCATCTGCTTTCTTCTTAGCTTCTGCCTTAGCCGCAGTTTTTTCTTCATCTGTTAAATCTGCACTTGCGTCAATCTCGTCGTTCTTAGCTTTCAGAGCTTCGTCGATTGCTTGTTTCGCAGCTGGTTTTGCTTGTGCTGTTGGATTTACATTGTTTACTTCTGTTGTTCCGTTAACCTTAGCTTGGTCGACTTCTGCATTTGTTGTCGCTTTGTCAATTGCCTCTTTCGCTGCGTCTGCTTTTTTCTTAGCTTCTTCTTTTGCCGCAGTTTTTTCTTCATCTGTTAAGTCTGTACGTGCGTCAATCTCGTCATCCTTAGCTTTAAGCGCATCGTCGATCGCTTGTTTCGCAGCTGGTTTTGCTTGTGCCGTTGGATTTACATCGTTTACTTCTGTTGTTCCGTTAGCCTTAGCTTGGTCTACCGCTGCGTTTGTTGTCGCATTATCGATCGCTTCTTTTGCTGCATCGGCTTTTGCTTTTGCTTCTTCTTTCGCTTTAGCTTTTTCTTCATCTGTTAAGTCTGTATGCGCGTCGATTTCGTCGTTCTTAGCTTTCAGAGCTTCATCAATTGCTTTCTTAGCTTCCGTTTTAGCTACTGGTTGTGGATTTACTGAAGTTACTTCTGTCGTTCCATCATTTTTAGCTATTTCTACACCTGCGTTTGTTGTTGCTTTATCGATCGCTTCTTTTGCTGCGTCAGCTTTTGCTTTTGCTTCTTCTTTCGCTTTAGCTTTTTCTTCATCTGTTAAGTCTGTACGCGCGTCGATTTCGTCGTTCTTAGCTTTCAGAGCTTCATCAATTGCTTTCTTAGCTTCCGTTTTAGCTACTGGTTGTGGATCTACTGAAGTTACTTCTGTCGTTCCATCA
>JAWHCX010000010.1:0-75044 GCA_032567735.1 Gemella haemolysans | reverse complement strand
GTTTATTTGCCATAATTAAAAATCATCCTTTCTTTATTTTAGAGCTTGAACTACTCTTATTTTATCAAGAAAGGATGATTTTTCAATTGTTTAACTTTTATCTCGCACCCGCATAGCGGGTAGTTTTTTGTTTCGGAGACTTCGCCTCCTCAACTGGCTAAAGCCTTTAATAAAAAACTGCAACATACTAGTTGCAGTTAAACACAGATTTACTTCTGTTACTTCTAAAAATTTACTAAAGTTAAATTTGGAGTATCAGAGGGATTGAAATATTTTCTTTCTAATCTATAGAAATGCCTATTCTGTTCGAGTTTCAGCTAAATATATTCCCCATTCAGCTAATTCTTCAGGCAAATCATAAACAGTTTTACCGTTACTTTCATAGATTTCAGAAATTCCTGGTGAAGTCTCAGAAAAAGTTTCCCAAGCTGTCACTAGTTCTTCTACAAATTGAATATTATGAGGTTCAAAAAAGTCATTAAATTTCGATAGTTCTTTACTATAAATTGTCACAACATTATAGCTATCAAGCATAATTTCATCATGACTTTTATGCCCACCAAATCCAAACTTACTTAATCCATCATTAACAAGCAAATCACCGTATCTAATCAACAGTACAAGGCATTCCTCTATTGAACAACCATCAATGTAATAAACATCCATATGGGATTCATTGATAATATTCTTTGCTATCTCTTTTTCTCTATCAATACTAACAGGCAATTCCAAAATAAAAAACAAGGGCTCGTCATGAATCGCAATAAAGTGTTGAAAAACCTCTAATATTTTTTCTGCGTGTACATTCGCCATCAAATAATGTTCAGTTAACTTTGTAAATGACTCAAACAGATTTTCTACCAAGCTAACTCGGTGACCTTTTACTAAATTCAACATTATGCGTCCTCCAGATAATTTAAACATTATACACATTTATAATCTTATTATACCATTAAAACCTCAAAAAGACTATAACTTCCCTGTCACAGTCTCTTATAAATCTACCTCAGTTCCTTATGCTGAACTACATTCAGAACAGAAAATATTGGTAGTAAAAGAAGCATTTCAATAATTTATTCATAGCTATTAGGAACGTTTCTCTAACAAGCTTACACACTCGACATGTGATAATATTTTTCTTTTATACTAATAAACAAAAGGCAATAAAAATCATTTTAAAATGATACTGTGGAACGGAAAGATTATCATCACTTCCAAAAGAAACGACATCTATAACTCCAATTAAAATTACAATTAAAAGTTCTCTAACATTAATCATCTAATTAACAAATCGTTACTTTCAATCATGGATAAGCTTATCTAAAATTTAAAATCCTTTTCTTTACTAATTCTATTACTAGCCAATATAGTATAAATTAAATAACCAATAAAAATGATAATAAAAATAACATAGCAGCCAGTCTTTCAACTTACTACTTTTCATATGTTAATTTTCAAATATCTTTCCAGCCACTCGATCTTTTTAAAATCCTTATTGTTATTGTGATCATTTCGATAGGAGTCTTGAGAAGAAGCTTTGTAAATACTTAGATACTGCTCTAGACTTGGAAGACGAAAAGTGATGCCTTCAATGTGAATAAGCTCTATATCCGATTCCGAAACTCCTGCAAAATCAGGTAAGGAATCGATACTTCCATATTCAACACTCACTCGATCCTTTTTGAATTCGTGCTCATGAATATCTATTAAGACGTAGCCTAAGTCTTTCATCACTTTCATTATCTTGTCCCAGTCATAAATTCTAAGATGATCAGGTACTTCCCAACCTCTAGGATCACCAGGCACATGAATGTCAATGTCAGACGGCCCCCAATTTTCTTTCGTTCTAAACTCCAATCCCAAAGACCCCATCAATGTCGGTGTAATTCCAACTCGATTTAAATGGAAACAAATGGTTTTAAATTCTTCAAATAATAGACTCATGTTTACTCTAAACCTTTCATATAAATTTTCGTTATTTCTACTTTATTACCTTAAACAAAATCATCTTCATTTTCTAGAGTATATCCAGTTATTTTGGATGCAAATTCTTTTCCTTCTTTTAAGGAACCAAATGCGACTAGATCTTTATTAAGAAGGATTTTGATATAATTCCAACATATACATCTCTAGTCCTTCTGATTTTTGAACGATTATCCACATTTCACTAACAAGCTTACACACTCAACATGAAACGAGTGAACACTAAGTATGTCAAGTAGTTGCGTTCGTATGTGGGAACATATCTATAAACCTTTTAACGATAAGTAGGGTTATCGTTAAAAGGTATTACCTAGACAAACTGGGATTTACTTAGTCGACAGCCACTCTCCCTTTGATAGACAGGTTATGTGTTCTGTGCGAAGAATACCTTCCAATGCACATAGAACGTTTTCTTTTGTATGATGATAACGGAAACCACATTTTTCCTGAACTCTCTTTGACTTTGTATTGCCGTCAAAATAACCGCACCACATTTTCTCCAGATTCAAGTCATCAAATCCATGTCTCATAATCTCACGAACTGCTTCTGGTATCAGACCCTGACCCCAATACGGAACTCCTATCCAGTAACCAATCTCCGCCTCAGTATCAGGAATACCTTTATCACTTACAGAGCCGATCATCAATCCTATGCTACCCACTGGCTGCATCGTTTCTTTTAAAACTATGGCGTATGTCTCAGGTGCTGAAATAACACTTTTTATAATCTCCTTGCTATTTTCAACACTGGTATGTACAGGCCAACCTGCAATCGGACCAACCTCTGGATTACTGGCATACTGAAATAAATCATTTGCATCACTTTCTTCCCATGGACGAAGAATCAATCTTTCCGTTTCTAAAATCATTTTGTCCTCCTTAAATTCAAATTTGTCTTTGTTTAAAAATAAATCCCATTATATAATTCCATAAACTCTTTAGCAAACTTTTTGACAAGTTCATGATCAAGTGCAGTTACTAAAGTTTCTACATTTTTATTAGCTGTTGGTGTCCAATTATATGATCCGTGCATTACATAGTCCATATCTATGATACAAAACTTATCATGCATACGGTTATATCCTTTATTTCCCCATCTCGGAATGACCACAACATCGAACTTATTCTCTCTCAGTTTTGAAATCATATTTATATTTGAGTCTTCCTGCGAAACTATTATTCTTACATTTAATCCTTGCTTCTTTTTCGCTAATAACTCTTGATAAATAGCTTCATTAGAAAACCATGCAACAGCTGCCCAAATTATAAATTTAGCATCTCTAATTCCCTGAATTACTTCATCTTGAATTGCATCAAAAACTACATTATGCTCTGTTACTTCATCTGGTGTATCAATTACCTGTGGACGTATTTCAACGTGATGTAAAGCATAATCATCAGACTCCTCATATACATACTCTACTAACTCTTCTAGAATCTTCTCATTTTCTTCTGCGATTTCTAACAAAGGAACCGGAACTCGTAATTCCACAATCTCCCAATGTTGATAGGAACGCCCATGATTTGCAAATTCATATTGTGGAACAAAGTTTACTCTTGCTCTACCTATTAACCTCAACAGTTGGTCTCTTGATTCAATTGTTCTGTATTTTCTATCATATTTCAATACTTCTATCAGAGTCTTAATGAAAGCACTTCTATCCATTAATATCACCTCTCTTTATATATTTACCACTCTTAGTTCTTTTATCGTTTGGTTTTTCAGCGTCTGCAGGAATATCCCAATATAATCCAATCTTTATGGCACCAGGTACACGTCCCTATATGCAGAGGATTAGTATACTTGTTTCTTAGTTATATTATAATGTTAATTAGGCTATTTTACAATTGTCAAATTTATAGCTGGGTGCCAGTGGGTGCATTTTTTCTTATTATCCATTCTCTAGTGTCAACTCTAGGCTATGGATATGTTCCCGCTCAACCTTATTTTCTCTCAAATAATAAGGCTTACTCTAAGCTATCGATACCTTTTAACGATAGCCTAGAATAAGCCTTTATTTTCTATATTTTATTTACTTAGCGGGTGCAACTCTTAACATCAATACTACACATTCAACATGTGCTGAGAGCTTTCTTCTATACTAATAGACGAAAGGGTGTGAAAATGATTTTTAAATGATACTGTGGAACGGAACAGTAGCCCTAGTATTGACTACTGTCGTTTCTATTCATATTGGCTATTCTAGGACTGAGATGAAAAAATCTATAAATGCTCAGAATAAAATTGAACCCGCAAATCTCCCCAAAACAATGGTGAGTCATGTACTTGTATTATTCCGAAAAAATACACCTCTGGTGCAGTGAGACAAATTGGTGTATCTTATAGTGGCTTCGTAGATGAAAGCTATACTCTACTATCACTCTTTGATGATGTAGAACAAATTGAAAAAGATAATAGACTTCAGACAGCTATTGATGTTGTCAGAGAACAGTTTGGTTTTTTAGCCATACAAAAAGGAACCGTCCTAACTGAAGGTTCCAGAAATATTGAACGCAGTAAACTTATCGGTGGTCATTCCGCGGGTGGATTGGAGGGATTAAAATGAAACAAGAAAAAAATACAGTACAATTTTCAGAAATCCGTAGCAAAGGATGTAATGATATTGAAATGCTTGAAAGATTTTTACATGGAATCGTTGAAACAGCAACTTCAAAACTTCGTCAGAGAAAACTCAAAACAACTGAAATATCGATACGACTAGTACATGCTAAATCTGAAAACCGATTACCATTGGAATTTACATTTAGCATTAAGCCAACAAGCTCATCTGTGATAATCTATACTGAGGTAATCAATCGCTTTAAAGAATGTTACACAGGTGGGGGAATTCAAGGTTTTACGATTCAATTTGATAAAAATACCCTTGCCTCTGCATAGAAAGGATTTGATATGATTGACCGTTCATATTTACCATTTCAATCAGCAAGAGAGTACCAGGATACAAAGATGCAAAAATGGATGGGCTTTTTCCTATCTGAACATGCATCAGCACTCTCTGATGATACAAACAAAGTAACGTACATGTCTGACTTATCACTAGAGAAGAAATTATTACTCCTCAGTCAAGTATACGCCGGGCAGCTACGCACACGCATTCAAGTGATTGAAAAAAACAAGCGTGTTTCCTACACTGGAACAATACCAAGTCTGACCAAAGATTTCATTTTGATAAAAACTACAACAGGTCACATCAATTTGAAATTAAAAGACATTATTAGTATTGAACTTGTCGAGGAGGTGCTCTATGAATCAGCTTGAGTTTCAGCGTAATCACCTACAAATGGACTATTATAGCGAGAGCTACCAAGATTTTGAACGTGACTTCTACCGCTACTCTAACATGAATATTCCATTGACCTTCCTAACTGATGATATCCTAAAAACAATGGCGACTTCACGTAAGAATTACTTTGTCCTCAATAAGGAAAAGTCCAGAGATAACCGCGATCACTTCTTCATATTTGAAGTAAGTACCGTAGATGAGAATCCGCTAATCTATCATTATACATATAAGAAAACTACAATATATTTAGCAGAAAAATAGGAGCAGTTCAATTGACTGTTCCTATTTTTAATATTCATAAAATCTAAAGTCTTTATACTCTTTAACAATGGAGTCGCCAACCAGAACAGACTATACTGACCAGCGACTACCTTAAATTTAATGTTTCAGATTTATTTTCTTATCTCTAATTTCATAAACTACATCTGCTACATTTTCGAGTAATCGTTTATCGTGGGTGATAAACACGATAGTTCCGGTGTACTCCTTCATTAGTATTTCCAAAGCCTCTAAACTTGGTATGTCAAGGAAGTTACTGGGTTCATCCATTATTAGGATGTTATATCTACCCATGAGCATTTTAGCAAGCAACAATTTTATAATTTCTCCACCGCTTAAAACAGATAAACTTTTTCCAATATCGTTCTGTTTGAACCCCATAGATGCTAGCACTGAACGAATTTCTGATATATTGTAGTCACAATCCTTCTGCATAAACTCCATAACATTCTGATTACTGTTGTACTTGTAACCATTCTGTGCAAAGTAACCTATTTTTGCCTTAGGCGAAATAGAAATTCCTTCTTCATGGTTTAAGATCATTTGGATTAAAGTTGTTTTTCCGATTCCATTACCACCAGTTAACGCCACTTTTGCTCCTAACGGAATTTGAAAAGATGCATTTTCAAACAGAGCCTTATCCCCAAATACTTTATTAATTTCTGCACCGACTATAGGGTATGGATTATGGAGCTCCAATGCTTTACTTTGCCTGAAACGAATTCTGCGAATGCCTTCCGGAGCTTCTACTTTTCCTAAGGCCGCAATCCTGTGCTCTAGGGTTTTAGCAGCATTATACATCTTTTTTTCCTTACTTCCTATTGATTTTTGATGAGCTAAACGCCCTCCGTCTTCAGTACTTTTTTTCTTTGAAGAACCTTTTGCCTTCTGTTCTATTTTACGAGCCTGTTTTCGCTTTTCCTCCGCAGCCCTTTCCAATCGGGCACGTTCCGCAATAAATTGTTCGTATTCTGCAGCTTGGCTCTTACGTTCTTCCTCTTTCTGACGAAGATAATCAGAATAGTTTCCCCAATACTCAGTGATTTTGCCATCTTTCAGTTCCCATATTTTATCTACTATTTCATCAAGAAAATAGCGGTCATGGCTAATAACTAACAGTGCACCTGTAAAATATTTTAGCTGTCCTATTAGAAAATCAATTCCTTCACGGTCTAAATGGCTCGTAGGTTCATCCGCTAAAATACCATGAACCTGTGCCGATAAGGCCTGTGCTATTTTAAGCCTTGTTTCTTCACCACCGCTCATAGTCTGTATATTTAATTGCTCAACACCTAGCTTGCCTACAAGTGCAAAATCTTTTTCCTCCTGCAGAGTTACTTCGTCCAACTGGGGAATATAGGCAAGTTCACCCAGACGATTCATTTTACATCCTGGGGGAGTTAATTCTCCTAAAAGTACCCTGAGTAAAGTGCTTTTTCCAGCACCATTTGCTCCTACTAAACCAATACGGTCATAATCATATACTTCTAATTCATTTATATCTAAAACATCGCGTCCTTTGAATTCCACACGAATGTCTTTTGCTTTTAATATTAATTCCATTACATTTCCTCCTGTCTATAATTGCATGCTTTCATTTGCTTGTATGCAGGGAAAACCCTGCGATTTTAGCAGGAAGAGTTACATGAAAATAAGATACATAAATATTCCTCCAATATTGTTTATTTTAAATCTAATTTTCTAACCTCAGTTATCATTTGGCAAACTATAGCAATGCCAATAATTAAAATACCTGATAGTAAAAACCAATGATTTACACCGATTTTATCAGCAAAGAATCCAGAAAGAATTAACCCAATTGGCATAGCAAGTGACATGATACTTCCGATCAAAGAAAATACACGTCCTAAATATTCAGGCTTAATTTTCTCCTGAAAAAGAGCTGTTTGCACACCGCTATAAAATGGCACCGAAAGCCCCATTATTGCACAGCAAACTACGAATATTACAAATCCATTTGGAGGAAGTATTCCCGAAACGGCTAAACTGGTCCCCATTATAAAAAATGAACTTGTTATTAGTAATACATGCTTTTCGAAGCCCCCTAATCTTCCTAATAATAAGCCTCCTGCTAGCATCCCAAATGCAAAGGAAATTTCCGTAATAGAAATATGCACAGGCGTTCCATTAAAGTGTTCCATGCTTATTAAAGGAAATAGTGCATTGATTGGCATATAAACAAAAGTATATAGTGTTCCTAAGAGTAATAAGGCAAACAATCCTTTGTTTTGTCTCAGAACCACAACTCCTTCTTTCATCTCCCTTATGAAATTTGGTTCTAAACTTTGCACTTGATTACCCAGCTTAGGTATACGTACAATTGCTACCGTAATAGATGCAATCACAGCACCCAATACGTCGATGGCAATAATAGCATTTAAATCCCAAACGGAGTATAAGAGTGCTGCAACTGCCGGACTAACAATATAGCTTATAGACTGCAAAGACTGACTATAGCCTGCGCATTTCGTTAGCTGTTCTTCTGGTACTAAAAGTGGTGTAACCGCATTGAGTGCTGGGGTATGAAAAGCTGTTCCAATGCTACGGATAAACAATACTATCATAATCATCCAGACAGGTAGCTCCATACAGAATGCAACAATAGCAAGCACTGCACCAGCTGCTGCGATAATTAAATCGGCACCAATCATTATCTTCTTCCTATCATGACGATCCACTAGCACACCAATGGCAGGTCCCAAAATCGCATAGGGTAAAAAACCTACTAATGAAGCCATAGACAAGACCATCGCAGATCCTGTTTTTTCTGTAAGGTAAAAAATAATCGCCATTTGCAGGATGGCACTAGTGATTAATGATACTGCTTGCCCTGCCCATATTGCATAAAATTTTCGTTTCCAATTGTTGTATTTTTCCATTTATATTATCTCCTGCATATTATTTTGCTTGAATTTCTATTTTGAATAGCATTCTAGGCAATAAAAAATGCAGGCCAAACCCCACAATGTGGCTTTTGGTCTGCATACATACAATTTGGAAACATTCATATTAAAGACATAGTTAAATAAAGGTATAGTTAAATAACCAATATCCTCACCGTAACTAATGAATGCTCAATATCGTATAAATAAGCACAACAAAAAAGCCTATCATCGGGTATAGATTCTGCTTTTTTTATTGCCAGCTTATCTTAAACGCATTGAGGCTGTCATAGTTTCGGTTCCTCCTACATCTTTGTTTATATCAATTTATAGTATAACACAACAAGATGATATGTTCAATATAAAAGTTATGGAATGAGACTCATACTTCCAATTCGATGCCAGATTTAAAGGATATGACGAAGTTTTCTTCATAGACTGTAACGCTCTGGATTATCTTCCTTAGTAGCAAGCGATTAGCTTTCACAAAATCTTCTGTTTGTAGTTTTAAAAATTCATCAGGATTTTCTAACTCAACCTCAAAATATTTCATTTTACATTCCCTCATTTCATTTATTGATAAATTGAGTTTGCAAAAAAGAGTGGACAATTTTTGTCTACTCTTAACCTTTAAAATAGTTTTTTTTAATCGATTTGAAGTTGCCTAAATTATTACTTATTCGGTAAAATGAAGTATTGCTTTCAACAGATTTCCTTCAACTACACTTCACTTGATTCAAACAAGGTGGGTACATTTCTATTCCCACAAACTCCTTGTCAATGGAAACAAACACGTACCCACAGGGTAAATGGAAATAGAAACTGATAATTTCTAGCTATCACTTCTACTCATTCCAAAAATTTTCTCACTCTGATACTTACCCACCATAAAGCAAAAAGCCTTGCAATCAAGGCTTTCATTATCCCTTTCGTTCAAAGGTTTCTAAGCTTTTACGAGCAGAGCGACACACTCAGCGGTTCGCTATCTCCGTTCTGTCTGCGTGCTAGCACTTGTCAATCACGGACAGCTATCGCATGGGCGGAAGTAAATGCTAATCTTCGTCGTTTTACTCCTTGACTAGCAAACTTACCGCCTCAACATGGTACGTCCCTGGGAACATATCTACAGGTTGCACTGCACCTAGTTTATAACCTAGCCCTCTCATAATTTCCATATCTCTAGCTAATGTTGCTGGATTGCAACTAACATAGACTATTTTTTCTATATCCATAGCTGCAAGATCACGTAAGAAACTTTCCTCACAACCTTTACGTGGCGGATCAACGATAACTGCATCTAATTTCACGTTTTGTGAGATTAATTTTTTTATTACATCTTCACTTTTACCTAGTAAAAACTCTGCATTAGTTATATTATTATTTTTCGCATTTTCGCGAGCATCTAAAACAGCCGCTTCTACTATTTCAATACCATATACTTTCTTAACTTTCTTCGCTGCGAATAGACTGATTGTTCCAATACCACAGTAAGCATCAATTATCGTATCAGTTTCTTTTAATTCTGCAAGTTCCAACGCTTTACTATATAATACCTCTGTTTGAACTGGATTCACTTGATAAAATGAACGAAGTGAAATCTTGAATTCTATTCCGTCTAACGTGTCAGTTATGTAGTCTTTACCAAAAAGTTTTTCAGTTTTATCACCAAAAATTACATTTGTCTTCTTGTCATTAATATTTAACATAATACTAACGATTCTATCGTCTAATTTAGATATTTTCTCAACAAATTCATCTAATTTATTAAACTTCTCTTTCGCGACAATACCAACCATAATTTCACTTTTTAGGGTGTTCGTTCTAAACATAATATGTCTAATTGCCCCTGAGTGGTTGTTTTCATCATAGATTGATAAGTTAAGCTCTGTGATTATACTACGTAATTTGTTCATTAATACATTGTGTTCATCATATTGAATAAAACACTTCTCTATATTAACAACATCATGGCTTCGTGGTTTATAATAACCCATCTTAACTTCACCATTAACTTTTTGCACTGGAATAACAGATTTATTACGATAATGGTATCCGTCTTCCATTCCTAGCGTATCTAATACTTCGATAGAATCTTTTCCAAGAGCTTTATCCATAACATTTTGAACTTTTTTCTTCTTAAACTTCAATTGTTCTTCATAGTTCATATGAACTAAATTCGCCCCTGAAGTTTTGGGAATTCCATCTACTCTATTTTTAGAACTTTCAATAATGTTAAGAACTTTTCCATAACCAAGATTTTTCTTTAATTTAATTATCTTAAATTCAATTACTTCACCTTCTATAACATCTTCAATAAAAATCAGAAAATTATCAATTTTAACTACACCAAGACCATCATGTGTATAATCTATAACCTTCCCTTCGAATATATCATTTTTCTGCATAATTCACCTTTCTAAAATAAAAAGGAGAACAGCTATAGGAAACTGACTTCCCTACTCTGTTCTCCTACATTTAATATTTATTAAACTATCTTTACATGCTTAAACCAATTACTTTAATTGAATTAACAAACTCAAGATCTTTAATTCGTTTATTTAATTTTTCTATATTTATATCACCTGAACTTAACTCTAAAGAAATAATTATCGTAGCTTTTGCATTAATCGGTACTGTTTGGTGAATAGTAAGAACACTACACTTCTCTTCATTAACAACCGCTAAAATTTTACCTAATATTCCAGGAATATCATCAACATCGATAGATAATGATAGAATTGATTGTCTTTTCACATCTTGAATTGGAAAAATTGTATCTTTATATTTATAAAATGCACTTCTACTTAAATCAAATCTTTTAGAAGCTTCTAAAATTGATAATTTCGAATCTTCTTCTAAAGCTTTTTTCATCGCCAACGTCTTCTTTACAGCTTCTGGCAATACATCTTCTCTAATTATATAATAAACTTTTTCTTTATCCACAGTGGTTATCTCCTACTCTACGAATTCAAACTCACCTTTAAGAATTTTAACAGTATCACCGTTTTTACATCCTCTATCACGTAAAGCATCATCTACCCCCATAGAACGCATTTGTTGAGCAAAACGTCTAACAGAAGCATCACGGTTGAAATCAGTCATTAAGAATGCACGTTCGATACCAGGCCCACTTACAACATAAGCACCTGTGTCATCACGAGTAATCTTGAATGTTTCATCCTTAGGTTTATGTTTATAAAGAACTCTGTTTTCCATACTTTCTTCTTCAGTATCAAGTTCATATAACGTATTTGGATCTGTGTTATCTAGAATATCACTTACTTTATAAAGTAAATTATCTATATTACTACGTGTAAATGCAGAAATTTCAACGATATCTACATCTTCACCGTCATTTTCTAATTGTTTTTTAAATTCTTTAAGATTTTCACTCGCAACTGGAATATCCATCTTGTTAGCTACCACTACTTGAGGTCTTTCTAAAAGTCTCATGTTGTACTCTGCTAACTCTTGGTTAATAATTTTATAATCTTCATATGGATCACGACCATCAGTTGCTGACATATCTACTACATGGACAATAACTTTTGTTCTTTCGATGTGACGTAAGAATTGGTGCCCAAGACCTACACCTTGGCTAGCTCCTTCGATTAATCCTGGAAGGTCAGCCATAACAAAACTTCTGTGATCTTTTGTTTCTACTACTCCAAGATTTGGTGCTAATGTTGTAAAGTGATAATCAGCAATTTTTGGTTTTGCTTTTGATGTTATTGATAATAATGTTGATTTACCAACAGAAGGGAATCCGACAAGACCTACATCCGCCATAAGTTTTAATTCTAATGTAAGATTTCTTTCTTCTCCTGGTTCACCATTTTCAGCTATTTCTGGCGCTGGGTTTGAAGGTGTTGCGAAACGACAGTTTCCACGTCCACCACGCCCTCCGCGAGCTACTACTACTTCTTGCTCGTGTTCTACTAAGTCTGCTAATACTTCTCCAGTATCAGTATCACGAATTACAGTTCCAGGTGGTACTTTTAAGTATAAATCTTTAGATTTTCTACCGTGCATACCTTTACTCATTCCGTTCTCACCATTAGGTGCTACGAATTTCTTTTGGTAACGATAATCCATGAAAGTTCTTAAACCTTCATCAACTATAAATACAACGTTGGCTCCACGTCCACCGTCACCACCTGCTGGACCACCTTTTGGAACATACTTTTCTCTTCTAAATGCTACTAATCCGTTCCCACCATCACCTGATCGGACGAATATTTTTACCTCATCTAAAAACATAAAAATCTCCTATAAAATTCTCTTTATTTTTCTTAAACTTCAACTTTTAAACTATATAAAATTCAACTTGATAAAAGTTCATATACCATGAACTATTATAACATAATTTTTCCTTTGATAATAATATTTAGCGAGATTTTAAACAAAAAAATATACGGCTGCATACACAGCCGTACTTTACTCCACAGGCAGGACTCGAACCTGCGACCCTCTGATTAACAGTCAGATGCTACTACCAACTGAGCTACTGTGGAAAAATCTCTAAATAAAAAAATGGAGCGGGTGATGAGAATCGAACTCACAACATCAGTTTGGAAGACTGAGGTTTTACCACTAAACTACACCCGCATGAATATTTGTTATTAACTTATGTATTAATTATATAATAGATATTATAGTTTGTCAACAACTTTTTTAATTTTTTTTTATTTTTTTAAAAATTTTTAATTTTGTTAGCTTCACTAAAGAATTCTTTTGAAAAAACAAGAAAAATCTATAGATAAATTAACAATATTTTTAATTGATAATACATAGTATAATATTTTTTCTTTAATTTGTAAAGGTATTTTTGTAATAAACTATAAATTTTATCCCTACTATAAAATTTAAAAATGTAATTAACATTTATTGACCAACCTATTCTAGTATTATATAATTTTTTTATATAGAGGTAATTCAAGATATTTTATAAAAATTAAACATTATAAATTAGGAGAAGGAAAATATGAAATCTAAATTACTATTTACAGTCCTGTTATCAGTTTCTGTAATTCTAAGTGGGTGTTCATTATTTAAAAGCGATCTAATTAGCCAAAATAAAGCAGCAACATCAAAAAATGAAAACTCAAAAGATAAAGTATACGGTCTTAATGAAGAATGGATTGTAGATGGGCAATGGAGATTAAAAATAACAGAAGTTAAAACTACTCAAGATAGAAATAAACATATCAAAGATAAAATAGCACAAGTAGTTATCATAAAATATACTTATGAGAACTTAGGTTTTAAAAATGAATATCAAGATCTATTTTTAGCTCCTAGAACAGTTATTGATGGAGCGGAAAATGAGGCTAGAATTTATCCAGTTAATTCTTCAAAATATCCCGAACCTACTCCAGTTGGTGCAATTTCAGAATCTGCTATGGGATACGGTTTAAGTGTAGAAAGTGACAAAATTAAAATTTCTTTTACACAATTCGATAAAGATGGTAAAAAAATGGAAAATGCTACTTTCGAAGTCCCAGTAACTAAATAATAAAATAAAAAGGTCTGATAAACGAAATTTTTGATAAGGATACATATGCAAAAATAGACACATTACTACTATAGGCAAAAATAAATTTGACTTTCATCCCTATTTACAATACAATACAATATAATTACTAACATAGATACTTAATTGTATCTATCGCAAATCATAACTAGAGCTCAATGCTCTCATCCGTCAGTGATTAAATTACTGACGGATTTTTTATTTTATGTAATTTGGCATTCAAATGGCATTCAATTACTCTTTTATACCACAAAAAAGAAAGTCAAAACACAGTCAAAACATTGTCAAAAGGCAAAACAAAAAGCCTTAAACGTTGATACTTTAAGGCTTCTATAACTTTATTATTTAGTTTCTCTGTGTAAAGTCACTTTTTTTAATCTTGGACAGTATTTTTTAAGTTCAATACGGTCTGGATTATTTCTTTTGTTCTTTTTAGTAATGTAGTTTCTGTCACCACATTCTGTACAAGCTAATGTTACATTTACGCGCATTAATATAACCTCCTATAAAATTTAATCTTAACAACTTTTTCATACAACAAAATATATTATAACATTACTTTATAAATATTTCTAGTATAAAGTGTAAATTTTTTAAATTTTTTTAAAGAAATATAAATTTATATTACGTAAACTACTTTTATCGATTACTCACCAAATACTTTATAGTAATCTTGTTTGAATTTTTCTATTCCAATATCAGTTAATGGATGTTTAACCATTTGTTTAATTACAGAATAAGGCACAGTAGCAATATCGCATCCTAATTTAGCACATTCAGTAACATGAATTGGATTTCTTACACTTGCTGCGATAATTTGTGTATCAATATCATTATTAGCGAAAATTTCCACTATCTCTTCTATTAATAATAATCCATTATGAGAAATATCATCTAATCTACCTAAAAATGGAGAAACATATGTCGCTCCAGCTCTAGCTGCTAATAACGCTTGAGTTGGACTAAAGATTAGAGTAACATTTGTTTTAATTCCCTCTTTTTTTAATACATTTACAGCTTTTAATCCATCTTCAGTCATAGGAATCTTAACAACCATATTAGGATGAATTTTTGCAATTTCTCTTGCTTCTTCTAGCATATCCTTCCAATTAGTAGTAGTTGCTTTTACTTCTCCACTAATAGGACCATCTACTATTGAAGTAATTTCCTTAATAACTTCTTTAAAATCGCGTCCTTCTTTTGCAATTAATGACGGATTTGTAGTAACTCCACTAACTACTCCTAATTCATTAGCATTTCTAATATCTTCGACATTTGCTGTATCTATAAAAAATTTCATTATATTATCCCCTCTCATTTTTATAGTAACCTCATAATATCACATTCAGAAAGTGTTTTCAATTTTATAGCTTGAATTATAACTACTTCTTTATTGTTTTTCAATCCAATATATGATAGAATAACACTATAATTAGGAGGCAGATGATGAAGAAATTTTTAGAAAAAGTACCATATTTAATTTTTTCTTTCTTTTTATTTATAATACTCCCTCTGTGTTCTTATTTTATATCAAATAGATCTGGGATGATAATTTTATTATTAATTATCCTATACCCTGTTATTAGTTTTCTAATTTCGTTTCTATATGCATATAATAAAGAAGACTTTAGCTATATTTTCTCATTTATTATAGGAATTTTTTATATAATATCATGTTTAATCATTTTAAACTTTGATATTCTTATCTATGGTTTAGGGTATATATTCTTCAGCCTTTGTGGTCAAGGGACTGGTTTTTTAATTGGGAAGTTTCGAAAACGTAAAAAAAGAGCTAAACAGAGTTAGTTAAATTTATTAAAAAGAGAAGAAGTGTTTTTTTATAATACACTTCTTCTCTTTTTAATATTAATTATTACTATTCTAAAATACGGATTATATTTCATATCCTAAAAGCATTCCGCCTTCTTCACCATAAAAGCTACAAATTCCAGATGTAGGAACTATAATAAATTCTACATTCGAGAATTTTTCTTTTAGTTTTTCTTCTATCTTTTTACAAATATTTTCATTATTTCTATGTGTAATTACAGCTCTACCACCTTTATATCCAGCTTTAATCATCTCTTCAACTACAGTTGATATCGCCTTTTTCTCACCACGTACTTTATGAAGTAAATGTAGAGTTCCTTCTTTACTTGCCTCTCCTACCATACGCATATTTAATAACCCTACTACAGCAGCTGCTAATTTTGATAAACGTCCATTTTTAACAAGATTATCCACTTTTTCTAAAGAAAAAATTAGTTTCGTATTTTCTTGATATTTTGCCATTTCTGAAACAACTTCATCAAAAGATAATCCTTCTTTTATTAATTCATTTATTTTAAGGAGAAATAAATCATTTTGACCACCTGCAGAAAGCGTATTGATTATATGAATATTAGCATTTGAATTTTCTTCTCTCAACATCTTTTCGCCGATTACTGCACTATTGTAACTTCCTGACATTCCACCAGTAAGAGTCAGAACTATAACATTATCTGCTCCTTTATACGCAGCTAGATATGCCTCTGGACTAGGACAAGCTGATCTTGCTGGCTCTGAACTAGCATACATTTCTCTCATCATTTCGTCAATATTTAAATCTAACGTATCTACATAAACTTTATCTTCTATTTGTAATGAAAATGGCACTCTCTCATAAGTAACATTCTCAGCTTTATTAGGAATTTCTCTAAAATCGCAAGCAGTATCAACTACAATTTTCCACTCCATAATTTACCTCCAAGTATTTTATTTTAACTTTTCTACTAGATCATGCGTTTTTTTATATAATCTCACAGTATCACAGGCTGCCACTATTACTTCCGCTAGTCCCTCTCTCTTCTCGCCATTCATACACATAACAAAATTATCATACATCTCTTCAGAACTTCCCTCTGAAGTCAAGCTATTTATTGTCTTACTAATCTCTTGAATTGAGAATACATTTTTTAAACATGTAATCACTATTAATCTTGCTAATTGTTTTCGATTATATTTTTTCTTAATTGGTTTATCTAAGTGACCATTTTTCACATAATTATTTATCATCGCTGAGGTTAAACCTTTATCATCATCGACAATTGAGGAGTTATCTAATCGATTAACGTATAATAGTACTTGATCTAAGTACAAATCAATATCTGGTAACTCAGACCATTTTGGATATACTTTGTTCAAATTCTTTCCTCCTTCTTATCTAGTTCTGCTAATCACATTATATAGTTTTTCAAAATTAGAGTCAAGTGATTATACAAGTAAAATAAAAAAAATTTTGTAGTATTTAAATTTACTACAAAATTTTTACTATTTAGCTAATTTTATTTTTTTCTTAATTCCTCTTCTCATATATAGATAGTAGAATAAGACACCTAAAGCATATACTGCAAGTCCTATTATCCAACCTATCCATAAACCTTCTATACCAATACCTTGTTTAAAAACAAAATAATAAGCCGTAGGAATACCTACTAGATAATAACCGATAAACATTACCACACAAATCGGTACAACTTTTTTGTATCCACGAAGCACTCCTGCTAGTGCTGATGCAAATGAATCACAAATAGCAAAACCAATTGCGAATAATAATAGCTCAGCTGTTAAAGTTATTACTCCGCTATCACTAGTATATAAATACGGAATCTTCGTATCAAATAACCAGACAATTAATCCAGCTATTGTAGAAAATATCATTCCCATTATTACCGTTAGTTTTGTATACTCTGTTGCCATTTTATAGTCTTTTGCTCCTACATGAAATGCTATTATAATTGTTGCGGCATTTGCAACACTAACTGGTAAAGTATATAAAAATCCAGAGAAATTTAACGCAGCTTGATGGGAAGCAATAACTGTCGTATCAAAACGTGACACCATTAAAGATAACGTTGAAAAGACAACCGTCTCAAGTGCTGTAGCTAGAGCTATTGGAACTCCTAGCTTAAAGATTTCTCCCCATTTTTCAAATCTAATTTTTTCTTTTTCGAATATTTTATACTTATTAATTTTAGGGTTTATTAGTACTATAAATAATGCGATGAAAAATAATACTGTATATGTTACTGAAACAGCAATTGCATTTCCAGCTCCACCAAGCTCTGGCATACCAAACTTCCCAAAAATGAAACTATACGCGAAAAATACATTTACAGGTACAGACACTATCATCATTATCATCGATAATCTTGTCAATCCTAAACTATCTATAAACGAACGTAAAACCACATACAAGAAGATTGATAGCACTCCAAAACTTTCATAAAACAGATAGTTCTTAGTTATTTCTGCAATATTACTATCCATACCTAATTGGTCTACTATTGGTGTTGCTAAAGTATTTAACCCAACAATTAAAACAATACTAATAATTACAGCTATGTACAGAAATTGTCTAACTACTGTAGGTATCTCTTCTTCTTTATTTTTTCCAATCAATTGTGAAACTATCGGAATTAATGCTAAAACGATTGCATTTAAAGTATACATAATTGGATTCCAAATATTAACACCCATACTCACACCAGCTAAATCTGTAGGACTATAGTGTCCCGCCATGAACGTTCCAATCATCCCAGATGAATATGAAATTACTTGATACACTAAAACAGGCAATAGTAATTTAATAAAAATACTTGCTCTTTCAGAAAAGTTTTTTCCTTGATACATATGTTCTCTCCTTTATATATTTTTTCTTTTTTCACAAAAAAAAATCCAAAAGCGAATTTACTTTTAGATATCATCGATTTATACTATATGCAACCGAGACTTGAATAGATTAAAAAACCGTTAGTCTAATCGCCAACTCAACCTCGACAAAAACTCACACCCACAATAGACTTACTTAATGCTGCTTCCTTCCGGACCTGACATGGTTCATAAGTATTGCGTCGTAAGGTGCCTTAGTCTCAACATTACGTGTTAGACTCGACATTCCCTATTCTACCCGCATCTCGGTATTCGGTCTTGCTAAAGCGGATTGCAAGTACAGGGCACCGCTAACTCCCCACCTAGCATTTTTTAATTATATCAAATTTAAATGTAAAAAGCAAGGGATTAATAAAAATTCAAAAATAAACTCCAAATTAGTACTTTATATAGTAGCATTATAATTTTTCAACATAATGTCTACTACAAAAATACTATTTTAGAGTTTATCTAACATTTATTATTTTAACTTAGTTAATTCACTTAATTCTAAGATACATTCACTTTCACTAATAACTAAACAAGGTATACCAATTTTCATATTTCCTCTTATTCCTTCAAACTGAGTGTATGTGTCTCTTACAAATAAAAACTCTTTAAAGTTTTTCAACGAAGACATAACTTCCACTTCTTTATAAGTAATCCCTAATTCTGCTAGTTTTTCTTTAAATGGTGCAGTATCTGGACAAGTTTCTGCAAAGTATAAAATATATTCCATAATAATCTCCTTTTATAAAATTTTTCTTTTATTATATCACTTTTAACGTTTTCTTTGTATTTTTACCCTCTGAATTGAAGAAGAAAATACAGATGCTAGTAGTATCCCCATTGCTATTGCTCCAGCCTGAAGGAGTGTTTCCATCCCTACTTTTGAAGCTACACCATAATTCTTTGTTACTATATTTTGCATTGTATTATACATACCATATCCTGGCACTAACGGTACCATCCCTGTATAAATAAATATAGTAGCTGGGAGCTTTAAAAGCTTAGATGCATTTGTTGATAATATACCAACACAAACGGCACCTAAAAAACTACTCACAACAACGTCTGCTAATAACAAGTTAACTACAACTTGAATTAACCAACCGATAGCTCCAATCAGTCCACAAGTAAACAATGATTTTCTCGGCGCATTAAAGAAAATTGCAAATGCTACACTAACTACAAAACCTGCAATAAATTGTATAAAAACATTATTCTCCATAAATTTCTCCTTACACCAATTTTAATCCCATAACCACACCAAGTGCAATAGCTGTAGATACAAAGATTGCTGCCTGTATTCCAATCATCCCTGATAAATAATCACCAGCCATAAAATCACGTACAGCATTGGTAACCTGTACTCCAGGAACAAGTGGCATTAACCCCGCAATAATAATACTAAAAGGATTATGTATTAAGAAAAACTTGTTTAACACCATTACCAAAATGGTAGCTATAAATGCCCCTAAAAAATTACTCACAAAAGATGTAAGTTTATATTTCGCAGTTAAAGTCAAGAACATAGCTTCTATTGCCATAATAAAGAATGCGTATAAACTGTCCTTAAACGTTCCTCCAAACATTATCGCAAAAAAAGGACCCGATAAGGTTAAAGCAATAATCACAGAAGCATTTGAATATCTTTTTCTAGCCTTTATTTCCTTCATTTTTTTGAAGGCATAATCTAAAGTACAACCACCCATTACCATTCTTCTTGAGATATCATTTAATAGCGCAATTTTTTCTAAATCACGATCTCCTAATACGACTCTTCTCATCGCAGTATAAGTATTATCATCATAAACAAAAGAGACAATTACAAAGTTATATGTCACTAGACTATTTGCAGCTTTTATATTATCAAACGATCTATAAATTCTATTTACAGTATCTTCTACTCTATATACTTCAGCTC
This sequence comes from Gemella haemolysans, assembly GCA_032567735.1. Classification (GTDB taxonomy): domain Bacteria; phylum Bacillota; class Bacilli; order Staphylococcales; family Gemellaceae; genus Gemella; species Gemella haemolysans_E. The sequence continues at coordinate 54,425 of JAWHCX010000010.1, read as the reverse complement.
CATATGCTAACATACTCTTAGCTATTTTCATACTAAAATTCAATAACATTTTAGCTTCTTTTTCATCACGTAAAGACTGTAACATACCTTCCCTCCTCTTAAATAAATTATTATGAAATAATTTCTAATATTTTTTTATATTTATTTTTAAATTCTTCTACTTTATTCTCTTGAATTTCTGTTGCTTTTTCAAGTTGATTTAAAATGTACTCAATTTTAGACAGCTCTAATTTTTGTTTTTTTACAAATAGCTCATTCTTTTCTACTAACAAATATTTTCCAAAGTTTATTTCATCTTCTGATAAATTCATAACTCCTGGTTTTGCTACTATAATTTCATAAATATGACCGTCTTCTTCGATAATATTTTCCTCAGTTATTTCATATCCTAATTCTTGTAACTTTTCTCTAACGAAGTTTTCACCAACATTAGGTTGTAATACTAGATTTGGTTTATTTGCTAATTTATCTTTTCCTTTTTCTAAAATATCAGCAATTAGCTTACCTCCCATACCACATATTGTAATTACTTCTATATTATCACTTAATTCTATAGCATCTAGACCGGCAGCTTTACGACAATCAATAACTCCTACAAGGTTTTCTTCTTGTACATTTTTTATTGATACTTTGTGCGGTCCCTCAACTATTTCTCCAGCTACCGCAAAATCAATTTTATTGTTTTTAGCCAAAAAAATAGGTAAATATGCATGATCACTACCAATATCCGCAAGTCTTCTATTTTCAACATATTCAGCTACTAATTTTAATCTTTTATTAATCGCTAACATCATTTCTCCTTTTTATTAATCAAGAAAATCCTTACTAAAACTCGTAGTAATAACAGTTTTCTCTTTTTTTCCTATGTTTTCAAAGTCAGTTATTATATTGTCGCCAAATTCAGCTTTTAACTTTTTAGAAAGCTTTCTTAGTCTTTGCTCTTCTTCATAATCTTTTTTATCAAAAATATCAAGTTGCACTTTGAGTTCTTTTGACTTTTTAATATCATTTAGTGAAACCCCTAGTAGTCTAACGCCACGTGAAAAATCATAGTGTTCCAATAAAAGCTCCCAAGCATAACTAAAAATATCATTTGTACTAGATATAAATTCTGGGAGTTTTTTGGATCTCGTAATTGTTTTAAAATCACTGAATCTTACCATTATTGAAATATTATTTCCAACATAGTTACGTGATTGTACTCTTGAACTGACTTTCTCAGATAGTTTTTTTATTTCTTTTAAAATATCATCTTCATCTATTAAATCATTTGTGAATGTTTTTGAATTTCCAATTGATTTTCTATCAACTGTATATTTCAGCTCACTATTACCTTCTCCATTAGCCTTGTTTTTCAGCCTCAAACCTTGAACACCGAGTAAGCTATGAAGAATTACCTCGTTTGCTACAGCAACATCGCCAATTGTATTAATTCCAATTTTTTTGAGTTTTTTAGTAGATGCTTTACCACAACCATGCATCTCTCCTATGTCTAAATTCCAAAGAATATCTTTATAGTTTTTTCTATTTATAATTGAGAATCCAAGAGGTTTTTTCAAATTCGATCCCATTTTTGCAAAAAATTTATTAAATGAAATACCTACTGATGAAGGCATCCCTAATTGTTTATATATTCTTCTTTGAATTGTGGCTATTACCTTTATTGGTTCATGAAAATCACTTAAATCTATATAAGCCTCATCAACAGAAACTATCTCAATTTTATCTGTATATTCTCGTACCAAATCAAAAATCAACTTGGATTCTTGTTGGTATTTAGGCATATCTGGTCGAAGAATCTTTATATTTGGATATATTTTTCTAGCATCTCCAACTCGCATAGTTGTTTTTATACCTAAATTTCTCGCCTCATAGTTAGAGGTTACTATTATTCCATGTCTAGTTTTCACTTCTCCAGCTATTGCTAAAGGTTTACCTTTCAATTCAGGATTATATTTTTCTTCTACACTTGCATAAAAGCAATTCATATCAATATGAGCAATAACTTTAGACATTATTTCACCCCTTTTAATAGACTAAAAACGGGAACAATAGGAAGCCATTCAATTTAATGTTTAATACACTGTTTGAATTGTTCCCTATTATAATTTCCCGTTATATTTTCATTATTAAACTAATGAAAAGTTAATTATTATTATTGGTTTTCTCTTAGTATTATCATATAGTAAGCTAGATAACATACTTCTTATCTCTGCCTTAACTGCAGCACATTCTCTAATACTCTTGATCGGATTATTTTCTAAGTACTCAATTACTTTTTCTTCCGCTTCTTTAATCAGTTCCATACTCTTCTTAACATAGACGAAACCTTTTGTTTGAATTACTGGTTTACCTACTAAAGTTTTCTCTTTTTTACTAATTGCATATGAAGCTACGAAAATTCCATCATTAGAAAGTAATTTTCTATCTTTTAGAACACTATCTTCTACATCACCAATTCCGCGACCATCGACTAATATGTTCCCTACTGGAATATTATTTTGTAAAGTTTTAGACTTACTTCCACTGATTTCCAAAGTTGTCCCTTTAGATAAGATGTGAATATTCTCTCCAGCTACACCAGTTTCTGCAGCAATTTCTGCATGTTTGCGAAGGTTTCTAAATTCCCCTTGAACTGGAATAAAGTGCTTAGGCATAAGCATATTTAACATCATTTTTAACTCTTCTTTTGTAGCATGACTCGCAGCATGTAGACGTTTAGAAGCTGTAACAACATTTGCTCCAAGTTTAACTAATAGGTTTAGTGTTTGGAATAACATTACTTCCATATTTGGAGATGGTGTCGCAGCAACCATAATCGTATCTCCAGATTCAATCTGAATTCCATTAACTTTTTTCTCAGCGATATTTTTCATCGCTTCAATTGGTTCTCCTTGATCTCCAGATGAAAGTATACATACTTCATTTTGTGGATAATTTTTAAATTCTTCAATTGAAATTAAGTTACTATCTTCAATTTGTAAGTAATTCATATTTCTTGCAGTATTGATAGATGCTTCAATAGCTTGACCTAAAAGTAAAATTTTTCTATTTTGAGCCAGTGCTGCTCTAACAATATGAGATATTGTTAAAAAGTTAGAAGCATAGCATGTTACAATAATACGTTTATTAGCTTGATAAAATGCATTATCAATTTGCTCAGCAGCTTCATTTTCAGGAACATTATATCCCTTAACATTAGCATTACTTGAATCACTTAGTAGAGCAAGAACACCTTTTTGACCTAGTGTACTAATTTTTACGATATCAGATTTATATTCTTTACTTACTGATTGGTCAAATTTAAACTCACCAGTGTAAACAATATTTCCTTGACTAGTTTCAATACAAATACCTAAAGAATCAGGCATTGAATATGTTGTCTTGAAGAATGTAACACTAGCATTATTAAAATCATATTTATTATTATCTTTTACATAGTAAAACTTAATTCTTCTTTTTATTCCTAATTGTTTAAGGTGATTTTTTAATAAATCAATTGTTAACTTAGAACCATAAACAGGACATTTTAGTTTATCGATAATATAAGGAACAGCCCCCATTGAACTTACATGTCCATTTGATAAAAATATCCCCTTAATTTTTTGTTTATTTCTAACTAAGTAACTAATATCAGGTATAACAGCATCAATACCGATCATTTCTGTTTCAGGGAACATTAAACCTGCATCAAGAACATAAATTTCATCACCGATTTCTACCATATACATATTTTTAGCTACTTCTTCTACCCCTCCTAATGGAGTGATGCGAATTTTAGCTAACTTTTTAGATTTATTTTGTTGAGATTTAGCTTTATTTACATTATTAATTTTCTGTACTACTTGTTTTGAGTTATTTTGTTGCTCTTTAGCCACGACTTTTTTTGAATTTTTAGGTCTAGTATTATTTTTCTTAGACGCTTGATTATTATTTTTCGGGCTATTGTTCTTTTGTAAATTTTTAGCAATACTTATTCCATTATTACTCATGTTTTCCTCCTTGTAACATTGATTTTATTGGTTCGAAGTCTCTTCTATGAATAGGTGTAACACCATACTCTTTTAGACCTTCTAAATGTTTCTTTGTTCCATATCCTGCATTATTTTCAAAATCATAAAAAGGATATTTTTGTGCATATTCTTTCATTAGATTATCACGATAAACTTTCGCCATAACGGATGCTGCAGCAATTGAAACACTTTTTTCATCACCTTTGACCATACTATAATTAGGTATAGGATAATTTTCAAATGGCATGGCATCTATAAGTAGGAAGTCCGGTTTAACTTCTAACTTTTCAACTGCTCTTTGCATCGCTATACGTGCTGCGTTGTAAATATTATACTTTTCAATCTCAATATTATCAACTTCACAAATAGCATAAGCAACAACTTCATTTTTTATTTGTTCATACAGTGCTTCGCGTTTTTTCTCAGATAATTTTTTTGAATCATTTAATCCTTCGAAATAGCTGTCTTTTTTTAAAATTACCGCTGCAGCAACTACTGGGCCTGCAAGTGGTCCTCTACCAACTTCATCTATTCCGCAAATATACTTACATCCATTATTATAACATTTATTCTCGTAAAATGATTTCTTTTCATACTCTTTTTTATAAAAAAGTTTTTTCTCTTGCTTTTTAGCATAACTTAGTAATAATTTTTGAACCCCAGTTCTTTCATCTTTTTTTAGTTCATTTAACATTTCCTCGGAAATGACTTCTTGGCTTAAGAGTTCTCTTACCTCACTAATTTTCATTTTGTTCCTCTTTTTCTAATAAATCATTATAATTATCTAAAGTAATAAGTCCAAATTTTTGTGTTCTAAAATCTTGAATTAACAGCTTAATTGTTGAATCGTAATCATAGTCTCCATCGATTTTTTTAAATCTTTTTTCAGCTACTTTTTCCATGATAAATACATTTTCATCATCACTATTGACATTTATCTTATATAGATTATTTAGATTTTCTAAATAATTTTCTTTTAAAAGCTCTATTAAGTATAAACTTACATCATCAAGTGGAGTAATATCATCCTTTATAGAACCAATTAAACTTAGTTTTTTACCAATTTCTTGATTATCAAACTTTGGCATAAGTATTCCTGGAGTATCCAATAGTTCTATATCTTTATTTAATTTTAACCATTGTTGTTTTTTAGTAACACCAGGTTTATTGGCAGTATTAGCTACATTTTTCTTAATAAGTTTATTTATAAACGTCGATTTACCAACATTGGGTACACCTATTACCATTGATCTGATTGCTCTTGGTTTAATTCCTTTTGCAACTTGGCGAGCTATTTTTTCTGCTAATTCTTCTTTTGCTTTATCAATTACTTTATTTAAGTTATTACTATTTTTTGCATCTGTATACACTACTGTATATCCTTTATTTTCAAAGTAACTTTTCCACTTTGCTGTTTCAGCTCTATCACATAAATCTATTTTATTAAAAATAATTATTTTCTTCTTATCTTTTACTACTTCATCTAAGTACATATTGTGAGAAGAAAGTGGACAACGTGCATCTACTAGTTCAAAAACTATATCTACTAATTTTAGTTTTTCTTTCACTTCTCTTGTTGCCTTGGCCATGTGACCTGGGAACCATTGAATAACCATAAATTTAACTCCTTATATTTTTATTTTGTAAATTCTATTATTTTATACAGTCTTTATTATTTTACCACATTTTCAAGTTTTTTTAACCTATTTTGATGCTAATTATTCGTAAAACATCAATATTTTCAATTTTTCTCATTTAATAATTAACATTTATTTTTAACATATAAAATCAAAATAATAATAGCATAGTAATAATATTTTACTACGCTATTATAAATATATATTTAAAATTAATGACTTGTAATAATATATTAGATAACTACATTGATACCAAATACTTTTAGTTTAATATTACTAGTTTTAAGTCTTGTTTCAGGAAACTCAGCGACAAATATTATATAAGTTACACTACCTACTAAGTAGAATATTAGTGATGCATTATACCCCATATGATTCAATACTAAACTCCACGAAAAGTTAAATAAAGTATAGATCGCATATCCAAAAGCCCAAAATATTCCAAACATTATAGTTAATCTTTGTGAATTCATTTTAGGTAATTCATATGGAATATTTAAGTATATTGGATACTGAGAATACATGAAGAAACCTGATAAAGCAAACATTATATATGAGAGAATAACATTGTGAGAAACACATAGAAGCCCAATTGCCATAAGTCCTATCATTAATACACCATGAATCATTAAAAATGGTTTTCTTCGAAAATCTAAATGTCTTGTAACTAACAAACTAAATAAAGTTCCAAATAAACCTCCAATTGTAACAGTTAATATCATAACTTCAGGCTTAAAGTGCGAATTATTTGCATGTTCTGCTATTACCCTAGGTAAAGATACAAGTGGCATAACATATAAGAATAAAAAGCCACCAAATCCTAATGAAAATATGTAAATAAATTTATCTTTAAAACCATCAACATAAGTGTATTTTTTCTCTTCAACCTGATGTATAGCTTCTTTTGATCTCATCAGAGATTCATACACAAAATGATTTGGATGTTTCCATGTAACCGTTGACTCAAAATCACGAGAAAATAAGATCCAGAAGATGAGAAGTATTATACTAAAAATACTAAATCCTATCATTGTATATCTCCAGTCTATTACAAAATACTTTTTAAACAATAAAAATAAAACTGCAACTAATGCGGCACCGATATTATAAGCCGCTGTAATAATTGTGCTAGTAATAATTTTTTTATCATTAGGAATGAATTTTGCAACAAATGAGTTTATAAAAACGATTATCATAGACCCACCAAATCCCATTATCATTCTTGATATTGTATACAGCCAATAACTATGTGTAAATATTGCAAAGAATGAAAAACACAAGCAAAATAATGAAATCATAGCTGCTTTCTTCGGATGTAATTTGATTAATATAAATGCAGCCAGTAAATTTGCAATAATTCTTGAAATAGTTATTGTGTAGTTTACAACTTCAGATATTATGGGAGAAACCTTTTCACCATTAAAATAATAGTCTGTTATTTGTTTAGATAAAGTTGAACCTGCTACCCAATTTGTAGCAAATACTACATAAGCAGTAATAAGAATTGAAAACATGAGAACCCCCTGTTTACGGGTTGGGGAGTTGGATATTGTTTGCATAATTTTGTACCTCTTTATTTTATTTATTACAGGTCGACCTTGTTATATAACTGTTTTTTAAATGTAACCTTAGTTTATTACAAAAAATGAAAAAAATCAAGAAAACCTTTTCTTTTACACTTGATTACAAGAAAATATTTTCACATTTACATAATGAAAATATGAAAATAAATAGTTCTAATTACTGAAAATATAGCATTTAAGGTACTATTAACAACAATAAAAATATAAAAAATAACATAATTCAAATCTTAAATACAATAATTTTTTATATTAAGTATACTTTTAAAATCTCTGATTAAAATAATATCTTTGTATATATAACTGCTATTTAAATTATCCGATCATCATCTATTCCTTATAAAATAAACATTTATATTATTCTAATATTTAAATTTAATACATTAAAATACCCCCCCTACACTTTCTCTAGCATAGAGGGTCTTTCTTAATTATTATACAATTTTTAATACAATATCGAAAAGTTTATCTTTTATCTACTTTCTTAACGATAGTATCCCCAAGTATTTGAATTGCAAATACGATGATTAAAATTAACACTGTTGCAACAAATGTTAAAGTACTGTTATTACGTTGGAATCCATCTAGATAAGCTAAATTACCTAATCCTCCAGCTCCGATAACACCTGCCATCGCTGTTGATCCAACTAAAGCGATTGCTGTAACAGTTAATCCTGAAATAATTGCTGGTAAACTCTCAGGAATTAAAACTTTTGTAATAATTGTAGATTTTTTAGCTCCCATAGCACGTGCAGCTTCTATTACACCTTTATCTACCTCACGTAGACCAATTTCTACTAAACGAGCATAGAACGGTGCTGCTGAAATAATAAGTGCAGGAATTGCTGCTTGAACACCGATAATTGTTCCAATTAATGCTTTAGTAAATGGAATTAATAATACAATTAGAATGATAAATGGAATCGCTCTAAAAATATTAACAATCGCTGTAACAACTGCATAAAAACCACGTCCAAATGTACTCTTACTATTAGATGTTAAGTATAATAGCAATCCTAAAAATAATCCAACAATAAACACTGCTATTAATGACTCAAAAGTCATAATTAGTGTTTCAATAGTTTTATCTTGTACTTTATCCCAATTAACTCTTGAAAAATCAAACATTATAACACCTCCGTTAAAATACCTAGTTCATTTAATCTAGCTATTACTTTATCTGTATTTTCTTTAGAACCAATCAATTGAACAAATAGCGTACCAATATTAGCATTTGCTGTTTTATCAATATGTCCATTGATAATATTAAAATCAAAATTAATTTCTTTTAATAACATACTAAGAATAGGTTTTTTCGAAGTATTATTGTCGAATGTAAATTTAATAATAATACCATCAGTAAATACTTTCTTCCATTCTTCGATATTTTCCCTTTCTTCAAATTCCGATGCAAATGAAGTCTGAGCTAAGAATTTCTTCGTTACTTCTTGTGTTGGGTGGTAGAAAACTTCAGAAACAAGACCATCTTCAGCAATTGTACCTCCATCGATAACAGCAACTTTTGTACAAATCGTTTTTATTACATTCATTTCATGAGTAATTAAAACAACAGTTATATTAGTTTTAGTATGAATTTCTTTAATTAAATTTAATACCTCTGCAGTTGTTTCAGGGTCAAGTGCACTCGTTGCCTCATCACAAAGTAAAATTGAAGGATTACCTGCTAATGCACGTGCAATACCTACTCTTTGTTTTTGACCACCAGAAAGCTGAGAAGGATAAGCATGCAGTCTATCTTCTAATCCAACTAACTTAGCTAATTCCTCTACTCTTTCTTTTATCTCAGCTTTTGACTTTCCTAAAATTTCTAATGGAAATGCAATATTTTCTGCAACAGTTCTACTCCATAATAGATTAAAATGTTGGAAAATCATTCCGATTTTTTGACGTTTTAATCTACGTTGTTCTTCAGTTATTTTATTGAAGTCATCACCATCAATGATTACCTCACCATCTGTAGCCACCTCAAGTCCGTTTAACAGCCTTACTAACGTACTTTTTCCAGCACCAGAATAACCAATAATACCGTAAATATCACCTTTTTCAACTTTTAAATTAATATCTTTTAGAGCATGAACTTCATTATTATAAATCTTATTAACTTTTTTTAATTCAATCATGTCTATCTCCTTTCTCTTTTTAAAAATAAAAAACACCCTTACTCCTACAGGAATAAGGGCGTTTTACGCGGTACCACCTTATATTTTACTCATTACAACTACTATCATAGTCTATCCTATAACGTGGATCGCCGAACAAAGTTTACAATTTATGTTTACCTTATTAACCACTCGAACCATTTTCATAAATTTCATATTATACCTTTTCAGCTAACGGTACTCTCTTTAAATACTACATCTATTACTTATACGAGTATTGGTTTCTATTAATTTCTATTAAGTATAACACTATACCTTTATAGTGTCAAGGATAACTTTTGAAAATATCTTAAGAAAAATTCTGAAAATATTATCCTAATTTTCTAATTTAATATTATTTTCTTTTAAATATTCTGCTACGACTCTTGCCATATCATCTAGCAAATCATCAAATTCTTCCCAATTTTTCACCGTTGCACCACTCGCTAGCGGGTGACCTCCACCTGCATACTTTTCAGCTAAAGTATTTATAACAGGACCCTTAGATCTAATACGAACACGTACTTTATTCCCCTCATCAATAGCAAAGCACCACGCATAAAGATCTTGTAGACTTCTTAATAAATTAACTCCAGTCGAAACTTCACCTGGATCTACACCATATTTATCCATATCTTCTTTAGTAATCTTTAGATACGCTACTCCATCCTGATAGACATCATAATTTTCAAAAATAAATGCTCTAAATCTCATAATATTTTCACTAATAATTTCCATCTTATCTAATAAAGCGCTCATATTGAAATCATACTTAATAAGTTCTGAAGCAACTTTAAGAGTATTGTTAGAAGTATTTGGGAATAAAAATCTACCCGTATCTCCAACAATACCAAGATAAAGTAATTTTGCTGCTTCATCATTCAATTTAATATTATATTTTTTATTTAAATATGTATAAAAATTATATATCAATTCACTACAAGATGAAACTTCAGTATCAACTAGATTAATGCTTCCATAATTATCTAGTGGTGGGTGATGGTCGATTTTTATTAGGAAATTATTTTTCGTAAATAATTTTCCATCAATCCTTGGAAAGTTCGCTGTGTCAGTTACAATAACCAAGGCATCCTTATAATCTTCTTCTGTTACTTCTGAATTTTTGAATAAAAAATCTAGTGAAGGCGAATCTTTACCTACAGTTATTAATGTTTTTTCAGGAAAGTTTTCTTTAATAATTTGATACATAGCTCCTTGAGAACCATATGCATCTGGATCCGGTCTTTCGTGTCTATGAATAATTATTTTATCATTTTCCTTAATTTTTTGAAAAATTTCCTCATATAAATTTTCGTAGTTTGTAGTCATCTAATTTCTTCTTTCTCTAATTTCTTTGGAATACTTGACAAGTTACCATAGCTTTCGCTACTAATTCAGTCTTATCGTATACTTCAACATCAAATTTAGCTGTTTTACGACCTATATCTAAAATATTTACTTTTGTTGTGATTGTTCTATCCAATGGCACGGATTTTAAGAAATAAAGAGTAGTATTTTGCATAAGAACTTCACTTCTATTGTAGTTATAACTTGTAATATGAATAGATTCATCAATAATACTCAGTAATGCTGAACTAGAGAATGTACCAAATTGATCTAACATTTGTGGAATAACTTTAACCTGTAGTCCATCCGCTCTAGGAACAATTCCTTTACGCATAATTTCATCAAATGTATCATTATTATGACCTTCTTGGAATCTATTATTTGTTAATAATGAGTTAATAACTATTTTTCTAGTAACCACACCTAGTAACGTATTTTTCGCATCAATAACAGGCATTAATTCATAACCTTCTGATAACATAGTATTAGCTACAGAAGAAATAGGCGTTTCTAAAGTTGTAGTTGCCACTTTTCTTTCCATAACTTCTTTTATAAGTGCATCTTTTTCTTGTAAGAATACATCACGAGCTGTAACTATTCCAACTAATTTTCCATATTCATTAACAACAGGATATCGTGTATGCCCTACCTCTAGCTGTAAATCATACCAATCTTTAACAGTATTATTTAGATTAATTGTATACAAATTTTCAACTTTCATATAAATACTTTCGACAGTAATTATATCTCTTTTAATTATTTGGTCATTTGTTACACGATTTATTAAATGAGTTACTGAAAAAGTATCGTGTGGTGTAATAATTAAAGGTAAATTTTTACTATCAGCTAGTGCTTTTATTGAATCATTTGGAACATATCCTCCTGTTACTAAGATAGCACATTCTTTTTCTAATGACATCTCAATAATTTTAGGACGATTTCCAATAATTAATAATGTACCTTTTCGTATGTGTTGTCCTACTTGTTCAGAATCCATCGCACCAATTGCAAAGTCTTGAACTATTTCGTGAACTCCTCCTCGCCCTGCGATCAGTTGTCCGCTCACTATATTTACAATTTCAGAATATGATAATTTTTCTACATTATCACGTTCTTTTTTCTGTATTCTTACTGTACCTACACGTTCAATAGAAGAAACAAATCCACGATTTTCAGATTCTTTTATCGCTCTGTATGCAGTTCCTTCACTTACTTTTAGTTCTTTTGCAACTTGACGAACAGAAATTTTACTACCAATTGGTAAGCTCTTTATATATTCTAATATTTTTTGGTGTTTAGATTTCATAACTTTTTCTCCTTATATTTTTATTATAATACAAACAGTTCATTTGTAACACATTCTATACATTAGTAATTATATACTTTTTATAGAACTATTTCAAGATGAAAGAGGATGAAAAATAAGTTATTTTACTTATTTCTCATCCTCTTTTATAAAATTTTATGTATATTTTCTTTTTAAATAAATATATTGAATATTTTTTAAAATTTTATTGATACAGATGATATTTGATATTTTTACTATAACACCTTATTATTTCTAGAATCATAATATTTTACGATTTTCTTCCTGCTGGCATCTTTTTAGCATATCCTTCTTTATTTTCTTGCTTCACCCTTGCTATTACTAAAGAATCAGATGGAGCATTTTCTGTAACAGTAGTTCCGGCTGCAACTACAGCACCATCACCAATTTCTAATGGAGCTATTAAATTTGAGTTACAACCTATAAATGCATCACTACCGATTTTAGTTCGATATTTATTTTTTCCATCATAATTTACAGTAATTGTTCCACAACCAATATTTGTGTTACTGCCCACTTCTGTATCACCTAAGTAACTTAAATGGGCTGTTTTTGATCCATCTCCATAAGAAGTATTTTTCAACTCAACAAAGTTACCAACTCTTACATGTTGACCTAACTCACAATTATTTCTTATGTGTGAGTATGGCCCTACACTTGTATAATCTCCAATTTTAGAATCACTAATAGTAGAAGATAACACTTTTACCCCATTTCCTATTTGTGCATTTTCTAAATATGAATTAGGTTTAATCTGACAATCTTCTCCAATTACAGTATTCGACTTAATAGTGACGTTTGGATAAATTGTTGTATCACGACCAATTATTGCATTTGGAGCGATGTATGTATTTGTAGGGTCTACTAAAGTAACTCCCGCTAACATATGTTTTGTGTTTATTCTATTTCTCATAACATTTTCAGCATAAGCTAATGCTACTCTATCATTAACACCAAATGTTTCATCAAAATCATCACAAAGATAAGTTTCAATAATTTCTTTTTGTTCTCTGATTAAAGATAGTACATCTGGAAGATAATATTCTCCTTGATTATTATCATTTTTTACTTTTTCTAGCATTTCAAACAATAATTTATTATCAAAGCAATAAATTCCTGAGTTTATTTCTTTAATTTTTTTCTCTTGCTCTGTGGCATCTTTCTCTTCTACAATTTTAACTAATTTCCCATTCACATCACGAATTATACGACCATAAGCAAATGGATCATCTGCTATTGCTGTTAATACAGTTGCTTTTGCATTTGTATTCTCGTGATGATCTAGCATACTATTAATAGTCTCAGGACGAATTAAAGGTGTATCTCCATACATTACAATAGTTGTACCTTCTTTGTCTTTTAATTCATCTTTTGCTACTTTTACAGCATGAGCAGTTCCCAATTGTTCTGCTTGAAGTACAAACTTAGTTCTGTTCCCTAGAACCTCTTTAACTCTTTCAGCTCCATGACCAACTACTGTAATCACTTCTTGCATCTCTAAATCATTAAGACTATCTAATACAAGTTCAACCATCGTTCTATCGCACACTTTATGCAATACTTTATATAGTTTTGATTGCATTCTAGTTCCTTTTCCAGCTGCCAATATTACTGCATATCTATTATTACTCATTCTCTAAATCCTCTTTTTCTACTTGTCTTAATTTTTCAATAACATTCCCTAATTTCACATCAAAAGTTCCATTGAATTCGTCAATGTTTTCTATTTTTGATAAGTATAAATAATCATCCTCATGTTCTCTTGGCGAATCAAAACATTGTGTTATTATTACCTTACCTACAACATCTACATCGAATTCATTCATCAGACTTTCCATACCTGTAAGAACTCCTCCTCCACGCATGAAATCATCAACTAATAATACTTTCGATCCTGTATTTAAACTTCGTTTAGATAAAATCATTGTTTCTATTTTCTTAGTAGAGCCCGAAACATAGTTAATAGCTACAGTGGTTCCTTCTGTAACTTTATTATCTCTTCTTATTATTATTACAGGTTTATTTAATATTGAAGCTATGGCGTAAGCTACTGGAATTCCTTTTGTAGCAACAGTTACAACAGCATCTACTTCTTTATTTTTATATACAGTAGCAACTACTCGTCCTAACTTATTCATCAAACTAGGATCCCCTATTATGTCAGACATGAAGATATAACCACCAGCTAACAAACGGTTTCCATCATTAATTTTATCAAGAAAACCACTAAGAATTTCTTTAGCATCCTCTTCGACTAAAGTTGGTGTAAAGATAACACCACCACTAACTCCTGCTAAAGTTTTAACTTCTCCTATATTTTCTTCTTTAAAACCATTTTTTATTATGTGTATATCTTCACTTATTGAAGATTTAGCTTGATTAAATTTTGAAACGAAATATGTTAATGGAATTAATTTATTCGGATTATTTAATAAATACTCCGTCATTACTACTATTCTTTCACTTCTCTTTAACTTCATCTTATACTCCTTACATAGCATATTTGGTAACATTACCATACTATATACATTCAATATATTTTATTCGTATATTATATGTATATAATACCATTATTGTTCGGAATAGTAAAGGGTATATATCAATTTTTAAGTTGATTTTAATTAACTATATTATTTATCATATCAAGCATAATAAAGAGAAGACAGTTTTATTAAACTACCTTCTCTTTTTATGATTATTTTTCTTTCCAAACTTCTAAAGTTCGTATTTGATTTTCTTCTACTTTTCTTACAACAAAAGTTAATTTATCTATTGAATATACTGCTCCAACTTTCGCCTCATATTTTTCTAAATAAACATAAGCTCCAATTGTGTCAACTTCTTCGTGCGGGAGTTGAACATGGAATAGTGCATTCACATCTTGGATTGGCACCCAACCATCGATAAGATAATGTCCATTTTTTAATTTTTTAACTAAACTTTGTTCATCTTCGTCAAACTCGTCTCGAATTTCCCCCGTTATTTCTTCAACTATATCTTCTAAAGTAACCACACCACTAGTTCCACCATATTCATCGGTAATTACTATCATGTGTTCCCTATTTTGTTTTATAGTTGCTAAAACTTGAGAAATCGGTGTATGCTCAAATATTTTTATAGCTGGTGTTATATATTCTTCTAAATCTTTAGTATTCTCCAGAGGTTTATCAGCAAACAATAACTTTTTAACATTTAAAATCCCTAAAATACGATCTTTATCTCCATCTTCAATAACTGGATATCTAGTGTACTCTTCTTGTTTTAATTGTCTCATGATAATCCCTAAAGAATCACTCATATCTATTGCTTCAACCTCTGTTCTAGGTGTCATGATCTCTTTTGCAATTTTATTATCAAATTCAAATACTCTCTCTACATAACGATATTCTACATCATTAATTTGACCATGTGCTCTTGAAGATTTCATTATCGTTCTTAATTCTTGTTCACTATGAATATCATCATGTTCTGATGCTGGTTCGAATCCAAACATTTTTGCTATGACATTCGCTAATGAATTAAGTAGCCAAACTAACGGACGCATTACTTTATCGAACATATACATTGGCCAAGCAACTCGCAGACATGTTTTTTCCGCAGATTGTATCGCTATAGTTTTAGGTACTAATTCTCCTAAAACTACATGTAATAGCGTCATAAATCCAAATGATACTACTAAAGATATTGTATGTGTAACTGCCTCATTTAGATGAAATAATTCAAAAATCGGATTAAATAGAGAATGGAATGTTGATTCCCCAATCCAACCTAGTCCTAAAGAAACGATTGTTATACCTAACTGTGTAGCAGATAAATAATGATCCAATTGCTCCACCATTTTAACTAATATTTTCGCTGTTTTATTTCCTGATTCTACTAATTCATTCACCCTAGTCGGTCTAAGCTTAACGAGTGCAAACTCAAACATTACGAATATCGCCGAAGCAATAAGTAATAATATAATTATTAAAATTTTAATTAAGATACTGAGATCCATATGGTTTTAATTTAACCTCTTTCCTTATTTTTTAGTCATTAATAAATAATTTTACTACATATAAACTTTTTTTTCAATTATTATACCACCTATGAGTTTTATCACTTCTCCCAGTCTATTAGTAATTCGTATTGATGGATATTTTTTCTTTCGAGTGATACTATATTAAGTAATTGAAAACGCTAAAACAGGAGATTATAATGAATAGCTCAAATAAGTTCCAAAATTTTTGGTCAGAAAAAATAAACTATATAAATAACCTTCAAATTAATTACAAGTTGCAAAAAACTTCATTTTCCAAATTTGAAAATATAGAATTTTATAATTTAACTTTTAATAGTTTTGATAATTCAACAATATGCGCAAAATATATAAAAAATATAAAGTATAGAACTCTATATCCAAATAAAGCTATTCCTATACTATTCTATTTCCATGGCTATCCCGCTTCTAGTAGAAACTGGTTAGAAAAGTCTGCCTTTGCTTCTTTTGGATACGATGTAGTTGCAATAGATTTTAGAAATCAAGGCGGATTAAGTAAAGATAAAAGTAATTCTTCTCCTTCAGTTTTTGGGCATCTTACTATAGGTCTAGACGAAAATATAGAAGATATGATATTTTACAAAAACATTTTAGATACACTTATTCTTTCTAGAATACTTAGCTCATTTGATGAAGTAAATTCAAAGAATATAGTCACCTATGGAGCTTCTCAAGGCGGAGCTTTTTCTATAATGTTTGCTGCATTAAATAAAAGTGTTACAAAATGTATAAGTTTATATCCTTTCCTTTCAGACTTCCAAACCTTCTATGATCTTGATAATAGAAACAATACTTATGCAGAATTTACTCATCATGCACGCTGGTTTAACACTACAGGACAAAATACTAAAAAGTTTCTAAGTAATCTTTATTATATCGATACTTTAAATTTTTCTAAATTATTAAAGTGCAAAGTATTATTTGGCATTTCTAATCTTGATGAAGATTGTCCTAAAATAACTCAAGAGAAAATCTTTAACAATATTAAAAGTAAAAAGAAGGTATGTATTTATAAAAAGTTCTTTCATGAGAATATTTCAAGTTTCAATGACGAAATAGTTAACTTCTTACTAAGTAAATAATAGGAGTATATAATGAAATTAGAAAAATATAGAAAATTAAATTATTCAGAAAAAATATTAAATATTGACCATCCATTTGTTCAATATAAAAAGATTAATTTTAAAGGAATAGATAATTCAAAAATAGAACTGGATCTTGCGATTCCAAATTCTGATATTAAAGGAATCATAATCGACTTTCCAGAATTTAAAGTTAAAAATAAAGATTATTTAACTTTAACTAAATACAGTCTGTTAGGCTATGCTTTAGTATCTTTACATATTAGAGGACAAGCTGGAAACAGTGAAAGCAATACTCCTTGTTCACATTTTCCATTTTTAGATAATAATTATGAATTCCCATACTATAGTTTAGTTTTTCAAGATGCTATAGATACTCTCCAAATAATTGAATCTCTATTTCCAAATAAGGATATATATGTTACTGGAGTTGGACAAGGTGCTGCTATTAGTATAGTTTGTGCAAAATTTTATGATACTATTAAAGAACTTTTCATTTCGGATTGTTCACTTTGTGATATAAAAAATACTTACATTCAAAACAAAACAAATCCAATATTTAAAAAGCTATATAATTTTGAAATTGATCTACCAGAAAAAACTGATTATTTATATACTGTCCTGGATTCAATCGATATACTTAATATTAGTAGCTTCATTACTCAAAAAGTTCACTATTCACTTTCATATCTAAGTTCTAAAACACCACATTCTGCACAACTAAAACTAATTAATTCCATTAACAATATAGAGGTTCAACACTACAAATTTTTAGATTACAAAAAAATATTCCAACATCAATTTGATGATTATATACTTGAAACACTCTCAAATAAATAGAAAATGAATCGACAATGGACTTGCCATTTGTCGATTCATACCATTTTATATAATTAGCTTAATTTACCTTTTAGCTTCATATTTTTAACAATTTTTTCAATAGAGTTTACATACGCAGCTTTTCTCATTGGGATATCAAATCTTTCTTTCACTTCCCAAATATCATTAAATGCTTTTGTCATTACTCTAGCTTGTTTTTCTACTACTTCTTCTTCAGTCCAGTAGTATCCTTGTAAGTTTTGTACCCATTCGAAGTAAGATACAGTTACACCACCACTATTTGCAAGAATGTCAGGAATTACTACAACACCTTTTTCTCGTAGTACTTTATCACCTTCTAATGTTGCAGGTCCATTAGCCCCCTCTGAAATAACAGCAGCTTTAATTAGATTTGCTTCTTTAGCATCAATAGCATTCTCCAAAGCACATGGACAAAGCACATCTACATCTAAAGCCCAGAATTCATCTAAAGTTAGACGTTTTGTATTTGGCAGTGTGTGGAACCTAACTTTTTTATCTTTACATTCTTGAAGTTCAGCGTATGATAATCCTTCTTCACGGTAAACCGCATATTGAACACCATCATCATCACGTTCAGTTACCGCAACAACTGTTGCACCAAATTTAACAGCAGTATCAACAGTGTAGCTTCCTACGTTACCAAATCCTTGAACAGCAAATTTAGCACCTTGTGTAGATTTCCCTAATTTTTCTAATGCTAATTTTGCAGCAAGTGCTACACCATACCCTGTAGCTTGTGTTCTTCCTAATGAACCACCTAATTCCAATGGTTTACCTGTTAAAGTCCCAACACCTTGTTCACCTGTAAGCACATTATATTCATCAATCATCCAAGACATAATTTGACCATTTGTATTTACGTCTGGTGCAGGAACATCTTGTTTTTCACCTAAGTATTTGTATAATCCTCGAATATATCCTCTAGAAAGTCTTTCTAATTCACCTTTAGATAAATCTTTTGGATCTACAATAATACCACCTTTACCTCCACCATATGGAAGGTTAGCAACCGCACATTTAAACGTCATCCAAATTGATAATGCTTTAACTTCATCTGCTGTTACAAGTGGATGGAATCTTAATCCACCTTTTGTAGGACCAATTGCATCGTTATGTTGTGAACGGAATCCTTTAAAGTATTTTACCTCACCATTATCCATTCGAACCGGAATAGAAATTTCAATAAATCTTTGTGGATCTTTTAATGATTCATATACTTCTTCTTTATAACCTAATACTTCACAAGCACCTTTAATTTGTTCTCTTGCGTTAACCAATGGATTGTTATTCATAACTATATCTCCTTAGAATGTTATTTTACATTTTTAATGTAATATTGTTTTAATTAATTATATCAAATACTACACTATTTTGTAAACTTTTATTTTTAAGAACCTTTTTAGATTTTTATATTTTTTTACGTAAACTATTTCCATTCCTATTTTCATAACAAAAAGTTAGTTTATCAACTAAAATAATAGTTTTAAACTGACTTTTTTGAAAATAATATTATTTTTTATTTATAATTTCATAATATTTTTATAAGTTATTTAAGTTGGAATATATTTGAAATTAAAAGAAAAGTGATTAATTTTAACTTTTATTTATTATTAATTTTCTGATTTTTGTTTAAGTTTTCTGAAAATTTATTTCGCGTCATACCACGAAGACCCGCTACTCGCTTCAGCTTTAAGCTTGACATCTAAATTAGCCGCTTCTTCCATAATTTTAATCATTTCTTTTGTAAACTCTTCTTCTATATTTTTATTTACATCGAAGATCAATTCATCATGTACTTGCAATAATAATTTTGCATCTACATTTGTTTTTTCTAAATACTCAAATACATTAACCATAGCTATTTTTATAATATCCGCAGCAGTACCTTGAATCGGTGAATTCATCGCAATACGCGCATTTAGATTAGCTACAATCTTATTTTTAGCATTAATATCCGGTAATGCTCTTCTTCTATTAAATAATGTTTCTACATAACCGTGTTCTTTTGCAAAATCTACGATATTCGTCATATATTTATCAACACCTTTAAATGTTTCTAAATATTTATCGATAAATTCTTTCGCACGTTTTCTAGTAATTCCAAGGTTGTTAGATAAACCAAAATCAGAAATTCCATAAACAATACCAAAGTTAACCGCTTTGGCTTCTCGACGCATTGAAGATGTTACTTCATCAAGGCTCACTCCATTAACATCACTGGCTGTTTTAGTATGAATATCTACATCATGCTTAAATGCATCTATCATTCCTGCATCTTGAGCGATATGAGCTAATACTCGAAGCTCTATTTGAGAATAGTCAATAGATAAAATTACTCTATCATAAGAAGCCGGAACAAATGCTTTTCTAATTTTTTTACCTTCTTCGATTCTTGTAGGAATATTTTGAAGATTTGGATTAACTGAAGATAAGCGTCCTGTTTGAGCTAATGTTTGCTCATAACGTGTATGGATTTTCCCTTCACGAGTGATATCTTTAACTAACCCTTTTGCATAAGTTGAGTTCAATTTTGTAATTGTTCTATATTCCATAATTAATGGAATAATTTCATGACTATGTTGAAGTTGTTCTAACACTTCTACAGCTGTAGAATATCCAGTTTTTGTTTTCTTAATTGGTGGTAGTCCTAAATCTTCAAATAGTACCACTCCTAACTGTTTAGGTGAAGCAATATTAAATTCAGAACCAGCTAAAGTATATATGCTAGATTCTAAAGTTTTAATTCTCTCATCAAACTCAGCACTCATTTCTTCAAGTGCTTTTTTACTAACATGTATTCCTTCAAATTCCATATTAGCTAATACTTTGGCCACTTTAATCTCTATATCTTTATATAAGTCCGTCATATTCTCTTCAGCAAGTTTTTCTTCCATCAACGGTTTCATAAGTGAAATACTCTCTGCAATTTCCGCTATATAAGGATTAATAACATCTTGTGATGGTAAAGTTCGTTTCGCTCCCTTACCATATATTTCTTCATCACTACTTATTATTTTTCCAAGATAGTTAAAGACGATTTTATCAATTTCAGTTTTTGCATTCACATCGATTAGATAAGATACAATTTTTACATCGAAAACTTCTCCGTTAATATCAACACCATTTCTCTTCGCTATAAATAAAATTTTTTTAAAGTCATATACACTTTTAACCAATTCACTTTGAAGATATTCTACTACAAATTCATTAGTGAAAAATTGTTCTTCACTAAAAATATAAGCAGTTCCTTCTTTATAAACTACTATTCCAACTACATCTGAGTTATGGTAGTCCTCCGTGTAACACTCAACATGTAGAGTACTATCGGTAAAATCTATTTTCGTATTTTTATCCGCTAAAATAATATTAATTTCTTTATTAGGAGTAACCGTTTCTTCATTATCTACCTCTGCATCTCCAGTAGAAGTTTCTTGTGATAATTTTCTTAAAAATGAAACAAACTCTAGTTTTTCAAACAACTCTCTTTTAAGTTCAATATTTTCACAATAAGTTAAATCTTCTAACTTGTTATCAACTGGAACTTCTGTATAAATAGTTGCTAGTTTTTTACTTAACAGAGCATCTTCTCGACCTTCTGTTAAGCGCTCTTTTAATTTTTTACCACTAATATTTTCAATATTTTCTAGTACATTCTCAACAGTTTTATATTCAGTCAATAATTTTATTGCAGTTTTTTCACCAACTCCCGCAATTCCTGGGATGTTATCACTCTTATCTCCCATAAGACCTTTCATATCAACGATTTGTTCTGGAGTTAATCCGTATTTTTCAGCAATAAATTCAGGTGTATAATAATCTATATCCGTAACACCACGTTTAGTATAATAAATTGTTATACTATCACTAGCAAGTTGCGTTAAGTCTTTATCTCCAGTTACTATTATTACTTCCAAACCTTCTTTTTCGGCAATTTTAGCATAACTTCCAATAATATCATCTGCTTCATAATCAAAATGTTCTTCATACTTTATTCCATAAGAATCTAAAAGTTCTCTAACATACCCAAATTGCTCTACTAACTCACTAGGAGTTTTATCCCTAGTACCTTTGTACGCTTCATAACTTTGGTGTCTAAAAGTTTGTTTCCCTTTATCAAAGGCAACTAATGCATACTTCGGATTAGTATCTGCTAATATTTTTTCTAACATTAGTGTAAACCCATAAACACTATTAGTATATAGCCCTTTTTTATTTTTCAAAGCTGGCATAGCATAAAAAGCACGATAACTTAAGCTATTCCCATCTATTAATATTATCTTATCCATTTAATTCTCCTATTTTTCACTCTAAACTATAAAAAGTACGACCCGAAAATCACTATTCAAAACAGCGATTTTTGAGTCGCTACAAATATTATATTTAACATACAAAGATTTTGATAATAGATTTTCTAATTACTACTTTTATAATAATTTATAAATTGTTTCTATTTTCTTCTTCCATGAATGACGTTCGATTTCTTCTAATAAATAAGATGGAATCTCTCGTTCTTCTCTAGTTCTTTTTATCATGATTTCTAAAGTCTCTACTAGCCTTTCTACAAAAGCTGGCTTTTCTTCTTCTACCGCTTTATCAGTATCATAAATAGTCGGCATTTTTACATACTCAATTATCTCAGAATTATTTATTTTTTCTCCAAGAAATTCTATTAGTCCCTCTATCTCAGTAGCAACTACTCTAAGACCGCTTCCTAATGCCTCTACTGCGATTAGCCCCAGTCCCTCAAAATAAGAAGGTAATATAAATATGTCTTTATGACGCATAATTTCGCCTAGATGAACTTGATCAATTGCATTATAAATTCTTATTCTCTTAGAATCACCTATTAAATCTTCAACTCTAGGTCTATCTTCATCTTTCAGATTCCCTATTAATTCTAATTCTACTTTAGTATCTTTTTTCTCTAATAATCTAAAAGCTTTAATTAATTCATAAAAACCTTTTGACTCGTCAAATTTTCCTGCATATAAAATTTTCACATTATCATGTTTTTCATGTTTTTCTACAGGGTAAAAGATTTTCTCATTATATCCCGCACCAATATTCACAATTTTTTCTACAGGATAATTATAAATATTAGCTATTCCATCTATAACACCACTGCTTAACGCCAATATTTTATCTAATTTCCCAAGATTTTTTACATATTTATCTTTCATTGCAGGATTTTTTTCAGCTTGTCTTATATCCGTATTATGACATACACCTAGAATTTTTTCATTTTCAAAAATATCACAAACCATAGAACTCAAAATCCATAAATGATGTGTAATTACTACATCTGGTCTAAATTCTTCTCTGGCTTGGATCAACTTTTTACGGAATGCAGCTTGCCAAGATGCCATCATTTCATCTGTCATATTTTTATATAGTGTATTATCATACGGCATAATATCACTCATTCCAACAATTGGAAAACTGATATCTTCCCCTTGGAATTCAACCCCAAATTTTTCATCTACAAAGTTAAAATTATACTCTGGCGTCGTAGCATAAATAGCAGCTTGCTCTACGTTAAATTCTTTTAATCCATCTATAACATTAGTAAAATATACCCCACTTCCTGTTTTTATCGGAAGTTGAGCTAACACATGTAAAATCCTCATATTTTTATCCTCGATTTCATATTTTCCATCATCTCTATTATAACCTAATTTATATATTTTTTATAGTAAACGCATTAAATTAATATAGTAGAACGCAAAAATAAAGAGTAACTTATAAAATAAGATTTATTAAAAATCTATTTTATGTAGTTACTCTCAAATTTAATCGAAAATTATTATAAACGATAACCTATCGTTTTAAAATCTCTATCCTCAAGCGCTACAAGTTGCAGCTTCTTTTTCATCTTTACTCTCGATATAGTCATTTTTGTTATAAAATGCATTTCTATAACTAGCAGTATTAAATGGTTCAATTAGATTAATTATTGTATATCCATCTAGACCAAGTTTCTTACATACTTCTTTGCTTAACTCAGGTTTATCACTATAAACAAAAATTTCTGAAGTTTTATCTAGTTTTTCAATTACACTTTCGATATCTTCAGGTGAAACTTTAATTTCTTCATCACTTAAAACTTCAGATCCAAGATTTAAAAATTGTTTATTTTTGCTAGCTGAAATACGATATTTAAACTCTGATAATAATGCATTACTATAGATAGCTTTTCCATAGTCATATTGTTTTATACCATCTCCAATGTGAAGTTTTGTAAAACCACGTTCTCTAAGCAATTTTTCAGTAGCACGTGAAGTAACGTCTACTACACAATATAAAATTATATCTTTATCCTTATAATCATCAAGAACATCACTACCATTTTTGAACAGCTTAATTGGAAGATTCACAGCGTTAATAGCGTGCCCTCTTGCATATTCTTTTCTCCAGCGAACATCAACAACTAGAGCTTCTTCAAATGTTTTTTTCTCTACATCTGCACCAGCAATCCTTCCTGGCTTTCCTTTTAGTAATTTAAGCCAAAATGCATATAATCCAAATACAATAATTAATAGCACTATGGCTATAATTAAGAATATTTTCATTACGTTTACTCCTTTCGTCATATAGTTATATTTTAGCATACTTTTTGTATTTTTAATAATAAATTGTATTAATAATATATTTTTTTGATTTTTTTAAAATTTAGGAGTAAAATGTTATTATACACCATTTTTTAGAAAGGAGATTTGGATGAAGATTTCAAAAATTAGTAAGATTGAAAATAAAAATTTAAAAATTGAATCATCTTTATTACTCGATGGAATTTTAGTAGGTTTAGCTGCTGGAATTGTCGGTGCTAGTTATAGGCTCCTTATCGGTTATAGTGAAAAACTCGTTCATTATACAGCTGATTTTATTAAAACTGGGCTTATTTATAAAATAGGTCTATTACTAATTCTAATCTTACTTGCCTTATTTTCTGGCTTTTTATTAAAACGTGAACCAATGGCTAGTGGTAGTGGAATACCTCAAGTTTCTGCAGAAATTACCGGTAGATTAAATTCAAATCCACTACGAGTTCTAATTTATAAAATAACCGGTGGATTAACGGCAAGTCTAGGTGGTTTATCCCTTGGTCGTGAAGGTCCCTCAATTCAACTAGGTGCAATGAGCGGAAAACTCGTCTCTAGAATATTAAAAAAAGATAGTGTGAAGGAAAAGTATCTTATTACATGTGGTGCCAGCGCTGGTCTCTCTATTGCTTTTGGTGCTCCTCTTGCTGGAGTTCTATTCTCGATTGAAGAAGTACATAAACAAATAACAAAAAAAATTGTTATCTGTTGTTTCAGTGCTGCTGTAGTAGCAAATATTGTTGGACAATATATATTTGGTCTTACTGCAATCTTTAAGTTTCCTGACATACCTTATGTCGAAGTTAGTATTTATCCCTGGGTTGCTCTTTTAGGAATACTTTTAGGATTATTTGGAACATTTTATAATGTTACTATAAAAATACTTTTCAAAATTTATGAATATCTAAGACTTAATATAGTATTCAGACCACAGGTAGCTTTTCTCATTTCATTTATACTATTTATTTTTTATCCTATAGTTCTTGGTAGCGGACATAGTTTAGTAGAATTTTTGATTGAAAATAAATTTAGTTTTATGTTTTTATTAACCTTATATTTCATAAAAACTCTATTTTCACTTATTTCATTTACATCTGGAGTTGCAGGTGGAATATTCTTACCTATTTTAATTCAAGGAGCAATACTCGGTACTTTATTCAGCAACTTCTTTGATCCAAAGTACACTGCATTATTTGTAATATTATCAATGTCAGGTTATTTAACTGCAATTGTACGAAGCCCAATTACTTCAATAATATTATTATTCGAAATGACTCAAAAACTAAATTACTTCCTACCGATCGCGCTTTGTTGTCTATTTGCATATATCACAGCAAATATCCTTGGAACAAAGCCAGTTTACGAATATTTACTTGAGCGTATCTTAACTAGCAATAAACTAGAAGATGACGAACTAGAAATGGAAGTAGAAATTCTAACTACAATATCAAATGATAGTTCATTAGTAGGAAAAGAAATACGTGAAATTGATTGGACAAAAGGGGCTCTTGTTTCTCATATCGAGCGCTCTGGTCGTGAAATCGTGCCAAAAGGAAGTACAATTTTAGAAGCAAACGACAAACTTACCGTCATTATGCCAAAAGAGTGTGTAGATTTATTTTTAAAGCAATTTAGTGATTAAAAAAAATGAGCTTACTCAATTTTAAAAAATATATATGAAAATTCAAATACACCGTAATTTATCGATATCCAATAAACTCTATGGGAGTGATTCGACAAAATAACAATTTTGTCGAATCACTCCCAGTTTTTATTTTATAATACATTAAAATGTTTTAAAGCATGAGTAATTCCATCATCATCTACACTAGTTGTAATGTAATCCGCTATTTCTTTAACATTATCACCTGCATTTTCCATTGCGATACCAATTCCTGCATGTTTTAACATATCTATGTCATTTCCACCGTCACCAAAAGCCATAGTTTCTTCCAATTTGATACCAAAATGAGAAATAATCGCATCAATTCCAGTATTTTTTCCACCATCTTTTGGAATAACATCTGTAAAATGAGTTGTCCAACGAGCTGCTTTTGAATTAGGCATATAAGCTAAGAATCCCGCTTCTTCCTCTTCAGAGACAAATACATTAAGTTGATATATTTTTTCACTAACAGCCTTATCGTAAGCTAATGGATCTTCTTTAAATCTTTCTGGATCACCTAATTCATCTTCCAACCACTTCACTCGAGAATTTTTTAGATTCATAAAAGCTCCATCTAATAAAGCAAAATCACAAGCTATATTATTCTCTTTAAAATAAGGAAGAACATTTTTTATATCCTCTTTTGATAAAATCTTATCATTTAAAACTTCTCCAGATTCTAAATAACAATACTGTCCATTTATTGTAATATATCCATCAAACTTAAAATCTAACAAATCATTTAAAAATGTCGTATGAAATGGCGCTCTTCCTGTAGCTATAAAAATTTTAATTCCTTTTTCTTTTAACTTTCTTAAAGTATTTGCAGTGTTTTCTGGAATAGTTTTAGTTTTAAAACTTCTTATCGTTCCATCAATATCAAAAAAAATCGCTTTTATATTCGTCATTCTTATTCTCCATATTTATTTAAATCAACTATACTATTTCTTGTTTTTAATTCATAGCCAATTAGTAACTTTATCTCAGTTTCTTCTTTTTTTATTATATTAAGTAGCATATTAACTGTTTGTTTAGCTGCATCTTTTAAATCGAATTTTATTGTTGTTAACGGTGATTTTAATAGTGCTGAAGATGTATAATCTCCAAATGCAGCAACAGAGTAGTTTTCTCCAACACTTAATCCTTCTTCTTCAAGTGCTTTTATAGCACCATAAGCTAAGTTATCAGTTGCACAAATTAAACAACTATCACCCTTCAACTGTTCTATATTTTCTTTTACAACATCGTACGCTTCTTCCATACCAAAATTCGTAATTAATATGTTCTCAGGTTTTAGACCATACTTTTCCAAAGTTCGAACAACACCTAATTTTCTATAATAACCAACAGCAATATCATCCTCACTTACCCCTAGGTATGCTATTTTTTTATGTCCACTTGCTAAAACATAATTAGTTAAATCTCTAGCAGCATTAAAATCATTGTATTCGACACTATATGTATATTCTCCCTCTTGTCCCAACATCACAACCGGAACATCTATAGACTTTATAGTACTCTCGTATGCTTTACTCATAGTTGTTGGTAAAAGGATGATTCCATCTACGTTCATTCTTGCTAACTTCTTAATGTATTCCAATTGTTTATTTTCATCAAAATTAGCATTCATTATTAATGTTTCATAATTATTATCTTTTAACTCTTTATCAAGATATTTTAACGTATTACCACTAACATAAGAATGTAAACACGGAACTATTACTCCTATTATCTTACTATCTGTACTTTTTAATGCTTTAGCAAAAGTATTAGGTGTGTAATTGTATTTATCAACTATTTCTTTAATTCTCTCATGAGTTTCTTTTTTTAAATTTCCACCATTAAAATATCTAGAGACAGTAGTAGTACCTACTCCAGCCATTTTTGCTATATCTACTATTGTCAGTTTCTTCATAGATTACCTCCTTAAGTCACAATCTTAATTATAAACGATTAAAGAAAATAAATAAAGAATTATATAAGAACAATTTCAGAAAATATCTTTTACTATTTTTTTATTATTTTATTGAGTAGTTCTATATAAAAAAGAACTCAAAAATACATTGATTAAATTATTCTAATACAATTTAACTAAGATGAAATTCTATAATCCTTATAGATATTGCTATGATAATGGTTATCTTTTATTTAAAAAATTACCTAGTTTCTATCATCACATCTACAACTTTAAACTGTATCACTACAAACTTCGTAAAATAACACAACAGATTTACAAATACTATCAAACAAGCATAGAACAATACAAACATTTTTTTCAAAAATATTAAACAAACCTCTTGAAATCCTTTTCCGAAAGTGGTATAGTTTAGCTTGGAGGTATATTATGATAGTTCAATTAAAAAACGTATCAAAACAATATAAAGATGCTAACTTCAAACTTGAAAATATATCATTTGATATCAATAAGAAGGAAGTTATTGGAATAATCGGTAGAAATGGTACAGGAAAAAGTACTATTTTAAAAATGATTAATGGTATCGTGTCTTACGATAGTGGAGATATCCTATACAAAAACTCTTCTATAAAAAATATGGATGCAAGTACCCTTAGAAATACTAGAAAAAATCTAGCATATATATTCCAACACTCAAATCTAATCGATAACAAGACTGTATATTATCATTTGAGCTTAGTATATAAATTAAATAAGGTTTCTGTTGATAAAAAGAAAATAGATGATATTCTTGAATTCATGAATATTACAAGACTAAAAAATAGTCTTTGTGGTAGCTTAAGTGGTGGAGAACAACAAAAGGTTGCTATCGCTATGGCACTGCTACAAGAACCAGAAGTTTTACTTTGTGATGAAATCAGTTCTGCTCTAGACACTAACAGTGAAAAAGAAATTTTCGCTTTATTAAATAAACTGCGAACAACAACTGACATTTCAATTGTTATGATTTCACACAGTCTATCTTTACTTAAAAACTTTTGTGATCGAGTAGTAGTTATCGATGATTCTACAATAAAAGATATTGTCGTACCTAACAAAAATGCAAAAGACGATTACGACAGTAATTACTATAACTACGTAAAGGAGTTTTTATTAAATGATTGATTTATTTAAAGCCAATTACGATGGTATTATGAAAGCATTTTGGGAAACAAACTATATGATGATTTACTCAATGTTAACAGTATTCTTCATTTCCCTACCACTAGGTATTATGCTTTTTGCTTTTAGTCGTGATTATTTATTAAAAAATAGAGCAGTTTATGAAGGACTTAGCATTTCTCTTAATGCCCTACGTAGTGTTCCATTTCTAATTTTTGTATTCATATTAATCCCTGTAAATAGATTTCTATTTAAAACATCTTTTGGGAACATTGCAGCAATTCTACCTCTTACACTAGTTGGTGTAAGTATCTATGCTCGTTTCGTTGAACAAGCATTAATTAATGTTCCTAAAAAAATTGTTGACAGAGCTATAAGCATGGGAGCTACAAAAGTTCAAATTATTAGGTATTTCTTATTACCAGCCACAATGGATAACTTAATTTTATCGTTCACATATACTACTATAAGCTTACTAGCTTATACGACAGTAATGGGAGTTATTGGTGCTGGTGGTCTCGGAGAATTTGCCTTTAGATATGGTTACCAAGAATACAACTATGACTTAATGTATTTAATAGTAATAATATTTATTATTTATGTATTTATTATACAATCTATAGGTTATGGATTAGCTAAACGTTTTACAAACAAAAAGGAGAAATAAACTAATGAAGAAAGTATTATCTATTATTGCTAGTCTTTTAGCGCTTGTACTTGTGTTAACAGCATGTTCTAGTAAAACTAGCGATAAAAAAGAAGAAAAAAAAGAAAACAAAACAATTAAAGTTGCTGCACATGTCCCTCCTATGACTGATATGTTAGAATTAATTAAAGAAGACTTACAAAAAGAAGGATATACTCTTGAAATTGTAAAAGTATCTGATAATGTTCAAGCTAACGTTGCTTTAGCTAACAAAGAAATCGATGCTAACTTCTTCCAACATGAACCATTCATGAAACAGTACAACGAAAAAAATAAAACTAACTTAGTTGCTGTACAAAAAGTTTACAATTCTATTCCAGCATTCTACTCAAAAGACATCAAAAACATTAAAGATCTTAAAGATGGTGCTGATGTAGCTATTCCATCTGATGCATCTAACATGGCTCGTGCATTAAGATTATTAGCACACGGTGGATTAATTACATTAAATGATCCAAACAGCTATAATGTTACTGTAAAAGATATTAAAGATAACCCTAAACATCTTAAATTCACAGAAGTTGGTCTTTTAAACTTAAGCGATGCATATGCAGAAAAAGATTTAATCTTTAACTACCCATCATATATCGCTAAATTAAACCTAACACCTATGAAAGATGGTCTTTTATTAGAAGATAAAGGTGATTTCACATATGCAGGTGTTCTTGTTGCTCGTGAAGATAACAAAGATGATGCTAAAGTTCAAGCAGTTAAAAAAGCTTTAACTAGTGAAAAAATTAAAAACTTCCTAGAAAAAGATTACAACGGAAAAGCTATCGTAGCTTTCTAATTATAAATTTTAACCAATCCAAAATCTATATATGATATCAACATCCTTGCCTCTAAATAAAATAATATAAATAATATAAAACAGGAGAAATATAATAATGAAGAAAATAATTTCATTTATCGCTAGTTTAACAGCATTATTATTAGTTTTAACAGCTTGTTCAAGCAAAACTGAAACTAAAAAAGAAGAGAAGAAAGAACCTGTTACAGTAAAAGTAGCATCTCACACTTCTCCAATGACAGACATGTTAGAAATGATCAAAGAAGATCTTAAAAAAGACGGTTACAATTTAGAAATCGTTAAAGTTTCTGATAACGTTCAAGCAAACGTTGCATTAAACAATAAAGAAGTTGATGCTAACTTCTTCCAACACAAACCATTTATGGAACAATTTAACCAAAAAAATAATGCTCACCTTGTAGCTGTTCAACCAATTTACAACGCTACTGTAGCATTCTACTCAAAAACTCTTAAAGATATCAAAGAGCTTAAAGATGGTGCTGATGTAGCTATCCCTTCAGATCCAACAAACTTAGCTCGTGCTTTACGTTTATTAGATCACGCTAAAGTTATTACTCTTAAAGATCCAAACAGTTTCACAGTAACTGAAGCTGATATCAAAGATAATCCAAAACACCTTAAATTTACTAAAGTAAGTTTACTTAACCTAAACGAAGCATACAATGAAAAAGATTTAGTGTTTAACTACCCAACTTACATTTCTAAATTAGGATTAACTCCAGATAAAAACGGTCTAGCTCTTGAAAAAGAAGGAGACTTAACATTTGCAATCTCACTTGTAGCTCGTGAAGATAACAAAGACGATGCTAAAGTACAAGCAGTTAAAAAAGCATTAGCTAGTGAAAAAATTAAAGATTATATCAACAAAGAACTTAAACCAAAAGGACACGCTACTCCAGCGTTCTAATATAAATTAAAATACTTAGCAGACAATGTTTGCTAAGTATTTTTTTACTTTAATATACCTTTATAACTAACTCTAATCACTCTGTTTAATAATGTTCCATCGCTATTAAAACATATATTATCATACTCTTAAATACCTGTAGCCCCTCTCTTGAATAGACGGCAGAATAATATCTTATAACTTGCTAGCACAACTATTTATAACAAAAAAAGAAACTGACTTTTACATCAGTTCCTTTTTATTAATTGTCTTATTTGTGTAATTCTTTTTCGAAAGCTTCTCTAACTTGTCCTACAGAGAATCCGATGATTACTTGAATAGCTTTACCGTTACGAGCAACTCCAAGAGCTCCTGAACGTTTTAAGAATGCATCATCTTTAACTAGACTTTCATCTTTAACATTAACACGTAGTCTTGTTACACAGTTAGTAACGTCTACGATGTTGTCTTTACCACCTAAACCTTCAAGAATGATAACTGCTTGATCATCGTGAGTAGCTGCATCATCTCTAACTTCTGGTTTAGCTGCTTCTTTACCTTTTTCACGGTACTCTTGTTTAGAGTAAAGTTTAGTTTCAGCATCATCTGCTTCACGTCCTGGTGTGTTTAATTGGAATTTAAGGATTAAGAATCTAAATACTAAGAAGTAGATTACAGAGAATACTAATCCTATTCCGATTTGAACGAACATTTGTGAAGAGTGGTTTTTGAACATTGGTAACCAGTTTAGAGCTAAGAAGTCGATTAATCCACTTCCGAAGTTACCTACAACTCCAAATTGGTACATAGTTGCTGACATTAATGCACCTAATACTGCGTGAGTAGCGAATAACATTGGTGCTGCGAATAAGAATGTGAACTCGATTGGTTCAGTGATTCCTGTTAAGAAACCAGTAAGTGCTGCTGGGATTAATAACCCTGCTACAACTTTTTTCTTGCTGTCTTTAGCTGTTACATACATAGCTAAAGCTGCTGCTGGTAATCCAAATACTTTTGAGTTACCGTGTAATGAGAATCCACCTTGAGGGAATAACTCTTTTAATGGAGTTGAGCTTTGAGAGAACTCTTGAATGTGTTGTACCCAGTAAGCTGTGATTCCATTTTCTACTACTGCTGGTCCAAACATGAATGGTCCATAGATGAAGTGGTGTAATCCAGTTGGGATTAAAATTCTTTCTAGGAATGTGTAAGTGAATACTCCCGCAACTCCAGATACTTTTAAGAATCCTTGTAAAGCAGCGATTCCTAATTGAACTTTTGGCCATAATAGAGCTGTTAAGAAAGCAGCTGGAATCATGATTAAGAATCCTACTAAGATTACGAATGTTGATCCTTGGAAAATTCCTAATAATTCAGGAAGTTTTTTATCGAAGTATTTGTTGTGAATCCATACTGAGATAGATGCAATAACGATAGATCCGATGATTGAAGTATCTAAAGTAATTGCTCCAGCAATTCTTGTAATACCTGTAGGTAATTTAAGAGCAGGCGTTACATCTACACCAAAGAATTTGAATTGAGTTAAGAATCCGTTGATGAAGTAGTTATAAACCATGTAGATTAAGAACGCTTCTAATGCTGCACGACCATTTGCTTTTTTAGCAAGACCGATTGGAATACCAAGTGCGAATACTACTGGCATTTGGTTAAAGATAGTCCATCCTCCTTGCTCTACTACGAACCAGAAGTTGTACCAAAGAGTACCTTCTGCCGCGATGCTCCCTACTAGGTTAGGGTTTTTTAAGATTGAAGTTAATCCAACTACTAATCCGAAGAATGCGAATAAAATAGATGGCATTAACATCGCGCCACCAAAGCGCTGAATTTTTTGTAACATAACATTTTTCCTCCTTTTTTTATTTTTCTGCTAATGTTACTTCTAAGCCATTATGATCAGAAATAATTGGATAATTTTCATCATTAAATATAACAAAACTTTCTTTTACGTCTAATTTTCTATTAATAAATACATAATCCAATTTTTTCTGACACATAGAATCTTCCCAACCACTTATATTTTTATATACCGTAACTCCCCTGTCTTTTTTCTCGGCTAATTCATAAGTATCATATAATCCTTTATCAAGTATTCTCTTATAATCATCTACTTGATGGAAATAATCTGTATTGAAATCTCCCATGAAAACTTTAAGATTCTTGTTATCTGTATAATTAATTAGGTTGCTAAGATTTTGATCTATGTCTTCCCCTTTACAAGTTGGCAAATTCATATGACAACTGTAAAATTCTACGATCTCATCATTTATTTTAAGATCGACTTTTAAAATTTTTCTTGATTCGATAGAAGTTACGGTTTGTTGTGCCGTACAGTAAAAGTCCTCTACGGCAACAACTTCACCTTTAGCAAGTATTGCTAAACCTTCTTCGAATTTATCAAATCCTATGTGAGAATAAGTCCAGTAGTAACTGTATCCTTCTTCTCCATATTCTCTAATTTTATCAAGTAATAATTTTCCGAAGTTATCTTCTTTTATTCCTTGGTAAACATCTGCACTATTAATCAATTGATTTACTTCTTGCATAGCAACAACATCGTATTTTTTCTCCACAATAGTTTTTGCCAAAATATTTAATTTTTCAAGTTGATTTTCTTCTAACCAACTGTGAACATTAATTGTTAATAGTTTCATGCTATGTTCTCCAATTCTTTATTTATTATTTTTTGTTCCAAATATCTTCATTGTATTGAGCAATTGTACGGTCTGATGAGAAGAATCCAGCTTTAGCGATGTTCGCAATAACTTTCTTCATCCATAATTCGCGGTTTTCGTAGTCTGCTAACATTTCTTCTTTCTTAGCGTAATATTCCTCAAAGTCAATAAGTGTCATAAACCAGTCTTTGTTAAGTAGTTCGTTGTATAGTCTTTCTAATCTTTCTTTATTTCCTAGTTTAACTAAGTCTTTAGAAACGATGAAGTCAACAACTTCTTTAACACCGTCTTTTTCATAGTATTCTTTAGAAACATATCCAGCAGTTTCGTAAAGTTTAATGATTTCATCACTTTCTTTACCAAAGATGTAGATATTTTCACGTCCAACTAGTTCATCAATTTCCACGTTAGCTCCATCTAGAGTTCCTAGAGTTAAAGCTCCGTTTAACATAAATTTCATGTTACCTGTTCCACTTGCTTCTTTAGAAGCTAATGAAATTTGTTCAGAAATATCAGTTGCTGGAATTAGTTTTTCTGCAACACTTACGTTATAGTTTTCAACTAAGAATACGTTTAAGTATTTGTTTACTTCTGGATCATTGTTGATTAATTCTGATAAACATAGAATTAAGTGAATGATATCTTGAGCTATAATATAAGCTGGTGCAGCTTTACCACCGAAGAATACTGTGATTTTTCTTTCTGGTAATTTTCCATTTTTAATGTCTAAGTATTTTTTGATTACATATAAAGCGTTCATTTGTTGACGTTTATATTCGTGGAATCTCTTGATTTGAGTATCGATAATACTATTTTCATCAAGTTCAATTCCTTGAGTTTCTTTTAGGTATTCTTTAAGAACAAGTTTGTTCTCGTGTTTGATTTCTTCTAATTTAGCTGCTACTTCTTTACTATCAACAAATGCTAGTAATTTTTCTAATTTAGTTGCATCAGTTAAGTATTCATCACCAATTAGTTCTTTTAAGTAAGCTGCTAATGGTCTGTTAGAGAATTCTAACCAACGTCTGAATGTAATACCATTAGTTTTGTTATTGAATTTCTCTGGGTATAATTCATAGAAGTGTTTTAACTCAGAGTTTTTAAGAATTTCAGTGTGTAGGTAAGCAACCCCGTTTACACTGTTAGAGAAGTGAATATCCATGTTTGCCATGTGCACTCTATCATCTTTATCGATGATTTGAATATCTTCACCTTCATATTTTTCTCTAATAACAGCATCTAATTGTTTGATGATTGTTACTAAGTGTGGCACTACTTCTTCTAAGTATGCTAATGGCCATTTTTCTAATGCCTCAGCTAAGATAGTGTGGTTTGTGTAACCAGTCATTTTTTGAACGATTGTGTATGCTTCTTCAAATTCAATTCCGTGTTTTTCAGTTAGTAAACGAATTAATTCAGGAATTACCATACTTGGGTGAGTATCGTTAATTTGAACATATGCATATTCGTATAAGTCATGTACATTACTTCCTTTAGCAATTGCTTCATCTAAAATTAGTTGTGCAGCATTTGATACCATGAAGTATTGTTGATAAATACGTAGTAATTCACCATTTTTATCACTATCATCTGGATATAAGAATAATGTTAAGTTTTTCTCAATTTCAGTTTTATCGAAAGAAATTCCATCTTCAATAATGCTACTGTCGATTGAATCAATATCGAATAGGTTTAGATAGTTTTTAGTATCTTTTTTGTATCCTAATACATCAATTCTTTTAAGTGTTGATGTTAAGTTGAAGTTTTTAAAAGGTACTGTATATTTAACATCAGTATCTCTTAACCATGAAGAATCTTCAATCCAGAAGTTTGGTTCTGCATGTTGTTCATTTTTAACAAATACTTGTCTGAATAATCCGCAATGATAGTTTAATCCAACTCCATCACCATTAATTCCTAATGAAGAAATTGAATCGATAAAACAAGATGCTAAACGACCAAGACCACCATTTCCTAATGAAGGTTCTAATTCAGCTTCTTCTACATCACTAAGACGTTTGTTAGCAGCTTTTAATTCTTGTTCGATTTCTTCATAGATTCCTAAGTTAATTAGGTTGTTTGATAATAGTTTACCGATTAAAAATTCTGCTGAAATGTAGTAAACTTTTTTCTTATCATCATTTTGAGCTTTTTTATCAGCTTCTTCTTTAACATAGTTTAATAGTTGTTTGTAAATTTCTTTGTTATCTAAAGTGCTTAGTTCTTTATTAGTATTATCTAATACATATTTACTAAATGACATTTTATACCCTCTCTCTTGAATATCTTACTGTAATATTTTCTAAAAATTCTTTTCTTTCTTCTGTTAGATCTTCTGCTAGCATTCTCCACTCCCAGTTTCCTCCAACTGTTGATGGAACGTTCATTCTGCTTGTTGCATCTTTATCTAATAAATCTTGCATTGTTACGATTGCATAATCACTTACTGAAGAGTAAATACCTCTAATCATTGCTTCAGTAATTGTTTCTTCAATACGACGATTTAAGTATTCAGAAACTAATTCTTTTTCTGATTCACTTAATTTTTCATACCATCCATTAACTACATCATTATCGTGTGTTCCAGTGTAAGCTACACTATTTTGTGTATAATGATGTGGGCGATCTAAATTATCTTCTCCTGGGAAAGCAAATTGAAGAATCTTCATACCTGGATATCCAGAATCATCTAATAATTTTTCTGCTTTTTCATCAATAAATCCTAAGTTTTCTGCGATGATTGGTAAATCACCTAATTGTTCTTTAATTTTTTGGAACAATTCAATACCAGGACCAGCTTCCCAAGTACCATTAACTGCATTTTCAGCATCTCTATCAATTTGCCAGAAATCAGAGAATCCTTTGAAATGGTCTATACGAAGTACATCATAGATTTTGAAACTTTCTTGTACTCGATAAATCCACCATGAGAATCCTTGTTCTTTATGTTTTGCCCAATCATAGATTGGATTACCCCAAAGTTGTCCAGTAGGACTGAAATCATCTGCAGGACATCCAGCTACATAAAGTGGTTCATTATTTTCATCAACTTTAAATAATTCTGGCATTGTCCACATTTCAACACTATCAGCACTTACATATATTGGCATATCTCCAATGATTTTAATTCCTTTTTCATTCGCATATTCTTTTAATGCTAACCATTGTTTAAAGAAGAAATATTGTGTTACTGTATAGTATCTAATGCTATCTTGAAGTTCTGTACGATATTTTTCACGCGCAGCTTCTTCACCATTTTTAATATCTTCATCCCAATGAATGAAACTTTGATATCCGAAACTTTCTTTTATAGCCATATATTCAGCATAGTCAGCTAACCAGCTAGAATTCTCAGCTTCGAATTTTTCGATTTCTGCTAATACTTCACTATTTTTTGTTGTGTTAGCAACAGCCTTTTCTAATATAGGTCTTCTTGCTTCAAATAATAAAGCATAATCAACTTTTTCAGGATTATCTCCAAAGTTAACATTTGAATAATCACTTTCTTCAAGTAATCCTTCTTCTTTTAATAAAGAAAAATCGATTAGGTTTAAATTCCCTGCTACAGCTGAGAAACTTTGATAAGGTGAATCTCCATAACTTGTAGTTGTTAATGGTAAAATTTGCCAATATGTTTGCTTTGTTTCTTCTAAGAAATCAACGAAATCATAAGCACTTTTACCAAAAGTTCCAATACCAAACTCTCCTGGTAATGATGTAATATGCATCAAAACACCACTTGAACGTTTTGTCATTCTTTTTTCCTCCGTTATATTTATAACTTGTATTTACAAAATAAGTTTTTATAACTTAACAATAATTATTATAATAAAACACTTTCACTTTGTCAATAACATTTATGTAATTCTTTTATTTTTTTTCGTCAACATATACGTAAATGTTACAATATGTATGTAAGATGTACTTAATCCTTGCTTTTCTTATCAACTACATTTATAATTAAGTAGGTAATTTTAAAAAAGGAGAACAGTAAAGGTAAATAATATATGAGTAAATATAAACAGGTCTATAATGATCTCAAGGAAAAAATAGATACTCGTTTTTATAAGCGTAATACAGAACTACCAAGTGAAAATGAGTTAGTAAAAGAATACGGTTATTCAAAAGATACTATTAGAAAAGCTTTGTCTTTATTAGAAATTAATGGTTATATCCAAAAAATTAAAGGTAAAAATTCTTTAATTCTTGGACACGGAAGAATAAAAAATAACTATTTAGGAAATATTAAAACTTCTTCTGAATTAAACATCGACGGAAAATACGAAATTAAAACTACCCTTGAATCTTTATATATTATTCAAGGAGATAAGAAAATAATGGATATTTTTGGAGCTGATGAAAATAACGACTTTTACAGAGTTAGCCGTAGTAGAATGATAAACGGTGAACGACTGGAGTATGAAGTATCATATTTTGATCGTAATCTTGTTCCATTCATCAACAAAGAAATAGCCGAGTCTTCTATTTATAAATATTTAGAAAAAGAATTAGGGTTAAATATTACACACTCACGACGTCAAATATCATTTAGATATGCTACAGACGAAGAAAGACAACATATGGACCTTGGTGAATATGATATGGTCGCAGTTGTCGAGAGTATTACATATTTATCAAATGGTAACATACTACAATACGGTATACTTAGCTATAGACCCGACAAATTCACATTTGTAACAATGGCAAAAAGATAAACACGATTCATAAATTACGATTTTATAACAATCGAATTTATAGAGTCGTTTTTTTATTTGCTGTTAATTTTACTTTTCAAATATTTTTAGTATGGTGGCGGACGGTTTCATCTAACTTTAATTGTCGTTTAGACAATTAAAGTGGATATTACACCTTGAAATTAGGCCTGTAGTCCTAATTTCACCGATGGAACTTTGTTAAGTTCCATTTTCACCATTACAAAATATTTGAGTAAAATTAATAATAATAATTAAGATTTAATCATTATATTTAATAATTATATTCTATATTTTTCTTACTGTTTTGTAGTAGCTGAAGTAAAACACGCTTGTGTTTTACTGCGAAAAAATAAGACTACAGGCTTATTTTTTAACCGGAATATCCTTTTGAGATAACAAAAGATATGGAGGTGTCGCAAGCTACACTTAAAACAGGAAAAAGAAAAATATAAGAATTTACTTACTACTTCCATTTAAATATAAAAAAACTGATAAAGGAAAATTATTCCTCTATCAGTTTTTAACTTATTCAAGATTATTTTAATCTTTCTTCTAATTCTGCTTTTAATTCTTCAAATCCTGGTTTTCCAAGAAGTGCAAACATATTTTTCTTATACGCTTCTACTCCTGGTTGGTCAAATGGATTTAATCCTTGCATATATCCAGAAATACCTACAGCTTTTTCGAAGAAGTATACTAAGTATCCGAATGTAAACTCACTCATATCAGGAAGTTCTACTACAAAGTTAGGTACTCCACCATCTGTGTGTGCAAGAAGAGTTCCTTCAAATGCTTTAGTATTTACAAAGTCCATAGTTTTTCCAGCTAAGTAGTTTAATCCATCAAGATCATTTTCAGCTGTTTTAAGCTCGATATCTTTATTTGGAGATTTAACTTTTAAGATAGTCTCTAATAGAACACGACGTCCTTCTTGAACATATTGTCCCATAGAGTGAAGATCAGTTGAGAAGCAAACACTTGATGGATATAAAGCTTTTCCATCTTTACCTTCAGACTCACCGTAAAGTTGTTTCCACCATTCATTGAAGTAAACCATTGATGGTTCGTAAGAAACAAGAATTTCAATTAATTTTCCTTTTTGTTGTAAAATATTACGCATTACAGCATATTGGTAAGCAATATTTTTGCTTAAGTCTGGTGTAGAAAGTTCGTCTTGAGCTAATTTAGCACCAGCCATCATTTTATCGATATCAACTCCACTTACAGCAATTGGAAGTAATCCTACTGCAGTTAGAACTGTGAAACGTCCACCTACATCATCAGGTACTACAAATGTTTCGTATCCTTCATCATCAGCTAATGATTTTAACGCTCCACGAGCTCTGTCAGTAGTAGCGTAGATTCTTTCTTTAGCTCCTTCTTTACCATATTTTTCTTCAAGTAATTCTTTGAAAATACGGAATGCAATAGCAGGCTCTGTAGTAGTTCCAGATTTAGAAATTACATTTACAGAGAAGTCTTTACCTGTAGTTTTTAAGTAATTTACTAATTCTTGAGTATAAGTTGATGAAATTGTGTGACCAACGAAGAAAATTTTTGGAGTTTTTCTTCCTTCCTCATAGAAATTGTAGAAGCTGTCGTTTAGCATTTCAATTGCAGCACGAGCTCCAAGGTATGATCCTCCAATACCGATAACTACTAGTACATCAGAATTGCTTTGGATTTTTTTACTAGCTTCTTTAATTCTAGCAAACTCTTCTTTATCATAGTTAGTTGGTAATTCTAACCATCCTAGGAAGTCATTTCCTATTCCAGTTTTATTGTGTAATTGATCATGTGCAACTTTCACATAACCTTCCATATTTTTTACTTCTTGTTCGTTAAAGAAGTTTAGCGCTTTCGAATAATCAAAATTTAAGTGCATTTTTGTTCTCCTTTTTTTATTTTCATCTTTTATTATAAATCATTGTTGGCTTGTCGTCTATAATATAATCGTAAATTAATTCAGAAACTTTTTCTGCGTTATGCCTAATCGTACTATTATCAACGATTCCTACATCATTATTTTTTATCAATTTTATTCCAAGTTCTTCTATTTTATCTTGATCGATTTTGACCGGTTCTTGTTTTTCTTTGTGATATTTCGATAAAATACTATCATCAAATTCACGAGAATTTGCAATTACTAAATCAAAAATATTCTCTTCCACATGTTTGTTTATCGCTATAATATGATCAGATACAGTGTAATTGTCAGTTTCACCATGTTGAGTCATAACATTACATACATATATTTTTTTAGCTTTACTTTCTCTAATTTTCTCCGAAACTTGAGAAATCACTAAATTTGGAATAATTGAAGTATATAAACTACCTGGTCCCATTATTATATAATCTGCCTGTTCTATAGCTTTTAACACATCTTCATTAGGTTTTACCCTAGAAGGTGTAATATAAACATGATCAATCTCTCCGCCAGCTCCTGTTATCGAAGATTCTCCTCGTATAATCTCTCCTGTTGAAAGAACAGCATTTAACGTTGCTATATCATTAGTTGTTGGCAATACTGTTCCACGGACATTTAAGATTCTACTCATAACCTTAACCGCAGTAGAAAAATCACCATGAATATCTGTCATGGCAGCTATCATTAAATTACCAACTGGGTGACCTTTTATTTCTCCACTATCAAAACGATACTGAAACATCCTTTCTAAGTATGGTTCTACATCTGACAAAGCTGCAATAACATTTCTAATATCTCCTGGTGAAGGAATATTCATATCACTACGTATTTTCCCAGAACTTCCACCATCATCTGCTACTGTTACTACTGCCGTTATGTCAAGTGGATATTTTTTCAAACCTCTTAAAAGAACTGATAAACCTGTTCCTCCACCAATAGTAACTACTTTTACTTTAGTTCTCATTTTACTACCTACCCTTATTAATATCGCGATGTTCTAGATGTACTCTATAACCTAACTTTGATATATCCTCATGTAACCTTCTTGCTACACTAACCGATCTATGTTTTCCTCCGGTACATCCTACAGCTATTGCGACTTTATCTCTTCCTTCATATTGGTACTTGTCAATCATATAAGTCATTAATTCTAGATATCTATCATAAAATTCTTTAGTCACTTCATCTTCAAAAACATAATCATAGACTTCTTTATCTTGACCTGTTTTTTCTCGTAGTTCATTTATATAAAATGGATTCCTTAAAAAACGAACATCTACTATGTTATCTGCATCAATTGGCACACCATATTTATATCCGAAACTAGAGATAGTAATATGATAACTATCTTTCTTTTCAATTCCAAAATCCTCTAATATTTTTTTCTTAAGATCTTTAATTGTTGTATTTGTAGTATCATAAATATAATTCGCTATACCTTTAATAGTATCCATATCTTTTCTTTCTTGAGCAATTCCCTCAAGTAAACTGAACTCACTAGATAATGGATGATTTTTTCTAGTCTCTTTATA
This sequence comes from Gemella haemolysans, assembly GCA_032567735.1. GTDB lineage: Bacteria > Bacillota > Bacilli > Staphylococcales > Gemellaceae > Gemella > Gemella haemolysans_E. The sequence continues at coordinate 11,769 of JAWHCX010000010.1, read as the reverse complement.
TCTATTTACCAATACTTGGTCTTCACTATCTAAAAATATTATACGAACATCAAAATATTCATTTTGTTGTATTTTTTTTAATACCTCTTTTAAATCAACAAATAAGACTTTACTTCTTATATCAATACTTATAGCGATTTTATCAATGTCTTTTTCTTCAATTATTCTTAAAAAATCCTCTACAACCAATCCAGGCAAATTATCTGTACAAAAATATCCCTGATTTTCAAAAACTTCTAATGCTGTATTTTTCCCTGCTCCACTTATTCCTGTTATAATAACTAATTTTTTCTTCATAGCTTCACATCCATCTTTATAATATTATGTAAGTTTTATGGAATGATAAATTCAGTTTAACAAAGAAATAAACTGCTCCATTCCTATATTGTACACCATTTCTATTTATTTGTGTAGTATTTTAAAATTATAAAAAATAAACCTACTGTTTAGATTTCTCTTACAGTAGGTTTATCACTAATTACCCATTACCTCTAGTAGTATTATTTCCAGTATTTCTTGCACTAGGTTGAACTACATTAGAATTCCCACCTCGTGATTGGGAACTATTATTATTTCCGTTCTGTTGGCCGTTTTGATTTGATGTATTACCATTATTATCTTCAGAATTATTTCCGTTACGATTATTATTTTCATTGCTGTTATTATCGTTATTATTATTGTTATTTCTATCTTTCTCTTTTTCTTCTTGATTACGTCTATTTTGCTCTTCAAGTTCTCGACGCTCATTATCAGAAATAACCTTAACTCCTCCATTAATAGATCCTACATTTTCTGGAACTTTAAATCCTTTAGGTGGATGGATACGCACTATATTTTGCATATTTATTCGATATAACGCTTGTGTTTTCTGTGTATCGTCTTGAGTCATATACTTCGTCGGCCCATCAATTGCATCAAATCCTTGCCATACAGCCATCGTGTAATTACTAGTATATCCAATTGTCCAAGAATCTTTAGAATAATTATCTATATCAAAATTATACTTTTGAGCTTCTCCTTCTCCAAATGTAGTTGTTCCTGTTTTTACTGCCATATCTGCTCCACTAATACGAGCAAATGAAGCTGTACCATTTACTACATTTCTAAGCATTGAAGTCATAATATATGCAGTAGATTCTTTAATAACACGTTTTCTATCATCTTTACTAAAGCTCTTAACTTCAGAACCTTCGCTATCATAAACTTTTTTTATAGCTTTTGGAGTTGCATAATATCCACCGTTACTAAATGGAACATATGCTCCTGCCATTTGTAATGGTGAGAATCCATCTCCACTACCTCCAATTGGAGTAGTAATAGAATCATCTGTAATTTCCATACCAACATTAGCTGCATATTGTTTTACTCTATTGAATCCAACTTCTTGGTATGTTTTAATGGCTGGAATATTATATGACCAAACTAAGGCATTATTTATAGTAATATTACCGTGGAATTGTCTATCCCAGTTTTGAATTTGTGAACCTTGAAGTTTAGAGTCATTAACCGTATGATCAGATCCCCAATTTAGATACTCTACAGCAGGTCCATAAGCAAGTATTGGTTTAATTGATGACCCAGGTTGTAACTTAGCTTGCGTTGCAATATTAAATCCATGGAACGTTTGTTTTTTTCCTCCATAAAGAGCGGCTATCCCACTATTTTCGTTATTCAGTACAACCATAGCTACATTACTAGCTTGTTTTATTCCAGCATAGTTTGCATTTACACTCTCTGTTAAAGTATCTTGAATTTTAGAATCGAAGTTAGTATAGATTTTAAGACCTAAGTTTAATACATCTCCTTCATAATCCTTATATTCTTTACTGTTTTTTAATTCATTTACAATTTGATTCATATATGAAGTATATTTCGAATCAAATTCACTAGATAATAGCACACGTTCACTTTCATCACGCTCTATTAGTCCTTCTAACACATTAGTTTTTTGAGCGGCAGTTGATTCTGCTTCTGAGATTTTTCCATGATATTGCATTAAATATAATACCGTATCACGACGAGCTTTAGCTGCTTCAGGATTATCATAAGGATTATATGTATTAGGGTGTTGAGGTATTCCTGCTAAAAGCGCCATCTGCGGAAGTGTTAATTGATTTAATTCTTTTCCATAGTAGTACTTAGCTGCAGTTTTTAATCCATACACTCCATCTGAATAATAAATTCTATTCACATACATTGTGAAAATAGATTCTTTATCGTAATTTTGTTCAAGTTTATAAGCTAAATACGCTTCCTGAACTTTACGTTTCATGCTCTTATTATCATCTAAAAATGTTCTTTTGATTAATTGTTGAGAAATTGTAGATGCACCTTGTGATCCAAAACCACTTGTAAGGTTTGAAAATACCGCTCCTACTAAACGTCTGAAGTCAACTGCTCCATGTTCAAAGAATCGATTATCCTCTGTAGCTAAAATTGCATCTTGCATTTTCGTTGGAATATCTGATGTATTTAAATTTTCACCAATTTGATTCCCTAATTTTGCTACTTCATTATTATTAACATCATAAACTATTGTTCTTGAGTTATTATCTAGTATCTTAGAGTCAAATGCAGGTGCTTGATAAATCCAAAATACACATAGTAAGAATAAAGATATGATAGCAACACTTGCCACATACAACCCATATCTTAAAATTTTCATCCATAACGTCTTGTTATTTTTCTTAGAATTAGGATTACTAATTCTATTTGGTCCTAATGGACGCCTTGGTCCTCCTGGACTACCAGTTCTTGCTGATTGTTGACTATTTCTCGGTCTCACTGGAGGCACTCCTTGTCTTTGATTTAGATTTTGAGGCCTTTGCTGTTGATTAGAAGAACCTGTATTTTGTGCATTTCTTCTCATTATTTCTTCATTTGTTAATGGCCTTCTTTGTTGTCCATTATTCGTTGGATTATTATTTCCTCTAGATATATATCCACCTGGCATAACACTCTTTCTTGCTTGAGAGTGTCTGTCTCTTCTCGATAACCGACTATTATTATTTTCTGCCATAGTATATCCTCTCTTTTTTTCGATATTTAAACTTTCTTTTTTTGATTTGAACTCATTTTTCTAATATAAAATGATACAATATACTACATTAATTTTAATGTATATTGAAAAAAAAATCAATTTACTTTGCATAATATTAATTATTATTTAACAATATTGTAATATTTACAAAGATTTTATAATTATAGTTCAGTTAATTAATACTTAATTTAAATTTTTTAAAAATTAATATTACTAAACATAATTCAAAAAAGGGTAATTCATTGAGAATCACCCTTATTTTATATCAATTTTATTATTATCAATATCTTATTAATTAAATTACTTGATAACTTTATTTCTTTATAATGTTTTTACTTAGTTAACGCTACTTCTATATCGCTAATAGCTGCTTTAGCGGCTGCAATTCTTGCGATAATAACTCGATATGGTGAGCAAGAAACATAACCTAAACCAATTTTCGAACAAAGTAGAATTGATTTTTCATCTCCCCCATGTTCACCACAAATTCCTAGTTTAATATTAGGTTTTACAGCTTTTGCTTTATTAACAGCAATCTTCATTAACTCTAGAACTCCACTCTCATCTAAATGAACAAATGGATCTGACTCTAAAATATTTTTTTTCTTATAGATATCGATAAATTTCTCAGCGTCATCTCTTGAATAACCAAATGTTAATTGTGTTAAGTCATTTGTTCCAAAACTGAAGAAATCAGCATGTTCAGCAATCTTATCAGCTACTACACAAGCTCTTGGTATTTCAATCATAGTTCCTACTTTATAATTAAAGTCCGCATTGTATAACTGTATTTCTTTTTCAACTAATTCAACTATTTGCTCACGTAGAACTGCAAGTTCTTTTTCTAAACCTACTAACGGAATCATAATTTCTACATTAACTTCAATTCCTTCTTTACGTGCTCGAATCGCTGCTGAACTGATCGCTTTTGCTTGCATTAAATAAATTTCTGGATAAGTTATTCCTAGACGGCAACCACGGTGTCCCATCATAGGGTTGAACTCGGCAATACTTGCAATTTTAGCTTCTAATTGACTAACACTTACACCTATTTCCTCGGCAATAACTTTTACAGTTTTTTCATCTTTTGGTAAGAATTCGTGAAGTGGTGGATCTAATAATCTTATGTTAACAGATTTACCTTTCGCTTCTTTAAAAATTTTATAGAAATCATCACTTTGAATTGGTTGTAATCTATCTAAGAATCTAATTCTTTCATTTGTATCTGATGCTAGTATCATTTTTCTAACTAAACTAATTCTATCTTCTTCAAAGAACATATGTTCTGTTCTACATAATCCAATTCCTTCAGCTCCAAACTCAAAAGCAACTTTTGCATCGACTTCATTATCAGCATTTGCTAATACTTTTAGACTTCTAATTTCATCTGCCCATCCTAAAAGCTTATTGAATCTATCGCTGAATCTAGCATCTATTTTATCAACTTCACCTAGATAAACCTTACCACTACTTCCATCAACAGAGATTACATCTCCTTCTTTTAATGTAATTCCAGCAATTTTCAAAGTTTTTTCATCATAATTAATAATCATGTTTTGACAACCACATACACAGCATTTACCCATTCCACGTGCTACTACCGCAGCATGTGATGTCATACCTCCACGTAGAGTTACAATGGCTTCTGAGCTAACCATTCCTTCAATATCTTCAGGTGATGTTTCTTCTCTTACTAATACAACCGGTTTTGTTTTAGCCGCTTCAACCGCTTCATGTGCAGTAAAATAGATTGCTCCCACTGCCGCTCCTGGTGAAGCCGCTAATCCTTGAGTTAATTGTTGTGCTTGTTTCAATGATTTTTCTTCAAATGTAGAATGAAGAAGTTTGTTAATTTCTTCTGTACCTACTCTTAAAATAGCCTCTTCCTTACTAATAACACCTTCTTCTACTAACGAAACTGCAACTTCAACAACAGCATTTGGTGTTCTCTTAGCATTTCTAGTTTGAAGAATATATAGCTTACCGTCTTCAATAGTAAACTCAATATCTTGCATATCTTTGTAGTGTCCTTCTAACTTCTTAGAAATCTCCACAAACTCTTTATATAAATGTGGCAGATCTTCAGCAAGTACACTAATATTTTTCGGTGTTCTAATTCCTGCAACTACATCTTCTCCCTGTGCATTAATTAGATATTCTCCGAATAATTCATCTTCACCAGTTACAGGGTTTCTACTAAACGATACTCCAGTACCACAATTATCTCCCATATTCCCGAAGACCATGGCTTGAATGTTTACAGCAGTCCCTAATTTATCACTAATATTATGAAGTCTTCTATATACTTTAGCACGATTATTATTCCAAGATTTAAATACCGCTTCAATAGCTAGCATAAGTTGTTCTTTCACACTCATCGGGAATTCACGACCTACTTCTTTTTTGTAGATTTCTTTGAATTCCTCAACAACTTTAAATAAATCTTTTTCATTCATATCACTATCTTGTTCATAGCCATTTTCATTTTTAACTCGTGTTAAAACTTCTTCAAATTTATATTTCTCTACATCCATTACTACATCAGAGAACATTTGAATAAATCTTCTATAACTATCATAAGCAAAACGATAATTATTATTTTTCTTAGCTAAGGCAATAGTTGTTTCATCATTCAATCCTAAATTTAAAATTGTATCCATCATTCCAGGCATTGAAAATACAGCACCACTTCTTACAGATACTAATAACGGATTTTCTATACTTCCCAACTCTTTACCTATATTTTTTTCCAATATTTCTAATTGTTCATTAATTTGTTTTAAAATCTCAGGTTTAATTCGTTCCCCATTTTCATAATAACTATTACAACTTTCTGTAGTAATAGTAAAACCAGGTGGTACATTAATCCCTAATCCCTTCATTTCTGCAAGATTCGCACCTTTACCCCCAAGTAAAGATCGCATTTCTTTATTTCCTTCACTGAAATTATAAACATATTTTTTTGTCATTTTAAAATTCCCCCATCACATTTTGTTACAGTATATAATTATTTCTTAAATATTAAATTTCTAAACCGCGTTCTCTCATTATCCCAATTATTAATTCTGCAGTTTCCTCAATAGCTTTATTTTGAACGTCTATTATCGGACAACCAATTTTCCCCATAATTTCTAACGCGTACTCTAATTCTTCAAATATTTGGATTTCATCTGTATAATCAGTATTTCCATCCACTCCTAAAGTTTTTAGTCTTTCTTCCCTCAACTTATTAAGTTGTTCTACTGAATTTGTTAAACCAATAATCTTTCTTTTTACTTCATATAATTGCTCTGGTAGTATTAAATCTTGTACAATAGGAACATTCATAACTTTAATGTTTCTATTTGCTAGATATAAGCTTAATGGTGTTTTAGACGTTCTTGATACCCCCAAAATAACAATATCCGCCTCTTTAAGACCATTAATATCCTTTCCATCATCATACTTCACAGCAAATTCCAATGCATCAACTCTTTTGAAGTACTCAGTTCCCATTTTTCTGTTTAAACCTGGATTCCCCTCAGATTTTATTCCAAGTTTATCTTCAAAAGTATTTAGCATTTCACTTAACAGATCTATAACTTTTATATTTTTTTCTAACCCTTTTTTCTTCACGTATTCAGCTAAGGCACTATCCACCAATGTTTGAACTATTACATCCCCATCATTTACATTCGACATAATACAATCTATTTTTTCTATCGTACAAACATTTGAATTCTTCAATACCTTAAAATCACCTTTTCCATAAGAGAACTGCACTAAAGCTGCATCTACAACATCCTTCGCAGTATTCCCTATTGAATCTGAAATTATATGTACAGTTAACATATTATCCCTCCAATATTTCCAATAATAATTTAATTAATGTAGTTTTTGAAATTTTTCCGACGATCACCTTGCCGCCATCCTCATCTCTTACGACAGGTAAGCAGTCAATCTCGTGTAAAATTAACTTCCTTAAGGCATCACTAACTAATTCATCTTCATATATGTATATTACATTTGGTACACGTGTCATCGCTAGTACTATTGGAAGATTTTGACCGTCAGCATTTCTTGATAATTTCAACATATCTTTTCTAGATGTTACACCTGCTAGGTGATTGTTTTCATCGACAATAAAGATTGTTCCTACATCATATATAAATAATTTAGATAATACATCTGAGAAATTCGCTGTACTTTTAGCCGTTATTGCTATCCCCATAACATCTTTAACTAATTTATTTTTTATTTCTTCACGTTGTTCTCCTGGTGAAAAGTTATAATTGTAATAATATCCTACATTAGGTTTTGCTTCTAAGATTTCTAGCATTCCTAACACTGCCAAATCATTTCTTAAAGTAGATTTCCCTAAAGATAACTTCTCAGCTATCTCATCACTTGTAATCGGCTCATAATTCTTTACTATCTCAATTATAGCTTTATGTCTCTCAGTAAGTTTCATTGTTCCTCCTTCTTGTATTATATTTTTTATTATACAATATATTACACATTAATTCAATAGTTATTACAAATTAATGTGTAATAATAATTTTATCGTGTATAATTATTTCATTTTAAATGATATTTATTCTACATTTCTATCCTACTTTATTACCAATATATTAAAATAGAGTTACGCAATATCTATTTTATTTTAATTTAAATATTTATATGTTATAATTAATTTAATAATATATCGAGGTGAAAATTGTATGTCAAAATTATCAAAATTATTTGCAATCGGTACAGGTATAGCCGTTGCTAACTATTACTCAAAAAATCCAAACAAAGTTGAAGAACACACTGAATACGTTAAGAAAAAGTCTAAAGATTACTATGGTTACACACGTTGTATGATTCGCTACACTAAGAAAAATGGTGTTGAAGAAGCGGCAATCTACCTATACAACGACCTAGTAAAAAATCTTAAAAAAGCTAAAAATGCTTTAGAGAATAAATACAACGATGCTGTTGATTACGGAAAGGAATTATCTAGTAATGTAACAGACATTAAAGAACACGTATCTAGCGTAAAAGAATATACTTCAGAAGTTAAAGAAAACTTAGGAGATGCAAAAAAAATTGTTGAAGAATTCAAACCTTCAGTAGAAGCTTACAAAGAAAAAGCTCTTTCTTCTTTCGAAAAAATTAAAGATCAAGTATCAAATATTAAAAAAGACGTTAATGAAGCAAATGTTCAAGAAAAAGTTGAAGATTTCACTAATAAATCAACTGAAACACTAGATTCAGTTAAAGAACGCGTTGAAACTGAAGTTCTAAAAAATACTCCTGAACAAAAAGAAGAAAAATAATATAACGAGGATTTAAGATGAATTTATTATCACTAAGTACTCTTCCTAATACAGGAGAAGCAGTTAAAAATTATGGTGCATACATTGGTATAATCATTATAATTGCAGTAATTTTATTCTTAATCTGGAGAAAAAAGAATAATAAAGATAATTAAAAAGCTCTAAGCTAGGTAAAACTAGCTAGAGTTTTTTTTTACTAATAATCCATTTAAATTCACCTAAAAAAGAGAGCAATTCGATAAAATCTGTACGATTTTCGAATCACTCTCTATTTTATTTTATACTATTTTAAATTATCTAATGCAGCTATTCTTTCTTTGACACTATCATATTGTTCTTGATATGTTGCTTGTTTTTCTTTTTCTTTAGCTACAACCGCTTCTGGAGCAGAACCTACAAATTTTTCATTAGAAAGTTTTTTGTTTACTCGATCTAATTCTTGTTGTAATTTTTCTAATTCTTTTCCAAGACGTTCTTTTTCTTTGTCCACATCGATTAAATCACTTAATGAAACGTAGATTTCAGCACCTGGTAAGATACGGCTAATGTCCGTTTCACTTGCTTCTACTTCGCGTTCGATAATAAGTTCGCTAGGACGAGCAAATTTCTCTAAATACGCACTACCACTTAATAGTACTTCTTTTACGCTATCTTGTGAGTATTTAATTTTAATAGGAATCTCACGAGACATAGGAGCATTCACTTCACTACGGATATTACGTACTGCAGTAATTACATCTTGGATGAATTGCATATCTTCTGTTTCTTTTTCAAACACTAGACTTGCTTCAACTTTAGCAAATTCACTAGTCACAATACTATCTCCTGTGTGAGGAATATGTTGCCAAATTTCTTCAGTTACGAACGGCATAAATGGATGTAACATTTTCAGAGAAGCATCAATTACATATACTAAAATAGATTTAGTTGTTTTCTTCGCAGCTTCATCTTCACCATTTAATGAAATTTTAGCAATTTCAATATACCATGAACAGAATTCTTCCCATACAAAGTTGTATAAAATACGGCTTGCTTCACCAAACTCATATTTTTCGAATAATCTTTCGAAGTCTTCAATAGTTTTAGCAAGTTTTGTTAAGATATATTTATCAGCTAATGTTTTTTCTCCAGTTAAATCAATATCACTGTATTCGAAACCTTCAAGGTTCATAATTACGAAACGAGAAGCGTTCCAAATTTTATTGATATAGTTCCAACTTGCTTCGATTTTCTCAGTTGAGTAACGTAAGTCTTGTCCTGGTGTTGAGTTAGTAGCTAAGAAGTAACGTAAGCTATCAGCTCCGTATTGTTCGATTACTTCCATTGGATCTACACCATTACCAAGTGATTTACTCATCTTACGACCTTGTTCATCACGTACTAAACCATGGATTAAACAATCTTCAAATGGACGAGTACCTGTAAATTCTAATCCTTGGAATACCATACGAGCAACCCAGAAGAAAATTATGTCATATCCAGTTACTAGACAGCTATTTGGATAGTAACGTTTGAAATCTTCACTTTCTAAGTCTGGCCATCCTAATGTTGAGAATGGGAATAATGCTGAAGAGTACCAAGTATCAAGAACGTCTTCATCTTGAACATAGTTTTCAATATCTTTTGGTGGATTTACATCAACATAAACTTCACCAGTTTCTTTGTGATACCATGCTGGAATACGGTGTCCCCACCATAATTGACGAGAAATACACCAGTCTTGAATATTTTCCATCCAAGTATTTAACGTATTTTCAAAACGAGGTGGATAGAAGTTAACTTTTCTATCTTCATCTTTTTGATTTTCTAAAACTTTATCAGCAAGAGGTTTCATGTCAACGAACCATTGTTTAGAAAGGTATGGTTCAACAACAGCACCACTACGCTCAGAGTGTCCTACTGAGTGAAGGTGTTTTTCAATCTTGAAGCATACTCCGCTTTCTTGTAAATCAGCGATAAGAGCTTTACGACATTCGAAACGATCCATACCATTATACTTATCAGCGTGTTCATTCATAACAGCACCTTCATCCATAACGATGATGCGTTCTAAGTTATGACGTTCACCTACTTCAAAGTCATTTGGATCGTGTGCAGGAGTTATTTTAACTACTCCACTTCCGAAATCTTTTTCTACATATTCATCTGCAATAACAGGAATTTCTTTGTTTGTTACTGGTAAAAGAACTGTTTTACCAATATATTTTTGATATCTTTCATCTTCAGGGTGAACAGCAACCGCAGTATCTCCAAATAAAGTTTCAGGACGAGTAGTTGCTACTTCTAGATAATCCCCACTTCCATCAGCTAAGAAATATTTAAGGTGATAGAATGCACCTTCTACGTCTTTGTGAATTACTTCGATATTAGATAATGCAGTTCTTTGAACTGGGTCCCAGTTGATAATTTTCTCACCACGGTAGATTGTACCATTGTTGTAGTGATCTACGAAAATTTTCGTAACTGCTTTGTTTAATCCTTCATCTAATGTAAATCTTTCTCTTGAATAGTCTAAACCTAATCCAAGTTTAGCCCATTGTGCACGAATATATCCAGCATATTCTTCTTTCCATTCCCATGCACGCTCTAAGAATTTTTCACGACCTAAATCATAACGACTTAATCCTTCTTCACGCATTTTAGCTTCTACTTTAGCTTGTGTAGAAATACCAGCGTGGTCCATTCCTGGAAGATAAAGCACATCAAATCCTTTAAGACGTTTGTAACGTGTTAACATATCTTGTAAAGTTGTATCCCAAGCATGCCCAATGTGTAATTTACCAGTTACGTTTGGTGGTGGAATTACGATTGTATATGGATTCTTTTTACTTTTATTATCAGCTTTAAAAACTTCTTTTTCCAACCACCAGTTGTAGCGATTATTTTCTACTTCGGTCGGATTATATTTTGTAGACATTTCAGTCATGACTGTTCCTCCTAAATTTTTATTTTATTATTAATTATTTCTACTTTTACTAATTTTATATTGGTGATATTTTTTTCTAGGTAAAAAAAAATAACCTCCATCCTTACATAAGGACGAAAGTTTCCGTGGTACCACCTTTATTCTAATTATAACATTAGCACTTAATAAGATTAACGCTCTAACCACGTTTAAAGCTACTTACTTTCACTCTAAATGCTCACCGGCTACTTCAAAGTCCTGCCTAGGAGAAATCTCTCAACCACTGATTTCTTTTCTGTATCCTACGGTACGCAAGAACTTCTACTTATCGGCTCATCGCATATATTTTATAATTAAAATATGTTTAATATAATAACATACTTTTTTTTATAATGCAAGTGAAATGAAAACTTTGTTAATACATATTTGTAGTGTTACAATTGATGTGAGACAAAATATAAAAAAAGAAGAGTAAATCCTGTATAATGAAATTACGACAAATCAAGAAAGGAATTTACTCTTAT
>JAWHCX010000009.1:0-75679 GCA_032567735.1 Gemella haemolysans | reverse complement strand
GCTTGATTAGCTCATTAAAAAGTTTTATAGTTTCTTTTTAAAACTGTCCTTTTTTGGAATTAACGTTGACTTAATTCGTTTAGTTTTCAATGTTCAAATCGTTGTGATTAACAACTTTTATATTCTAACATTTTTAAAATTTTTTGTCAAGTCATTTTTAAAACTTTTTTAAAAATGTTTTTTTCATCTTCATCAGAAGACTTTTATCATTCTATCATTTCTTCGAATGTTTGTCAAGAAGTTTTTTTATATTTTTTAAAAACTTTTCAACCGTTTACTTCGTTGTAATGATTGATGTAGTCTTTCTTCAAGACTTTTATAAGTCTATCATTTCTTTTATATTTTGTCAAGAACTTTTTTATAATTTCTTAACATTTGATTTATAGAAATATTTGATTGTTCGTCTTCTTTCTTTGAAGACTTTTACTATTCTAGCATCACTTATTTGTTATGTCAATATATTTTTTAAAAAAACTGAGGAAAAATATCTTTCTTCCTCAGTTTAATTATTCAGTACTATTTATCTTATTTTCTTAATAAAGAAATATTTAACTCAAGTAGTTGTTCTAAATCTACTGGTGATGGTGCTTGAGTCATTGGATCAGCTGCATTCGCTGTTTTAGGGAACGCAATTGTATCACGTAAGTTATCACGTCCAGCTAATAGCATAACAAATCTATCTAATCCTAATGCACATCCTCCGTGTGGTGGTACCCCATATTCAAATGCGTCTAATAAGAATCCAAATTGTTCTTGAGCTTGTTCTTGAGTAAATCCTAATGCTTTAAACATTGATGATTGCACTTCTTTATCATAGATACGGATACTTCCTCCACCTAACTCATATCCATTAAGTACTATATCATATGCTTGTGCATATGCTTTTTCCGGTGCAGTTTCTAATAGTTCTACATCTTCTACTTTCGGCATTGTGAATGGGTGGTGAGCTGCACTATAACGTCCTTTTTCTTCATCATACTCTAATAAAGGCCAATTTACTACCCATAGATAATTGTATTTATCTTTATCAATTAGATCTAAATCAGCTGCTAATTTTTGACGTAGTGCCCCTAATGATGCGTAACATACTTTCTTACTGTCCGCAGCAAATAAGATAATATCTCCAACTTCTGCATCTACACGAGCTACTAATTCTTGAGCTACCTCATCTGTAAAGAATTTAGCAATTGCTCCATTTAATCCTTCTTCTGTTACTTTAACCCAAGCTAATCCTTTGGCTCCATAGTTTGCAACATATTTTCCTAAGGCATCGATATCTTTACGAGAATATTGCTCTGCACATCCTTTAGCTACGATACATTTTACTGCTCCACCTTGTTCTACTGCATTAGAGAACACTTTGAAGTCTAAGTTTTTAACAAGATCACTAACATCTTTTAATTCCATTCCGAAACGAGTATCTGGTTTATCACTACCAAATCTTTCCATCGCTTCTTCATAATCAAGTCTTGGGAATGGTAATACTACATCAATTCCTTTTACTTCTTTCATTACATGGGCAATTAAACCTTCTATCATAGTAAGAATTTCTTCTTGTGACATAAAGCTCATTTCCATATCAATTTGTGTAAAGTCTGGTTGTCTGTCTGCGCGTAAGTCTTCATCACGGAAACAACGAGCTACTTGATAGTATCTGTCAAATCCTGCAACCATTAATAATTGCTTAAATAATTGTGGTGATTGTGGTAAAGCATAGAATTCACCTGGGTGAACCCTACTTGGTACTAAGTAGTCACGTGCTCCTTCTGGAGTAGACTTAGTTAAAATTGGTGTTTCAACATCAACAAACATGTTGTTGTCTAAGTAATCTCTTGTTGCTTTAGTAATTTTTGAACGTAAGTGTAATACTTCTGCAAGTTCTGTTCTTCTTAAGTCAAGGTAACGATATTTCAGACGTAATTCTTCACTTGATAAACTTGCATCGTCTAATACGAATGGTAATGTTTTTGCTTTTGATAAAATTTCTAATTTATCAGCGATAACTTCTACTTTACCTGATGCAATTTTCTCGTTTACAGTAGATTCATTTCTTAATACTACTTCTCCTTCAATAGAAACTACGAATTCGTTTCTTAAAGTTCCTGCTAATTCGTGTAATTCAGCATTTTTTTCTCCTGAAAATACACATTGAACTACACCCATTCTATCTCTTACATCGATAAAGATTAAGTTACCAAGGTCACGACGTTTACTAACCCAACCTTTTAACGTTACTTTCTTTCCTACATATTTTTCATCTATACGACCAGCATATTCTGTTCTACCGTATGCGCTCATTATTTTTCTCCTCTCAATTTCTCTTGTAAATAATCAACTATATTTTCTAACTTAATTGTTTCTTGTTCAAATGATTTCATATCCTTAACAACAAGTGCTCCACTTTCAAGCTCACTTTGTCCAATTATTATAGAATATTTTGCATTATATCTATCTGCAATTTTCATTTGTGCTTTCATTTTCTTATCAAAATAATCATTTTGTACACTGTACCCAGCAAATCTTAAATCATTAGTAAGTTTGACTCCAGCATTAGAAGCATCTTCACCCATAGCTACCACAAAAACATCTATTGTATCATCTATAGGTAATTCAATATTTTCACTTTCTAAAGCTAATAGTAATCTTTCTATACTTAAAGCAAAACCAATACCTTTTTTATCTTCAGGACCATCTAATAGTTTAATTAAACCATTATAGCGTCCTCCACCACAAAGTGTTTTCAATTCCACTTCAGGATTATCAATCATAATTTCGAATGCAGTATGAGTATAATAATCTAATCCACGAACTAAATTATGATCAATTTCGTATTTTACCCCTAAAGCCTCTAAATGTTTAAGTACTTCTGCAAAGTATTGTTTAGATTCTTCACCTAAATAATCTAATAACTTCGGAGCCGATTTAATAAGTTCGTGACCTGCATCAACTTTACAATCCAATATTCTCATAGGATTTTTGTAAAGACGATTATTACAATCTTCACAAAATTCATTTATTCTCGGTTCAAAATGTTTAACTAATGCTTCATTATAAGCTTGTCTTTCTTCAGGATTCCCTAAAGAGTTAATACTTACCTTAATATTTTCTATACCAAACATTCTATAAATGTTATAAGCTAAGCTGATAACTTCCGCATCAATTTTAGGACTTTCCTCACCAATTACCTCTACACCATATTGAACAAATTGACGATAACGTCCTTTTTGTTTTCTTTCATATCTAAACATCGGTCCAACATAATATAATTTTTGTGGTTGAATTGTTTTTGCGAAAAGTTTATTTTCAATATATGAACGAACTGTTCCAGCTGTCCCTTCTGGTCTTAACGTTAAAGATCTATTTCCTTTGTCCATAAAAGTATACATTTCTTTTTGAACTATATCTGTTGTATCCCCAACACCTCGACTGAATAATTCTGTTGATTCAAACATAGGCGTTCTTATTTCTTCATAACAGAAGTTTTTACTAATCTCTCTTAGTTTCCCTTCAATATACTGCCATTTCACACTTTCTTCTGGTAGTATATCTTGAGTCCCTCTTGGCATACTAATTACCATTTCTTTCTCCTTTCGATTTTTAATCTTCCAATACATTCCAATATAAATTAAAAATCGCCCCATATAGCTTTAACTACATGGGACGATAACATACTTCGTGGTGCCACCCTAATTCATATCGGAATACCGATACCTTATTTTCTATTTATTAAATTTTACAAAAAGTGTTCTTTACTTTAATCATTAATATTTAATCTTTCAGCCTAGGGATTAAACTCTCTTTCTATTAAAACATAAAGTAAAATTCTTTTTACTATATTTTGTCACGGTTCTTTTAAATATATTATACCAAACTTATACCCTTGTCAAGAAATTATTGTATTTTTTATATTATATTTTTAATTTCAATTTGTTACTTCTACCTACTTTAACTAAATTATTTTTCTACAAAATTCAACATTAATAGCTACTATTTTTTTCACTATATAATATCGATTTTTTACTAGTATGTAGATATTTTACGTATTTAATTTAATTACTTATTATTTTATTCACTTGATTTTTTTTTCTTAACATTATACAATTAATTATAGTTAAAGACATTAAAGAAAGGAGCGTAGCTCTTTATGAAAAAAATAATCTCTATTTTAATGCCTATATTAGCAATTTTTTTCCTAGTAGGTGGAACATACTACTATCTTACTTCAGGGAATAAAAATTTTAAAGAAGAACATTCTAAATATATATCATTAATAAATGATTCACATGATTTTAATTCAGGTTTAAAAGGACTTGAAACATTAACTACTGAAAAAGCAAAAGAAACTCTAAGAAACATAGATAACGATATTGATATAGCTACTGAATTGGTGAAAGTTGATGAAGCTTTAAACAATGCAAACCTAGAAACAGCTCATGATCATTTAAAGCAAGCTAAAAAACTTGATACAAGCCATATCTTTTCTAAAGGAATTTCATATTTAGAAGATCAATTAGATAATTATGACAATGCTCTTATTGAAATTTTAGAACTTGATTCTACTTCACCTAATTATGCAGATCAAGTAAAAACAATTTTAGCTAAATATGATTTTAAATATAATGCATTAAAAGAAAAACTATTAAACTCAGAGACTTCAGAGTTAGAACAAGATCATAAAACTAACGTTACAAAAAAAGAAGAAACAAAAAAAGAATTAGGCGATAAAGAAGATTCTAAAAAAGAGAAATCTTCAGAAAACAAAGGTAACGGTACTGGAAAACATACTGCTACAGATTCTAAAAAAACATCTTCAATACCTAATACAAAAAACCACCCTCAAATAATCGGTCAACAAGTTCCAGAAACTTACAATACGATTCGTTATACTCAAGAGGGAGCAACAAGTAGAAGTATTATAGAAAATGAATTGAAAGGTGATATTTCTAATTTTACAAATGAAGAAATAGACGCTGCAATAGCAAGTTATAACGCAAAAAATCAAGGATAGCAAATCGCCATCCTTGATTTTTTATTTACTCATTAATTCAGAGCATGGAAATAAACTCTCCGAAATCTCTACAAAACGCCTTTATTTTTCTATAGCTATAACTTCAATTTCTATATTACCACCTAATGGTAGTGCTGCTACTTGAAATGCTGATCTAGCAGGAAGAACATCGTTAAATTGCTCTGCGTAAACTTTATTAACTTCTGCAAAATCAGCAATATCTTTTAATAATACTAATGATTTCACCACATGATTCATAGAACTTCCAGCTTCTTCCAATACTGCTTCAATATTTTTAAAAACTTGTTTTGCTTCCTCGATAACTCCACCATCAACTATTTTTCCTGTTTCAGGATTAATTCCTAGTTGTCCTGAACAAAAAATAAGGTTTCCTACTTTATTTGCTTGAACATATGGTCCTACAGCTTTTGGTGCTTTTGGTGTATTAACTTCTGTAATTTTCATTTTATAAATCTCCTTTATTTATATATTATATTTTTTATTTTAATCAGTTAATGCTTGAGTTAAATCCTCAATTAAATCCTCAGCATCCTCTACTCCACAAGAAAATCTTAATAAAGTTTGAGTAACTCCTTGAGCTAATCTTTCTTCTTCACTCATACACGCATGAGACATAGTTGCAGGATGAGAAATTATAGATTCTACTCCCCCTAAGCTAATAGCATAAATCGGAATTTTGATTTTTTTAAGAAACGTTTTTAAATCAGCTTGTTCAAAAAATTCAAATGAGAAAACAGCTCCCCCTGAACTAGCCTGCTCCGTATGAATATCATAAAATTTACAACTTGTTAGATTAGGGTAGTATACTTTTTTAATTTTATCTTGAGTTTCTAAGAACTTAGTAAGAATTTTTGCATTCTCTACTGATTTTTCCATTCTTAGTCCCATAGTTTTCATTCCACGTAAAATTAGCCACGCATCTTCAACCCCTAAAATACCACCGAAGTTTTTTTGTAATAAACAGATCTCATCAGCTATTTCTTTATTATTAGTAACTGCACAACCCGCTGTAACATCACTATGGCCGTTAACAAACTTAGTTAAGCTTTCTATTACTATATCACATCCTAAGTCTAACGGTTTTTGATATAGAGCAGTCATAAAAGTATTATCCGCCACAGTTTTTATATTGTGTTTCTTAGCGATTTCTACTATTGCCTTAATATCTGATACCTTTAATAAAGGATTCGAAGGTGTTTCAATATATATCATTGCAGTATTATCTTTAATAGTAGCTTCTAATTCTTCTAAATTTTGATAATTAATAAAACTAACTTCTATTCCATATTTTTTCAAAATTTTTGAACTAAATTGGAATGTTCCTCCATAAACATCTTTAGGTAGTATAATATGCTCCCCACTATTCAACAACATTAAAACAGTTGTAATTGCTGACATTCCTGAAGCAAATGCAAAACCAAATTTTGCTTTGTGCAAATTAGCAACAGCTGCTTCTAACGCCAATATCGTTGGATTTCCAAAGCGACTATACGAATATTTACCACAATCTTTATACCCTTCTTTTTGATCAAATGTAGTAACTTGATATTTAGGAATTGATGCGGCACCAGTATAATCATCTATTACAGGATATCCGTGTAATAAATTGGTATTTATCCCTTTCATGAGATTTTCCTCCTAATTTCCATTTATTTTTTACCTTGCAATTTAATTATAAAATATAATGAAAATTTTTTCAATAACTATCGTATCCGTTTTCATCTTTCCCTATAATAATACTATAGAACTGCAAATCCCTGTATAAGAAATAACAAAAAAAGCTATAACTAGATATAAAAATCTAATTATAGCTTTCTCGTATTTCTAATTAAAGAACAACTACGTTAGCTGCTTGTGGTCCACGAGCACCATCTTCAACTTCAAATTCAACTTTATCGCCTTCTTTTAAAGTTTTAAATCCGTCTTTTTTAATACTTGAGAAGTGAACGAAGATATCTTTTTCTCCTGCTACTTCGATAAATCCGAATCCTTTTTCCTCGTTAAACCATTTTACTGTACCTTGTTTCATAAGTTACAATCTCCTTTTATTTTATATTTTATTATCAATAATCAATCGTATTCTTGCTATTAAAGATAATAAATAAAATAAATGTGACATTGTGTTATTCACTTAAAAAACTTAGAACCTGTATTACAATTTTTACTATATGTTTTATTGACTTTCTTAAGTATACTTCATATTCAAATAATATGCAAACAAAAAGACTCACAAAAATAAAAAAGCCTCTCGGCCTTTTTATTAAAACTCTTCGTCTTCAGTTGAAATGTTGAACTTAGATACTATACCATCGTTATCAAAATCGTAGACATCTTCACTTTCTTCCATATCTTCTTCCTCAATTAGAGCGTCTACTTCATCATGGATATCCTCTTGTTCTTCATCTCCAAGTTCTTCAATATCATCTTCTTCATCAATTTCAAATTTTTGAACACTTGGTTCAACAAAGTTTTTAATGTCTTCAACAAATAAACTATCTCTTAATTTCCAGCTTCCATCTTCTACACAAACGAATCTTCCATCTAAGTTTAAGTCAGTGTAGAAGTACGCAGCTTGTGCTGTAAATTCTTCATCATCAACACTTCTTAATGGTTTAATATAGTCTAGGAAATCATAAATATTTAATTTTTCAATTCCTTCTTCTACCATATATGCATAACATAAATCTATTAGTGACATTTCCTTAATTTTTTCTGTGCTTAAATCTTTTAACTTTACCATTTATATTAGATTCCCTTCTTTTTTATTTATTACATTTTCTCTGGAGCAGATACTCCGATTAAGTCTAAAGCGTTTCTTAAAGTTATTTTAACGGCTGTAATTAATGCTAAATAACTTTGAGTTTGCTCTTTATTTTCAGTTATTACTTTATTATTATTATAGAATTTGTGGAAAGAACTTGCAAGACTTTGTAAATAATTACAAATTCTGTGTGGTTCATAGTTTTTAGCTGCTTGTGCAACTATTTCTGGATAATATGCTAAGTTTTTCAGTAAGTCTACTGAGTACTCGTCAGTTAGCAATTCATAATCACAATTTTTCACATCGTATTCAGCTTGTTCTGCTGCTTGACGTAAGATTGAACAAATTCTAGCATGCGCGTATTGAACATAGTATAGTGGGTTATCACTTGATTGTTCTTTTGCTACTGCAAAATCGAAGTCTAGGTGACTATCTGCACTTCTCATCACTAAGAAGTAACGAGCAGCATCGGCTCCTACTTCATCGATTAAATCACGAAGTGTAATTGCCTTACCAGTTCTCTTACTCATTTTCACAACTTCACCATTATTAAGTAGTTGTACCATTTGCATAATTAACGCTTCTAATTGATCTGCTTTATACCCCATAGCTACTACACTAGCTTTAAGTCTCGCTACATAACCATGGTGATCTGCACCCAGAACATCTAATAACAAATCAAATCCACGATCTAATTTATTTTTATGATACGCTATGTCACTAGTTAAATATGTTAATGAACCATCTGCTTTAATTAATAC
Source organism: Gemella haemolysans (assembly GCA_032567735.1). Lineage (GTDB taxonomy): Bacteria > Bacillota > Bacilli > Staphylococcales > Gemellaceae > Gemella > Gemella haemolysans_E. The sequence continues at coordinate 67,128 of JAWHCX010000009.1, read as the reverse complement.
ACGGTCTTTATCATCACCTGTACCTAAAGCTGTTGTTTCCAACCATAAAGCACCATCTTTTTCATAAACAAAACCTTGTTCTCTTAAAGATTCTAATGCTTTATCTACAAGACCTTTTTCATATAATGATTTTTCACTAAAGAACACGTCGTACTCTAATCCAAAATCTCCAAGATCTTTTTTGATGTTTTCCATTTCATATGCAACTGCGTACTCACGAATAAACTCATTTAAGTCTTCTCTTTCTAATAATGAATCTCCAAATTCATCTTTTAGTTTTTGACCAAGAATTTTGATATCTTCACCGTGATACGCATCTTCTGGCATCTGTGCATCCATACCTAACGCTTGTTTATAACGAACAATTGCAGAAATAACTAAGTTGTTAATTTGATTTCCTGCATCGTTGATGTAATACTCACGAGATAAATCATATCCTGATTTTTTCATTATTCTTGCTAATGAATCAGAATAAGCAGCATTTCTAGCATGACCTACGTGTAGCGTTCCTGTTGGATTAGCTGATACATACTCTAATAGTACTTTTTTACCTTGTCCGATGTTGTTTTCACCATAGTTAAAGTCATCTTCTAATATTTTACCAACAACACTACCTAGACTTGATTTTTTAACGAAAAAGTTAATAAAACCTGGTCCAGCTATTTCAATTTTTTCTACCGCTTCATCTTCTTCAATATTGCTGATTATTTCCTCGGCAATAACTCTAGGGTTTTTACGTAAAACTCTTGTTAATTGCATCGCTACATTTGAAGAAAAATCTCCATTATCTGTGTTTTTTGGAGTTTCTACATGAATATCTACTCCATCAATTTCTAATTTGGCTAAAGAATTTTGTATTAATTCTACTATTTTATTTTTCACCAAAAATTCCTCCTAATTACCTACTAAATGTTTTTCACTAATATTTTCAATTTATTTTGCTGTTTGTCATTTTTTCCGAAATATATATTGTACACTATCTCAAATAAAGTAAAACTATTTTTTGCCATCTTACTTATTTTTACAAGCTGTGTCTCCAATTTCATCTGACCATATTGTGTACTATAATCATTACTTGTTTTAGTATATGCCAAGTACATTTTTGAATCGTCTTTTTCTATACTAACACTTTCTTTTATTTTGTCAATAAAAATTTCTATTTTTTTGTTATTTTTGTCACTATAAGTTATTTTCTCGCTTGTAGCTTCTTCAATATGTGCTCCTACATGAGAATCTTCATGAATTTTTTCAGCATCAACATATGTTGTTATTTTAATTTTACTACTCATTAATACTTTCTAATTCCTCTTCAATTTCTAACCAAGAATTATTTAATTCATCAACTTCTTCCGTTAATTGTTTTAGTTTTTCATTAAACTCTTGTGTTTTTATCATATCAGTATAGACCTCTTCTTTTGCAAGTTCATTGTTAACCGCTAGTATTTCTTCTTCCAAACTTTCGATCTTTTCCATCAACTCATCACGTGTTCTTTCTAGTTTTCTTACACGACGCTTAGTTTCTTTATCTAATATATAATTATTAGTTTCTTTTACTTCAACAACTTCTACTTCTTTATTCGTTAATTGTTGAGCTATTCTCTCTTGCTCTCTTTTTTCTAAATAATAATCATAATTCCCTAAATACATATTATGACCATTATCAGTAATATCTAATACCTTATTGGCTATCTTATTAATAAAGTACCTATCGTGACTTACAAATACAATAGTTCCTTCGTAATTTTTAAGAGCTTCTTCTAACACCTGTTTACTAGTAATATCCAGGTGGTTAGTCGGTTCATCTAATATTAATAAATTATTCTTTTCTAACATTAATTTCGCAAGTTGCACTCTAGCTTTTTCTCCACCAGAAAGATCTCTTACTATCTTAAGAACATCATCACCTCTAAATAAGAATCTACCAAGAACAGTTCTTACTTCCGCTTCTTTCATTAAAGGATACTCATCCCAAAGTTCATTTAATATCGTTTTTGAAGATTCAAATTCTGCTTGTTTTTGATCGTAGTATCCTAGCGACACTTTGCTACCATATTGAACATTTCCAGCAATTTCTTTTTGTCTTTTCGCTATTGTTTTTATTAAAGTAGATTTTCCTATACCATTTCTTCCAACAACAGCTATTCTATCTCCTTTATATACAGCAAGATTATAACTTTGACCCACTTTAGTTCCATTATAACCAACTTGTAAATCACTAATTGTCAGAACATCACGACCACTTTGTTCTTTAATTAAGAACTCTATCCCTGCTGCTTTATCATCTTTTTTCGGATTATCTATTAGTTCCATCTTATCTAGTACTTTTAAGCGACTTTTAGCCATCTTACTAGTTGAAGCTCTAGCTATATTTTTCTGAACAAACTCTTCTAATTTCTTTATATCTTTTTGCTGACTAGTATATTCTTTTAGTTGTTTTTCGTAATCTTCTTCATACTGCACTAAAAACTTAGAATAGTTACCTACATATTTCTTAAGCTTACCAAATTCTAAGTTGTATACAACATTAACAACTTTATCTAAAAAATATCTATCGTGACTTACAATTACTATTGCACCATTGTATGCTGATAAATAATTTTCTAACCATGCTACATTTTCCATATCAAGGTGGTTAGTCGGTTCGTCTAGAACTAGTAAATCAGGCTCACTAAGTAACAATTTCGCCATAGATAGCCTTGTTTTCTCTCCACCTGAAAAAGTACTAATTTTCTTATCAAAGACTTCTTTTGTAAAATCTAATCCATAAAGTACACTTTCTATCTTACTCTTGTAATGATAATCCTTATGAGTTAATACTTCATTTTGTAATCTATCAAACTTATTAAGTAATGCTGGATCATTCTCAATATTTTCCGGAGTTAACTCAAAAGATAATTTCTCTAATTCTGCTTCCAAAGTAATTATCTCATCAAAGCAAGTAATCATTTCTTCATAAATCGACAAATCTTCTCTCACGATAAATTCCTGTGATAAATATCCAACAGTCGTATTTTTTGAAATGGTTCTTTCTCCACTATCGAAACTAATTGCTCCTGCTATTATTTTTAATAAAGTACTTTTCCCTGCACCATTTCTTCCTACTATTGCAACCCTATCTTTATCATTGATTTCCAATTTTACATTCGAAAAAATTTCATTTACTACAAAATTTTTCGTTATATTATTTAGCTGAATTAACATAGTTTCTCCTTTCTTTCTTATTTTTTACTTATTTTCAACAAAAATATTATCAAAATTGTTTATAACTGAAATATTATACCATATTTTTAGCTTTTAAGCTAATAATTACAGTTGCTACCTTGTATTATTCAAATCAACTCTCAATCGATAACGTTTATCAATTAAAGTTTATTTATTTTCCTCTCGTAATTATAATTTAGAATATAAAAATTATGTTAATTTATTTATTCAATAAATTTATAATATTTTTAGTTTTTGAGCATATCTTTTATCAAAATAGAAAAATATTTTTTATATCATCTTTAAACATTTTAAATGTTTAAAGTTAAATTTATAATATAATTCTTATAGGTTATTGTTACCTATTTCTATAAATGTTATAATACAAATGTATAATAAATTTATAGAATAAGGGGGATTCGTTCATGAAACCAAAAAAATTATTATCAGTCCTTATGGCTGCCGGATTAGCATTTACTGCTGTTGGATGCAGTAGTTCATCTAATTCAACTTCACAAAATTCAAATCAACCAGCTGACTATGTTGCTGGTGTATCACTAGATAAACCAATAAAAGTAGATAAAGAAGCAGGCACTGTTACTGTTCTTACAAAAATTAACGGTAAATACTTTAATGAAGCTACAAGACATAACTCTGTAGAACAGAGTGGTACGAATGGTGCTAAATCTATTTTTACAGCATTTGCTAAACCAGATGAATTCTACAATGCTCTAATCGAAATCGGAGCAAAACCTGGAGAAAATATGAATCCAAATAACGCGACTACTACTCACGTTGAAGGGACTCCAATCAAAGCAGAAATAACTTGGAATGGAGCAGAAAAAAAATATGACATCAATGAAGTAGTAAAAGATAGTAATGGAAAACAAATTGATTTCCGCTTCGGTGGTAACTTAAAACGTGCCATTGACAAAAATACAGGATGTTTATCTTGTTTAGATAGCTGTCCAGTTGGTATCATTTCAAACACTACTTACACTTATGGTGCTGTTGAAACACGTAAAGAAGTGAAATTCACTGGTAATGAAGATATACTACCAGAAGATGGAACTTATGCAGCAGTAATTTACAGCATCAAAAAATAATAATTAGCTATATTAATTATTACAACTACGTAAGATGTTTATACATATTCGTAATAGTATATAAATATTTAATTTTCTTTTATAAAAACCCCTCAAATATTTATATACTATGAAGGAGCGACTCTATAAATTATAATTTCTCAAAAATTATAAATTTGTGTCGCTCCCCTATTTATGATACAAGGAGAAAATAAATGAAACGCTTAAGATTATTATTCTATTTCACAAGTGTTGGTATAGCTGTTGGTTACTTCTTCGCATTCTTACTGTTCTTCTTTACACAGTTTGAAATGTTAGCTGACCAAAGTCTTGTAATATTTGTTTGGACTGTTTACGGTATTATGACAGGTTTATATTTTAAACGTATAAATCGTAAATATACATTCTTCATTATAGAAGCAATTATACTTCTAATGGCTATTTTTTCAGGTAAAACTAAAACTTTACTATACATTGCTCGTGAAGTACTTCACGCAGGTTCAATTAGCCAAATTAGAATTCCATTTATTATTGCTGTGGTAGTTGTTAACTTAATAAACCTTTATATCATTTTAACACTTTCTAAATACCAAAAAGTTTATACTAAAGATGAACTTAAAGCATTAAAACAAAAAGAAGTAAAACTTAGTGATTTAAGAGAAGTTGATCCTGAGGAAGAGAAAAAATTAAAAGCACAACGTAAAAAAGTAAGATATATTACACTTGTATGTTTTGCAATCTTCTTCGCCGTTTACTTTATAGTACCTAGTTTTAAAACTGGTATTAATACTGCATTCGCCACTTTATCTCAATTCGATACAAATGCTGTAATAGAATATTTACGTGGCTGGGGAGCTTGGGCTGCCGTTGTTTCTGGAGTACTTATGGTTCTTCAATCAATAGCTGCACCTATTCCAGCATTCTTGATCACATTATCTAACGCAGCTATTTTCGGTTGGGTTCTTGGTGCTGTACTTTCATGGTCAACTGCAATGATTGGTGCTGCATTATGTTTCTACATCGCTCGCGGATTAGGACGTGATGTTGTAGAAAAACTTACAAGTAAAGGTGCAATGGCTAGTATCGATGTATTCTTCGAACGATATGGAGACAAAGCTATCCTTATTTGTAGATTATTACCATTCGTATCTTTCGACTTCGTTAGTTACGCAGCAGGTTTAACAAATATGAGTTTCTGGAGATTCTTCATTGCCACAGGTGTTGGTCAATTACCAGCGACTATCGTATATTCATACGTAGGAGGAACATTATCAGGTGGTGTTAGAAACTTATTTATCGGATTAATGTGTTTATTCGCATTATCAATAGTTATCGGAATCATGAAAAAAGTTTATAACGATAAACATAAAAAAGAAGAAGAACTTGGAATTTCTTCTAACTAAATAAAAAAATTAACTAGATATGGTATTCGCTATATCTAGTTAATTTTTATTTACTATACAGTAATTCCTGTTTGACTCAATTGTCTCATGAAGAAGAATTTTTCTACACCAATTTCTACTTCATCACCTATATTCAATCTATAATCAATATACACATCTATTCCATCAACAACATATTTTGAATATAATTCTTCATTAAATTTATCAGCCATCGAAACCACGACAGCTCTATCTACTCTCCCACCTCAACAAAATTGTTGAAATAAAGATATTATCACATGATTTTTATTTTTCTCTTTTAATAATTTTTTCGCTTGTTCATTTATTTTTATTGTCATTTTTTCTCCTATTCTACTCTATTGCTTTTAGAGCTTCTACCATATTTACTTTTTTTAATTTTTTATGCATTATTATCATTACTACTATCGTAATTAATACTGTTATTCCAGACGCCAATAAATACACAACTAATGGCACTTTACTACTAAACATCATATCACGACCCGCTAGTTCCAATATTATTTTTAAGTACATCCTATAGCCAAGATAGTTACCTAAGATAATACCTACCGCACTTAAGTAAAAAATTTCTCTGAATACATAAATAGTTACTTCACTCGGATAAAATCCAAGAACTTTTATCGTTGATAATTCTCTTATTCTCTCTGAAACATTTACATTTATTAAATTATATAACACTACAAGAGCTAACGTTAACGAACAAATTACCATTACCGCAACTATAATATCAATTCCTTTTATAAAATTATCCAATATCTCTTGAATTTTTGAATTATCGCTTATATTTACTATATCCTTATTATTATGTAGGTTACTTACTACATTTTCTACAATTTCTTTTCCACCTGTAGTTTGTACTAAAAATGTATTATCTTTATACTGTTTATTAAACACAGATTCATAATAATCTCTATTAATATATATTGTATGTCCAAAATAATTTTTATTGATCTCTCCTACCGTTAGTGTGTATTCCTTATTATTTACTACGACAGTAAAATTATCTCCTTTAGTTAACTTATGCAAATATGCAAGTTTTTCACTAACTACAGCTGCATCTTCAGGTATATTTATATTTTTATCACCATTGTCTTTCAAAGTTATATAGTCTTTATAATCATTTTTATCGACTGTTATTAACTGTGCAGAATCTATAATTTCATTATTATTTTCAAAAGTTGCAAGTTGAATATTTACTTTGGTGCTAGCTTTAACATTCTTATCTTCACTAATTTCTTTTTGAAGTTTTTCTACACTTGTACTATCTATATACGGATTATAAGTTGCTGCTATGTCTACCTTATTTATCACTTTAAACTGTTCTTTAGAAATATCGATAACACCATATCGTATTCCGAAACCTATGAACATAAGAGTTAAACAGCCAGCAACTCCAAAAACAGTCATCAACATTCTTATTTTATAACGAAAAATATTCCTAAATGTAACTTTTCTTAAAAAGCTAAGTCTTGACCAGATAAATGGTACTTTCTCTAAAAATATTCTACTTCCTCCACTTGGAGCCTTAGGTCGTAATAAGTATGCACTTTTTTCTCTTAGATTTTTTCTTAAGGGTATATATATCGCTAAACTTATACATCCTAAAGAAATTATGAACGCCGCTATAAGAATACTTGGAGTATACACAATTTCTGGTGTATTAAATGTGAAAAATCTTGCATATGAATTATAAATTATAGGTACTATAACTAAATATGCACCAATTATCCCAAAAGTAGTTCCTATTAAAGTAGATAAACCTCCATACACAAAATACTTTTTAGAAATCTGATAATTACTATATCCCAATGATTTAAGTGTTCCTATATTTATTCTATTTTCATCAATCATTCTAGTTAAAGTAGTTAGTGAAACTAAGATTGATACTACAAATAAAAATATTGAAAAGACATTTGCAACGAAAGTTAAACTACTTGCAGAATCTATAAACTGGGCATAATTTTTTAACCCTCTAATATTTTCTACTGAAAACCTTGGATAACTTTCTTCTTTAAGACTTATTCTTGCTATATTCAATTGTTTTTTATTTTCATCAATCTCTTTTTGAGCTTTATTTAGTTTTTCTATTTGCTCATTGTAACTTTTACTATCAACATTTTTTAATAATTCTATTTTTGATTTAACAGTATTTAGCTGGTCTTGTGCTTGATTTATAAGTTTCTCATTTTCATTTAATTTTTTATTATTTTTCTCTAAATAATTTTTCTCATCAATATTCTGTTGAATTTTTAATTTTTCTATAAGAGTATCTCTTATTTTATTAACTTCAGTTATATAATTTTTATCACTATATTTATAATTAATATTTTTTAATTTAATATTGACACCACTAACATTTTCAAATTTAAAGACATTTTTCTTCACATACCCAAAATAATCTTTATTAGCTAGATTATTATTCGATACTTCTATATGATCCGCACCTTGTACAAAACCTACCACTCTAAATTTAAATTGTTTCAAAGTGTTACTATCATTATTATTTGAAACAAAAGAAATTTCATCACCAATTTTATAACTACCTTGAAGTGATTCTACTAAAGCTATTTCACTTTCATTATTAGGTAACGCCCCTTCAATCACCTTAGGTAAAACTAATTTTTCAGGTAGCGACTCAATATTTACGAATTCATTACTATTTGTGATTTGTAATTTTTTTATATAATAACTCTCACTTATATCAATATTATCAAAATCATTGATTATCTTCATATCTAAATCATTAACACCATAACTGTGACTTACTCTCAAATCATACATCTTATGGCGCTCTATATGTTTATTATAAGTATTTACCATTGCTGGTGATGTTTCTTTTAAACCAACAAATATAAAAACTCCTAAAAACATTATTATCATTATCGATATAAATTTTGACTTAGTCCGTGAGACTTCTCTTAATATATCTCTATTTATTGCTTTCATAATACTACCACTCTATCTCATCTATACTTTTAGGATTAGTATTTTGTGTTACTCTTTTTACTCTAGCATCATAGATTTCTATTACTTTATCAGCTGCTTCAGCAATAGAACTATTATGAGTAATAATAATAACTGTTTTCTTCTCATCAACACTATATTTTTTTAATATATTTAATATATTTTTTCCAGTTTTATAATCTAAAGCTCCTGTCGGTTCATCACAAAGTAATAGTTTAGGGTTCTTAGCTATTGCTCTGGCTATAGCTACACGTTGTTGTTCTCCACCAGAAATTTGAGAAGGAAAATTGTTCAATCTATTCTCTAAGCCAACAAGCTTCAATATTTCAATTGCATCTTTTGGTTGTTTTACTATTTGTTCTGCTAATTCAACATTTTCTAAAACAGTTAAATTTGGAATTAAGTTATAAAATTGAAATACAAATCCTATATCTTCTCTTCTATATTTTGTAAGCTCATCTTCACTTAAACCAACGATTTCCTTTCCAAAGACATTAATAGATCCCTCACTAGCGTTATCCATTCCACCCATAATATTAAGTAATGTGCTTTTCCCAGCACCACTAGGACCTAAAATTACAACAAATTCTCCTTCATTAATATCAAAACTAATAGCATCATTTGCTATAACTTTATTACTATTTTCACCATATACTTTAGAAACATCTTTTACAATTATTTTTTGCATAGTATTTCTCCTTTATTCCTATAATTTTATTATATCACATCTTATTTATTCCATTAATTTAAACGCTTTGCTAAAAAACATAAAACTAAAACAGATTTCTTTACACTAAAATCAATAAGTATTATAATATCGTTGACTAGTAAATCTTTACTAAAATATTTATTAAATATAGAAAGGAGACATTATGCTTACAATTTACGAATACCCAACATGTTCAACATGCAGAAAAGCAAAGAAACTTTTGCTTGAACACAGTATTGAAGCAAATTACTTTAATGTAAAAGAAACAACTCCAACAATTAAAGAATTTAAAAAAATTATTGAAACATTCGATTTACCTCTAAAAAAATTATTTAATACAAGTGGATTAGTTTATAAAGAACTTGGATTAAAAGATAAGTTAGAAACATTATCTCTTGACGAAGCTTTACAGCTACTTCATGAGAACGGTATGCTAATTAAGCGCCCACTAGCCTTTGATTTAAAAAATGATATTCTTTTATTAGGTTTTAAAGAAGAAGTTTGGGAAAAAGCACTTCTATAATAAAAAATATTAAATTATCTATTGAAATTTATAAAAAATGATGTTATAATAGTCGAGATGTGAAAACATTAAATTACGATGTTCCTCTGTTAATCTAGCATTAATAAAGAACATTTTGTAAAAAAAGGAGAAAGAATAATGAGCAAAATCATTGAAGCGATTACTAAAGCGCAATTAAGATCAGACATTCCTGAATTCAAAGCTGGGGATACAGTAAGAGTACACGTTCGTATCGTTGAAGGTGGACGTGAGCGTATCCAACAATTCGAAGGAGTAGTTATCAAACGTCGTGGTGGAGGAATCTCTGCTACTTATACTGTACGTAAAATTTCAAACGGTGTTGGTGTTGAAAGAACATTCCCTGTTCACACTCCAAAAGTTGAAAAAATTGAAGTTGTACGTAAAGGTAAAGTTAGACGTGCTAAATTATACTACCTACGTAACTTACGTGGTAAAGCTGCTCGTATTAAAGAAGTACGATAATAAGAAAAAGCTTAAAAGCCCTATTACATCAGTAACGGGGCTTCTTTTTTTTACTTTAATCATGTTTTGACCATGTTTATCAAAATTCATAATTTTACCCTAATTCTATTTTTATCTTCAACACCAGCCAATACTATCAACAAAAAATATCAGTACAAAAAGAACTAGCTACTCACAATAGCTAGTTCTTAATATTTTATAAGTCTAATTTATAATCGTCTGCTTTTACGAATCCTTTTTTCTCCATATAGTAATATACTGCATATGAGATTATTGCTGGTAAAATAAAGTGTAATAACAAAATTTCAATTAATAATACCGAATGCGAAACATGATTAGACATTGTTTGCCATGTCATAAGTTGTCCTACAAGTCCAGATGTCCCCATACCGCCACCGGCAGGGTTATTCTCCATTCTACAAACAATTGTAGCAATAGGTCCTAGTATTGCACTAGCTACAATCGGCGGAATCCATATAACTGGTTTTCTCATAATATTCGGAACTTGTAGCATAGACGTTCCTAACCCTTGAGCAAAAAGTCCATTCCAACGATTAGCTTTGAAACTTATTACTGCGAATCCAACCATTTGTGCTGCACAACCTACAGTTGATGCACCAGCTGCTATTCCAGATAATCCTAAAATAATCGACAGCGCAGCAGAGCTTATAGGTAATGTCAAAATTATTCCCATAACTACTGATACAACTATCCCCATGATGAATGGTTGAAGTTCCGTCGCTTCTCTAATAAATGTACCTAAGATTTTCATACCTTTAATCAAGTAAGGTCCTGTGAAATATGAAACTATCGCACCTATTATAATAGTAATGAATGGAGTAACTATTATATCAATCTTTGTCTTACCTGAAACTAATCTACCAATCTCAGCTGCTATAACAACAGAAATAAATGCTCCTAGCGGATCACCGGATCCTGTAACAATTAATTTACCTTGTTCTACTAGATGATTCGTCCCAAGATTAGAACCAAAAGCACCTAGGAAACCTACTACACCTGAAGCCAAAATTACCAACTTAGGTGCTTTTAAGGCATGCGCTACCCCTATACCAATTACCGGCCCTGTTAAAGCCATTGAAATTGTAGCTACAACAATAAGAAAACTAGATAGTGCACCACTTAAATTTATAGCAATTTGTTTAATAATTAATCCAATAATTAACGTACAGAACAAACCTAATGCCATACCATTTAAGGCGACTATAAAGTATCTATGAAACAACTTTGATAATAAATTATTTTTATTCATATCAAACTCTCCGTATTTAGTAAAGATTATTTAGCACTTATTATGCTTAACTACTATTATAACTCATTTTTTCTTATTTTTCTCTAAAAACGCTCCCCAAAAAAGAAAAAGGCTTAGGTAATTTTACCTAAACCTTTTTTAATATTTTTTAATATTTTCTATTATTATGCTGAAGCTCCGCTTGTTGCGTCTGCTGCTGGCGCTGCTGCAGGTGCAGGTGCTGCCGCATGACCGTGTCCAGCGTCTGAAGCTCCACTTGTTGCGTCTGCTGCAGGTGCTGGCGCTGCTGCATATCCGTGACCTACTGGCACTCCATTTTTAACTAATGATTGACCAGTTTGTTTTAGGTACCAGTCAACGATTGGTTTGAAGTCTAAGATGTACTCGTTGATACCAGCATATTTACCGTTTTTATCGTACATTGCTTGATAGTTGTGCACTACGTATTTGTCTGGTCCGTGAGTTGGTACGTGTGTACGGAATACATCGATTTGTCCTGAACGTAGTAATCCTACTAACCAGTTTACACTCTTCTGTATTCTCTCTGGGTGATCTGGGTGAACTGCAGCTAATGAGCATCCAACTTGACCTGGACGACGTTTTGCAAGCATTTCATAATCTTCTTTGTTGTAGTTGTAGTATAAGAATTGGTTATTACTATCAGCATAAGTTAATTCCATTGGCATAGAGTTTAAGAAGTAGTTAAGTTGGTCTACTGTTAAAAGACCACGGTCAAGTTTAACATATGTATCTCCAGATACAGCATTAACTTTCTCAGCTGCTAATTCAAGCCAGTTATCATCATTCATATCAACACCTTCAACTGTTGTATCACATTTTCCACTAGCTGTTAAGTCTTCTTTTGGTGTTGGTTTTCTTTCTGCTAATGATTGAGCTACTGTAGCAAATTTAACGAATTTAGTTAAGCACATACGTAAATATCCTACTGTACGATCATCAACTAAGTTACCTTCCGCATCGAAAGCTTCTTTAGCTTTACCTAAAAGGAACTCATGTCCTGGGAATACAATCGCGTTTACACCTGGAGCGTCTAAGATTTGACGTAAGTGTAATTGAGCACGAGATGATCCTTGATCATAGTATGAAGCTCCAAGTACCATTACTGGTTTATTTTCAAGTGGGTGTAATTCGAATGATAACCACTCTAATGCACTCTTAAGTGATGCAGTAATTGTGTGGTTGTGCTCAGGTGTAGCGATGATAACACCATCAGCTTGTAAAATTTTACGGTTCATTACTAATAAATCTTTGTTTTCTCTTGAATGATCTTCATCTTGGTTAAACATTGGTAAGTTAGTAATGTCTAATAATTCTAAAGTGAATAAATCTTTATATTCTTTTGCTATAAATTCCATTAATTTGCGGTTATAAGAAACTTCCGCGTTTGAACCTACGATTCCTACTAATTTCATGTGTCTACACTCCTATCCTATTTTAAATCTTCCCAAGAGAAGTTTTCAATTTCTTTTTCAGCTAATTTATGTGCATTAATTAATTTTTCAGTAATTTTAATGAATAATAAGAAATCAGCAAATAAACTATCTAATTTCGCTACAGTTTCTGGGTTAGAGATATCTCCAGCTTCGTCGAAAGCTTGTAAAGAATGTCCTAATAAGAACTCAGAACTTGGCATTACACGTGCTTTAACTTCTGGTGAGTCCATCATTTGACGTAAGTGAGCTTGTGCACGAGATGATCCAAGAGTTCCGTATGAAGCTCCTGTTAACATTACTGGTTTGTCAAGTAATGGGTGAATTCCATAAGATAACCAAGCGATTGCACTCATTAATGATGCAGGTACTGCGTGGTCATACTCAGGTGAACTGATGATAACTCCGTCAGCTGCTTCAATTTTAGCTGCAATTTCTTTAACTCCTTCAGGTAATTCTTTATTAGCTGGTTTGTTGAATAAAGGAAGATCTTTAATTTCAACTAATTCGATGTCAGCTTTACCTGCAAAATGTTTTTGAATATATTGTAAAAGTTGGCGGTTTGTAGATTTTTTAGAGTTTGTACCAACTAGACCAATTAATTTTACCATGTTTTTGTTTCCTCTCTCTTTTTTTGTACTATCTACTTTATTTGTATCAAGATTTTCTTGTCTTGTTTTTTTAACATTTTTTTTGTTTTTTACTTCAGCCACTTTAATAGAGCCTCCTTAAATTAATAGTATTTTCAGTATTCTTCAAGATATTATCAGCTAACATATTATTTTATCTAGCACTCCGCTTGTATAATAGATTTTACCTTCAATTGTTACAACAACACCTTCTATATCAGGTAAATTATCTATTTCATCCATAATATCTTCGACATTTTTTCCAAATAGTCTTGTCGTCCAAATTTCTCCATCCACTGAGGCTGTTGAAATTATAGACAAACCTGCTACATTTGTTTCAACGGGATAACCAGTTTTCGGATTCAATATATGATGATAAGTTTTTCCGTTTTCTGTGTAATTACGTTCATAAATACCAGAAGTTACAACAGATTGATTTTTTATACCTATAGTAAATAAGTGATTCCCTCTAGGTTCCACAGGATTTTGAATACCTATGCGCCACATTAAATCTGGATTATGCTTAGCATCACCAAATGTTAATACGTTTCCACCTAGATTAATTAATCCCGCGTCTACACCTCTTTTTTTCAAATATTCAATCATTAAATCAGCAATATATCCTTTTGCTACGGCACCTAAATTAATAGCCATACCTTTCTTAGCAAGATAGACAGATTGTTCTTCTTCATTGAGAATTATTTGATTAGGATCTGTTATTTCTAATAGACTATCAATTTCTTGTTTTGTTGGAACTTTGACATCATTAAATCCTATTCTCCATGTCTGCACAATTGGTCCAATAGCTATGTTTAAAAAGCTATTAGGAGCACAGCTGTGAAGTTTTCCAATTTTTATCAAATCAAATAAATCTGGATGAACTTTGACAGCTTTAATACCTGCATTATGATTTACAACCATAAGTTCAGAACTATCATCGTTTGCACTAAATCTATGCTCATACATCTTTAACATTTCCACAGCATCATCTAAAATATTTTCAGCATCAATGCTATCAAAAATAAGAATATCTATATGAGAACCCATTAATTTTAAGGTCTTTCTTCTTAAATTCATTTTTTTACACCTTACAATAAAAAATTTATTTGCTTAAGATAACTAAATATGTTGTATACATCTACAAGAAACCTGTTATTAAAAGACAAAGTAATAATAGATAATTAATACTTTAATTACATTATATAACAGAAATAACTTCAAATCAACAAAATATTTCACTCATAAAGGCTGACTTGTATGCCATTTTCATTAAAAAACACAATAAAAATTAACTGTATTTATATTTCTTTATATAAAAAATCTACAAATATAAACACAATCAAACTTTAAATTAGCTTGAAAACCACTATTATATTAGTTTTCATGAAACTTTATTTTTTTATTGAATTTACTAAAATTTAAATATTATAAAATTATAAAAATACAAATATAAATTTAAAAAAATTTATATTTTGATTAAATTATTTTAGATTTTCATTGATTTTCATTTTTAATTGAGAAACATAATAAAAACAATTTCATAATTAATGTTATTGTAAAAAATAAAGCTATTGATTAGCACTAAATCATGATAATATATCACAACTTAAAACCAATCAATAGCTTTAATTTAATTTTTTAACTTTAATCTAATTTTTCTAATCGCAAAAATTAAAAGATTCATCATAATACTAGCGAAGACTATCGGCATATACACATTAAGCACTGACGCACCAACTTCTTGTCCTTCTATTAATTTATAGTATATTCCTATGAATAATACTATCAATGCAAGTGCATTTATTAACAGCGGTGAAAGCCATAATTTTTTAAATGCTATATTTAAAATATGGGTAATAAACCACGATCCTAATATATACCATTTACTATATGTATACCAATATGCTAATAAAACTATTACACTCATTATCTCAACTCACTTAAAAATCTTGTCGCAATTTCTTGCGGTCTAGTTATTGCTCCACCAACAACTATGCAATGTGCACCTGCTTCGAAAGCTTGTTTTGCTTGTTGTGGAGTATGAATTTTACCTTCCGCGATAACCGGAACTTTTACATTTTCTACGATTTCTTTTACTAACCCAGGATTAAATTGTTTTGAGTCTTCTGTGTATGGAGTATATCCATTCATTGTTGTTCCTACAAAATCAACTCCTGCTTTTTCAGCTTCTAATGCTTCATCTAAAGTAGAAATATCAGCCATTAGCAAGATATTCGGATATTTTTCCTTAATTTCTTTAACGAATTCACTTGGAGTTTTTCCATCCCCACGCTCTCTATTCGTACAATCTAAAGCAATAATATCAGAATTAGCTTCAACTAATTTATCAACTTCATCCATTGTAGCTGTTATATACGAAGCATATCCCTCATATGATTTTTTTATTATACCAATTACAGGTAAGTTAGTTTGTTCTTTAATTTGCTTAATATCTAAAACACCTTGAGCTCTAATAGCTTTTACTCCAGCATTTTTTACAGCTTGTGCCATCAAACACATTACTCCACCTTCTTCTTTGTATAAGGCTTCTCCTGGTAATGCTTGACAAGAAACTATCATTTCCCCTTTTAGATACTCTAATAATTGTTGTTTATCCATAAGTTTATCCTTTCACGGCTCCTAAAGTAACACCTTGAGTAAAGTAATTTTGGAAACAAATGAACACGATAATCATTGGTAGTGATGCTAATGATGCCCCTGCCATCAGTAGTCCATAGTCATTAGAGAACTCTTGTCCTTGTGCTAATGCAGCTAACCCTAAAGGTAATGTAGACATATCTGGTGTGTTAGAGAAGATTAATTGTGAGAAGTAGTCGTTCCAGCTAGCGATGAATGTGAAAATCGCTAATGCCCCGATACCTGGTTTAATGATTGGTAACGCGATATTCATGAATGTTCTAATTTCACCACAACCATCAATTCTTGCTGACTCAAGTAATTCACCTGGAATTGCTTGAGAGAATTGTCTCATTAAGAATACCCCAAATGGCCAACCTACAGCAGGTAGAATTAACGCATAGTATGTATTCATTAAGTTAAATTCAGTGATTAAGTTTAATAATGGTATTAAAATTACTTGTTTTGGTAATGCCATTGCTGCAACGAACACCATGAAAATTACTTTAACACCTGGGAAGTTTTTCTTAGCTAGTGCATATCCTGCTAATGCTGATGTTGCACATACTAAGAATGTTGTCATTACTGAGATAAATACTGAGTTAAAGAACCATCTTAAAGTATTTGATGTGAATAACTTTTCATAGTTTTCCAAAGTTGGAGTTGATGGCCACCATTCTGGTGGAATTGTTATTGCTACATCTTGTAATTTAAATGATCCTGATGCAATCCAATAAAATGGGAAAATAAAGAATATAGTTAACCCAAGTAATATTATCATTGATACTATTTTAAAAATACTTATATTTTTCATTCTAAATCCTCCTAATCATTGTCGCTAGATAGGAACTTGAATTGTAAGATTGAAATTATTCCAATAATTACAGCAAGGATAATACCCATCGCACTAGCTACACCATGATTTCCGTTTTTAATTGCTGCTTCATAAACTAGATACATTATTGTACTTGTTCCATAGTTTGGTCCACCTGCAGTTAATAACTGGATTAAAGCGAAAATTTGGAACGAGTTAATTGTTGTTACAACAACGATATATAATGTTGTTGGTTTAATCAGCGGCCAAGTGATTTTTGTAAATACTTGCCATTTTGTTGCTCCATCTATTTCTGAAGCTTCTAATAATTCTTTTGGAACATTACCTAAGGCAGCTACATAAAGAATTATCGGTTGACCTAATGAAGTAGTAATCAGAATCGTAATAATAGCATATAATGCTGTTTTCGGATTTCCTAACCAGTCAACATTTTCACTAATTAAGTGCATTGACTTAAACACATAGTTTAAAATTCCATATTCTGGGTGGTAAATCCAAGCCCACACTACAGTAACAGATACTACAGAAGAAATAGCTGGAATATAGAATACTCCACGGAAGAACGATCTTACAACTGCACTCTTATTGTAAATTGTTACCGCAACAAAGATTGATACTAACACTACTATTGGAACTGCTACAACAGTTACTATAATGGTATTAATAAGTGATTTCATAAATGGTTCATGGATTGTTGCTCCATTACCACTGAACATTAAATCTGAATAGTGTTTTAATCCAACAAACACTGGATTTTTCTTTGCAAAACTATATAATGATAACTGAAGTCCACGTAACATTGGGACTAAAACGAATGTTATAAAAAATAAACTGACTGGCAAAATAAACAGATATGCACTAAAGTCTATTTTTTTTCTTTTCTTAGTAGTTTTCATAGAACCTCCTAAAAAGTTTATATTTTATCTTAAAAAGGGATAGAAGCAACTCTATCCCCTTCATACGTCAAATTACAATGCTTCTTTTATTGTTTTATTTGCATCTTCAACAAATTTATCTAATCCTTCTTTAGGTGTTGTTTTACCGTTTAATACACCTTGAACCATATTGAACCATAGAGGTCTCATTTTAGCAAATCCAGGAATTGTGTTATAGTATGTTCCATATTGACTTGTTAGACCTTCTGCAAATTTAAGTTCTTCTGAATCATATAATCCTGTTTCACCTTTTTTAGCTGAGAAGTTACCAGATGCTAATAGAGTACGTTTACCCCAATCTTTATCATTAACCATAAAGTCAACGAATTTTTTAGCTGCTGCTGCTTTATCTGCATCACCGTTATCAAAAATAGCTGGTCCTGCAACTAAGTAGTCGTATTTAGCTTTTCCACCATTGTTAGGGAATGGTAAGAATCTGTAGTTAAATCCTGATGCATGTGAAGCTGCGATACCAGGTGAGAATAAGATTGTAGTTGCTGCACGTCCTGATTTGAATGCTTCTAGTGCGTCTTTAGCTTCTAAAGCAACACCTTGCCCTAATAATCCTTCATCGTATGCTTTTTTAACCCATTCTAAACCTTTAACACCGTTAGCGTCGTTAATAGTGTATTTGCTGTTTGCATCATCTGTGATCCAAGAGTTGTATAAGTTTGCTACAAACGCTCTTGGTCCTTGATCTCCTGCTTGTGATTTAGTGTAGAATAAAGCTGGCGTAATGCTTGAATCTTTTTGTTTTACTGCTTTTAAGAATTTTTCATATTCTTCAACAGTCCAACTTCTATCTTGTTTTTTTAATGGTAATAAATCAGTTACTCCTAATTTATCAGTTAAGTCTTTGTTAACACCCATTAAGAATGGTGCTACCCCTTGTGGATACATGTAAAGTTTATCTTTATAACTAGATGCTTTAACTGCTGCTTCATTTAATTTAGATTTATCAACATCATCTAATGGAACTAATAAATCTTTCGCTGCCCAAGCAATTACACGACCAGGTGCATCGTAGATTACGTCTGGAGCAGTTTTTGATTGAATAGCAGTTTCAACTTTAGCTGGTCCATCTGTAAATTCAATTTTTTGATAATTAACTTTAATATTTGGGTTTTTCGCTTCAAAAGCTTTGATTAAAGCTGCGTCGAAATCCTCAGTTTTCTTAAATTCTTTATCTTTTGTGAATTGTGGGAAGTCCCAATAAGTAATTTCTACTTTTTTGTTCGGATCGGCTTGTTTTGCTTCTTTTTTACCGCCCACACATCCTGTTAAAACAAGTGCTGTAGTAGCTGCTACTGCAAATAGTTTATTTATTTTTCTCATAATATGAGCCTCCTTATTTTATTTTATGATTTTTAAAAAATTTGACGTCTTATTTAAATTATTCTAAGATACTAAGCTCAGTTTCTACATCGAAGAAGTGAGCTCTATTCATATCTAAAGCAAATGTTAATTCATCACCCATTTTAATATTTTGTCTTGAGTGAACAATTGCTTTAATACTTTCACCGTTTAAATCAGTGTGAACAATATACTCAGAACCTAATAATTCAGCAACGATCACTTTTGAAGTAATTTTAGCATGTGAATAAGTTTCTAACACTAGTGGATCATTTGAAATATTTTCAGGTCTAATTCCTAAAACAACTTCTTTTCCTTCATAACCTAATTCTTTAAGTTTTTCATAATATCCAAGTGGAATCTCTATTTCTCCGCCACCTTTTGTAACGAAGTTACCTTCAGCAACCTTACCTCTCATGAAGTTCATCGTTGGCGCCCCGATAAATCCAGCTACAAATAGATTTTCTGGATGATCATATATATCTTTAGGACTTCCTACTTGTTGAACTACACCTTTTTTCATTACAACAATTCTGTCAGCCATTGTCATCGCTTCAGTTTGGTCGTGTGTTACATAGATTGTAGTTGCACCTAAAGTATTATGAATTTTAATAATTTCCGCTCTCATGTTACTTCTTAATTTCGCATCTAAGTTTGATAACGGTTCGTCCATAAGGAATACTTTAGGACTTCTTACAATTGCTCTTCCTAATGCAACCCTTTGTCTTTGACCTCCAGAAAGTGCTTTAGGTTTTCTATCTAGAAGCTCTTCTAATCCTAAAATTTTTGCAGCTTCTTCAACTTTTGCTTTAATTTCCTCTTTTGGAACTTTTCTTAGTTTAAGAGCAAAAGCCATATTGTCGAAAACAGTCATATGAGGATATAGAGCATAGCTTTGGAATACCATCGCAATGTCTCTATCTTTAGGTTCTACATCATTAACTAATCTGTCTCCTATGTAAAATTCACCTTCTGTTATGTCTTCTAAACCTGCAATCATTCTAAGAGTAGTAGATTTACCACATCCAGATGGTCCTACAAATACCACGAATTCTTTGTCTGCTACTTCTAAATTAAAATCTGTCACTGCACAGAAGCCATTATCATATTTTTTATAAATATTTTTTAATGATAAACTTGCCATATTAGCCTCCTATAAATTTTATATTTATCTTTTCACTAAAATAGTATCATATATGAAACCGTTTGTAAAGACATATATTTAATAATTTAATGTTGTAACTTTATAAAACTACTATTATTTTCATATTTCATTTAAACATTAATCAAACTTGAAAACTTATAAAACAAAGGTAGCTTCAACAAAAAGAACATTTTATAAGAGAAAACAAACATTTTTTTAATTAGATTTTTATTGTATTTTATAAGCTATTTAGATATTAAATTTAACACGTTAACCTTAATCTCATTTTTTACATCTATTTAAAGTATTTATATTTACCTATTTTCAATTAAAAATTACCTCGTAGTTTAAAATACTTTATTGTAATCGTTTTACAATTGTTATATTTTAATTTGACTAGTCAAATACTTACTTTCTTTATCATGAAATAACCTTAATATATTTATATAATATATTATATAAAAGTATAATTTTTGAAAATAAAAAAAGGCAAGAGCCCATAGCTCTTACCTTTTATAAAATATTCTAATTAGCGTTTGATGTTGTAGAATGCTTGAACACCTGGGTAAACAGCTGTAGCATCTAATTCATCTTCAATACGTAATAATTGGTTGTATTTAGCAATACGGTCTGTACGGCTAAGAGAACCTGTTTTAATTTGTCCAGCGTTAGTTGCAACTGCGATATCTGAGATTGTAGAATCTTCAGTTTCTCCAGAACGGTGAGAAATTACAGCTGTGTAACGAGCACGTTTAGCCATTTCAATAGCGTTTAGAGTTTCAGTTAAAGTACCGATTTGGTTAACTTTAATTAGGATTGAGTTACCAACACCTTGTTCGATACCTTGTGATAATTTTTTAGTGTTAGTTACGAATAAATCGTCCCCTACTAATTGTACACGGTTACCGATACGGTCTGTAAGCAATTTCCATCCTTCCCAGTCGTTTTCATCCATACCATCTTCGATAGTGATGATTGGGTATTTGTTTACTAATTCTTCTAAGTAGTCAACTTGTTGAGCTGAAGTACGAACTGCTCCACCTTCACCTTCGAATTTAGCGTAGTTGTATACTCCATTTTCGTAGAATTCAGAAGACGCACAGTCAAATCCTAAGAATACATCTTTACCTGGTTCTAATCCAGCAGCTTTAATCGCAGCTAGGATAGTTTCAACAGCATCTTCAGTTCCTTCGAATGTTGGAGCAAATCCACCTTCGTCACCTACTGCAGTTGATAAACCACGGTTGTGTAATAATTTAGCTAAGTTGTGGAATACTTCAGCTCCCCAACGTAAAGCTT
This sequence comes from Gemella haemolysans, assembly GCA_032567735.1. GTDB lineage: Bacteria > Bacillota > Bacilli > Staphylococcales > Gemellaceae > Gemella > Gemella haemolysans_E. The sequence continues at coordinate 45,186 of JAWHCX010000009.1, read as the reverse complement.
CTTTGAATGTAGGAGCACCTACAGGTAAGATCATGAACTCTTGGAATGCGATTGGAGCATCTGAGTGAGATCCACCGTTTACGATGTTCATCATTGGAGTTGGTAATTCTTTAGAGTTAGTTCCTCCTAAGTATCTGTATAGAGGTACTCCTAAAGAATCAGCTGCAGCGTGAGCTACTGCTAAAGATACACCTAAGATAGCGTTAGCTCCTAGACGTCCTTTGTTTTCAGTTCCATCTAATTCGATCATAGCGTAGTCAATTCCTACTTGATCAAATACATCGAATTTACCTTCTAATAAAGGTGCGATTTCTTCATTAACGTTAGTTACAGCTTTAGTTACACCTTTACCTAGGTAACGTCCTTTGTCTCCATCACGTAATTCAACTGCTTCGTATTGTCCAGTTGAAGCTCCTGATGGTACTAATGCACGTCCAAATGCTCCTGATTCAGTTGTTACTTCAACTTCTACAGTTGGGTTACCACGTGAATCTAAAACTTCTCTTGCATATACTTCTGCGATAATATCAAATGTTTTTGCTAACATTAACTTTCTCCTTGTTGTTTAAATTTATAATTCTATTATACTATAATTTATTTATTTTTGCTAAAATTAAGCTAATTTTCCACCTTCTAGAAGCGCTAAGAACGATTCAGCTTCTAGAGATGCTCCACCTACTAATGCACCATCAACATCTGGGCAAGATAGGTATTCTTTAACATTTTCAGGTTTAACTGATCCACCGTATTGAATACGAACTTTTTCAGAAACTTCTTTACCGTATAATCCTTCAACTACATCACGAACTGCTTTACACATTTTTTGTGCATCTTCTTTTGTAGCAGATTTACCAGTTCCGATAGCCCAGATTGGTTCATAAGCGATTACTGATGAAGCTACTTGTTCAGCTGTTAAGCCAGCTAAAGCACCTTTCACTTGAGCTCCTACGAACTCAGCTGCTTTTCCTGCTTCGTATGTTTCAAGACTTTCTCCACAACAGATGATTGGTAATAATCCATTAGCAAAAATTGCTTTCGCTTTTTTGTTAATATCCTCATCTGTTTCGTGGAAGTAATCACGACGTTCAGAGTGACCGATTACTACATAGTTTACTCCCATTTCAGATAATACTTTAGGTGAAGTTTCACCTGTGAAAGCACCTGAATTTTCAAAGTAACAGTTTTGAGCTGCAACTTTTAATTCAGTTCCTTCTGCTGCATTAAGTAATGTACTTAAATCAACAGCTGGAGCAGCAATTCCTGCTTCTACTTTATCTGATGATGGTAATTTTCCAGCAAGAGCTTCAACAAATGCTTTAGCTTCTTGTGGGTTTTTGTTCATTTTCCAGTTTCCTGCGATAAATGGTAATCTTGACATGATGTTACTCTCCTTGAGTTTTTAAATTATTTATTAGATAATGAGTCAATTCCTGGTAATACTTTTCCTTCTAGATATTCTAGAGAAGCTCCACCACCTGTTGAAATGTGTGAGAATTTCTCAGCATATCCTAAAGAAATTGCAGCTGTAGCACTATCTCCACCACCGATAATAGTAGTGGCACCTTCTAAGTTTGCGATAGCTTCACAAACACCAATTGTACCTTTTGCAAAGTTAGGCATTTCAAATACACCCATAGGTCCATTCCAAATTACTGTTTTTGCTCCTTCAAGAGTGCTCTTGAATAATTCAACAGATTTCGGTCCAATATCTAATCCTTCTTCATCAGGTTGGATATCACCTTGTGCTACACGACTTGGTGCATCGTTAGAGAATTCTTTAGCTACTACTGTATCGATTGGTAATACTAATTTTTCTCCAGCTTTGGCCATTAGTTCACGAGCATATTCAACTTTATCATTTTCACAAAGTGAAATTCCGATTTCTTTACCTTGTGCTTTCATGAAAGTATAAGCCATACCTCCACCAATAATTACTTTATCAGCTTTTTCTAATAAGTTTTCAATAACTGCAATTTTATCAGAAACTTTTGCTCCACCTAAGATCGCAACAAGTGGTCTTTCTGGATTATCTACTGCTCCTCCGATAAATTTAATTTCTTTATCAACTAAGAATCCTGAAGCAGAGTTTCCTTCACCAATGTTAGATGCAATACCTACGTTTGAAGCGTGAGCACGGTGAGCTGTACCGAATGCATCATTTACGAATACATCTCCTAGAGAAGCCCAGTATTTAGCAAGTTCTGGATCATTTTTAGATTCTTTTTTGCCTTCAACATCTTCAAAACGAGTGTTTTCGAACATTAAGATTTCTCCATCTTTTAATCCTTTAACTGCTTCTTCTAATTCAGCTCCACGAGTTTCAGCTACGAATTTTACTTCTTTACCTAATAATTCTGATAATCTAACAGCTACTGGAGCTAAGCTTTTAGATGCTTTATCAGCTTCTTCTTTAACACGGCCTAAGTGTGAGAAAGCAACTACTTTAGCACCTTGATTTAAAGCATACTCAATAGTTGGTAATGCTGCAGTAATACGATTATCGTTTGTAATTTCACCATCTTTTAAAGGCACGTTGAAATCAACACGCATTAAGACAGTTTTCCCTTGTAAGTTACCTAAGTCTTTGATAGATTTCTTCATGGAAAGCTCCTTTTATTTATATTTTAGAATATATGAGACAAGATATAAGTCAAAATTGACTTATATCTTATCTATTCTTCTATTATCTATTATAGATTATTTAATTAATCCTGCAAAGTATTTTAATGTTCTTACTAATTGAGAAGTGTAAGACATTTCGTTGTCATACCAAGAAACAACTTTAACTAATTGTTTGTCTCCAACTGTTAATACTTTTGTTTGAGTTGCATCAAATAATGATCCGTAAGAGATACCTACGATATCAGAAGATACGATCGGATCAACGTTGTATCCGAATGATTCGTTAGCAGCAGCTTCCATAGCAGCGTTAACTTCTTCAGCTGTTACAGTTTTTTCTACTACAGCTACTAATTCAGTTAATGAACCTGTTGGTACTGGTACACGTTGAGCAGCTCCATCTAATTTTCCGTTTAATTCTGGGATTACTAATCCGATTGCTTTAGCAGCACCAGTTGTGTTAGGCACGATGTTTTCAGCCGCTGCACGAGCACGACGTAAGTCTCCACCACGGTGAGGAGCGTCAAGTGTGTTTTGGTCTCCAGTGTATCCGTGGATTGTAGTCATTAATCCTTCAACTACTGTGAAGTTATCGTGTAAAGCTTTAGCCATTGGAGCTAAACAGTTAGTTGTACAAGAAGCACCTGAGATAACTGTTTCTGTTCCATCTAGAGTTTCGTGGTTTACGTTGTAAACGATAGTTTTAACGTCGTTTCCACCTGGAGCTGAGATAACAACTTTTTTAGCTCCTGCTTGAACGTGAGCTTCTGCTTTTTCTTTAGAAGTAAAGAATCCAGTACATTCTAATACTACATCGATTCCTAATTCTCCCCATGGTAATTCAGTTGGGTTAGGGTTAGCGAATGCTTTGATTTCTTTTCCGTTTACTACTAAGCTTCCTTCAGCTGCTGATACTTCTCCGTCAAAACGACCTTGAGTTGTGTCATATTTTAATAAGTGTACTAGTTGATTAACTGGTGTTAAGTCATTAATCGCTACTACTTCAATTCCTTCTACGTTTTGGATTCTTCTTAATGCAAGACGTCCGATACGTCCAAATCCGTTAATTGCTACTTTTACTGTCATTTTTTAGTTCCTCCTAAAAATTTTTATTAACTTTTTTTATTATTTTTTTGCAAATAGCCTCGTCAATAATCAATGTCGCATTTGCTGGTCTAGTATTTAGGTAACTAAATACTGCATCAGCTTTTTCTTCTCCACCAACTATCGTAAAGACATTATCAATGCCATCAACATCTTTAAAACTCATACCTATAGTAGAGGTTTTAAATATTTCACTGCCGTTCTCATCGAAATAACTTCCAAATGATTCACAAACAGCATTTTTTTCTTCTAATACTTTCAAAATATCTTTAGAAGATTTTCTTCTATTCGCCATTTCAAAAGCATTCCCTATACTATGGATAATTATCGATGTTTTACCTATAACATCTAGAGCATTTTTTACGACTGGTTCTTTTACAAGTTCCTCTAATGCTTTTTGTCCTATATTATCTGGTGCATGTAATAATTGATAATTATGCCCAGAATTTTTGGCCATCTTAGAGGCTATATCATTGGCTTGATATTCTGTATTTACTACAGATAGTCCTCCTCTGATAGGCGTTATAGTAACATCTTTTCCATAACCAAATGTTTCATTAGCTCTGCCGGCTATGTAATACATCGTACTACCACCGCTGACTCCAATTACGCATTCTTTAGTTATCTTAGCATTAACCTTATCCAAGAGTAAGTTAGTCATTTCTTCTCTAGTGGCTTCATTATTAATAAAGTCACCTGCTACAATATGAACTTGTTTTATTGAAAAATGATTTTTTATAAAACTTCTTTCTTTGGCAAAAGCATCATTAATAACTGATTCTTTTATCTCCAATAAAAGCTCTTCTCCTTTTTCTGTAAGATTCATTCCCGTAGCCTTTTTTGTTATTAACCCTAACTTGGATAAAACTTCACATTCCGTACGTAATTGTCTTTCCGTCATATTTATAAAGTTTAATAATGTTTTTCGACCTACTGGTTGATTAACTTTTATCGCAATTAGCAATTCATATCTATTGCTGAACTTCATAAACATATCAGGCACAAGTCTACTTTGCATATGTAACAAATGTAAAATATCCATCTTATGTTTCCCCTGTTTATTTGAAAGTTTATCTTTGGACACCCTTCGTCCTCTTAGGTCGTTTTTTGACCAACTTATTTTAAAAAAATAAACTTTCTGATTAAAATTATATCGAAGACCTATAAAAAAGTCAAGTCTTTTCTATAAATTTAATCAAAAAATTTATCTTATTATTTCAATATTGTTAGTAATTCAATTAGAATAATGAAATAAAATACGAAGATCATTTCATATTCCTTATAATCAATCGGTAGACTAGAAATATATTGGCTAGGATAATTTACCTCGATATCTTTCTTTAAATTAGCAACATTTATATTATCAAAATTATATCTAGACAATAAATCATTCAATTCTTTATCGCTGTAGTAAAATATCTTCTTCACCTTAGATGAAAATAAACCATCTGCAAGTGTAACATTCTCAATCACTGACAATACTGACAACAAATCACGTTGTCCATCTTTTGAATTCTCATAAATTAATCCATATAGTTTTTCCAATAAAAGTTTCGGTATTTTATATTTCAATTCTAATACTTCAAAATCAATTTTTTCAGTTTTCTTCTGAATTTTTGGTTTTGTGACATTTTTGTTTTTATCTGACTTTCCACCGTCTTTATCAACAAAAGCTACAAACTTATCATCTATATCTAGTATTTCATGTTTATTAAACTCAAATTCATCATCTAAGTTCTCTAAAGTTTTCTCTTGATCTAATTTTTGGTATGGTCGCTTAAATTTATTATCTTCTAACAGATAAAACCCTCTATACGACTTATGATATTTAAATTTCAACTCTACACCTCTTTCCTAATTTAAATCATTTAATATACTATCATATTTATAAAAAATATTCAACCTTCTATATGTTTCAACAATCTATCATAGTTAGTTTAGAAATAATTCTTTAACCTATCATTACTAATACCCGCTTCTAATAAAACTAACAATTTTATCCTTGCCTTTTGACCACTTAGACCTGTTGTAAAAATAACTCCATCTTGTTGGAATTTTTTTCCGCCGCCTTCATAATCATAAACGTCTTGAGTAACACCATTAAATGCACGAGAAACAAACACTACAGGTATATTATTTTTTATACATTCTCTAATTGCTGGAACAGTTCTAGGCGGTAGGTTTCCTGCACCTAGCGCTTCAATTACTAAACCATCAGCTCCTAGATTAGTTACCGCTGTAATAAGATCTGCTCCCATACCAGCATATGCTTTTAATAAGAATACTTTTCTCCCAAAGCCATTTACATCGTAGTGTTCCTGTTTAATTAGCTTTTGGAAATAAATTACACTATTTTTAGAAACAAGTCCGATAGGACCGAATGTCGGTGTTTGAAATGTTGCAACGTTAGTAGTATGTGTTTTTGTAACATAGGTAGCGGTATGAACCTCATCATTCATAACAACCAACACACCCTTGTCACTACTTTCATCACTTATTGCAACTACCAAAGAACTTCTTAAATTAGCTAGTCCATCAGCTCCTATCTCATTACTAGAGCGCATCGCACCTGTAACTACAACCGGTATATTAACATCCAATGTCAACTCTAAATAATAGGCAGTTTCTTCAAGTGTATCTGTTCCATGCGTTACTACAACACCTTCATACCCCTCATTTACCGCTTCAAGTATTCTATTCTTTATTCCTAACATCTCATGCTCTGTTATCTGCGGAGAAGCAAGATGATAGAGATCCTCAACTACCAAATCTCCGAGATAAGAAAATATATTTCCACCCGCTGCTATAGGATTCCTATCTGTAGGCGAAACTTTTCCAGTTGTCTGATCTTCACTCATAGAAATTGTTCCACCTGTATTTAAGATTAATATTTTCTTCAAATTCCTATCTCCTTTCTATTTTCTTAGATTTTCATAACCATTAACGACTAAATCAACCTTCCCATTACTTGGATCTATTACTAAACCATGCACAGGAACATCCTTAGGTATTAATGGATGATTCATAATCATATTAACATCATGACCAACACTCTCTTCAACATCATCAAATCCGTGTAGCCAAGCATTTAAATCAAGCCCAGAGTATTGCAAAATATCAAGAGTTTCTTTCCCAACACCTCTTGTCTGCATTTTCTCCATTATTAAATTAGTATCAATATTTTGCATACCACAATCATGATGTCCCATTACTATTATTTCATCTGCTTTTAACATATAAACCGCTATTATCAAACTTCTCATAATTGAACCAAACGGGTGCGTCAATATCGCTCCTGCATTTTTAACTACCTTAACATCCCCTGAAGATAAATTCAAAGATTTTGTAGCAAGTTCAACTAACCTCGTATCCATACACGTAAACATAACGACTTTTTTGGCCGGATATTTATCTTCTGTTTTATATTTTTCATATTCCTCAAACTTCACAAAATACTCATTGTATTCTAACATTGAATCTAATAGTTTCATCTTGACTCCTCTTCAAATTCTAATTTTATATATGTACAATTATACTATACTTAAAACTTAACGTAAACTTTCCTAACTAATAAACTCTTTAAAAGTACTTATATTAATAAAAAAAGATGTATCATACAACTTAAAGTCATACAATACATCTTAATAGTTATTTAACCCAATCTACTAGATTATCCGCCTCTTTTGGACCTTTTGAACCTTGTTCATACGTGTATAATGGAGAACCTTGTTCTTCATATTTAGCTATTAACTTATTAATAAATGTCCAAGATTCTACTATTTGATTCCATTGTGAGAATAATGCTCTATCCTCTCTAAAACAAGCATCTAATAACCTTTCATAAGCCTCAGGTGTATTTATTATATTTTCTAATATACAACTTTGACAGAAATCTAATGAAATTGGCTGTAATTCTTGTTCTGTTCCTGGTTTTTTAGCATTAAATTGGAAATATACGCCTTCTTCAGGTTGAATTTTTATTATTAATACATTTCCTGGAGAAGTTCCTACAGATTTAAATTGAACAACTACTTGAGTTTCTCGTTTTTCTAGTTTCTTACCAGTTCTTATAAAGAATGGTACACCTTCCCAACGTTCATTATCTACAAATAACTTAAGTGCTGTATAAGTTTCTGTTTTAGAATCAGCAGGAATATTTTGTTCTTGTAGATATCCTTCATATTGCCCCATTACTAAACTTTCATGAACATCTTCAATCGGTTTAAGTGCAGAAAGAAGATTGTATTGACTCTCATGAATACCACGACTTCCCTCTTCTTTTGGTTCTTCCATAGCTACTAATGATAGAACTTGTAATAGGTGATTTTGAACCATATCTTTTAAAGCACCACTCTTATCGTAGTAACTAGCTCTAGTTTCAACTCCTACAGTTTCTGCAGCAGTTATTTGAACATTTTCTATAAAATCTTTATTCCAAATACCCTTGAAGATTATATTTTCAAAACGTAAAGATAGAATATTTTGAATCATCTCTTTTCCTAAGTAATGGTCAATATGATAAATTTCATCTTGATTAAAGAATTTAGCAAGCTCATCATTTAAAATTCCAGCTTTTTCTAAATCTTCTCCAAATGGTTTTTCAATAATAACTTTTGCATTATTTTCTGAGCAATATTTTTTTAGACCATTTGTAATAGTTATGAAGAATGATGGAGCCACTGCGAAGTAGTAAACATGATTTTGTATATCTTGTTCAGAATAAAATGCTTGTAACATCTCATAGTCATCTTCATTTGTCATATCCATTTTAAAATAGATAATTCTTTTAGCATATGCATCGAATTGTTCATCATCAAACTTAGTGCGAGCATATTCTTTTACCCACGTACGAGCAATATCAATGTAATCTGATTGCGTATATGCTCTACGACCAATTACAACAATTTTAAAATCATCGGCTAATTTTCCTAAAACTGTTAAATTGTATAACGCAGGTAACAATTTTCTATAAGTAAGGTCTCCCGTACCTCCAAAAAGAGTTATTGCTGTTTTATTTTTCATTGTTCCCAACCCAGTCATAGTGATAATTTCCTTCTTTATCAGTTCTTTCAAAAGTATGTGCTCCAAAATAGTCACGTTGTGCTTGAATTAAGTTAGCACCACTATCTGCTGTAGTGTAGATATCTAAGTAAGAAACTGCAGAAGTCATAGCACTTAGTGGTAATCTATTAGAAATTGCTAAAGCAGCAACTTCACGTAAACTATCTTGTCTTGTTTCAATAACTTCTTTAAAGAATGGATCAAAGATTAAGTTTTCTAATTTTGGATTATTTTGATATGCTTCGATAATATTTTGTAAAATTTTCGCTTGAATAATACATCCACCACGGAAAATCTTAGCAATTTGTGAATAATCAAATGTCCAGTTATATTCTTTCTCAGCAGCTTGTAATAATTTGAATCCTTGTGCATAAGATACAATTTTTGAAATAAATAAAGCATCTTTTACAATATTTTTTAATCTTTCTTTATCTTCAACTACTGTATAAGGTTTACGAGCAAATTCTTTTTCAGCGCGAACACGTTCTTCTTTAAGATTTGACATATATCTTCCATTTAACGCAGCTGTAATAACTGATACATCAATTCCTAAATCAATAGCTTGTTCGTTAGTCCATTTCCCAGTACCTTTTTGTTGAGATTTATCTAAGATTTTATCTACTAAGTAGCTTCCATCTTCTTCTTTTACTTTGAAGATATTTGCTGTGATTTCAATTAGATAAGATTCTAGTTCACCTTTATTCCATTCTTCAAATGTTTTTTGTAATTCTTCATTAGTGAAACCACCTAGGTGTTTAAGCACTTTGTATGCTTCAGAAATTAATTGCATATCTCCATACTCGATACCATTGTGAACCATTTTCACATAGTGACCTGCTCCACCAGTTGAAGTATAGCTACAACAAGGAACATCGTTAACTTTAGCCGCAATAGCTTCTAAAATAGGACGAATTTCTTCATAAGCTTTTTCGTCACCACCAGGCATTAAAGCAGGACCGAATCTAGCACCTTCTTCTCCTCCAGATACACCTACACCAAAGTAGTTAATGCCTTTTTCTAATAATAGATCGTATCTTCTTTGAGTATCTTTAAAGAATGAGTTCCCTCCATCAATAATGATATCCTCTTTATCAAGAAGCGGTGTTAATTGCTCAATTAGGCTATCTACAGCAAATCCTGCTTTAACCATTAAAATAATTTTTCTTGGTTTTTCTAATCCATCGATTAATTCTTGTAATGAATATCTCCCTGTTACATTTTTGTGTGGGTGCTCCTCTAGCATTTTATCAACAACTGTTGTTGTTCTATTAAATACCGCAACTTTAAAACCATTATCTGCAATATTTAATGCAAGATTACTTCCCATTACTGATAAACCGATAACTCCGATATTTTGTTTCATTAATGAACCTCCTAATGTTTCTTACCTAAGATTATACCACCAAATACGGTGTTAATGGAAATATTTTTGCTCGAAAAAATTTTTTACTATTATTTATATTACTTACTTAATACATTAAAAATTAAATTTAATATTAATCTGTAATAATTATAAATTTTTCATATACAGTAGTATGAGAGATTTTTAAATTATGTATGCGTTTTAAGTGCTATATTACAGATGTTTTATTTTATTCCAATTTTTATAACTCCAATAAATTTCCACTTACTGTTAAAAATAAATATACATTATTTTTTTAATAAATTCATCTTTATCTATGTTTAAATATATAAATATACATCAAAAATATAAACAAAGTACTTGATTTTAATTTTTTCATAATATATAATGTTAGCAAAGAAATGGTAACGTTTACTTATTAAAAAAAGATAAAGGAGAATTAAACTATGAGTGAAGTTAAAGTTTTGAAAAATTTTATTAACGGGGCATTTGAAGATAATTCAAATTATGACTATATTAACGTGTTAAATCCTTCTACTGAGGAAGTTATTGCAAAAATCCCTTCTTCTTCAGAAGCTGATGTAGACCGTGCTATCGATGTTGCTGAAGTTGCACAACGTGATTGGGAAAAATTACCAGCAGTTCAAAGAGGTGCTTACCTTAGAAAACTTGCTGAACGTATTCGTGAACGCGAGCCTGAAATTACACAAACTATTGTTAACGAAGGTGGTAAAACTTTCGATTTAGCTAAAGTTGAAGTATTATTTACAGCTGATTATTTAGATTATATGGCTGAATGGGCTAGAAGATATGAAGGAGAAATTATTCAAAGTGATAGACAAGATGAACATATCTTCTTATTCAAACGCCCTCACGGAGTAACTACTGGTATTTTACCTTGGAACTTCCCATTCTTCTTAATCGCTAGAAAAGCTGCGCCTGCGCTACTTACTGGTAATACAATCGTATTAAAACCAAGTCAATTAACTCCAATAAACGCTGATATTTTTGCTGAAATCTGCGTAGAAGTAGGTCTTCCAAAAGGTATCCTTAACATTATTCACGGACGTGGTTCTGTAGTAGGAAACAGATTAGCTTCTAATCCTAAAGTTGGTTTAGTAAGTTTAACTGGTAGCTTAACAGCTGGACAAGAAGTTATGAGAGCAGCAGCTGAAAACATCACTAATGTTTCTCTAGAACTTGGAGGAAAAGCTCCTGCTATCGTATTTAAAGATGCTGATCTTTCTCTTGCTGCTAAAGCTATTGTTGCATCTCGTGTAATTAACTCTGGACAAGTATGTAACTGTGCTGAAAGAGTATATGTTCACGAAGATGTTAAAGATGAATTCGAAAAATTATTATTCGCTGAACTTGATAAAGTTAAATTCGGTGATCCTAACAAAGAAGGTGGTTTAGATTACGGTCCACTTATCGAAAAACGTGCTGTAGATGCTGTTGCAGAAAAAGTTGCTTATGCAGTAAAACAAGGGGCTACTCTATCATACGGTGGAACTCGCGATGAAAATCAAGTAGGATACTTCTTTGGACCAACTGTTTTAACAGATGTAACTAACGAAATGAAAATCATGAAAGAAGAAACATTCGGACCTGTAATCCCAGTAGCAACATTCAAAACTTTAGAAGAAGTATTAGAATATGCAAACGATTCAGAATACGGATTAACTTCATCAGTTTACACTACTAACCTAAATACTGCATTCAAAGCTGTAAATGGTTTAAAATTCGGTGAAACATACATCAACCGTGAAAACTTCGAAGCTATGCAAGGATTCCACGCTGGACGTCGTAAATCTGGTATCGGTGGAGCTGATGGTAAACATGGTTTAGAAGAATACCTAACTACTCAAGTTGTTTACATGCAATTAGACAACGAATAATCTATTAAAATATAGTTTAAAACTAAAATTGAATCACCATATTTAAGTAATATTACTTGAGTATGGTGATTTTTCTTATAATATATTATATGCCCTACTTCCCTTTTATTATTGCTAAATAAATCAACAAATTAAAAGTTTTCAAAAAATTATTGACAAATTTTCAGATAAATGTTAAGATTCTAATTACAATTAATAAAGGAGCTACTCAATAATGAAAACTAATATTTTAACTAGTAAAAGAGAATACTTTTTCGTGCCATTTTAGCAGCACTTATATCTCATAGCATTGTAGATATAAGTGCAACGATATCTACAATGGCTAGTTAAATGTGTTTTCAAGCCATTGGTAAAAATACTAAATGGCCTTGAGTATAGTATTATATATATATTTTAAAAGCTATTTAGTATTTTCTAAATAGCTTTTATTTTTTTAACAATTTACAGGAGGAAAAATTTTATGTCAGATAATTCAAAATGGAGTTCTAAAATAGGTTTCATACTTGCTTCAGCGGGATCTGCGATAGGTCTTGGAGCTGTATGGAAATTCCCATACATGACCGCAGCAAATGGTGGGGGTGGATTCTTACTAGTCTTTCTTATCTTCACTCTTTTAATTGGACTACCACTACTTCTTGCTGAATTTGTACTTGGCCGTGGTGCTGGAGTTTCAGCTATTAGAACTTTTGGTAAACTAGGAAAAAACAAAAATTATAATATTATTGGTTATATCGGTGGATTCGCCCTATTCATCTTACTATCATTCTATAGTGTTATTGGTGGATGGATTTTAGTATACTTAGGAATTTCAATTGCTGATGCCCTTGGGCTTCATGCTACTGGTGATCACGCAGCCTTATTCACGAGTGTTATCTCAAATACTTGGATTGCATTAGGAGCTCAGGCTTTATTCATCTTATTAAATATTCTTATAGTATCTCGTGGTGTTCAAAAAGGTATTGAAAAAGCATCAAAAATCATGATGCCACTATTATTCATCATATTCTTAGTAATTATCGCAAGATCATTAACATTACCAAATGCAATGGCTGGAGTTACTTACTTCCTAAAACCTGATTTTTCTAAAATCACTAGTTCTGGTATTTTATTCGCACTTGGGCAATCGTTCTTCGCACTTTCTATCGGGGTTACAGCTATGTTAACATATGCATCGTATCTAGATAGAAGAACTAATCTGGTTCAATCAGGTATTTCGGTTGTATTAATGAACATTGCAGTTTCTATAATGGCAGGACTTGCAATCTTCCCTGCTATGAGTTCATTCGGTATGGAATCAGAAGGTGGCCCAAGTTTATTATTCATCGTATTACCGCAATTATTTAATAATATGGCATTTGGTAAAATTTTCTACATTCTATTCTTAATATTATTCTTATTCGCTACTATTACTTCATCAGTAGTTATGTTAGAAATCAATGTAGGAAATATTACTAACCAAAGAAATACCAACCGTACTAAATTCAGTATAATCATCGGAATCTTAACTTTCATCGTTGGAATTCCTTCTGCTCTATCTTACGGTTCATTATCTGATACATTAATATTCGGAAAAACAGTTTTCGATTTAATGGATTTCTTAGTATCTAATATTCTTATGCCACTTGGTTGCTTAGCATTATCAATATTCACAGGATATGTACTAGACAAAAAAGTCGCTCAGGAGCAATTACATATCAATGAGAATAACAAAACAAGCCTAGTCTTATTCAAAACTTGGTTATTCCTATTAAGATATATACTACCAGTTATTATTCTTATCGTTTGCTTAGCACAATTTTTATAATATAGTTTAAAACTATAAGGAGTGATTCAAAATAATGATTTCATAGAAATCTTAACTATTGAATCACTCTTATTTTTCTTATAGCGTTTTAAATATTTTATATAAATAAACTTTAATTGTTGACATACGTTTTCAATAGTGCTATTATTAAGTCATGAATTGAATATTTCTTCGGGGTCGGGCGTAATTCCCAACCGGCGGTGACTAGTTTTCTAGAAGTCCGTGAGCGCAAGCTGATCTGGTGAGATTCCAGAACCGACAGTATAGTCTGGATGGGAGAAGAAATTATAGCATTAAGATAAATATATCTAATACTACTGATAATATATAACCTAGAATGTATAAAAACTATACATTCAAGGCTTTTTATCGAATAATAAACAAACCATCAATCCCGATTATTTGAATCATCAAATATAATCGGGTTTTTATTTTTATAAAGGAGTTGATACTATGCATGAATATTTTATGAATCTTGCTCTATTAGAGGCTAAGCGTGGTGCAAAATATACACATACCAATCCTCTAGTTGGCGCAATTATAGTAAAAGATAATAAAATTGTCGCAAGGGGTTCACACCTTTGTTACGGTTATGAACATGCTGAAAAAAATGCTATTTCTACTTGTAAAACTCCTGAAAAAATATTTAATTCAACTCTATATGTCACATTAGAACCATGTAACCACAAAGGAAAACAACCACCTTGTACAGAAGCCATATTAAAAATGGGCATCTCTAAAGTTGTTGTTGCTCAATTAGATCCTAATCCAATAGTTAGTGGAAAGGGAATTAAATTCTTACGTGATAATGGAATTGAAGTTATAACTGGTATCTTGGAAAAAGAAGCTTATAATCTAAATTATGCTTATAATTTATTCCACACACAAAAAAGACCTTATGTAGTCTTAAAACAAGCTACCAGTCTTGATGGAAAATTAGCCTTTACTAATGAAAGAACTCAAATAACAGGAAAAGAAGTATATGACTTCGTCAGAAAAGAACGAGATAATTATCAAGCTATTCTTGTTGGGGCAAAAACTGTGTTAATAGATAATCCAAAATTAACTGGAGCGAGCACATCATTATACCCACCGAAAAGAATAGTATTAGATAAAGAAGGAACTATTTTTCAACATAAAGAACTAAATCTCTTTAAAGACGATTCTTCTGAAGTTATAGTTTTTTCAAAATATAAAAATGAAGACTTACCTTCACATGTAACTATCATTACACCTAACGAATTTACAATAAAAGAAATTCTTACTGAGATTGCAAAACTTGGTATACAGTCAGTTTATGTAGAAGGTGGCCCTTGTATCCACGATCAATTCCTTGCTAGTGGTTATTGGGATGAAGTAATTTCATATATTTCCCCTACACTCTTAGGAGGAAGCAATACTTCATCATTTAGTAGTAATAGAACTACTAATGAAAAAATCACTTTATACGATATTAATGTAACAAAACTCGGTGAAGATATAAGAATCTCAGGAAGGAAAGAAAGTCAATGTTTACAGGATTAATAAAAGAACAAGGGAAAATAGTAAAAATTATAAAATCAAGTCACAGTATAAAATTAACAATACAAGCTACTAAAAATTTACTAGAAACATATAAAATTGGCGATAGTATGGCGGTAAATGGTGTATGTTTAACATGTGTTCAAAAAAGTTCATCACAATTCACAGTTGATATTATGCCTGAGACATACAAGAGAACAACATTTAAAGACTTAAAAGTAAATGACTCTGTAAATCTTGAGCCCGCAATGGGACACTCAGATAGATTTGAAGGACATATCGTTTCGGGTCACAGCGATGGCTTAGCACAATTAGCAGCAAGACAAAAAGACGAAAATGCTATTCTTCTAACTTTTGCTTATCCAAGTAAATTTCAAGGAGAAATCATTAATCAAGGCTCAATTACTATAAACGGAATAAGTTTAACAGTAGTAACTTGTGACAATAATAAATTTACCGTTTCGTTAATTCCACATACTGCAAAACATACAAATCTAGAAAAATTGAAAATTGGTGATAATGTAAATATTGAGACCGATATTCTAGCAAAATATATAAAAGCTCAACTAAAACTATTTGGAGGAAAGTTAAATGATTAATAATGTACGACAAGCAATCGAAGACTTAAAAGCTGGAAAATTAATTGTTCTTATCGATGATGATGACAGAGAAGCTGAAGGAGATTTAGTAGGCCTAGCAGAATTAGTTACTGGTGAAACTGTTAATTTTATGGCAAAACATGCTCGTGGTTTAATTTGCGCCCCAGTTTCAACTGAGATTGCAAAAAGATTAAATCTACACTCTATGTTAGATAAAAATACAGATCCACATGAAACTGCATTCACAGTTAGTGTTGATTATAAAACATCAACAACAGGAATCTCTGCTTTTGAAAGAGCAACTACTATAAAAGAATTAGCAAATCCTAATTCTAAACCTGAAGATTTCAATAGACCCGGACATATGTTCCCCCTTGTAGGGCGTGATGGTGGAATTAAAGTTCGTCGTGGCCACACCGAAGCAAGTTTAGATTTAGCAAGATTAGCTAACAGTACCGAAGCTACATATATCTGCGAAATCATGAACGAAGATGGAACTATGGCTAGAAGAGATGACCTGTATGAGTTCGCTAAAAAATGGGATTTAACAGTTGTTGATTTAGATGAACTAACACGTTTTTTGTCATTTGAAGACAGCGTTAAAGTAAAACTTCCAACAGAATTCGGAGACTTTGATTTACAGCTGTTTGAAGATGAATTTAATAAAGAACATTTAATTATTAGTAAAGGTGATTTAACTTCTGAAGAACCTTTATTAATACGAGTTCACTCAGAATGTTTAACAGGGGATATATTCGCTTCTCATAGATGTGATTGCGGTGAGCAACTACACGCCGCACTTCAAAAAATCTCAGAACTTGGTCGAGGAGCTGTTCTATATTTAAGACAAGAAGGTCGAGGAATTGGGCTTAGAAACAAACTTCTTGCATACCAATTGCAAGAACAAGGTGTAGATACTTACGATGCTAATGTTCAATTAGGTTTCGCTCCCGATGAGAGAGACTATAGCATTGCAGTAGATATATTAGATTACTTAGGAATAAAATCGGTAAAATTACTTACTAATAACCCTGATAAAGTAGAACAATTAAGTTCTTTAGGAATAAATATAGTTGACCGTGAACCAATTAAAATAAAACCACATAAAGAAAATAAACACTATTTACAAACAAAAAAAATAAGATTTAATCACTTTTTAGATATATAAGGAGAACATTATTATGACAACATTTGAAGGAAAATTTATAGGTAAAGATATTAAAGTAGCAATTGTAGTAGCACGTTTTAACGAGTTCATCACATCTAAATTATTAGGTGGTGCTAAAGATACATTAATTAGAAACGAAGTAAAAGAAGAAAATATCGATGTATACTGGGTTCCAGGTGCATTCGAAATTCCATTTATTACTAAAAAACTAGTAGCTACAAATAAATACGATGGTATCGTTACATTAGGAAGCATTATTCGTGGAAGCACTAGTCACTATGACTTAGTTTGTAACGAGGTAGCAAAAGGTGTAGGTCAAATCAATCTTAACAGCGAAATTCCTGTAATGTTCGGTGTTATAACTACTGAAGACATCGATCAAGCTATCGAAAGAGCTGGTTCAAAAGCCGGAAACAAAGGTAGCGAGTGCGCTCAAGGTCTTCTTGAAATGATAGACTTAACTAAACAAATCTAAAATTATAGGTTATATAAGAAAGCTGGAGTATAGGTCTAAATCTAATTCCAGCTTTCTTTTGTATACTAAGATATAAAACAAAGCTAGGAACTTGAACTTCAAGCTCCTAGCTTCTTATTATCAATAATTATTATTTAGAGTAGTTTGGACTTTCTTTTGTAATTTGAACGTCGTGTGGGTGAGATTCGATTAATCCAGCACCAGTCATACGAACAAATTGTGAGTTTTCACGAAGCGCACGTAAGTCACGTGAACCAGTGTAACCCATACCTGCACGTAATCCACCAATGATTTGGTAAATTGTTTCAGAAACAGCACCTTTGTAAGGTGTACGTCCTTCGATTCCTTCTGGAACTAATTTCTTACCATCTTCTTGGAAGTAACGGTCTTTAGATCCTTTTTCCATTGCAGAAATTGATCCCATTCCACGGTATGCTTTGAATGTTCTACCTTGGAAGATTTCTAATTCACCTGGAGATTCTTCACAACCTGCAAGCATAGAACCTAACATTACTGCGTGTCCTCCAGCTGCGATAGCTTTTACTACATCTCCAGTATATTTAATTCCACCATCGGCGATGATTGTTTTTCCTAATTCACGAGCTACTGTTGCACAGTCGTAAATAGCTGTGATTTGTGGAACTCCTACCCCTGCAACTACACGTGTAGTACAGATTGATCCAGGTCCAATACCAACCTTAACAACATCTGCTCCAGCTTCAAATAAATCACGAGCAGCTTCTCCTGTTGCTACGTTTCCAGCGATAATATCTAAATCAGGATAGTTAGTTCTTAATGTTTTAACTGCATCTAATACCCCTTTAGAGTGTCCGTGAGCAGTATCAACTACGATAGCATCTACTCCAGCTTCTACTAAAGCATCAACACGATCAACTGTATCGTTAGTAATACCTACAGACGCGGCTACTAGAAGACGCCCTTTAGCATCTTTTGCTGAGTTAGGATATTTAGCTAATTTTTCAATATCTTTAATAGTGATCAATCCTGTTAATTTACCTGCTTCATCAGTTAAAATTAGTTTTTCAATTTTGTGGCTACGTAAAATTACACTAGCTTCTTCCAACGTAGTTTTTTCTGGAGCAGTAATAAGGTGCTCTTTAGTCATTACTTCACTAATTTTAATATCAAAGTCAGTTAAGAATCTCATATCACGGTTTGTGATAATTCCAACAACTTTCATATCATCTTCATTGTTTACAATCGGTACACCTGAAATTTTGTATTGTTGCATTAAGTTTTCTGCTTCATATACTAGGCTATCTGGCGTAAGGAAGAAAGGATCTGTAATAACTCCACTTTCTGAACGTTTAACTTTTCTTACTTGTTCAGCTTGTTCTTCAATAGTCATATTTTTGTGAATAACACCGATTCCACCTTCACGAGCCATTGCTATTGCCATTTTGTGTTCTGTTACTGTATCCATCGCAGCAGAAATAATCGGTACTGATAGTTTAATTTTCTCCGTTAAATTAACTTTTAAATCAACTTTTTTAGGTAAAATATCACTTTTTGCTGGTACTAATAGTACATCATCAAATGTTAAACCTTCTTTTTGAAATTTATTTTCCCACATTTTATTTGTATCCTTTCTTATTTCTCATCATCAGCTTTATTAAATTTAACTTCATTATTCTCTAGAGAAGCAATTCTACATAAAGAACAAACATTAACATTCTTTTCGTCTAATAATTTTCTACCATCTTGAAAACTTTTTTCAACTAGAATACCTACACCTACTGTTTCGGCACCAGCTTTTTCAACTATTTCCATAAGACCTAAAGTGGCTTGCCCATTAGCAAGAAAATCATCTACGATTAGAACTTTATCATCTTTATTAATGAATTTTTCTGAAACTACTATAGTATTAGTTATATTCTTCGTATAGCTATGAACTTCAGCAGTGTATACGTCATTGTTTTTTAGTGTCGACGGCTTACTTTTTTTAGCAAAAACCATTGGCACACTAAACAAATTAGCAACCATAATCGCCGGAGCTATCCCACTTGCTTCAATAGTCAAAATCTTTGTTATCTTCTCTTTTTTAAAATACTCATAAAAAGATTCTGCCATTTTCATCATTAAACCAGCATCAATTTGATGGTTTAAAAATGAGTCAACTTTTAGGACATTATTATCATAAACTTTACCATCGGTAATAACCATCTCTCTTAGTAATTCCATAACTTCTCCTATATAAACTTTGAGTAATTTTATTAATGATACCAAACTTTTATTAAAAATTCAAGAGCCTAATGAAATGTTAATCATTAAGGCTCTTTATTCATAATATTATTTTAAATTGTCTAATAACTCAGTTATTTCTTTTTGAGAAAAATGATATTTTTCTTTACAGAATGCACAAACTAACTCTGTAGTCTCCTGTTTAGCAATATCTTCCAATTCTTCTTTTCCTAATGTTACTAATGCATCACCATAACGTTCTTTTGAACATGTACATTTAAACACTACATCATTTTTGTGTAAAATACGATAGTTTTCTTCTCCACCGAAGATAATATTTGCAATCTCTTCAGGAGTTTTACCTTCATGAATAAGTGTAGAAATAGGCTTAATATTACTAATTGCTTTCTCTATTTTTGTTATTGTTTCATTGGTAGCATTAGGTAATACTTGTAGAATAAATCCACCCGCTGCAATTACAGAATTATCAGTTTCTACCAATACCCCTAGTGAAACTGCAGAAGGAACCTGCTCACTAGCGGCAAAATAGTAAGTGAAATCTTCTGCGATTTCTCCTGATACTATCGGTGAAGTAGTAGTATACTTTTCATTTAAACCTAAATCACGTACTACCGTGATGTTTCCTCCACCTACTACTCCTTTTACGTCAAGTTTACCTTGAGCATTGCTTGGGATATGAACTTGCATATTTTTAGCGTACGCTGTAGTTTCCCCAAGTTCATTTGATGAAGCGTAAATAGTTCCGACAGGACCATCTCCACGAACGGCAACATCAATCTTATCTCCACTCTTAAGCATAGCTCCCATCATTGTTGTAGCTGTAGCTGTACGCCCTACTGCTGCGATTGCTGTTGGATAAGCATCGTGTCTTTTTCTAATTTCTTCTACTAAATCTGTAGTTTTTGTTACAAAAAATCTAATTTCATCGTTAAAGGCTAATCCTCTAATCAAATAATCTTTCATTAAAATAAATTCCTTTCAATTCTAGAACTTTTAAATATTTCTTACGATGTTCTATTATACATTTAATTTTAATTATTGTCTAATTATTTCTTCTTTATAAATTTTTATAATTAATGATGAACTCTTCCATTTCATCTATACTATCTGTAAATAAAGTTCTCTTTCTATCTTCCTTAGTTAGAAATCCTTCTTCTACCATTTTATCGAAATATTGCTCTAAAAAGTCATAATAACCATTAATATTCATTAATATACATGGTGTATCTTTTTTACCTACACGAACCCATGAAATTACCTGTGATATTTCCTCTAACGTTCCTGGTCCTCCAGGTAAAGCAATAAAAACATCCCCAAGATCAACTAGCTGCGTCTTTCTTTCAGACATATCATCTACAATAACAAATTCGGTAATACCTGTATGACTGATTTCTCTATCTACTAAAAATTGAGGCATTATCCCAATTACTTCTCCATTATTTTCTAATACAGTATCAGCTATAACTCCCATTAAACCTATTTTTCCACCACCATAAACTAGCGTATGATTTTTATTAGCTATCCATTTACCCAGTTCTATCGCATTTTCTTTATACAATTCACTCTTCCCATTATTTGCTCCACAAAAAACTGTAATTCTCATATTAACTTATCTCCTTTTAAAATATGCTAAAATCTCAGTTTCATCAAACTCAGTATAAAAGATTTACCTCTCCTTTTTGAGTGATAAATCTTTAATTCTTTTTAATTTCATATGACTGATCCAAAAGTCCTAAATATTAAAAAACTCATAGATTCAGTAGTTTATTGATATTTAAATTCTCTTTATAAAATATCTAATAAACCTTATAGGGTTGACTCAACAAAATTTATTCTCCGGAATTACTATTTCTGAGTCAATTCCTTCTCATTATTCATTTTATATAGTTCAATTATACCTTTTAATGTTAATTCTTCGTCAACAATATCAACCACATCGCTATACTTAGCTATAAATTTAGATAAACCTCCAGTTAAAACTACTTTATAATCCTCACCTAAATCTTGCTGTAAATGTTTAATGATATTCTCAAATTGACCTAAGAATCCATAGAACAATCCAGCTTGCATTTGACTTGTTGTATCCAAACCTAGTGATGTCTCTACTGCTTCAAACTCAACTCTCGGTAACTTAGCAGCCCTTGAATATAATGCTTCTGCACTAATATTCATCCCGGGACAAATAATTCCACCACGGTAATTCATATCTTCATCTATACAATCAAAGGTAGTAGCTGTTCCAAAATCAACAACTATAGCTGGCAGATATTCACTAACTTTCGCACCGACAATATCAACTACACGATCTGCGCCCAATTTACTACTATATGGTTCAGGTACTTTTATACCTGTATTTATATCCCCTGAAACAATAATCGGTTCTTTTTTAAAATATTTTTTACTTAATAATTCCAAAGCGAACATCATTTTTGGAACAACACTTGATATTACAACTCCGTCAAAATCTTCAAACTTAATTCCTTTATCAACAAAGAAATTTCGAATAATAACATACAATTCATCTTCTGTTTTTGTATTATCAGTCGCTATACGCCATGAATGAAGCATTTTATAATCACTTCCAAAAACACCAAGTACTATATTCGTATTTCCTACATCTAATGCAAAAATCATCTTTTATCTCCTATGATTTACTTATTTTAAGAACGATTATATTATACCACAATTACTCTAATGCAAGTAGTAAAATACAAAATATACTATAATATAATGTTAACACTACACATAAAAAAAGATTATTGACTAATTTAGCCAACAATCTTTTTTATATTATCTTTTAGATAATGACTCTCTATATTTAAGTGGTGTCATTTTTACTAGAGTTTTGAATATTCTAATGAAGTAACTTGTATCGAAGTAACCAATATAATCTGCTACTTCTGAAATTGAAAAATCAGTATTTGCTAATAAATAGCATGCATTAGAAATACGTTTATCGTGGATATAATCTACAATACTAATTCCCATATCTTTATTAAAAATAGAAGACAGATAACTCTTATTAACACCTAAGTAATCACTTACGTTATCTAAACTGATTTTTTCTGAAATACGATCATTGATATAAGCGATACAGTTACGTACTACAGCTTGTTTATCTTTATATTTATTTCTATCTACAAGTAAACAATAACTTCTAATAACATCTTCAGATAAATCATAGTTATCAAGTTTGTTTTTAATTTTAACCCATAGTTCTTCAATTCCTAAGAAATCGTCATTGTGTTGTTCTAAAGCATAACGTAATAAATCATTCATGTTATAAGATTTTCTACGACGTACGTTAATTCCTTGCTCAACATGATTTTCTTCTACACCATGATTTCTACGACGTAAATCGAAAAGCATGTTAACACGAGAAATATTACCTTCGACTACAGCTTGTAAAATTTCATGTTTAAACTTAACTTCACTTTCTAAAATGCCATTTAAATAAGAATTTTTTCTAGATGATGCTCTTCTTACATTTTTCACACTTGAATCTTCTATTAAAACAATTGCATCTAAGAAATCTACATTTTCATCTTCTACTAATAATTCTATTAGATAGTTGAATTTTTTTCTAGGTGTAATTGGTAATGAAAAATAAACATCACAAATTAATTCACTAATACTAGCCCCATATTTAGTTAATGACTCTTGGAATAATTTAGTTGGAATTAAATACTCTAAGAAAGGCGTAATTAAATAGAAATTATCATCATTATCGCCAGGAATAAATAAACATGAAATTCCTAAACCACTTTGACATTTAACAAGCTTTCCATCATGTAACCCTTCTTTAATCTTAGATAGATTTCTTTTGATAAATCTACTAAAAATACTACTTAGTTGCTCTTCCCCTAAGTTAAGTCGTATTTCTTCATCTGAGTACTTGTACGTTAATACATCTCCATTTAAATCCAAAATATCCTTAATTCGCTCAATCTTTTTTAATGAACTTCTCATTTTTCCTACCTCCTAACAATTTTATACTCTAATCTATTGTAATATCACGTCTTGCATTTACAATATAAGAAATTGTAAAGAATACAAAACTGTATGCTACTAACATAATAATTAATGCATTTGCATTATCAAACTTAAACAATTCTTTTACGGTGTGACGTCCTGCTTCACTTGCATAATATGAGCTAAATAACGGTACATCAAACATGTGATATTTTGCCCATGAGAATTTTGAAACTGCAAATATTGTTAAAGATTGAATTAATCCAGTTCCTAAAAGCGACAACATCACTAGTACTAATGATAAAATTTGTGTTTTGAATACTACACACACTAATACTACCATGGCAACGAAGAAGATATACACTGCTAAATCAGCTAAGTTTGTAATTATTATTTGTTTAGCAACTGTTCTTCCAAAGTAGCCTTCAGTTATAGTATCATTTAGATGATTTAATCCTACTTTATTTTTAAAGAATACATAATTCTTTGTTACAAAATCAAATACTGTTCCTACTACTAAGAAAATAATATAGTTGATAAATGCTAAAATTATTTTCGCAGTAAGTATCGCAGAACGAGACTTAGGTTTTGTATATAGAAACTTAATAGTTCCTTTTGAGTACTCTTGAGATAAATTATTTGCTAACATAATTAGCGAGAATACCATAGCTACTGAAGTTGCAACTACTGTTATTCCACTTAATATTTTTACCGCATCTACACCATCTTCAAATTGTCTTTTTGCAAAATAGCTATTTAACAAAATAATTCCAAATGACAGTAAAAAATATAACCATGTAGTTTTCTTTTTATAATCTTTTATAAATTCATTTATTAATAATTTCATTATTTTCTCTCCCCTCCTGTGATTTGTAGGAATCGATCCTCTAATGATGTTGTTAAT
Organism: Gemella haemolysans; assembly: GCA_032567735.1. Lineage (GTDB taxonomy): Bacteria > Bacillota > Bacilli > Staphylococcales > Gemellaceae > Gemella > Gemella haemolysans_E. Next base: position 20,475 of record JAWHCX010000009.1, on the reverse strand, counting down.
TCACGAATTGTATCTAATTCAACATTATTAGTTACTAGATATGTAATAATACGAGATTTTTCTTCACGACTTAGATTTTCAAACACAAATCCATCTTTAGTCAATTCATATCTAACCCCTAGTTCTCTTACTAATAATTCTGTTTTTTCAACATCATGTGTTGAAATTAATGTTTTAACGACTTCATCTGCTACAAGATTTTCTAATTTATCATCAGCGATAATTTTACCTTTTTCAATTACGATAACTCTATCACATAGTTTTTCAATTTCATCAAGAAGATGCGATGAAATTAAAATTGAAACTCCTGTTGCTGCGATTTCCTTAAGTTTATTACGGAAATCTTGTACTCCTTGAGGGTCTAATCCATTAACAGGTTCATCAAGGATAAGAATTTTAGGATCATTTAATAATGCTTGCGCTAATCCAAGACGTTGACGCATACCCAATGAATAAGTTTTAACTTTTTTTCTAATTACTTTTTTCAGTCCAACAAATTCAACTAGTTCTTTCATACGTGCTCTTGTTACTTTTTTACCACATACACGTGCAATTTGTTTCAAGTTAGCCCAACCTGACATATAATTATAAAACTCAGGTGTTTCAATCATAGCTCCAACTTCTTTAAGCATAGCAGTTCTTCCTAAACCAAGAGGTTTTTCAAAACAATAAACATCACCTTTTGTTTTCTTAGTTAGTCCTACCATCATTCTCATGATTGTAGTTTTACCACTTCCATTTGGTCCTAATAATCCGATTATCTCACCTTCACGCATATCGAAGGAAATATCTTCAACAATTGTTTTTAGACCTATACGTTTTTTTACCCCTAGCACCTCTAATACTACAGGTTTTTCTTCGATTATTTCTACTTTTTTCTCTACTAATGCTTCTTCTTTCTCTATTGCTTGTACTAATTCGTTTCTATCTAGTACAACTGTTTCTGCATAATCATCAGCTACTTCTTCTTTAACAGCTGGCATAACTACTGTTTCTTCATGATTTTCTTGTTCATTATGAGTTTTTCTAGTATAAGTAGAAGAATTCTCTATATCAACTTGCTTTCTTATCTTTTCAAGAAGATTTGAATAATCATCTGTTTTTTTACTATTTTTTGCCAATTCATCATTACTTAATATATCTTTATTTTTTTCTGAATTTGTCATTATTTGTAGAAGGTTCCTTTCTCATAAATTTTCTTTTATATTATATCATATTTATACTATTATTTCCATTAAATATTGAATAATTATTTTTTATTTTACTACTTTTATCTTGTTAACATTGCAAATCAAAATTTAAGATTTTTTTATTTATAAAAATCCCATAACATTATGAAATTCTGAAACCTATACACATCAACATTCATATATTTTACATCTATTTATATTTTCTTAAAATTTTGATTATACTTGTACATACTTCATTATAAAAATTCTAAAAATTTATAGATAACATTTATCCCTTTACTATAACTTAATCTATCAAGAAAATCTATATTTGTTTTTATTATCACATTTTATAGGACTTTACAATAAAAAATATTATTACAGATATAATATACTTTTTCTCATTTACATAATTCTAATTTTATTATTCAAATTCTATACTATATCAAAATTAAAATTGTATTTCAATTTATGCTATAATATAACTTGAGGTGATACAATATGAAAAAAGCACTTAGAAAAAAATATATACTTGAACGAAATAATTTATCGAAAGACTATAGAGAATCTTCTACTAATTCAATCTTCTCGACATTACAAAACTATGATTTTTTTAAAAGATCAGAAAAAATATTTATTTTTGTTAGTTTTGACAGTGAAATTCAAACTGAAAATTTCATAAAAAAATGGATAAATAAAAAACAGATTTTCATCCCGAAAATAGAAAATAATAAAATGAATTTGATTCGCATAAAATCATGGGCAGAACTAGAACCTGGACACTTCGGAATACTTGAACCAACTTCATCTGACTATTATAAAGGCGAAATCGACTTGGTAATTACTCCTTCTATCGTATTCGATAAAAATGGATATCGACTTGGTTACGGCAAAGGATATTACGATAGATATTTCACTGAAAACAAATATAAGATTAGTGTTGGCTTATCTTATCACAAGCTACTACAAGAAAACGTCCCTAAAGAAGAACACGATAAACAAGTTGATATAATTATTACAGAGGAGAAAACTTTTATAATAAATGAAGAATATAATAGTAACAACTAGCGTAAAAACAACATTAGATCTAAACAATAAAGCTCAAAAACTCGCAAGCGAGTTAGATTTAAAATATATTATAAGAAATAAAAAAACCATCAAACAATTACTAATAACATCTCAAGGGGCACTAGTAGTATATAAAAATAAGTTAAGTTATTTCGAAGAAAACTCAGAACTATTCTTTCATTTAGATACAACAGCATTAAAAATAAAAAACTCAGATAACGAACCTTTAGTAGAAATAATTGAAGAAGAAAAACAAAAGATTCTTGATTGTACTATGGGATTAGCTGGAGATAGCATTTTATTAAGTTATTACGGACATGATATTACATCTCTCGAAAAAAATAATATAATATATTTAATTACAACGAATGGTCTAGAAAATTATATTTCTTCAAATGATGTGATAAATACTGCAATGCGTAAAATTAAAACTCATAATATCGATTGTTTAGATTACTTAAAACAATGTCCAAACGATAACTATGACATAATATATTTTGACCCAATGTTTTCTCACAATATTTCAGAATCAAATAATCTAGAAGGAATTCTACCCTTAGCCGATACAACATTTCCGTACGAAGAATTTATCAAAGAAGCAAAACGTGTTGCAAGAAAAAAAATAATAGTGAAAGCCCATTTTAAAGATACTGTGTTTGAAAAATATAATTTCACTAGAATAACAAGAAAAAACACAAAATTTCATTATGGCTTTATTAATATAAAATGAAAAACCAAAAATCAAGCTTTAAAGCTTAATTTTTGGTTTTTCATTTTTCATTTCTTTTACAGCTAAATAACCATCGTAGCCTGTAATTTCTTTAAACTCACGATACAGAGAATTTTCTTCAGATTTTGCTCGAACTACATTTTTAAATTCTTTATACATTGACTTAAACTCTGCAAGTTCCACACCAGCCAAATAGCATTCCTCTATTAAATCTAAAAATTTAATGATTACTGTTATTTCTTCCGTGTTATATAAAGTGTAATCTATAGGATAATTAAATTCCATACTATTACCTACTCAAATGTATATCCAACACCACGAACAGTTCTTAGATTTTTATCATAACCAATTTTTCGTAGCTCTTTTCTTAACCCTGAAATATAAACCTCAATCGCATTAATAGTCGTTTCAGAATCAACACCCCATACACGATCGAAAATTTCTTCTTTCTCTAATACAATATTGTTATTTATTACAAAGAATGATAATAATTCAAGATATTTTCCTTTAATAGTATCTAACGTTCCACCATTAGATGATACCAATTCATTTTTAAGATCTAATACTAAATCTTTATATGTAATCTCATTCTCACCTTTCAAGTTACTTTCACGTTGAAGTAAGTTAGACATAGTTGTTAGTAAAAGAGAAGCATCCGCTACACGTGGTAGATATTCTGTTACTCTATGCTTCATAACTCTAGCTTTTTCTTCCGTTGATTCAGCTATAGTTATTACAATTACTGGTATTTTCAACTCTTTTTCTTCACGAATATAATCTAATAGATCAATTCCACCCATACCGGGTAAGATACTATCCGCTATAACAAAATCATATACATTTTCATCGACAAATTTTTGTCCATCTAGTCCATTATAACAAACATCAGCATCAAATTTTTCTGAGATTGCAGCTTTCAACGATGCAGCTAACAATTTATCATCTTCTACAATAAGCGCTTTAAGCATCAAAAACTCCTCCTTTAATTTTTTAACTTTTTTTATTTCCCTAAATAAATATTTTATAACTTTTCTAAAAAAAATACAACTAAAAAGTACTATATTTTTTACTATTTTTTCACTATAAAGAAATAGATGATACTAGAAATAATAATTCCAACTAGAGCACCACTACTATCTATTAGTACATCAATAAAATTACCATCACGACCTACTACAAAAGTTTGATGAAATTCATCGCTTGAAGCGTACACAACAGAAAATATTTGGCTTAAAATAGCCGTTTTTTTATAATTTCTACGAATATTATCTTTCATAAATATATTTGATAAATAAGAAAACGAAAAAAATCCTAAAACCATGTATTCACTAAAGTGACCCATTTTTCTTATGATTAAATCATTTGAAATCTTCGACGATTCCTCTCCAGCTTGATTAGAAAATAAAAATATCACTATACAAACTAAAATCAATATTATTAATGAAAAGTATTTCCTATATAAAAGTTTAATAAAAATTTCTCCTTAGTATTTAATTTAATATTTTTTTTCTACTTTATATCATAACACATTCTCTAAATTAATCATAACATTTGTAAGTAAAATAAGCAAAAAATTACTTCGAAATATTTACTAATCTTCTAAAAAACATAATATTTTAATTTACTTACAGATATAATGAAACTTATTATTATTTATTATAAATTGAAATTTAATTTCATATGTTTTTAACATAATTATTTAAGTACATTTTTTGCCAAAAATTAAGTATAATATGTTATAATTAAAGAAAACGAATTCAAAACATGGAGGTTTATTATGCCACGTATAGTTGCTAGAGGATTTAAAAAAGAAGATTTAAAAAAAGTTAGTGCCGAACTTTTCGATACAATTGCAGAAATAATCGAAAGACCAAGAGAAGCATTTACATTAGATTTAATCGAAAGTGTTGCTATTCTTGATGGAGAAGAAATTAGCAGAGCTAATCTTGAAATCGGTTGGGTTCACCGCCCTGTAGAAGTTTGTGAGAAAGTTGCTACTGCTGTAAATGAACTTTTCAAACCATTAGGATACGAAACTGTAATGATTTCATTTAAAGATATCGATTTATCATACGAATTTGTATTCAAAAAATAACTATTAAAAAAGGAGTGATCCGAAAATCAGAATTCAGCAGAATCTGTTTTTACGAATCGCTCCTTTATTTTTTTTATCCTTTTACCTGAGTTTCATACATTTTTTTGTAGCTTCCCTCAAGAGCTAATAATTGTTCATGAGTTCCATTTTCTATAACTTTACCTTTTCTAAGGACGTAAATCATATCAGCATTTTTTATCGTAGATAACCTATGAGCTATTATAAGGGTTGTTCGTCCCTGTTTTAATTCTTCTATAGCTCGACTTACATTTTGTTCTGTTTCACTATCTATATTAGCCGTTGATTCATCTAAAATTAAGATTTTTGGATCTTTAGCTAGAGCTCTAGCTAAACAAATAAGCTGCTTTTCACCAGTAGAAAAGTTACTACCACCAACTTCTACTTTTGAATCAAGAGAACGATTATCTAAAATAAAATCTCCTCCAACTCTAGCTAATGCTTCTCTAGCAATTTTTTCATCATTAGAAGTCGTAATATTTTCAAGTAAAGTACCTTCAAATAAAAATGAGTCTTGAAGTACTATCGCCGTTTTTTCTCTTAGATACTCCTTGCTATAATCTTTTATATTTCTATTGTTTATTAATACATTACCTTTAGTGGCACTGTAAAATTTCACGATTAGATTCATTATAGTACTCTTACCGCTTCCTGTATGACCAACAAAGGCTACTGTTTGATTTTCTTTTATCTCAAGATTCAAATCACGAAGTACATAAAAATCATCTTTATATGCAAATGACACATTATCAAATTTAATATTTCCTCGGAAATCATCCTCGGTAATATCGTTATGACTGTCTTCCTCAACTTCTAGCTTAAGTATCTCTTGAATATTTATAGCTGCACCTTGGGCTCTTATATAATTAGAAATGCCCATCGTAAAATCAGCGATTCTATAAATTATATCGGTAGTATAATTTATAAATAGATATACCATACCCAATGTAATGCCATAAACATTATTAAAATGTGAATACGAATAGTAATAAACAATACCTATGAAAATCACTATTCTAAATACTCCAGTTATATTATGAAGTAATAGACTATCTACTAGATTTAATTTTTTCCAATATTTATAGCGCTCTTCATTATGCTTGTTCCAATCTTCAATACTCTCTTTTTCTTTATTAAAAGCTTTGATTATTTCTAAATTTTGATAATTTTCATTTATAATTCCATTACTTTGAGAAAACTTTCTTCTATATCCTTTAATACTATCAATTGATAATTTATTGTATAATTTCAAGACAATATACATTACAGGAAACAGTATTAACATAAATAAGCCAAAGCGTACATCTACATAAAATAATACAATATAAGAAAAAATAATCTTAAGCACAATTATTAATATCTGTACAAATGTTGAAACAAAAAATGTTCTAATTTGGTTTACATCACTTGTTATCCTAGATACTACAGAACCAGCGGGCATATTATCGAAATACTTAATCGGTAGACTTTGAATATGATCGTATACCTGCATCTGAATTCTAACGTAAACCTCGTTAGCACCTTTTACTAAGTAAATATTTCTAATATAGTTAGATATCCCCGAACATAATAGTATAAGCCCATAACCAGCTACTACCACCAATGATTTTAGAATTATCTGACGCGTTAAATCTCCAGTTATTCCATCAAAAACTTTCGACAACACGTACACACCAGCAACACCTAGCCCCACATTTAATAGTGAAAAGACAAAACCTATTATATAAGATCTCTTTGCTTTTTTCATATAAGGAAGAAATTGAAATAACGGATTTTTATTCTTCATCATCTTCTACCTCCTTATTTTGATACTCATCTAGTTGTCTATACCAAGGACATTTTTCAAGAAGCTCTTCATGCGTTCCGAAATTTAATATTTTACCATTATCTAATACAACTATTTTACTAGCATGCCTTACTGCAGAAATTCTATGAGCTACTATTATATTAGTCTTACCTTCTCGGGTTTTTTTAATATTTTCTATAATAGTTTTTTCTGTATTAGAATCTACTGCACTTAAGCTGTCATCAAGTATTAAGATATCAGGATTAGATAACAATGCTCTCGCTATACCTAGACGTTGCTTTTGCCCACCTGATAGAGATAAACCATTTTCTCCTACAAGGGTATCAATACCATCTTTAAATCTACTAATATCTTTTTTTATGTCCGCTTGCTCCAGCACCGCGTCTAATCTATCCGCTAAATCATATCTATAAAATAATACATTTTCTTTTATAGATTTTGAAAACAACTGATATTCTTGTGGTGCATAACCAATTTTTTCTCTAACAGAATAATCATAGTATTTCTCAATCCCCTTACCATCAAGAAGAAGTGTATTTTCATCTATTGGATATAATCGCAACAGTTGCTTAATAAATGTCGTTTTTCCACTACCAGTTTTTCCTACTACTCCTATAGTTTCACCTTTATTAATAGTAAAATTAATATCTTCTAATACATGATTATTATCCTCGTAACTGAAATTAAAATTCTTAAATTCAATACTACTATTAAACTCAAAATTACTTTCAGCTAGGTCATTATTAACATCAGCTTTTTTATCAGAGATTTCTAAGACTCTTTTCGTAGCTTGACGAACTTCTATAATCATAATAACTAACTCAGATAAAGCAATGTATGGCCACTGAATCATACCTATAACTACACAGACAGAAATCAACTCTCCTAATGTCATCATTCCTAAATTAATAAAGTAGAAACCACCAGCTACAGCTATAATATAACTTGCCGCTAACGATACTGTATTAAGTGGTTGATAGACGAGAGTTTTTTTCATATATTCTTCATTACTTCTAGCATAACTTCTAAGTTTTCCTACAAAGCTATTTCTCACTTTATCCAACAGACTATAGGCTCTTATTACTCGAATACCTTTAACATTTTCTAAAGTTTCTTCTGTAATTTCATCCATAGTTTTCGCCATCTTGTTATAATATTTTTCTTGTACTTTTCGTCTACTAACTAAATAAATAGTCTGTATGACTAACGGTATGTGAATTAGCAATAAATATATAAAATTCGATTTATTAAATATAAGAACACTTATAAATAAATTGTAAATTATTCCATCAAAAATTAATAAAATACCATACCCAAAAAGTGGAGCAATATAGTTTGTAATATCATTAGTAGATCTACTTATTACCTCACCTATACTAAACTTGTTAAAAAACACAGGAGTATGCCCATAAATATCATGTTGGATATCATATGTCATATCTTTAATAACTTTGTCATAACCAATGAAAGTATAGTATTCTTTAAAGAAATAAACTATATATAATGCGATACCAGCTAAAATTATTCTAAGAATTTCATTAACTACACCATTAAAATCAATATTACCACTCGCTATACCATCAACAATATAACTCAATCTATCAGTTGGATATAACGTAAAATAATAAGATGCTATCGAAACTACCAACGCAATTATTATACGTTTTTTATCTCTATATATAAGACTAGCTATCTTATTTAATATTTGTTTATTGTTTATTGTTGTGTTCACTTATTCACCCTCTTCCTTCTAGAATTCAATTATATTTTAATAATTATAACACATTTATCTTTCAAGGTTTAATAAAAACAAGTAGAATTTAAAGCCTTTTAAAATCTACTTGTTTTATTTTACTTACTATTTTCTTTTTTAAATTGTTCGATAGCCTCTTTCGCAAGCTTATCCACAACTTCATTCAACTCAATTCCGGTATGAGCTTTTACCTTCACAAAATTAACTTTTACTGCTGTCTTCACCTTATTATAAAATTTTACATAATCCTGAGTATAAGGAAGATTTGCTTTCCAATCTCCAACTGCCCACGCTTCTATCCCTTGATAGTCATAAAACAATGTGATCTCTTTAATTTTTTTATCAACAGCATACCACATAACGAATTTTGCAGCTTCCAATTCTCCAGCAACATTATGTAATTGAGCATAATCTTCACGATTCCCAGCATGTTTATATTCATGTTTTTTATCGCCATCTACTATAACTACACCTGAACCATATATACCACTAACTCTGTCGAAACTACCATCGATATAAGCATATACACCATCAACTTCTTCAATATTTTCAATTTTTTCTTCATTTCTTTCTAGGAAAGCTTCAGCTTCTGACAAAGTTTTAAAACTTTTATAAACTGCACCTTTAAATCCGGTCACCTGCTCTTTACACTCATCCCAAGTAGAAAATATCCCTGTTTTTTTACCTTTTTTTACTGCATAAAATTTCGTCATCTTGCTCTCCTTATAAAAATATTTACTTCTAGATTATACTACATGAAAAATATTAAGTAAATTTTTAAAAAGAAATTTTAAAACAGACTAAGAAAAATTATTTTTTTAGTTTAGATACATTTTTTAAATAGGAAAAATTATAAATAAGCCTATACAAATATTCTCTTAACTTTTTTACAAATAATAAAAAAACTAAATTTAAAATATTATTTTAAATTTAGTTTTTTTATTAATACAAGAAATTTTATTTTATTTTTTATATAAAAGATACTGATAGTCTATTTCAATTAAAAAGTTTTTATGTTATATTATAGATGTCTATTATTTTTAAAAGTTGATTTAATAGTATTTATGTAAACATTTCTTATAGTATTTTTTATTTTTTATCAACTTTAGAAAATTAATATTAGAATAAATTATTATATTATATACAAAAGGAGAAATTCCATGAAAACAAATAAATTATTAAAATCAAGTATGAGTGTTGCGTTAGCACTTACTATATCTTCTATCACAGCTCAAGCTTGGCCAACAAATAACAATATAGCAAAAGCTGATTTCGGTGACACTGCTGCCACTCAACAGACCAAGGATGAACTTAAAGAAATAATAAATAAAATCTTTAACGATCAGTCTATCACTAATAGATATTTAGGAACTACATTTTTCCACAAAACTTCTAATTTCCCATATTACCATGTAACATTTGAAAATCATCAAGTTCCAGATGATGTTATCGATACTACACCTTGGTATAACATGTGGAGCGAAGCTGCTGCTGCAAAAGCAAAACTAGACGCTAATTCTTATACAGAAAAAACTGCACAAAATGCAATAAATACTTTAAAATATTATATTCAACTTTATAACTTTGATGTAAATCACGATTTAAAAGATGATGGTTTTTACACTACTACTGACTTTAAAACTCCAACAATGGTAACTGTTTCTAGCGATGGTCAACAAGATTTCTATAAAAAAGTAGTTGATAATAAAGAAGAAATTAAAAATCTATTTAAAGAGTCTTTAGTAGGTATCTATAAACAAGGGCAAGATATCGAAATTAATCTTGTTGCTAATCCTGATAAAGTTAGTAAAATTACAAGCTTTGTTGTTAATAAAGTTTCTGGTTTAGATACAAATGTTAAACTAGGACCTTCTGCTGAAGATCAACATATCGTAGCCTTTAGTGTTCCTGGTGAATTAAAAGCTGAACAATTGGTTGTTTCAAATATGACTTATATCGATAAAAATGGAGTTAAACAACAAACAGGTCCATTTGCATTAGACATTAACTACTCAGCTGCTAAAAAAAGTAATGACGCTATCCCTAAATATAGAGAAAAATTAAACGAAAAAATTCAAAATTGGATTGATCGTGGTAATAAAGTTAATGAATGGTTACTAACAAAAGAGAACACTTCAGACACAAGTGCAGACTTCTCGCAAAGGGCTAAAATTAGCGAAGCTGTAACAAAACTACAAGAATTGAAACGTTCAGATAGCGCGAACTACGATAAACTTTATGAAATTTCTACACCAATTCATGAAATGGAAGATATTGCAACATTAAGAGAAGTACTAGATATTAAAGTTGCAAAACTGTTAGAATTCTTTGATCTTTATAACGAAAAAACATACACTAAAGAAAGTATTGAAAACTACAAAAATTACATTAAGAGTGTTCCTGCATTGAAAAACACAAGAAACATAAAAGAATTAGTTCAACTAATAAAAGACTTTGATAACGCGAACTTCACTTACTTAAGATACAATACTACAGAATTAAAAAGAATAATCGATATCGCTGACAGAAAAATTAGAAGTGAATACGAACCTGTTAGTCTTGAAAAATTTGATCAAGCTTTAAATCACGCTAAAGACTGGATTAACCAAACAAACAGTTATAATCCTCAAATTAATGAGACATCAGATCTTGTAAAACAATTAACTGAAGCGATAAATAATCTTACTACAAAAGATGGTAGAAAAGGAGAACCAGTTCCTGCCGCACCAGTTGAGAACACTACTAAACCAGCAGAACCATATAATGTAACTGCTAAATTCGTAGAAAGAGGTAGCGACAAACCTATTAAAACAAGATATAGTCGTGATTTGACAGAACTTATAAAAAATGTTGAAGTTCACGAATTAGGAAATGGTAAAAACGAAGTAATATTAACATTAGAACCTAAGATCATGGGAGGAGCTATCGACTTCGCTCTAGCAGATACTTTTAAATACAACAGTCTAGGAAATACAGATGCCGATGCCGTTGTTTTAGAGACAAAAAATATTGGAGGTCGTGACTACCCTACTAAACTAAAACTTACAGTTGATTCTACTAAGAAAAACATTGAAATAGCCCTTCTAGGAAATTTCAATTTTAAAGATTCATTCTCATTAGGAAAAAATGGAATCGATAACTTTACAAAACCTACAGACTTATATATCGATTACTCTACAAAACTAGAAGCAAAAAAAGAATCACCTCTGAAAGCTTCTTTAAGAGATAAAATTAATTACTACACAAGTAACACAGTACAAGATAACTATAAAGATTTAAAACCAGTGTTCAAAACTTCATTCAATCAATTAATTACTAAAGCTCAACAGCTTTTAAGTAGTGATTCACCGACTAAAGATGAAGTAGACAATATTATAAATAAATTATTAGAAGAAACAACTAAATTAGATTCATTGGCTAACCTTCATAAATCACTACAAAATGCAAAAGAACAGTATGAAAATGATTGGAAAAACAACACTCACTTTACTAGTGAAAGTAAAGCACTAGTTAAAGAAAAATTAGATGCAGTTGAAAATAAAATAAACTCTCTAGATCCAATCGATATAGAAGGTAAAAAAGAAACTTACTCAAATGAGTTCGACAAAGAAGGAACTGTAACAGTATATAAAAAACTAGATGAACTAACAGGAGAGGTTCAACATTTAGGAGACTATCTTCGCATCAATACTGAAGAACTTTCTGGAGAAATCAAAAAAGCTGAAGAAGCTTACAACAATTCCAACAAAATTACTCAATCAAAACTTAAACTTAGACAATTAATTGATGAAGCAAAAGCATATGTTGCTAACGCCAAACTAACTCCTGAATCAAATGACACTGATGATCAAATAAATACCGATTTAACAGATTACTACAAAGAACAATTCAAATTCGCTATAGAAGACTTAAATAATTCTCAAAACTCTGGATCAGAACAAGTGTCAGTTAAAGAACAACTTAAGAAAAAAATAGCTGAAGTTGAACTGATAAAACAAGGTAAAAAAGAACCAGCAGCCTTTGTTACTTTAACTAATGAGCTATCAAAAGCTAAAGAATTATTAAATAACGAGTCTTCTACTGAAGAAGCGTTACTAACTGAATTAAATAAACTGAATACTGCTGTGAATGCATTTAACAATTCTGCTGATTCAACTCAAAATCAACCAAGTAATCCATCAGAATCTCCTTCTACAGATTCTAATAATAAAGTTCAATTAGAAGGTTCATTATTAAAACAAGATTTAACTAGCCCTTCTATGGCTAATGGAATAATTAAAAACGTGTATCTAGTAACTGAAAATGGAAAAAATTACTTAGAATTAGATCTTATTCCTATGAATAATGGAACAACTAACGTTGCTGTTATGAGTAAACTTACATATTTTGATGGTAATACTGAAAAAGATGTTCAAGTATTAAAAGAAGATACTGCTGATGTTACTTACAATAATGTGACTAACTCTTATAAATATCCTTCTAAAATTAGAATACCAATCGAAGGAAAACCATCTACAATAAAACTTAACACTTTTGCAAGCAGTACATTATTCGGTACAGATAAACATGAAAATATAGCTGTATTATCTGTAAAATATCCTAAAGAAAACGCTGTTATCACTGCAGATAAAAAACAACTAAACGCACTATTCGAAGCTACTACAAGTAAATACTATGATAGTTGGAATAATGTATTTAAAAATGCAAACGTGAGCCAAGACATGGCAGTAATTAAAAACTTCGGTAACAAAATAAACGCCGCACAAAATGTATTGAAAAATAATATTGCCAGCACGGAAGATATTTCTACTGCATTTACTGAACTATCAGATTTAAAAAATCAATACGATCTACTTATTCAACTAAGAACTTCAAACGCTGAAGCTGTAGCAAACTTCAATTCTGATAAAGATAGTAAAAACTACAGTGAAGAAAGCATCAACGCTGTAGATAGCTATCTTCAAGGAAAAATAGATAAACTAGAAGACTTAGTGCACAACAACCCTAAATCTAATGAAATCTTGAAATTATTTAATGATGTTCAAACATACTATAACCTTCTTAGATATGATACTTCAAAACTAAATGAAGCTGTTAAATCAGCCAACGATAAACTTGCTGCTAATAAATATACAGATGAATCTAAAAACAATTTAACTACAGCTATTAGTAAAGCAACTGAATTCATAAACAAAGCTAAAGAAACAAGAAATCTAGAAGACACTCGTTCTAGTTTATTAAAAGAAATCGAAGATGCAGTCAATGGATTAAAAGAAGCACCTGCTCCTGAAGTAAATAAACCAAGCGACAACACTGATGCATCTAATAATAATGAGACTAATAAACCTAACGACAAAGTTGATACTCCAACTAACAGTGAAGTTAACAAACCTAACGATAAAATCGACACTCCAACTAACAGCGAAGTTAACAAACCTAACGATAAAGTTGACACTCCAACTAACAGCGAAACTAACAAACCTAATGACAAAGTCGACACTCCAGCTAATAGTGATGACAACAAACCTAACGACAAAGTCGACACTCCAGCTAATAGTGATGACAACAAACCTAACGACAAAGTCGACACTCCTAGCGATAACAAACCAACTGAAAATGATAATGATGAAGTTGCTAAAAAACTTGCTACTGAAAGAGCAAACCTTCTATTGCCTTTAGAAACTGCTAAAATCTTAGTTAATGATGACAAAGATAAAGAAGGAATTAATAAAGAAGCATACGCTAAACTGAAAGAAGCTACTGAAAAAGCTCAAAAAGCATATGATGAAGAAAAATCTATAGATAAAATTCTAGAAGAAAAATCTAGTATAGATAAAGCATTAGAAGAATATACTAAACATAAAAATGACAAAGAAACTGTCCCAGGAAATAACAAACCTGAAAATAAACCTACTCCAGATAATAAACCTAATAATAATTCGGACAATAATGGAACTGTAGATAATACAAAACCAAGTGACAATTCTAATAGTAGCACTGCTAATGATAATGCAAATAACTCTTCAAATAATACTAATAACAGTTCTACTGAAGTAAAACCTGGAAATAATGATAACACAGGAAATAACAAACCTGTAGATAAACCTACTCCAGATAATAAACCTAATAATAATTCAGACAATAACGGAACTGTAGATAATACAAAACCTAGCGACAATTCTAATAGTAGTACTGCTAATAATAATACAAATAACTCTTCAAATAACACTAATAATAGTTCTACTGAAGTAAAACCTGGAAATAATGATAATACAGGAAATAACAAACCTGTAGATAAACCTACTCCAGATAATAAACCTAATAATAATTCAAATGCAGGAAACACTAACACAGACAACAACGTGACTCCATCTGAAGATATAATAAACAATATATTCTCAGATGATGCTTCAGGGGTTAAAGTTACTTTAACTGATAAAACAAATGCAGCAAAACTTTCTGCAACTACTGTAGAAGATAAAGCTTTAGCAAATTCAGTTCTAGAAAAATTAAACTTACCTGCTGACAATAAAATAAGAATATTAGATTTAAAACTTCTAGACAAAGACAATCATGTAGTTAATTCAAATTCAAAACGTACAGTGGCAATTGTCTTAAAAGAAGATGAAAAAGATGTAGCCGTTTATCACATAAAAGATAACGGAGAATTAGAGCTTATAAATTCAACTATAAAAGACGGAAAAGTAACATTTGAAATAGATCACTTCAGTAAATTCGCAATAGTTTCTAATAAACCTAAACAAACTTCATCAAATATCAACAATTCAAAATCAGGAAAACACTTAGCTAAAACTGGGCTATCAAATAATAATTTAGCTTCATTAGCTGCTATCGGGTTAGTATTAAGTGGTGCGCTAATACTTGGAAGAAGAAAAAATAAAAGATAATATTATTTCTAATAAGTATTAAATAAATTAATTAAAAGAGGAATAATTTTGAAAGTTAATTTCTAAAATTTTCCTCTTTTAAATTATATACAATAGATATCTATAATAAATCATTACTAAATGAAAAATAAAGAAAATTTTTGAAAATATCACTATAGAAAAAAACTCCTATTTATTGAATTTTTATCAGTTTTGTTGTAAAATTGAATTGCTTATGAAAAAAATATTAAAGAAATTTTTTATTTTATTAAAGACAACTTAGGAGATATTATAATGAGTAAATATCATTTTATAGGTATTAAAGGTTCTGGAATGAGCTCTCTTGCACAAATTGCTTATGATATGGGTAATGAAGTACAAGGATCTGATGAAGAAACATACTTTTTTACACAAGAAAAATTAGAACAAAGAAACATCCCAATGTACTACTATGGGGCAGAAAACATTAAAGAAGGATATGAAGTAATTCTAGGAAATGCTTTCGACGAAACACATGTCGAATATAGAAGAGCTAAAGAATTAGGTTTAACTACTTATACTTATTCTCAATTCCTTGGTAAACTTCTTTCTGAAATACCTTCAATCGCAGTAACAGGAGCTCATGGTAAAACTACTACAACTACTATGACAAGTATTATTTTTAAACACAGTCACGTTACTTCATACTTAATCGGAGATGGAACTGGACACGGCGAGAAAAATTCAGAGTATATGATAGCTGAAGCATGTGAGTACTACAGACACTTCTTAGCATATCACCCTGATTATGCTGTTGTAACAAACATTGACTTCGATCACCCAGATTACTTTAATGATGAACACGATATGTTTGACGCATTCCAAAGCTTTGTAAATCAAGTCAAAAATACTGTTGTTATATGTGGTGATGATCGTTTAGCTTCACAACTTAAACCTGCAAATGCAAAAACTATTAAATATGGATTTAATGACGGAAATGATTATCAAATCAAAAATGTTCAAACTACACCTGAGCACAGTAAATTTGACATATACAAAAACTCAGAATTACTAGGAACTTTCACTATGGCAGTATTCGGATTACACGATATTTCTAACGCAACATCTGCTATTGCTTTAGCTGATTTAAATGGTATTAGTATAGAGAAAATTCAAGAATCACTTGATATGTATAAACCTGCTGAAAGAAGATTCAGCGAACACAAACTTGGAAATAGTGTAGTAGTAGATGATTATGCACATCATCCAAGTGAAATTAAAGCAACTATCGACAGTGCACGTAGAAAATACGCTGATAAAGAAGTTATCGCAATTTTCCAACCACATACATACACACGTACAGCTAAATTCCTAAATGAATTTGCTGAAAGCTTAGAAACTGCAGATAAAGTGTTCCTTTGCCCAATCTTTGCTTCGGTACGTGAAAAAGAAAAAATCGTAGGTATTGAAGACTTACAAAAAGTAACTAAAGGTGCTCAAATTATAAATAACGAAGAAGATTTCGATAAATTAAACTTCGATAATAGTGTATTCCTATTTATGGGAGCAGGAAATATCAATAAACTTTGTCACAAATTTATAGAACAAAAATCAAAATAATTGGTTGTATTTACAATAAACTTAAAATATAATTGATTATAACAACCCAAGGAGGAAAACTTTATGTTAGATATAAACTGGTTAATTTTAGCATATGCTGGAATCTTTTTAGCAGGGGTAGGTGTTTTAATCCTATGTATTAGTACTGCTATTACACTTAAAACTGTTAGAAGATCTGTAGTCGTTGCTACTGAATGTGTGGAAGATGTTACGAACATCGCAGAAGATGCTCTTGCTCTTGCTAAAGATTTAAATGAAACAGTTAAAAAAGTTGAAGGTAACTTAGAGCCAATTATGGCAGAAACTAATATTTTATTACAAAACACAAACATCCTAGCTGAAGATTTACAAGTTAAATCTGAAAAATTAGATCCACTATTTAACTCAGCAGAAGGATTAGCATCATCTATCAATGGATTACAATCATCTGTTGATAACATGAAATCTAATGTTACTGGATTCAAAAAAAATACTGATCAAAAAATAGAAAATCTTTCTGAAAAAGTAGAAGAAAATAAAGCTAAAGCTTCAAACCTACTTAACAAATTCTTAAAGAAAGATAAAGTTGAAGAAGAATAATAATATTTTAATTGAGGGGGATTCGACAAAATCTTGCTTCTTAAGAAATCACATTTTTTGAGTCACTCACAATTGATAAAAAGATTTATAGGAGCAACACAAAATCATTAAATTTGTGTTGCTCCTCCTTTATTACTAATCAGCTCTTACCTATTATCTCTTAATTTTATATTTATCTGACTTATACTATTTTTAACACTAAAATATCGAACTATTCCTATTAAAATATAAACCACAGTAGCTGTAATCAGCATTAGAATTAAAGTAGTAAGACTACTAAACCATTTCAAATAATAACCCGCTAACACAAGTGGTAACATAATAAGAAAATAATGTGATACAAATACTATTACTATATTATCATTTAACTTACTTTGAAATACTTTACCAGCTAATCCTTGTAATATACCTAAAATAGCGTATACTAAGGTTTGAATTAATACTGCCGTATTTAGATTATCAAAACTCTGAATATACAATGGCATACCAGGATAAAACTGACCATACAAAATACCAAATATTAGATTAATAACATTTCCTACTCCTATCCCTAACAACATAAATATTACAATTTTTTGAAATAATTTCATTTTAATACCTCCTATAATCCTAATTTCATCTTAAATTCTTTTAACATCCTACGTGATACATAACTTATATCCGAATTTTTATAATTTATAACTATTGTTCCTCTCAATCCTAAATCTAAGCTATGAATATATTTAACATTAGCTATTTCACTTTGAGATATTTTTATAAAATCCTTAGTTAATGTACTCTGCACTTCATATAATTTTTTTCTAACAATAAATCTACCTTCAACTGTAACTACATATACTTTTCTATCTTCAACATATACCCTTATAATATCCTCCGTATTTAATAAACATACTTTGCCATCTAAAACTCCTATAAAGTAATCTTCCTTATTTTCTATATAATTCACTAAATTTTGAATCTCATCATTCACTTTATTGGTTGATATAGTAACTATTGTTTCTCCAAATTTTTTATCTATATTTAATTCTACTTTCATATCTTTAGCTCCTTTCATAATTATATTTTATATAATAAATATTTAAAAATCTATAGATAATGCATATTCGGTTAGTTATCTTGTTTATTCGGTAGATTATATACTAATTACAAATACAGTATATTTTACTTAACAATTACATATATTGTTTTTAAAAAAATATAAATAATTTATAAAAAATATATTTAAATAATATGACAATTAAGATTAAAATACGTTAACTTAAACTTTTTTTAATTTTTTCTCATTTTTTTTACTTTCTACTTGATTTTATTTTAATTTTGATATATTATACTCAAGTATTATAAATTTTATAGAAGGAGAAATATTTTTTATGTTAAACGAATTTAAAAAATTTGCATTTAAAGGTAATGTATTAGACCTAGCTATCGGGGTTATCATGGGGGCAGCTTTCGGAAAAATCGTTAGTTCATTAGTAACTGACATTATGATGCCACTTATCGCTCTTATATTCCCAGCTAAACCAGATTTCACAAAATTAGCATGGGAAGGTATCAAATACGGTAACTTCATCCAAATCACTATCGACTTCTTAATCACGGCTATTGCAATCTTCCTATTCGTTAAAGCTATTAACACTGCTAAAGACAAAATGTCTAAAGAAGAAGAAACTGAAGAAAAAGCACCAGAAGTTGATGCTAAAGAAGAACTTCTTAAAGAAATCCGTGATTTACTAAAAAAATAATAAATTAAATTTTTAAGGTCTGACAATGTCGGACCTTTTTTTATTATAGATTATATGTAAAAATCCCTTGGAAGACTATTTCCGAGGGATTTTTTTCTATATAGAATTAGAAATTTTAATATTTTAATAATATTTAAAATTACTCTTCCTCATTTTTACGGCGTTTTATTGCTGCAAATAGACCTAAGATAGCTAAGCCTAATCCTGCTAATTCACTGTTATTTTGAGTTTCTCCAGTGTTTGCTAAACGTTTAGTTGTAACTTTAGAAGTTATATTTAAGCGAGTGTTTGGTTCTTCAGCTACCCTACCATTATAATTCGGTAACTCAGGTTGCTCTTCTGGCATTCCATTTACTCCTCCATTAAATTCTGGTTGTGTTGGTTGGACTTCTGGCTCTCCATTTACTCCTCCATTGAATTCTGGTAAGTCTGGTTGCTCTTCTGGCATTCCATTTGCACCTCCATTAAATTCTGGTAAGTCTGGTTGCTCTCCTAGCTCTCCATTTACTCCTCCATTGAATTCTGGTAAGTCTGGTTGCTCTCCTAGCTCTCCATTTACTCCACCAGAAAATTCATCAGCCAAGTTTACTATTGGTGGTTCTATCACATTTCCATTACCGTCTGTAATACTTGACCCCATTGGTCCTGTATACTCTGGTACATCTACACTTGGTGGTTCTATTGTGTTTCCATTGCCATCAGTACCACTTGTTCCTATTGGGCCTGTATATTCTGGTATATCCACTTTCGGTGGTTCTATTGTATTTCCTTTTCCATCAGTGCCACTTGTTCCTATTGGATCTGTATACTCTGGTATATCTAAACTTGGTGAATCTGAAGGATTAACTCCACCAGAAAACTCAGGTGTTTCATCATTAGTTTCTGGTACACCTTTTTCGCTACTTTGGCGTACAACTATTGTTACCGGAACTTCATCTTCTGTTCCATCTGGATAATGAACTAACGCTACTCCTGGATGACTACCCGGTGTGCTAACATCTGGCGTTGTCTTCCATGTTACAGTTGTT
>JAWHCX010000008.1:0-79242 GCA_032567735.1 Gemella haemolysans | reverse complement strand
TAGAATAGAACATATGACTGTATAAATATAAAAAAGATAGCGTAGCAGTCATTATAACTACTACGCTATCCTAAGTCTAACTTTTTGGGGTCAGATCAATTTAAACTGTGTCTTTTTTAATCATATAAAATAAATAGTGAATAATAATAATAGAATACCAATAAAAGTAAATATATAGCCAACTCTTTTAGAGACTCTTTCCATTTTTTCTTTTTCTTTAGGTATTTTTTCTATTCTATTATATTCCTCTTCAGTCATACCAGCGAGAATATTATAGCTTTTTTTATATATAAGTAGATAAGATGTAAAAAAGCAGACAAAAGAGTATAGACAGTGAATTAGTATAGAGCCTATATGTTCAAATTTAGTATTATCTATGTATATACAGATAGGGATTACAGGAATAGTAAATAATAATATAATGATAATGTATTTTTTTCTACTCATACGAACCATCTCCTTAAATATTTTATAAAATGTAGTTTAATTATTTATATGATAAATTCTTAATAAATCCATACCATACATAAATTACAATAACTATTGCCAGCAATTCACTTAGATGAATTAAAATATTCAGAATAGAAAATTCAGCTAGTTGATAATAAATTCCTGTTTTTTGAAATGCTATCGCGCAGATTACCAATGGGAAGGTAAAAGCTGAAAAGCTAGGATAGAATTTTCTTTTTAGCAGATATGGTAATTGAATTAAGACAAATATAAACAATAATATTGTAAGTGGTATTAAAACTGCTAAAATTATGTTGCTTTTTTGCGTTACTCCAATCATATAACTAGCTAGTAATAGTCCACCAGGTGCTGAAAATACAGTAATAGTAGGATAATCACCATCTTTATAATGTTTATATTTATAAACTCTATAAAGAACAAAAGGTAATAATACTAAATAGTTAATATAAGAAAAGTAGAAGTAAATTAATCCTAGTGTTTCTAAGTTGTAATTTATTGCTGTTACTGTCACAACAGCTGGCCCAACGAAGGTGATAAACCAAGTTGGATAGATATTGCTTATATGTCTTTCTTTTATTATGAAATTATAAATTGCGTAACAAACAACAAAAAAATCTAGAATAATTCCAATTATCCAAAAGGGAACACTGTATGCACCGATAAATTTTTTCGAAAATGAACTTAAAAGCATAATACTCATTGGATAGGTTGCAAGAACCGTTGCAACTACAGGATTCTCCATTTCTTTTTTTAATTTGTCAAATCCTAACACAAATTTAATAGTTAAAAGTACAATTATTATCAAAGATAAAAGGCTAAATAATAACTGTAGTGAAGAAGAATATGGTTGTAATAGGTTTCCTAATGCAACAGAACCTAATGCTAAACCTGCAATCGGTGTAGGTAAATTTTTAATTATATTCATAAATAACTCCTAATTTTTATTCTACTTTTATTGTATACAATTTCATGTAATAATTCAATAATTTTTCTGTTGACATTTCATACAAAATAATTTACAATAAGAAACAAGTGTTACCTATCGATGGAGGTTTGAATATGGCACCAAAATTTAAATTCACTAAAGAAGAGGTCTTGACTGTAACTATAGACTTTATAAGAGAAAATGGAATAGAAGCATTAACTGCAAGAGAGCTAGCTAAAAAATTGCAGTCATCTACTAAAGTAATATTTAGTTTATTCTCTAATATGAAAAATTTAGAAGATGAAGCAAAGTTTGTTGCAGAAAATATTTTTTCAGAAAAAGTTAATTTAGCTTTAAAAGATGATAGTCCATTTAAACGATTAGGAGTAGAGTATATATTATTTTCAAAAAATGAACCTAAATTATTTCAATGGTTATTTATGAGAAAAGGTATAAAAGTAGAAAGTTTTAAAGATTTTCTTCCAATGAGAGACTATGAATATAAATCAGTAATTGAGTCTATAGATAAAGAGTATAAAATTTCAATAGAAAATTCAAAAAAATTTTATGAGCACTTATTTATATATAGTCATGGTATTGCAACATTAACAGTTACGGGAATATATAATTTTACACAGTCTGAAATTATTGAGTACATGAAAGAAGTAGCTAAAAGTTTAATAGTACAATATTTAAGGGAGATTGATTAAATGATTACAGCAAAAAATATTAAGAAAAAATATAATGATCAAGAAGTTTTAAGGGGAATAGATTTAAAAATTGATAAAAATGAATTTATTGTTATACTTGGAGCTTCAGGTTCAGGGAAATCTACATTATTAAATATTTTATCTGGTTTAGAAAAGTCAGATTCAGGAGAAGTTATATATGATAATGAGTCTATAAGTGATTACTCAGAAAAACAACTAACAAAGTTTCGTAAAGACAAAATAGGATTTGTTTTCCAACAATATTATTTATTAAATAATTTAACAGTAGAACAAAATGTTAAAGTAGGAGCTAATTTAGCAAATAATAAAGAGTATGTTGATATTATAAAGGAATTAGGTTTAGAAGATAAATTAAGTAAATATCCTAATGAGTTATCTGGAGGAGAGCAACAGCGTGTTTCAATTGCGAGAGCATTAGCTAAGAAGCCAAATGTACTATTTTTAGATGAACCAACAGGAGCTTTAGATGAGGCGACTGGAAGAAAAATATTAGAGTACTTATTAAAACTAAAAGATAAATCAAACTTTACAATGATAATGGTAACTCATAATGAGAATATTGCTGAACTTTCAAATAAGATAATTCATGTAGGTAGTGGTAGAGTAACTTCTATTGAAGAAAACCGTACACCTAAATCTGTAGAAGAGATAGGGTGGTAATTATATGCTAGTACAGTTAAAAGATTTAAGAAAAGCAATTGCAGTAGTGATAGTAAGTTTTTGTGCGGTATTTATAACTACACTTTTTTCTAACTTATATTTAGATTTGAAAGGCCTAGATATTACGGGATTTAATATAATGCAGAAAAAATTTTATGATGCTCAGCTTATTGTTTCTAAATTTGTAGTTATTATAACAGGAGCTGTCTTATCAATAAGTGCAGCCGTAATGTTAATATTCTATATAAAACAATTTATCGATGATTCTAAACATAAAATTGGAATATTAAAAGCTCAAGGTTATAGTAATAACTTTATAGCATCTAAGTTTTCTATTTTTGGATTTTTAGTATTTTTAGGTTCATTATTAGGGTATAGTAGTTCGCATTTATTTATGCCGAAATTTTATGAGAGTAGAAATACAGATAATATATTATCTGAACTTACAATGAACTTTCATCCCCAACTTTTATTAATAATGGTTATATTACCATCATTATTGTATTTAGTAATATCAATTTTTTATGTACTTTTTAATTTAAATGTACCAACGATTCACTTACTTAAACAAATAAATTTAATAAATAAAAAAATTAAAAAAAGAAGATTTAGACAATATAAAAACTTTTTTAAAGAATTAAGAGCAACAGTATTATTTAGTAATAAAACCCTATTATTCTTTGTTATTTTTGCTTCATTATCATTTTCTTCAATGATTCAAATGGCATTTGGTATGAGAGATTTTGTTGATGGAACAATAAGAATTATGATGATGATAATAGGTGTGATATTATCGTTATCTATATTATTAATTTCATTAGAAGTAATTGCTAGTAGTAATATAAAAAATATATCTATTTTAAATATTATGGGCTTTTCAAAAAGTGAATGTTCAAGAATAGTATTATCAGGTTATAGAGTAGTAGCATACATAGGTTTTGCTATAGGAACAGTTTATCAGTATTTTTTAATAAGAGCATTACTAAAAGTTTTATCTAAAAAATTAGATAGCGAAACAACATATAACTTTGATTTAATTTCAGTAATTGGTAGTTTTATAGCATTTGTATTAATATATGAAATCTTTATTTTATACTATAGTAATAAGATAAAAGGTTTAAATGTTAAAAAAATTATGATGGAATAAAAATAACAACTCCTTGTATATTTATACAGGGAGTTGTTTTAGGAGTAGTTATTTAGCTAATCCTTCAGAAATTTTATCTAAGTTCCATTTCATCATGCTGTAGTAGCTATCTCCGTTTTGTCCTGGTTCAGCGATTGAATCAGTGAAGATTTTTTCGTAAATAGGAATGTTAGTATCTTTTGATACTGTTTGCATTGGACGTTCGTCAACACTACTTTCTACAAATAGAGAAGGTACTTTAGTTTTACGTAATTTTTCAACTAGAGTTTTGATTTGGTCTGGAGTTCCTTCTTCTTCAGTATTGATTTCCCAAATGTAAGCAGATGGTACGTTGTATGCTTTAGAGAAGTATTTGAAGCATCCTTCACTAGTTACTATAGTTTTTTTCTCTTTAGGAATGTTGTTGAATTTATCTTTAGCTTCTTTGTCTAATTTAGAAAGTTTTTCTAAGTAAGTTTTAAGATTTGCTTCGTAGAAATCTTTGTTTTTAGGATCTTTAGCTTCTAATTGCTTAGCAATGTTTTTAGCATAAATCATACCATTTTCAAGGTTTAACCAAGCGTGTGGATCTTCTTTACCTTTTTCATTTTGACCTTCAAGGTAGATTACATCAACACCTTCACTAACTGCGTAGTAATCTTTATTTTCTTCTTTTTTAGCGTTTTGAACTAATTTTGTAAACCAAGCGTTACCACCAGTTTCTAAGTTAATACCGTTGTAGAAGATAAGATTAGCTTCAGATGTTTTTTTAACATCATCAGGAAGTGGTTCGTATTCGTGTGGATCTTGACCAACTGGTACGATACTGTGTAAATCAATTTTATCACCAGCGATATTTTTAGTAATATCAGCAATGATAGAGTTAGTTGCTACTACTTTTAATTTAGTAGCATCACTAGACCCTGAATTTTGTTTAGCACTAGAACATGCGAAAAGTCCAACTGCTAAAGTAAAAATAAGGGCTAGAAAACTTAATTTTTTAAAACCTAATTTTTTCATATTATAGGCCTCCTTTATTATTTTTTTTGTAAGACAGAGAATAAAATAGATTTACATAACTAATAATAATCATTATCAATTAAAACTTTTTTGATAACACCTTTAAATAAACTCACTTTGGAAGTATTTTTATATTTTAACAAGTTTATTTAAAGGGGTTATTATATTAAATTATTTTTATATAAAAACTAGTTTATTCTTTGTATATTATTACCTTAATTATTTTTTTTATGTTTAACAAAGCGTTGTTTTGGTGCAATGAAGAAACTTATTGCAAAAACAATAGCTGATGTTAATACGATGCTAGATCCAGCGGCTATGTTGAATGAGTATCCTATAAATAATCCTAGTACTGAACAACATGCACCGATTGTAGATGATAAAAATATCATTGTTTTTAAACTATTAGCATATAGATATGCAGTAGCTGCAGGTGTAATTAGCATAGCTACAATTAGTATAGTTCCTACACTTTGCATAGCTGTTACAGAAACTAAAGTTAATAATATCATAAGTAAATAGTGATAGAAGTTAACTTTCATACCCATTGCTTTAGCTAGTAATTCATCAAATGAAGTTAGAAGTAATTCTTTGAAAAATAGTGTGATAACTAATAATACAAAAACTCCAACTCCAATAGTAATATACATATCCACATCTTGCACCGCTAGGATATTCCCGAATAAGATATGGAATAAGTCTGTTGAACTTTTCGCAACACTGATTAAGATAACTCCTAATGCTAAGAATGAGCTGAATGTAATACCTATAGCGGTATCACTTTTAATTATAGAATTACCTTTAATAAATGTTATGATAATTGATGCTAATAGCCCGAATACGATTGCTCCTATGAAAAAATCTATTCCTAGAATAAATGATAGGGCTACTCCAGGAAGTACTGCGTGAGAGATAGCATCACCCATTAAAGACATTCCTCTAAGCACTATAAAGCATCCTACAGCCCCAGCTACAATACCTATTACTATTGCAGTAATAAGAGCATTTTGTAAGAAATGAAAACTATAAAGTCCATCAATAAATTCTTTAATCATTTTCTCCACCTCCCATAAAGAATAGGTCGGTACCATAAGCATTTGTTAGATTTTCTCTAGTGAAAGTTTCTTTAGTATTACCATAAGCAATGATTTCTTTATTTAGAAGAAGAACATTGTCAAAATAAGAATGCACTTTTCTTAAGTCATGGTGTACTATTAATATCGTATGGCCCATATTTCGAAGATTTCGTAATGTCTCCATGATTATTTCTTCACTTACTGAGTCAATACCAACAAAGGGTTCGTCTAAAAATATATACTTTGCCTCTTGTACAAGACAACGAGCTATTAATACACGTTGGAATTGCCCCCCTGATAGTTCACTGATTTGACGGTTAGAGAATTTTTCTAAACCAACTAATTTTAAAGCATCATCAACTTTTTGCCAATCAGATTTTTTTAATTTTTTAAGAATACCAATTTTCGAATACAAGCCAAGAGAAACACATTCTCTTACCTTTATTGGAAAGTTGTAATCGATATTAATTTTTTGCTCAACATAAGCAACATTATCTAAATTTTCTTTTGATATTTTATCATCTATTTTTGCAATCCCTGTTGAGGGGATTATATTTAAAATGGCTTTTATCAATGTAGATTTCCCTGCACCGTTAGGCCCTATTATACCTGTAATACCAGGTCCTTTAATTTCTAAATTAATATTAGAAAGGGCAGGAGTTTGGTTATAGGTAACATTTAAATTTTCTATTTTAATCATACTTGTCCCTTCTTTATTTTATTTTCTCTATACATTAAAGTTTACCTTAGGAAAGAAAATAAGTCAAGTAAATTTTGTTGTAATGTGAAAAAAATATGTAGTGTTTGAAAATTAAGTGAAAATGATATCGTTTTTAGAAAATAAAAAAACCTACCTTACAAAAAATATTGTAAGGTAGAAATAAGGGAGTAAATATGAAAAGTCTTTATTATAAGCTAGGGAGACTTATAATAAAAGAACATATGAAGTAATATAACAATTACTTCACCTATAAGTATAACAGAAGTATATACAAAAAACAATAGGAAAATACAATTTTTTTTGAAATAGTGTCGTTTTATTTTGGTAAAATATTAATAAAACTCGATTTATATAAAAAGATTAAAGTTTTGAGAATAATATATTTATAAATTTGTAGTTTAACTACAAGTAATACTATTATTATAGTAAAAATAGGGAGAGGTTTGTTTACTGTAAAGATGTAAATATCTTGTTTATATATATACATTTAAAAAGTACCAATTAAATATTAAAAAAAATTAATGTAATATTAAGTTAAGTGACATTAAAGGAAAATACCTTAATATAAGAAAATGTTTGAGAAAATATATATAAAAGAAGGGGTAAATTTTTATATGTAAATTGATTTTATAGATTTATTAGAATTACAAGTGTTTGTTTTGAGAATACAAAATAAAAAAGAAGTTAGTTTTTAATGCTAACTTCTTTTTTATAATTTATTTTACTTCAAATTTTTCTCGAACAATTTTTGCTACTTGTTCACAATATTTATCTGTAAGTTCATCGCTACTTGCTTCGACCATTACTCGAATCAGATTTTCAGTACCAGAAGCACGTAATAAAATACGGCCGTTACCTTCTAATTCTTTTTCTACTTTTTCACATTCAGCTAGAATTTCAGTATCTTCCATAGCAGATTTTTTATCTACTACCTTAATGTTTACTAGTTTTTGTGGATATATACTAACTTCACCAGCTAGTTCTTCTAGTGATTTACCAGAAGTTTTTATGATATCAGCAAGTTTCACTGCTGTAAGGATACCATCACCAGTTGTTGCGTAGTTCATAAGAATTATATGACCTGATTGTTCTCCACCAAGAGAGTAGTCGTTATTTCTCATTTCTTCAACAACATATCTATCTCCAACAGCTGTTTTTACTGATTGTAATCCATTTTCTTCTATTGCCTTATAGAAACCTATATTACTCATTACAGTAGATACTACCATGTTATCTTTCAATTCACCTTGTTCTTTAAGGTGTTTTGCAAGAATAAACATTATTTTATCTCCATCGACAATATTTCCTTTTGAATCGACAGCTAGAACTCTATCACCATCACCATCAAAGGCAAAACCTACATCTACGTTATTTTCTTTTACGAAATTTGCAATAGTGTCTATTTTAGTTGATCCAACATTATCATTAATATTGATACCATTTGGTTTGCATCCTATAGTTTCGATGTCAGCTTCTAAATCACCGAAGATAAATGGAGCTACTCCAGTTGTAGCACCGTTAGCACAATCTAAAGCAATTTTTATTCCAGATAAATCTCCAGAAATTGATTGTTTTATATGTTGAACATATTTTTGTGTTAGCTCATTCCCACTATATAATTTTCCGATTTTTTCAAAACTAGCATTTTTAATTTCATCAGTGTTATCTATTAAATGTTCGATTTCCAATTCTTGATCATCAGTAAGTTTGAATCCATCTGGTCCAAAAATCTTTATTCCGTTATCTTGATAAGGATTGTGAGAAGCAGAAATCATTATTCCACTATCAGTTTCAATAGTCTTTGTAAGGTATGCAATAGCAGGAGTAGGGATTGTTCCTACTGTCATAACATTAACACCAGTGCTAGTTAATCCAGCTGTTAATGCCTGTTCAATCATATCACATGAAATTCTTGTATCTCTACCTATTATTACTTTTGGATGTTCTTTTTTTTCAGTAAGTAATTTACCAAGAGCTTTACCTACTTTAAAACTTAAATCGGCAGTAAGTGATTCTCCTGCGATACCACGAATACCGTCTGTTCCAAAATATTTTCTCATAAAAAAATGACTCCTTGTTTTATAATCTATATGAATATTACTATATAAAATGAAATTAGTCAAGGTTTAGGGTTGGTTTAAGCGTTTTAGTGGGGAATTAATATCAAATAAGTAGTTATTTAAAATTATAAAATTAGATAGGTTTATCGAATAAAATATGAAAACAAAGAAGCGACTTAAATATAGATTGATTAAAAATCATATTTTTAAGTCGCTTGTTTTGGATTTGTAGTTTTTCATAAAGTTAAAGAGTGATTTTTAATTTAAACGCTTTTAACTTTTTAATAACTTTATTATTTATTGTTTAATTTTTCTATGTCTTCTAAAACTTTTTCAGCTTCATCTTTATTGTTTTTAGAATATACATGTTTATTATATATTATTGCACTTATAGAAATCATGTGTGCTGATACTGGTGCAGCCAAGAATAAGAATCCAATTGCTAAGAAAAATTTTAATTCAAAGACATGTAAATATCTATAGAAATAAACAAATCCTGCAATAAGAACTAATTCCACTGCGAAAGAACCAGTAACCCCGGCAGCGTGAATTTTAGTCATCTCATCTGGTAATCTAATGAATCCAATGACAGTTGCTAACATAGCCACGATCGAAACTAAAATTAGAAGTATAATAATAATGTCTAAAATATTATTTAGTATCATCACTGAAAACCTCCTTTTTAGCTAAGAATCTAGCAGTAACAACAGTACCAACTAAGCAAATAATTGTAATTATTAGTATAAGTGAGATATAAGAAAATGTCTTATAATACATACTGACTAAAACGATTAAGCATATAAGAGGCATGGCAAGAAGATCACTTGCTATTAATTTATCGAAGATACTAGGTCTTTTAACGATGTAAATTAATAAGAAAAATATCATTGCAATACTAGCAAAAATTCCTAATAAAATAGAATACTCTACAATTTTATCCATCTAAATCAACCTCCAATATTGCTTTTTCAAAGCTATTTTTTATACCTTCAATTTCACCAGGAATATCATCAGTATCTAAACAATGAATATGTAAGACTTTACTATCATGTCCAACATTTACAGTTAGTGTACCTGGTGTTAAGGTAATCATATTGGCTAATAGAGTAATTTGCCAATCTTTTTTTACCTCAAGAGGATATTCAAAGATAACAGGATTAACATCAAGATCTTTTTTGAACATTAATTTTAAAACATTTATATCTGCTTTTAATAATTCGACTAAAAACATTAAGATTAATTTTATCCATTTATAAATGTAGATGTAGTATAGTTGTTCTCCTAAAATATTTTTAACAAATGTTTTTCTGAAGATGAATAACAGAACCATTCCCCAGAAAAATCCAACTGCAAAATATTCAGTGTTGTAACTTCCTGAAAAGAACATCCAAATTACACCAACTAATATGTTAATTAAAAATTGTAGTGCCATAATTATGCTCCTTTCTTAAGTACTAAATCAATATAATGTTGAGGATTTAACACCATTTGTATTCCTTTATCAAAGAATCCATCTAGTAGATTAGTGCTAACTCCAATTATTAACGCAATCGCTACGATAGCAATAAGAGGGATTTGAACTCCTTTAGGAAGTGGTTTTAGAATTAGATTCTTATTAATGTTATCGTAAAAGACATTCAAGAATATTTTAATCAGTGAGTAGAATACAACTAATCCTGATAATGCAACAAGAATTGCAATAAATAAATTGTTGTTTGTAACTAGGCCTTTAATAATCAGAGCCTTACCGTAAAATCCACTAAATGGAGGTACTCCTGATAGAGATAGAACAACTATAAAGTATGTCCAACCTAGAAGTGGATATTTATTGATTAAACCACATTTTTGAATGTATTTAACACCACTAACATAAATTATTAAGCCTACGATTATGAATAAAGCAGCTTTAAGTAGTATGTCGTTAACAGCGTAGAATAGGGCTCCTTTAACCCCAAATGTATTAAGTGTAGCTGTTCCACAAACCATTACTCCTAGAGAAATAACGATATTGAATATTACTATTTGTTTTAAATCTTTTTGGTAAATAGCACCAATACATCCCGCTATTATAGATATAGCTCCTAAGATTAATAAGTATGATTTAATAAAGCTTGATTCGTAGTAGAATAATCCATATGTTCTAATGATAGAGTATAGTCCAACTTTTGTTAATAATGCTCCAAAGATAATTGAGACAGCTATTGGAGGAGCTACATACGATCTATTCATCCAAGTGAACAGTGGGAATAATGCTCCCTTCATACAAAATACAAATATCATTACTGCACCAACAAGGTATAAACCTCGTCGATCTGACATAGCAGAAATTGTTTGTGATATGTATGCCATATTTAAACTACCAACAATTGTATATAGATAACCAATACTAATAACAAATAAACTACCAGCAAAAACGTTCATCAGTACATAACTAATAGAAGATTTAAGCTGTTCTTTATTAATACCTACTAACAATAGTAAGTAAGAAGACATCAGCAAGATTTCATAGAAAACGAAAAGGTTGAAAATATCTCCTGTAGTGAACGCTCCGTTGATACCTACCATTATTAATAAGAAACCTGGATAGAAGAAGCTAAGTTCACGAATTTTATCTATTGTTTTAAATGAATATAATAAAGTTGCTAAAAATACTAATGATGATGTTGTAACTAAAACACTGTTTAGTCCATCTAAAGTCAATGTAATACCGAAAGGACTTGCCCAGTTACCCATTTCTAATATTAGTATTTTATGTTTATCTACAAGATAGATGTTGTAGATTGAAAATGCTAAGACTAACAGAGTAGCCAATGTTGTTAGTAAACGTTGCATGGCTATTCTTTTTCTAAATAATACTGTTATTGCAGCAAATAGAAGGGGTATAAATATTGGAATAACAGGTAAATTACTATGCATTATTTCTCTCCTCCTTCATATTTTCAACGTCTTCAAGATCAATTACATTATCGCTTCCTTTTAGTTTGTAGTTAGCGATATAAATTGAAATTAATAAACAAGTTACTGCAAAACCAATAACGATAGCAGTAAGAATAAGTGCTGCTGGTATTGGGTCTATATAATTTTTTCCTAATTCAGAGATAATAGGAATATCTCCATCATATAAACCACCTGCGATAAGAATAATTAGGTTAGTAGCATGTCCAAAAAGACCGACACCGATAATTATTCGCATCATACTCTTAGAAAGCATAAGGTAAACACCAAAACCAACAAGAATACCGCATAAGATAATCATATAAAATTCCATTATTTACCATCCTTTCCAAAAGCTAATATTACTGACATTAATACACCAACAACTACGAAGTAAACACCTAAGTCGAAAATCGCAGCTGTGTGTAATTCCATCTCTCCCATAATTGGAACATGGATATGAGTGAAGTGATGTTTAAAGAAATTTTTTCCAACAACAACTCCACTAAAAGCTGTTCCGATAGAGAAAAGCAAGCCAACTGCTGTTACATAAACGTAATTAATTGGAAGTAGTTTAGTAACTTTGTCTATTCCATATGTGAACATAGATAAAGCAAGAGCCATTGTACAAAGGAGTCCACCTACGAAACCACCACCTGGAAGGAAGTGCCCACCGAAGTATAAACTAAGTGAAAGTAGAAATATACAACCTGAAATAATTGCAGATAATGATTTTAAAATTACATCATTAGTTTTCAT
The DNA here is from genome assembly GCA_032567735.1 of Gemella haemolysans. Taxonomy (GTDB): domain Bacteria; phylum Bacillota; class Bacilli; order Staphylococcales; family Gemellaceae; genus Gemella; species Gemella haemolysans_E. The sequence continues at coordinate 66,759 of JAWHCX010000008.1, read as the reverse complement.
CTTTTGGTCCTCCTCTTTTAATGATTTTGAAAATAGCATAAATTATTAGAGCTACCATTGTCATAACTGTGATTTCGAATAGGGTATCAAATCCCCTGAAGTCGACGATAATAACATTTACTATGTTTCCTCCACCAGATGCTACAACATTATCAAAATAAAATTGACTGATTTCTGATGGATTTTTATATGCGTATGATACAAGTCCTACAATTATAAAGCTAACCCCAGTTAGAGTTGCAATAATTGCATTTGTAAGTTTGAAACTATTTTTTTCTACTTGTTTTGTTTTATCAGTTAATAGAATGAAAGCTATTAAGAAGATAATTGTAGAAATTGATTCGATGACAAATTGTGTCATTGCCAAATCAGGTGCTCTGAAAGTTACATATAAACCAGTCATCATAAATCCAACACCAGATGAAAGGATTATAAGTACTAATCTGTTGTAAACTCTTGTAAGAGCAACACAACAAAGGACAATACATAGTCCTATAAATATATTCATATAATGAATAGTAGAGAAGTTATTCATTATCATAGGTCTACCAATTGCAAAATAACCACCGATAATAGTAGCTGATAGGCCACAGAAAATATAACTCATATTTCTTCTTAGTTGATTAGTGATGAATGCATCGTGAAGTCTACCACTAACTTTATGTAATAATATTCCTAAATTGTTGTATGCACCGTGAATAGATACAATGCTAGGGTTTATTGAATAAATACCATTTCCACTAGCAAATACTTTGTAAATTACAAAGCTTGCAATTATAACAAAAATAGAAGTAAGGAGTTCAGACGATAGGAAACTATCGTGTGGAACGTGAGTTATTACCTCATTATTTGTTGTTTTTACTGCAAGAGCAGCTTGTTGAGCTGGAATTACTATATAATCTTTAATAAATGTGTTAATAATGACAAAGATTACAAGTATTATTGGAGAAATAAACATTCCATTACTTGGTAAATGAAGTTTTTTGGTTCCAAGTACTTTGTTATCAAATGTTCCTAAAAATGGTTTGAAAGCTAGTATTAATGAATATACTGCTGTTCCTAGAGCACCGATTACAACAGCTATAACAATTATCATATATAGCATACTAGAGTTTAATAAGCTATATACAGCTGTTAAGAAATATTCTTTTGAGTAGAATCCACTTAATGGTGGAATTCCAGCCATAGAGAATCCAGCAATTATGCTTAATATGAATCCAAGTGGCATATATACTCTTAAACCTCTTAGTTGTTGAATATCTCTAGAATGGAATGAATGATCTATAATACCAGTTATCATAAATAGACTTGCTTTGAAGGCAGCATGGTTAATAATATGGAAACATACTGCATAAAATGCGAATGTATAAATATAATGATTATCATTATAAAGTCCTAAGTTTGCAATACCAATCATAAGGGTCATCATACCTAGTTGACTGATAGTTGAATAGGCTAAAATACCTTTTAAATCTTTTAAGAAGATTGCAGATATTGATCCTATTAACATTGTGATTGTTCCAAAAATAATTAAGATATTACCGAAAGTAGTTGAGAATGCGAATATAATTCCTATTCGAAGTAATAAATAAATACCAGCTTTAACCATTGTAGCTGAGTGAAGATAACTACTAATTGGTGTTGGAGCAGCCATTGCATCAGGTAGCCAAATATGGAATGGAAATTGTGCTGATTTAGTGAACGCACCAAATATTATTAAAATCATTGCGATTACATATTTATTGTTATAACCATGATTTTTAGTGAATTCAATTATTTCACTAACATTAAAACTACCAGTAATATTATTAAGGACAAAAATACCTGCTAACATTAAAACACCACCAAAAACAGTTATTATTAGTGATTTTAATGCACCTTTTCTTGAAGCGTCATTTTCGTGCCAATAACTAATAAGTAGGAAAGAAGATACAGAAGTCATCTCCCAAAACATGTACATGCTTAGCATATTATCAGATAATACAACTCCTAGCATTGCTGACATGAATATTAGTAAAAATATATAAAATTTATGTAATTTTTCATCTGTAATGCTCATATAGTAACATGAATATAAGATTACTAAGGTACCAATTCCTGTAATTAGTAATGAGAAAAGGAGTGATAAACCATCAAGATTTAGGTTAATATCAAGTCCTGCATTAGAAACAAATGCTAATTTTTTATAGATTGTACCACCTGAATAGATATTTTTAATATTTGAAACAAAATATCCAAATAGAATTAATGGCACAATTATAACAAATTTTCCAGTATGGATATTTTTGAAGTTTTTCCTTAAAAAAGGAATGAAAAACATCGCAATTACTGGAAAAAAGACAGCTAATTGTAACATAAAAAAACCTCTTTCTAATTTATTTTTTATAACATTAATTATATAACAAAATTGATTAAATTACTATTAATATTCAATTTTTATCTAATTATTTTTCAATAAAAATTGCTGTATACAACAAATTAATATTATTAATTCTTAAATAAACGATGAAATTATGTGTTAATTATTTTTCTAAAAGAATAAATATAATTATATTTTTTTGAGGATTAGAATATGTGTTGTATAGAGTTCATGAATGAAAATTCTGATGAAAGCATTGTGGAAAACTTATTGTTTTCTGAATATTCAATTGAAAATATAGACAATTATTTTTCTAATATAGCTTGTTTAAGATAAAAAAAAAAGGTATAATAAAGTTATTAATATATTTACAGGGGGACTAACTGATGTCACATAAACAAACACCACATATTAAACCAAATGGAGTAGAAATTGCTGAAACGATTCTTTTACCTGGGGATCCTTTAAGAGCGAAATTTATTGCTGAAACTTTTCTAGAAGATGCCGTTTGTTTTAATGAAGTTCGTGGTATGCTAGGATATACTGGAACATACAAAGGTAAAAAGATTTCTGTAATGGGAACTGGTATGGGACCAGCTAGTATCGGTATTTATTCTTATGAATTAATTCATACATTTGGAGTGAAAAACCTAATTAGAATTGGAACTTGTGGAGCATTACAACCAGAAGTGAAATTATACGATGTAATCTTAGGTATGGGATCTTCTACAAATTCAAATTATATGCACCAATATAATATTCCAGGAAACTATAGTTTAACAGCGTCATTCGATTTATTATTAAAAGCATACAATAGAGCTCAAGAAATGGGGCAAGCTGTTCATGTAGGAAATATTTTATGTAGTGAAATTTTCTATAATGCTGACGAAAAAGCTATGGAAAACTGGATTAAAATGGGAGTTTTAGCTGTTGAGATGGAAAGTACTGCATTATACGCTAACGCTACTGCAGCAGGAGTTAATGCTTTAACAATTTTAACAGTAAGTGACTCTTTAGTAACAGGAGAAGAAACTACTCCAGAAGAAAGACAAACAGCATTTACTAAAATGATGGAAATTGCTTTAGGTCTAGCATAAAAAAATTTTATAGATAATTTAGAGGTAATATTATATGAGTAACTATCAAGAATTATATGAAAAATGGTTAAACAGTTCAGCTTTAACTGAAGAAGAAAAACTTCAATTAAAAAACGTAGCTGATGATGAAGTAGAAAAAGAAGATAGATTTTATAAAGAATTAGAATTCGGAACTGCGGGATTACGTGGTAAAGTAGGTATGGGTTCAAATAGAATGAATAGATTCATTATCGCTCGTGCTACAAAAGCGTTAGCGCAAACTATTATCGACAATGGATTACAAGAAAAAGGTATTGCTATTGCACACGATCCACGTCTTTTCTCAAAAGAATTTGCTAAACTAGCAGCATTAGTAATGGCTAGTAACGGAGTTAAAGCATACCTATTCGAGGATTTACGTCCAACTCCAGAATTATCATTTGCAGTTCGTTACTTAGGAACAGCTAGTGGTATTAACATTACAGCAAGTCACAATCCTAAAGAATATAATGGATATAAAGTATACTGGCAAGAAGGGTCTCAAATTAAATCTGATATAAGTGATAAAGTTTTAGAATACATTAATTCAATGGATATTTTCGATAACTATGTTACTTTAACAGAAGAAGAAGCTCAAGAAAAAGGATTATTAGTTTACATTGGTCAAGAAATTGATGAAGAATTCTATAGAGAATCTTTAAACTGTGCAATTAATGATGAAAATATCGACAAAAACATTTCTGTAGTTTATACACCATTAAATGGTGCAGGATACAAAGCTGTAACAACAGTTCTTGCACGCCGTGGATTTGAAAATGTTCATGTTGTCGAAGAGCAAAAAGATCCAGATGGAACTTTCCCAACAATTGAATATCCAAACCCAGAGGACACTGCAGCATTTGAATATGGTGAAAGACTAGCTAAAGAAGTTAAAGCTGATGTAATTATAGCAACTGACCCTGACTGTGACCGTCTTGCTGTAGAAGTAATTCACAATGGTGAAGTAGTTTCTCTAAATGGTAACCAAGCTGGAGCGGTATTAGTTCAATATGTTATTGAAAATCTTGCTAAACAAAACAAACTTCCAGAAAACCCAGTATTAGTAAAATCTATCGTAACTTCTAAAATGGTTGAGCCACTTTGTAAAGAATACGGTGTAGAAGTAATTGATGTTCTAACTGGATTCAAAAACATCTGTGCATTACCAAATGAATGGGATATTACAGGTGAGAAAAACTATGTAATGGGATATGAAGAAAGTATCGGATACAACGTTGGTACATTCTTACGTGATAAAGATGGTGTTACTATCGCTATGTTATTAGTAGAAGCAGCAGCATTCTACAAAACACAAGGTAAAACATTAGTTGATGTACTTGACGGATTCTATGAAAAGTATGGTTATTACTTAGATAAAACTATCTCAATCGTTTTAGAAGGAGCAGCAGGTGCTCAAAGAATTAAACGTATGATGGAAAAATATCGTGAAATCTTTGCTCGTGAAATTGCTGGAAGTGAAGTAGTAGCTATTACTGATTACTTAGTTAAAAAAGAAAAAGTTGTGGCAACTGGTGAAGAAAAAGATATTGAAATCGAAAAAACAGATGCTGTTAAATTCAGTTATTCAGATGAATCTTGGTATACTTTACGTCCAAGTGGAACTGAACCAAAAGTAAAACTTTACATCTACGTTAAAGATGCAGATAAGAAAGTTGCTGAAGAAAAATTAGTTAAATTTGAAGAAAAAGTATTAGAATTACTTTACTCAATCGATTAATAAATTTTTGAAAAAAGGAAGTGAGAAAAAATCTCGCTTCCTTTTTTGCTATTTATTATAATATTTTAGATATTCTTTACAGAATTGTCTAGCTGATAATTTTCCGCTTTGTCTATCTGCATATGAAGAACTAACAAATTTTGAAATTTCATCAGTATATTCTACTTTTGGTAAAGGTTTCTCAAGGACGGTGTCTCTATTAATGGCGAATGTTGAGAAACAGATTCCAACTAGACGAGTATGTCTAGTTTCATGATTAAATGCACTAAGTTCTGCAAAAATCTCCACACTTCTAGTACCAACTCTAGAAATATAACTATCGATAATTAATGCTTCGTGTCTATGTACGACATCTAAAAATTGATATGTATCAATACTTGCTGTAAAGAATGGTAGGTGTGTATACCTACGAATTACTAAACCTTGTACATCGTCAAGCCAGTATAAAGTTTGTCCACCGAATAATGTGTCGTGTCTGTTCATATGGTTGGGATAAATAGTATGGAAGTTTTCAATTCTAGTATCTTTATAATTCATAACTTCTTGCATGAAAAAGTTCTCCTTAAAATTTAATTTTACTAATATCTAATATAAAATTAGAATACATATGTAATTGTAACATAAAAAAACAATTTTATTAAGAAGATTGTTTATAATATTAGAAAAAAGATACCTATATATTTATATTAAAAATAGTGTAGTATAACCTTTACATTTTGTTAAAAAGTATATTATAATAAAATAAAATACAAATGAGGTGAAGAACAATGAAATATGAAACTATGTTAGAACGTTTTTTAGGATATGTTAATTTTAAATCTAGATCTAATGCAGCTAGTACAACAATCCCGTCTACTCCAGAGCAAAAAGATTTCTTACGTATGCTGAAAGGTCAACTAGAAGAACTAAATCTTAGTGATATAGTTTTAAATGAAGAAAATTGGTTTTTAACAGCGACATTACCAGCTAATACTGATAAGCCTTATGACAAAATAGGTTTTATTTCACATGTAGACACAGCGGATTTTAATGTTGAAGGGATTAATCCTCAAGTTATAGAAAACTATGACGGAGAAGATATTGTTTTAAATAAAGATTTAAATATCGTAATGACGAAAGAAGAATTTCCTAATCTAAATAATTATAAAGGACTTACCTTAATCACAACTGATGGAACAACTTTATTAGGTGCTGATGATAAGGCTGGAATTACAGAAATTGTTGAAGCTATTAAATACTTAAGTGAACATCCTGAAATAGAACATGGAGATATTCGTATCGCATTTGGTCCAGATGAAGAAATTGGACGTGGAGCTGATCATTTTGATGCAAAAGGATTCGCTACAGATTATGCTTATACTATGGATGGTGGAGTTCTAGGAGAACTTCAGTATGAAAGCTTTAATGCTGCACAAATTACATATAAAATTACAGGAGTAAGTGTACACCCTGGTACAGCAAAAGGGAAAATGAAAAATGCTAATATGATTGCTGCTGAACTAGCTTCATTATTCCCAGAAAAAGAAGTGCCTGAGCATACAGAAGGGTATGAAGGATTCTACTTATTGCATAATATGCAAGCAAGAATTGAAGAAGCGGAAATGGTTTATATTATTCGTGACCACGATAGAGAAAAATTCCTAGCTCGTAAAAAATTCGCAGAAGAAGTTGCTGCAAAAATTAATGAAAAATATGGAAATGTTGTAGAATATGAATTATATGACCAATATTATAATATGGGTGATGTAATAAAAGAAGATAAACGTTGCGTTGATGTGGCTGAACAAGCTATCAAAAATGTTGGTGTAACACCATTAATTATTCCAATACGTGGAGGAACTGATGGTTCTAAAATCTCTTACATGGGTATTCCGACTCCTAATATTTTCGTTGGGGGAGAAAACTTCCATGGGCAATATGAATTCAGTTGCTTAGAACATATGACAAAAGCAGCTGATACAATAGTGGAGATTGCTAAATTAGCAAAAAAGTAGAAAAAATTACACCTTGGTGTCAAAGATAGTTGGTGTAAAAATAATATAATTATAGAAGTAAATTTATAAGTTAGAAATAACTATGAAAGAAGAATTAGTTCTTTTATTAAAATTATTTAATTATTGTCTTTGAAATTTATGAATATAGGTAATTCAAAAGGAGTTAACTCGACAAAATCGATTTCTACGAAATCACGATTTTTGAGTCACTCCTTTTTTGAGTTTTTCTTATTAAAGAGTTATATCTTTTTTCATATAAAAGTATTTTGAAATTTGAAAAAAAATGATAAAAAATCATGCAATAGCCTTTAATATATGGTACAATAGTAATGTATATTAACTAAAAAATTGAAAGAGAGGATGGTTGTAAGATGACAAAAAAAACATTTTATGTTACAACGCCTATTTATTACCCAAGTGGTAACTTACACATAGGGCATGCGTATACAACAGTAGCGTGTGATGCTTTAACTAGATATAAAAAATTAAGTGGATTTGATACATATTTTTTAACAGGTACAGATGAACATGGTCAAAAAATTCAACAAAAAGCTCAAGAAAAAGGTATTTCAGAACAAGCCTATGTTGATGAAATGATTAAAGATATAAAAAAATTATGGGAAGCTATGGATATCGACTATAGTAAGTTTATTCGTACAACGGATGATTATCATGAAAAAGCAGTAGCTGAAATTTTTGATAGATTAGTCGAAAAAGGTGATATTTATCTAGGAGAGTACAAAGGTTGGTATTCTATTAGTGATGAAGAATATTTTACAGAAACACAACTTCAAGAAGTATTCAGAGATGAAGAAGGAAATATGATTGGTGGTATTGCACCAAGTGGAAATGAAGTTAAATTAGTAAGTGAAGAATGTTATTTCTTTAAAATGAGTAAATATGCAGATAGACTAGTGAAGTATTATGATGAGCATCCTGAATTTATTCTACCAGAAAGTAGAAAAAATGAGATGCTTAATAACTTTATTAAACCAGGATTAGAAGATTTAGCTGTTACTCGTACAACATTCGATTGGGGAGTTAAAGTAAAATCTAATCCAAAACACGTGGTGTATGTATGGATTGATGCTTTAGTTAACTATATTACTGCTTTAGGATACGCTACTGGAGATAGTGAAGAATTATTTAATAAATATTGGCCTGCAGATGTACAAGTAGTCGGTAAAGAAATCGTACGTTTCCACGTGATTTATTGGCCGATACTTCTAATGGCATTAGATTTACCATTACCTAAGAAAATTTTTGCTCATGGTTGGTTACTAATGAAAGATGGGAAAATGAGTAAATCTAAAGGTAATGTAGTTGATCCATACATGTTAATAGAACGTTATGGTTTAGATTCAGCTCGTTATTATTTATTACGTGAGGTTCCATTTGGTCAAGACGGTATCTTCACTCCTGAAAGTTTTATCGATAGAATTAACTCAGATTTATCAAATGATTTAGGAAACTTATTAAACAGAACTATTTCAATGATTAATAAATACTGTGGTGGAGTAATTCCAAAATTTGTTGAACCAACTACAGAATTTGATAAAGAATTAGTAGAATTATCAAAAGAAGTTATTGCAGAATATGAAGAATATATGGAAAATATGCAATTTTCTAAAGCTTTAGAAGCGGTGTGGAGATTTATTTCTAGAACGAATAAATATATCGATCAAACTACACCGTGGATTTTGGCGAAAGATGAGTCTAATCAACCTGAATTAGATAAAGTAATGAACTACTTAGCTGAGAGTCTTCGTATAGCAACAATTTTAATAGCTCCAGCTTTAACAAAAGCTCCAGTAGAAATTGCTAAGCAATTAGGAATTAAAGAAGATTTACTAGTATTTGAATCCGCTAAAACTTTTGGAGTGTTTGATGGAACTGTAAAAGTAGTAGAAAAACCAACGCCAATCTTCCCAAGATTTGATAAAGAGGTAGAAGTAGAGTACATAAAAGCTCAGATGTCACCTAAAGCACTAGAAAACTTAGAAACTGAATCTAAAGAAGAACAAGATGATACTTATGTTGAACTTGCTGAAGAAATTACAATCGATAAATTCTTTGAAACTTCTTTAAGGGTTGCAGAAGTATTGGAATGTGAGAAAGTTAAGAAAAGTTCTAAGCTATTAAAATTTAAATTAGATTTAGGTAATCATCAAAGACAAATAGTTTCTGGTATTGCTAAATATTATGATCCAGCAGAATTAGTTGGTAAAAAAGTAGCTGTAGTTGCTAACTTAAAACCAGTCAAATTATGTGGTGAATTAAGTGAAGGTATGATACTATCTGCTGAAAAAGATGGTATTTTACGAGTAGTAGAAATTAATTCTGAAATCCCTAATGGAGCAGAAATTAGATAGTAAACAAGAGAATGTAGTTTAAAACTATGTTCTCTTTTCTTATATAAGAAAACCACCTTGATGAAGTACCAAGGTGGTTTAGTTTGCTATCTTGTTGTTCTTTTTTGACTATTTTGTGAATTGGTTGTATTAGCTGTATTTTTATTATCATTATCACTATTCTTTGGTTTAGGGGCTTCTCTGTTAACTTCGGTTACACGAACTGGATTAACAGGAACAAATGTTCCATCAGTTACATGGTAAACTAATCTATTGTTTTTAGATATACCAATACCATTAATATTAAGTTGTGCTCCACTACCATATGTTGATCTAATACTACTAAGAGATTCATCAGAATAAATATTTTGTGTAGTTAAGAATTTAATTGCTACTGGACGAGATATAAAGTTATCAAGTTGATCATTTTTATTACCTACAGAAACAAATTTTTCGTTAGCTGTAATATATTGACCTTGATGCTCTCCAGAAGAAATATGATACATAACATAACCAGCAGGTGAAATTATTTTATCGACTGTTAATTTAGTTCCAGGTTCAATTACATCACCAGGTTCAGACCAAGAAGCTGATTTAAATGCATGAATTTTTTTATTAACTGTAACTTCACGGTCTACATCGAATGAGTAAGATGAGAATGTTCCAGCTAATTTTGCAGTTATTTCTTCATTTTGCGCATCTGAATCGATACGAACAGCATTGGCCTGTTCTTGCGCTTTTAGAATTTTTTCTTTTTCCTCAGCTTCTTTTTGTTTTTTTAATTCGTCTGTAGTGTCAACAGTAGTAGAATTTGCTTCACCAAATCCTACATAGTGTTCTTTTGCGGAAGAAATAAATTTGAGAGTAACTAAGAAACAAATTGATAATAATAATGCTAAAATTATTGAAGTTGCAATTCTAACCTTAATATTTTTGGCTACTTTTTGTATTTTATCATAATTCTCAACTTTATTTCTTAAAATAGATTTAGAAATGAAAGCTTTAATACTTAGAAGAGATACCACGAATATATTTTTAGATTTATTGTTAATGTATTTAACTTTAAATGCTGTTTCATCTTCATTAACAACTTCTTTTTTGATACTGTGAATTTCCTTTTTAAGACCATCTAGTTTATATTCAATATCAAGATTTTTTTGAATTTTTTCTATTGATTTCTTCTCAGTTGTAATGTCTTTTAGAATAACTTGTCTTTGAGAATTTAAAACATTAAGTCTTTTTTCTTCTAGCATTATTTTCTCTTTATCAGCTTTTCTATTTTTTAGAGTAAAGATAGTAAGTTTCTTTTCTTCTATTTTATCTTCTAGAGAAATTAATGAAGTTTGTAATGATAGAAGAGTGTTTTCGTGTTCTCTCATCTCATTTTCTTTTTGTAATAGCTCTAATTTTTTCTTATCTTCTGATAACTTAAATTCTTTTTCTTTTCGTCTAAATTCTCTTTTTCTTTTTTCTTCTTGTTCTTTTTCGATACGTTCTTTTTCAAGGCGCTCTTTTTCTCTTTGTTCAGCTTTTTCTTTTTCGATACGTTGACGCTCTAATTCTTTTTCGCGAGCGATACGTTCTTTTTCAAGACGTTCTTGTTCACGTTTTTCAGCTTTTTCTTTTTCGATGCGTTGACGTTCTAATTCTTTTTCACGAGCGATACGTTCTTTTTCAAGGCGCTCTTTTTCTCTTTGTTCAGCTTTTTCTTTTTCGATACGTTGACGTTCTAATTCTTTTTCACGAGCGATACGTTCTTTTTCAAGACGTTCTTGTTCACGTTTTTCAGCTTTTTCTTTTTCGATGCGTTGACGTTCTAATTCTTTTTCACGAGCAATACGTTCTTTTTCAAGTCTTTCTTTTTCAGCACGAGCAAGTTCATTTTTCTTCTTCTCTTCTTCTATTTTACGTTGTTGCTCTTCAAATTGTTTTTTAGCTTTTTCTAGTTCTAAAGCTCGTTTTTTTAATTCTTGTTCTTGTTTTTTTACTTCTTTTTCTTTTTCACGAAGTTCTTTTTCAATAGCGGATTCATCAATATGAGAATTACTATTTTTGCTAACCTTAGATTCATTATTTTTAAAATTAAGAGTCTTAACTTGTTTTTTTAAACGATCTAAAAAAGATGTAGAGTTATCTTTTTCTTCAGTCGTGTCTGTAGTATCATTTTTAACTACTATATCTTTTTCTTCTTTTGACATAAAAATAATCCTTTCAAACAATATTCCATTCTATTATATCATAAAATAATAACAAAACTACATAAAAAACGCTTAAAATCATATTAAATTATGTAAAAAACTTTTAACTCTAATTGAAATATGTTATCATTAGTTGTAGATAGTTTTATCAATATAAATTATATTAAAAAGAGGTATTAATTATGAAGAAAACAATAAGCTTTAAAGGAACACCGGTTACTATTGAAGACAAGTTAAACTTAGGGGATGTTTTCCCAAATTTTAGAGCTGTTACTAAAACATTATCAGAGTTTGAATTATCAGATTATAAAGGGAAAAAAGTAATTGTTAACACATTCCCATCAGTAGATACAGGAGTATGTGCTTTACAAACTATTAACTTTAATAAAGCAGTAGGTGATTTAGCTGATACAGTAGTAATCACAGTATCAAAAGACTTACCATTTGCATTAGGAAGATTCTGTGCTGATAAAGAAATTAATAATGCAATTACTGTTTCTGACTATAAATATCGTGATTTTGAAAACAACAATGGATTATTAATTGAAGAATTAGGTTTATTATCACGAGCTGTATTTGTTCTTGATGAACAAGGAGTTATTCGCTATAAAGAAGTGTTAGAGGAAATCGGTGAAGAGCCAAATTATAACAAGGCTCTAGATGCACTGAAGAAATTATAGTGGGGTAATAGATGACAGAATTAAAATATATAAATAAAGAAGAAAATAAAAATTTACAGATTAAAGATTTAATTACTTTAGGACTTTATACTATTTTATTAATTCTTGTAATGGCTGTGGGAATTGGAATTTCTACACTTTTAACATCCTTGATATTTGGCGGAAAAGTCTATTTTGCTACCTATACTTCTATTACAGCTGCTCTAGTTTGTGGAAGTGTATATAGTTTAATTTTTAATAAAATCAATAAGAATATGGCTATATTTATTATGATAGCAATTATTGGTATTTTTATGACTGTATCAGGTCACTCTGTAGTAGGTGGAGTTGTTCTAATTGGAGCGGCTGTTTTAGCAGAGATTGCATTCAGATATGGAAATGAATATTTATCATATTTATTCTTTAATTTAGGAAATATTGGATTAATATTACCGATGTTCTTTATGAAAGATGCATATGTAAAACATCTTCAAAATAGAAATTATTCTCAAGAAAAAATTAACTTAGTTATGAGTTCTACTGATATGAAGACATTTATTTTTATAGTTATTTTTACGATTATTTTCTCAATTATTGGAACATACCTTGGAAGAAAATTATATTTCAAGAATTTCAATAAAGCAGGTATATAGTATGTTAAAGTTAGATATAAGAACTAAGATTTTTATATTGATCATTGCTAATATTTTAATGTTTAAAATGATGTCAATTAGCACACATTTAGCTATTGCACTTTGTTTTTCAATATACTTAGGAATAAGTTCTAACTTTAAAAGAATGATTAGATTTTTCGGGATATATCTTTTCTTTACAGCATATGAAGTTTTCTTCGCTCATACAGTAACACTTCAAGTTGTTGATAGCTTTTTATTACTAACTGCACTAATGTTTAAAACGTTATATTTCCCATTATGTGCGGGTATGGCGTTAGTTAGTAGTTCAAAAGTATCTGAATTGATATGCTTTTTAAGAAGTATTAGATTACCAAAGAAAATGATAATAGTTCTTGCGGTTTTATACAGATTTTTCCCTGTATTACTTACAGACTACAAACTAATAAAGAATTCGTTAAAAATGAAGGGGATTGGAGTAAGTAGAGGTTACTACTTATTTCATCCATTTAAATTTTTTGAATATATATTTGTTCCTTATGTAATTATAAGTACAAATATTGCTAATGAACTTTCTGTTTCGTGTTTGTGCCGTGGTATAGATAATGAAGAAAAACCAACTAGTTATATTGAATTAAAATTTAACAAGATTGATTATTTGGTCATGGTAGCTGTTACTATAATTTTTTGTTTTATTATGTTTATGAGGTGATAAGTTGATAACATTTAAAAATTTTAATTACAAATATATTGAATCTAAAAAATTAAATATTGAAGATTTGTCACTAGAAATCAAAAAAGGTGAATGTATTCTGTTTACGGGAGCAAGTGGCTGTGGGAAAACAACAATTATGAGGGTTTTAAATGGTCTAGCTCCTGAATTTTTTGATGGTGGTTTCAGTGGAGAATTTAAAGTTGCACATCTAAGTATAGGAGATAGATTAAAAGATTTCTCTAAAGTTGTAGGAAGTGTATTTCAAAATCCTAAGAATCAGTTTTTCAATTTAGACTCTACTAGTGAACTTGCTTTTAGTATGGAAAATTATGGTTATTCTAAACCTGAAATTCAAAATAGAATTGATGAAGTAGTAAATGAGTTTGCTGCTGATTATCTATTGGATAGAAATGTCTTAGAATTAAGTGGTGGTGAAAAACAAAAACTGGCTTTTATGGCAAGTATGATGCTTGATGCTGATGTTTATGTTCTTGATGAAATTACTAGTAACTTAGATCTAAAGTCAATTCAGTTAATTTCTTCAATAATAGAAACGTTGAAGAAAAAAGGTAAGACTATTATTGTTGCTGAACATAGAATATATTACTTAAAAGATTTAATTGATAGAATGTATATTATTAAAGATGGAAGATTGATTCACGAAGTTACTAAAGAACAGCTCTCTGACTTTGATAGTAGAGCATGTCAGACAAGACAAATAGATTTATCTAAGGTTGAACTTAGTAAGAAAGAACCTAGAAATATTAATGAAAATTATTTGAATATAGAACAACTTGATTATAAAGTACATAATCATCAAGTATATTTGAAAAATGAGAGTTTTTCATCATCAAGAATTTATTCTATAATTGGTGCTAATGGATGCGGTAAGACTACTTTTGCTAATACGCTAAGTGGTTTACACAAATCTAAGCATAAAGTTAATTTGAATGATAAAAATCTTAGTAAAAAAGATTTAATACGAAGCACTTTCCAAGTAATGCAAGATGTGAACTATCAATTGTTTACAAATCTTGTAGAGAAAGAGATAAAACTAGGAAGTAATAATCTAGAGTTATTTGATGAGGTAGTTGATAAATTAAACATCAGGAAATTTTTAAATCGCCATCCGAATACGCTGTCTGGTGGTGAAAAACAAAGGGTAGCAATAGCATCTGCTTTACTATCTAATAAGAAAATTTTAATTTTTGACGAACCTACTAGTGGTCTAGACTATGTGAATATGATAGAATTAAGTCATTTAATTGAACAAATAGCTAAGAATGATGTAGTAATATTTATAATTACACATGATTATGAGTTCCTATGTCAAGTTTCTGATGAAGTTCTTTATTTTGATAAACAAGGTATAAAAGAACGAATAGAAGTAACCGAAAGTAATAAAAATAGAATACTAGAAATGATGAGTTAATGTACATTGTATGTTAACTCATTTTTAGCTCAAATGATTTGTTAAATTGCGATTATCGTGATAAAATATATAAGTTGTAAGAAATAATAAAGATAAGGAGGGAACTTATGTCATATGCTTCAGATATGAAAAAAGAGCTAACTTTAATAGAAATAACAAAAGATAGAGAATTTTTGTCAGAGTTATCTGCTCTTATAAAAATGAATGGTATATTAAATATATCAAATGGTAGGCTAAGTTTAAGTTTTCAAACAGAGAATGCCTCAATAGCACGAAGAATGTTTTCTTTAATCAAATATTTTTATGATGTTCATGTTAATATTTCGGTTCGAAAAAAGCTAAAGTTAAAGAAAAATAATGTTTATATATGTCGTTTAGATCAAAATGTAAAAGAAATTTTAACAGATCTTTATATTCTAAATGAAAATTATACAATGAGAATAGATATAGCTAAAGAATTGATTGATACTGATGAGAAAAAAAGAGCGTATCTGCGTGGCGCATTTTTAGCTGGAGGTTCGATTAATAACCCTCGTACATCAAGTTATCATATGGAAATTTTCTCATCATATGAGGAACACAATAAAGAACTAAATGAATTATTAAATAGCTATAAGTTAAATGCTAGAAGTCTTGAAAGAAAAAAAGGTTTCATAGTTTATATTAAAGAATCAGAGAAAATAGCTGAGTTTATTAATTTAGTAGGGGCTTTTCAAGCTTTATTCCAATTTGAGGATGAGAGAATTGTTAGAGATATAAATAACTCTGTTAATAGAATGCAAAATTGTGACATGGCGAATATGAATAAGACTGTTAATGCATCTGCCAAGCAGGTTGAGGATATTAACATAATAGAAGAAAGAATTGGTTTGGACAATATTGATGAGAAGCTTCGAGTTGTAGCCGAGGCAAGGCTTAAGTATCCAGAATATCCTTTGAAAGAAATTGCCGAAATGATTGAGGATGGAAAGTTATCAAAATCGGGGTTGAATCATAGGTTTAGAAAAATTGCAAAAATAGCAAAAGAATTAAAAGAAGGAACATACCAAGCAAAATAAAAAAGAAAGGATGAGAAAAAGATATGAGTAAGTGGGATGAACAAATACTAGTAGTAAATAGAAAAGAATTATTTAATAATGAGGAAAATCATTTTTATGGATTTATAGAAAAAAATGACGAAAAAACAAAGAAAATTATTGATACATTCGAATCTTATGAAGTAAAACGTCGCGGAGATATGGAAGAAGACCCAAGTTATAAACAATTAATAGGATATGTTTTATTGAAAGATGCTAATACAAATGAAGTTCTTGTATATAAACGTTTAGTGGGTGGCGGTGAAGCAAGACTACACGGAAAAGCTTCTGTTGGTATCGGTGGTCATATGAATGAAGTTGAAGGAAAAACAATTTTTGAAATGTTAAAAATCAACGCAGCTAGAGAATTAAATGAAGAAGTGGGTGTTTCAGAAGAAGAAGCGTTGAATAACTTGCACTTTATAGGTTTAATAAATGATGATAAGACTGAAGTAGGACAAGTACATGTAGGTGTTGTATATGAATGCAAAGTTGATAAAAGTAAAGTGGAAGTAAAAGAAGATGATACACTTGTTATCAAATGGATGATAGCTGATGAAGCTAAAGCAGAAAAAAACTATGAAACTTGGTCAGAGTTTTTAAAACCAGTTTTTTAATAAATAGTATTAGAAAATATGGGGCTAACCCAAAAAACTTAAATTTTAATAAAATGTATATGAGAATTCATAGATGCAGTAGTTTATTGATATCTAAATTCGTTTTAGAAAAGCTTATTAGATATCTAATAAACTGTGAGGGGGTGACTCGACAAAATCAATTTCTCTGAAATCACGATTTTTAGTCACTCCCTAGATGAAATATATAGGAGCGGCTTGACTAAACGATTTCTATAAAATCGTGAGTTTAGTTGCTTCATTTATTTATGAAGAAAATTTCCAATAAGAAAATGTAATAAAATCTAACGTGTTTTTGAATAAAATTATGAAAAAGTGTAATATAAAGTTATGCAATTTAATATATATTATAAAATTTATAAATTACCAAAATTTTTAATTTATAAAAAGTACTTTCTGAAGAAAAGTTAATAGATTTGCGTTAGAAAATATAACATAATTATAGAAAGGATGATAATATGTTCAACATAAAAATGGATATGATACAAACAGTTGGACTAGCTGTTGTAATTTTAATTATAGGTAGATTACTAAGGAGAAAAGTTAAATTTTTTGAAACATATTGTATACCGTCTCCAGTTATAGGTGGATTCTTATTTGCAATAATAAATTTAATTTTAAGACAGACTAACTTAGTAATTTTTGAATTTGATAATACTTTACAAAGTTTCTTTATGACTTTGTTCTTCACAAGTATAGGTTTTAATGCTAGCTGGAGATTATTAAAGGTCGGTGGAAGAAAAGTTATTATGTTTTTAATAGTGGCTATAATTTTAGTAGTATTACAAAATATTGTTGCAGTGGGGATTGGATTTGCTACAGGTATTGATCCATTAATAGCTTTATTAACAGGATCAACTGCTATGACAGGTGGACATGGTACCGCAGCGGCAATGGCACCGATTGTTGAGGAGCTAGGTCACACAGGAGCCAAGAGTGTGGCGATAGCAGCGGCTACATTTGGACTAATAGCCGGATCAAGTCTTGGAGGTCCATTAGCCAACAGATTAATAAATGGGAAAAAGTTAGAAGTCGTTGCTGAAGAAGTTGATATTGAAAAAGTGAAAAATGATGAATTTTTATTTAATAATGATGTTAAAAAATTAGATGGTGAGAACTTTGCAAAAGCATTCTTCTTAATATTATTATCAATGTTTATCGGTAGTTATGTATCTACATTTTTAAATCAATTTTTAAATTTCCCAAATTATATAGGTCCAATGATTGTAGCAGCAGTATTAAGAAATATTTCTGATCATACTACAAAATTTGATCTACATTATGAAGAAGTTCACATTCTAGAGGATGTTTCATTGAATTTATTCTTAGGTATGGCTATGATAAGTCTAAAATTATGGGAACTTAGTAATGTAGCAGGACAATTAGCTATATTATTACTTGCACAAGCAGTTTTAGCATGGATATTTATATACTTCGTAACATTTAGAGTAATGGGTGGAAATTATGATGCAGCAGTTTTATCTGCAGGACACGCTGGATTTGGACTTGGTGCAACACCTAATGGTATAGCGAATATGCAAAGTGTTTGTGATAAGTATAAATATTCACACATAGCATTTTTCGTAATGCCAATAGTAGGAGCGTTATTCATTGATTTCTTTAATGTTGCTATTATAAGTGGATTTTTCTCATTTTTATCAAGATAACGATAAGGTAGAGTTGATTAGTAATTTGAATTATTAATCAACTCTTTTCTATAAGTTTTAACTTGATGAAAATATTAATGTGTAATATAATTGTAAGATAGTTTTAATAGATTTAATAATCAATTAAGGAGATAAAAAGTGAAGAATAATAAGTATTCTATTAGAAAAATTTCTGCTGGTATAGTTAGTATTATTATTGGGTTGAGTGTTGGGGAAGCTAGTTTGGTAAAAGCTGAAATGTCAACAGATAACAAAGTTATTATCGATGAAAATGGAGTAAGACCAGTTGGTGAACCAATATCACCAAAGAAGAATTCATCAGAAGAATTAATAAATAAGCCAACTGTTAAACCAGTAGAAAAACCAAACAAAAAATCCGAAAACAATCCATCTGTTAAGCCGGCAGAAAAGCCAATTGAAAAACCAGGAAGTAATCCATCTGTTAAACCGGATAGAAAACCATTGGTAGAATCGAAAGAAGACAAGTTACCAGAGATACAAAATGGTGATAAATTTCCGACAATTATGGACAAAGAAGAACATCATGATTCAAATAATACGTCTAATAAAGAGTTATTGATTGCTAGTTTATCAGGACGTGATATAAGAGTAGAATATAAAAAAGGAAGTATTTCTGTTGATAAGTTATATGTTGAATCTATAAATAATAGTGAATTGAATAAATCTATTGAAAATAAGTTAGGAAAAGATTATAAAGTTGTTGAAACGTTCGAAATTCATTTTGAGAAAGATGACAAGAAGATAGATAGTAAACAAGAACGTACAGTTACAATAACAATAGCTAAAAAGGATAATGCAGAATTAGAAGTATATCACGTTGCAAATGATAATTCTCTTGAAAAAATGAATAGTAAATATTCAGCAGGTAAACTACAATTTAGTGTTAATCATTTTAGTAAGTTTACAATTGTGGAACGTATAAGAATTGCTCATAAGGATTTAGAAGAAAGAGCACAAATAGTAATTCCAGAAATAATGGAAAATACTAAAAACAAAGATGATGAATTACCAAAAACATTAACAAAGCCAATAGTTAATTCTAAAGAAAACAGAGTACTACCGAAAACTGGTATAGAATCTATGACTACAGAAATTATTGGATTTATGTTAATCTTAGTAGCAGTATTATTAAGAAGAGAACAAAAGGATAATTAAGATACTATAAAGAGGAATGATTTAAATATCAATCATTCCTCTTTATTTTTTATTTTATAAAAATATAAGTTTTTAAGTTTATAGAAATTTTATATAATCAAACTAATTAATCGTAAAGATTACTGTTTACAAAAAGAGATAATCGTGTTATAATAAAACGGAATTATTACGAATTAAATATTTAAGGAGAAAATAGTATGAACAAGAAAAAAATGATTATTACTAGTGCCTGTGGTTCACTTGTAATCGGACTATCAGCCTTCGCTGGTTACGAATACGGAAAACAGCAAACATTTCAAACAACATCACTAGTACAAAATACAGCACAAGCAAAGAAAATTAATTACTCAGACAAAGTTAGTTCTGTTGTCGTTAGTGAAATCACTGATGATGGATACGTGACACTTCACGGAGACCATAGTCACTATGAAAAAGGATTAGTACCATATAACGCTAAAATTCTTGATTCACTAGTTTATAAAAATAAAGATTATAAATTAAAAGATGAAGACATTCAATATGAACTTGCTGAAGGTTATGTTATAAAAGTTAATGGTAAATATTACTACTATCCAAAAGAAGGCATAAATCAAAGTAATATTGTCGATGAGAAAACTGCTAAAGAAATCTCAGCTCATGCACATCACCATCATTATGGAGAAGCTAGTGAATCTAAAGAGAGTGGAGATCACTACACATTTAATCCTAAAGATATAGTAAGTGAAACTGCAGATGGTTATGTAGTACGTCATGGAGATCATTTCCACTATATTAAGAAAAGTGAACTATCAAGTTCTCAATTATCACAAGCAAGCAAAGTAGAAACTAACAGTTCATTACCAGCTTCAACTGCAGGAATAACAACTCCAACAAGTGATGGATATATCTTTAAAGGTGAAAATGATATAATAGGAAAAAACAGTTTTGGATTCATAGTTAAACATGGTAGTCACCAACACATAATACCTTATTCTCAATTAGTAGGTACAAAATGGGAATACTTAGTAAATAACACTAAAGCTCCAGCAGCTACTACAAATACTAATACGACTGTAGTAAACACACCGAAAACTAATATAGTAAATGACAATCATCATGAACATTCATCAGAACATGGAGATGATTATAAATTTGATCCAAAAGATATAGTAAGTGAAGATGGAAATGGATATACAGTACGGCATGGAGATCACTTCCACTATATTCCTAAAAATAAAGTAGAGAAAACTACGAAAGTAGTGAAGCCAACTCCGGTTGTTCCTGTTCCTTCTTTACCTAAAGAAAATAAAGTAGAAAAACCTGTAGAAGATTTTAAAACGGCTCCAATTATCCCTACTCCTTCTTTACCTGAAGAGAATAAAGTAGAAAAACCAGTGGAGAGTGTTAAACCTAGTCCAGTTATTCCTACTCCAACGCTACCAGAAAAAGATAAGGTAGAGAAACCTAAAATTGACAATACAGTTATAAAACCTAGCGTTTTATCATTTGCTGGAGTTCAATATGAAACTAGTGATGGGTTTAAATTATCTGATGATAGCGTAATTACGGCTACTTCAACAGGTCTTCTTGTAGCTCATAGTGGTCATCAACACTTTGTATTTTATAAACAATTGGTAAATTCTAAGTGGGAAAAACTTATTCCTTATCAATATCTGAATAAGGCTAAAGAAGAGTACGCTGAATTAGAAAAAGAAGTTAATGATAAAATAAATTATCTTTCTCAAAAGAATAATATAGGAAAAGATAAATTTAGCTATGTTATTACAGCAAATGGGGATGCAATTTCTTATAATGGAAAAACGGAGTTGTTAAAAGATATAAATGTCAAAAAAGATACGCAGACAAATAGTTCGAATAGTATTGATAAAGTAGAAAGCAATTCTAAAGAGAATAATTCTGCTACTGGTAAGACAGAAACTGTGAATGATTCTTCAGGAAATACTGTAGAAAATGACAATCATAAAGAAGAAAAAAATACTGAAGAAAAAGAAATCGAAGCAAAAGTTGACTATGTTGCTAAACAATTAAATATAGATAAAAGTTCTATAAAATTAATTGAAACAGCAGAAGGGAAAGCGTTGGTCTATCCACATGGAGATCATAGCCATACTGTATTGGTCAAAGATATAGATACCTCTAAACCTCTAGCAGATCCACATAGTAATTCAGGAGCTGAGACGTTAAAAAAATTAGGATTTGATGATGAAATTATCCATGATATCCAACATGCTTCTGCAGACACAGATTTTCCTGCACATGAATCAAGTGTAGAGAAAATGAAAGAGTGGTTAAAAACCGTTAAGTATTTAAATGTTGGTCAAAATAAAGATCCACTTAAAAGAAATGGATTAGAACTTATGCCAAATATAGAAGTTCTTGGTATTGGATATACTCCTATCGACGATATTACACCCGTATATAAATTTAAAAAATTAAAACAATTATACGTATCAAGAACAGGTATTAAAGATTATTCATTTATAAAAAATATACCAACATTAGAAGGTATTGATTTTTCTGAAAATGATATTCAGGATATCTCATTCTTAAAGGATTATCCAAACTTAAAATTAGTCTCTGCGGCAGGAAATAACATTGAAAATATCGATGTATTAAAAAATCTTATTAATTTAGAGTCATTAAATCTAGATAATAATAAAATTAAAGATTTATCAGCTCTAAAAGATTTAAATCATTTAAGAGCAGTTAGTCTTGAAAATAATAACATTACAAAATTGGACGCATTAAGTAATAAAAATGAATTAGAACGTTTATTCTTATCTAATAATAGTGGGTTAGAATTATCGACTCTTAAAAATGATAGTTTAGAGCAATTAACGGTAAATAATACTAATATTAGAGATTTAAGTGTTGTATCTAACCTACCTAAATTGAAAAAATTAGTAGCCAATGATAATAAAATAACAACATTATCTCATCTGAAAAATGCTAAAGTTTTAGAAAGTGTAGAAGTTAACAATAATAAAATTGATAGCTTAGATTTTGAGAACAGTACAATTACTAGTTTAGAAATCAAAAATAACAAACTAGAGGATATTAACAATGTTCATAAACTTTCTGCGCTTGAGAATTTAGATGCTAGTGGTAATAAGATAAGCGAATTTCCAACTAATAAACAAGATAAGCTGATTAATTTAACAGTTAGTAACAATGTTATTAGAACTATGGAAAATATTAATAATCTTACAGCACTAAAATACTTAACGATGTCAAACAACTATGTAGCATCACTAACATTAAAAGAAAAAAATAAAACATTAGAATATTTAGATATAAGTCACAATACTATTCCGAAAGAAGAGTTAGAAATTCCAAGTGATGGAAATATTCCAAAAGGAATAATGAATAATTTTGAAAAAGTCGAAGGTGGAGATATAAAAGAAAATTATACTTTAACTGCCGATTATATTACAGAACAGGCAGAAAAACTACAAGAAGAGATATTGAAACTAAAAGACGAGAAAAAATTAGTACCAGAAGTTGCTGATGAGTTAAAACAAAAAGCACGTATTATTTATCTTGATATGTCTTACAGTGTAGATCAAAGTAGAAACAAACAAATTGAATTAGAAAAACAATTGAATGAAATAAGAAAACAAGTTAAAGATAATTTAGCAACACCAGCTACTGAGGTTGATAATAAGGACAATTCAGCTGCTGAACACACTAATAGTGGAGCCGAGCACGAGTCAGAAGCGCATGATCATAGTGAAGCAGATGAACATGATTTTGTATTCGATGTAAATAACATAATTAGTGAAGAAGGAGATGGCTATATTGTAAAACATGGAGATCATAATCACTTTATCAAAAAATCAGAATTATCAGCTAAGCAATTAGAAGAAGCAAAAGAGTTTTTAGCTAAGAAAGCAGAAACTACAACAACTATAGATAAAGCAACATTAGATAGTAAAAAGAATTATATTGCTCTATTCTATGGGATAAATGTTAGTGACATTTCAGTTGATAATAATGCGTTAGTATTTAATTATAACGGTTCAGTTAAGCGTCTTTTACTCAATGATATAACTGTTCCGGTGATGAGTTCAGACTTGGAGGGTGATTTTGAAAAAGAAATATCGGCTTTAGCAAGTAGTATGAATACAACTGTTGAACATATTCAAGTACAAGATGGACAAATGATAGTAAATCATGGAGATCACAATCACTATTATCCAATTAAGAGTCCTGGATGGAGAACATATAATCAAAACAAAATACCTTATATAGAAATACCTAAAGTGAGTGGCAATATTGATGAAGCTGTTGTTAATAGTAGGCTAACAGAATTAGAAAATAAGGCTCAGACTGTTTTAGTTAATAATCCAGTTAAATTAAGAAAAGTGTTAAATTGGCTTAATAATTTTAGAGATGTTAGTCTGGCATGGCATGTAACAGGAACAGATGGATATTTACAAGCTCTAGACAAATTTGAAAAAACTCAAATGGATATATAACTCTATATTACAAAAATTAAAAGTAGTGGATTGATAAGGGAAACTTGATCCACTATTTTTAATGTATTAGGCTATTAAAAAATTCCAAGAGGATTTATATAAACCTCTTGGAATTTTTTAGTTTAAAATAAAATTAATCCCTTTCGATTTTTGTGATTCCACGCATGTATGGACGTAGAACTTCTGGAACTGTGATAGAACCATCTTCATTTTGATAGTTTTCAATAATTGCCGCTAAGCAACGTCCAACAGCTAATCCAGATCCGTTTAAAGTATGAACAAATTCAACTTTGCCAGTATCTTCACGTTTGAATCTCATATTAGCACGACGTGCTTGGAAATCTGTACAGTTTGAACATGAACTGATTTCTTTATATGCATTATAACTTGGTAACCATACTTCGATATCATATGTTTTAGCACTTGAGAATCCTGTATCTCCAGAACATAGAGTGATAACTCGATATGGTAAGTTTAATTTTTTAAGGATGCTTTCAGCATGACCAGTCATGATTTCTAATTGTTCATATGAATTTTCAGGTTTTGCAAAGCGTACCATTTCAACTTTGTTAAATTGGTGAAGACGGATAAGACCACGAGTATCACGGCCAGCACTTCCTGCTTCTGATCTGAAACAAATACTAAATGCTGTAACACCTTTTGGTAACATATCTTCTGTTAAGATTTCACCGTTGTAGTAGTTAGTTAATGGAACTTCTGCTGTTGGAATAAGAGTTAGTCCTTCTGATTCAACAGTATAAACATCTTCAACGAATTTAGGAAATTGTCCAGTACCAAATAATGCAGTTCTATTTACTAATTGAGGTACCATAAATTCTTCATAACCATGTTCAACTACGTGAGTATCAATCATGAAGTTGATTAATGCACGTTCAAGCATAGCTCCAGCTTTTTTGTAGAACACAAATCTACTTCCAGAAATTTTTGCAGCACGTTCAAAGTCAGCAATATCTAATTCTTCAACTAAATCCCAGTGAGCTTTTGGTTCAAAATCAAATTCTCTAACTTGACCAATACGACGAACTTCGATATTTTCATCTTCATTTTCTCCGATTGGAGTTTCATCAGAAATTAAGTTAGGGATTCTAATAATTTTTTCGTTAATTTCTTCAGCAATTTGTTTAACTTCAATATCACGTGTAGTAATTTCATCAGAAACGTGTTTCATATCTGCAATTACATCTGAAGCATCTTCACGTTTTCTTTTTAGAATAGCAATTTCTTCACTTTTTTTATTACGTAGCGCTTTTAAATCTTCTACTTGCACTAGAAGTTCACGACGTTTTTTATCTAAATCTATAAGTAAATCAACTACATCAGTTTCTAAGTTTCTAGCTGCTAATTTTGCTTTTACCATTTCAGGGTTTGCTCTAAATAATTTAATATCTAACATATTTTTGTTCTCCTTTTGCATTATAAATTTTAAATTGAATTTATACATAAAATAAAAATCCCTTACGTCAAAGACGTAAGGGACGATTAATTTCTATACCGTGGTTCCACCCAAATTCAATCTAAATAGATTCTTGAAAATTAATTTGATATCATCAATAGTAGAATTTTAAAATAAACAATAAGTACTTTCAGCATATGTACTCTCTCTGGGAATGTTTTTAGATTAAAACATGTCTATTATCAAATTTTATATATTTATTTAAACTAATTTTACTCCATGATAAGCTTTGTTGTCAAGTGTTTTTTAGTAATTAATTTATTTTTCGTTAGTTGTTGTTTCAGATGTCGCTATTGCTGCTTTTTCTTCATCAGCATTGTATTTAATGTCATTTGAAGTTGTGTTGTTTTCAGAATTTGAAACTTCATTTTCTGTGTTAAGAGTCGTACTGTTTTCGTTATTTGTTTCTGAAGTTTCTTTTGGTTTAGCGCTTGAAACTAGGGCAGCTAGTAATTTATCTATATCTTTTATTAAAATAGTTTCTTGTTTTCCGCCAAGAGCAAAGTTAACAGCTTTTCCGTATGGAGTGTCTATAACGTTCATGCTATCTGGTGAAAGTCTAAAGATACCAGCAAGTAAATTTAATTTAGCAGTTTCTTCAGGAGTTAGTTCAACTTCTTTAGTTTCTGATGTACTTTCATCTTTAGGTGCGTTGTTTTCAGTACTTGTTGTGTTTTCATCTTTAGGTGTATTAGTTTCATCACTTGGTGTACTATCTATCTTATTATTTTCATTAGTTGTAGAGTTATTTTCTTCTTTATTACTCTCATTATTTGATGATGAATTATTAGTTTCATCTTTTTTACCTGCATATTTTTCGAAATCTGCTTTATTATAGTCAGCTTTAGAAAATTCAAGTGGGAATGATGGATCATTTGCTTCTTTAGCGAACTGATCTGCCGATGAACGAAGTGTCATACCATCTTCATCTTTTACATTTAGTTTATTATAGTTTTCACCAAATTCAGGCTGAGTACTTGTATTGTGTTCAAGAGCGTAATGTAGTGCATTTTTCGCATTAATTAATCTTGTAACAAGTGTTCTCATTGGTGTTTTTGTAATAAATGCTTGAGATTCGTAAGAATCTTTTACAAGTGAAGAAAGTTCCTCACGTAGTTTATTATCAATCTTATCACTATCAATGTTTTCTAAGAAATATTTTATATAACTTACTGTAGTAATACTTTCACGGTCTTCGAATTTTTGTAATTCATCTAATAAGTGATTGATTTTGTTTAAAGTATTAACATCTTTGTTTTCACTAGCTATGTTTAATTCATTAGTTAACTCTACTTTTGAAAGATTGTACTTTTCAATATCGTTATCTTTAACACGATTTAATAGAGTATTATATTTTTTAACAAATTCATCATTTTTAGAAGTATCCGCATTAGCTTCTTCTTGAATGTATTTTTTATCAAAGTTATCTAACATTTCTAGGTAACCTTTAGTAGAGTTAGTAGGTAATTCTTCAATTGTTGCACGTAACTGATCTAATGCACGGTTAACACGATTTGCTTGTTTTTTATCATTACTATGTTTAGCGATATTATTTGCTTTTAGTTTATCAATATGTTTAAATACAGCTTCTTTATCGAAATCGCCAGCAACATAAGTTCCAGTTATATTTGGAATTCTATTTTTATAGTAAATATCTGCTCCTTTAGATAGTATTTTAACGAAATGATCGTGATCACCATGAGGTATTACAAATTTATCACCATCTCGTTTAATCTTATCAGCAGGAATTCCTGTACGTTTTGATAAAGCAAGTAATTCATTTTCGAAATCAACTTCATCATCACCTGTAACCTCAGGAATATGGAATTTATCACGAGGTATTAAGTAAGGATGAATATGAGTTGGATCATATGCATGAGCAGGTTCATTAAATACAAAGAAGTCTTTTGTTACTTTTACAGCTTCTTTTGGTACACCATAAACCTCAGCGATATAATTTATTTGTTTTTGAATTTCATCCGTAATAGTTACTTCAGTCTCATCGACATGAATCGCATTTAGTAATACAGTATGGCTGTGATCACCATGAGGGTAAGTTAATGCTTGTCCATTTTCAGTTTCTACTAATTTAATTAACTTAGGATCGATACCTAATATTTTTGCTAAATGGTTAATTTTTTTAGTAACTTCCTCAGAATAAATTTCGTTGTTACTTTCAGGTTGTTTATTTTCTACTTTATCATTTTCTTTAGGAGTCTCTTGAGGTTTAGTTGCAACATTATTATTTTCAGAATTTATTTCTTCTAATAGTGTAGTTGTTCCATTGTAAGAAAGAGCATCTCCTTTTGCTGTAGAGACATATTTAATAGTATTTTTATCAATATTATTTTTATTTGCTAAGTAGTTTATTTTTTCAGTTACTTTATCTTCTAATTCTTTATATTCTTTTTTAGCTTGTTCTAAATATTTTTGAGGAATTAGTTTTTCAAATTTAGAATTTACTAATTGTTTATAGTAAACAAAGTGTTGGTGCCCATTGTGATCAATGACTAATCCTAATGATGTAGGAGTACCTACTGTATTTTCATCTAATACAAAACCATCACTAGTTTTAAATTGAACTCCAGAGAATGATAAAACGCTAGGTTTTACTTCTGTAACGTTATCTTTTTTATTGTCTTCTTTATGCACTTCAGGTAAAGAAGGCGCAGGAATAACTGGAGAAGGCTTAACATTATCCACTGGTTTTTCTACTTTATTCTCTTCAGGTAAAGAAGGAGTAGGGATAACTGGAGAAGGTTTAACATTTTCTACAGGTTTATCCACATTATTTAAATTTGGTAAAACAGGACTAGGAACAACCGGTGTTGGTTTAACTACCTCAGCAGGTTTTTCTACTTTGTTTTTAGGAATATAGTGGAAGTGATCTCCATGACGTACTGTATAACCATTTTCATCTTCACTTACTATGTCTTTAGGATTAAATTTATATCCATCATTATGATCTGTTGAATCTTCGTGATGTTCGTGAGATTCATTATTTATATTACTTTTCGGTGTATTTACTACAGTCGTATTAGTATTTGTAGTAGCTGCTTGAGCTCCAGTATTATTCACTAAGTATTCCCATTTTGTACCTACTAGTTGAGAATAAGGTATTATGTGTTGGTGACTACCATGTTTAACTATAAATCCAAAATTATTTTTTCCTATTATATCATTCTCACCTTTAAAGATATATCCATCACTTGTTGGGGTTGTTATTCCTGCAGTTGATGCTGGTAATGAACTGTTAGTTTCTACTTTGCTTGCTTGTGATAATTGAGAACTTGATAATTCACTTTTCTTAATATAGTGGAAATGATCTCCATGACGGACTACATAGCCATCTGCAGTTTCACTTACTATATCTTTAGGATTAAATGTGTAATGATCTCCGCTCTCTTTAGATTCACTAGCTTCTCCATGATGGTGATGATGTGCATGCGCTGAAATTTCTTTTGCAGTTTTTTCATCAACGATATTACTTTGGTTTATCCCTTCTTTTGGATAATAGTAATATTTACCATTCACTTTTATAACATAACCTTCTGCAAGTTCATATTGAATATCTTCATCTTTTAATTTATAATCTTTATTTTTATAAACTAGTGAATCAAGAATTTTAGCGTTATAAGGTACTAATCCTTTTTCATAGTGGCTATGATCTCCATGAAGTGTAACGTATCCATCATCAGTGATTTCACTAACGACAACTGAACTAACCTTATCTGAGTAATTAATTTTCTTTGCTTGAGCTGTATTTTGTACTAGTCGTGTTGTTTCATACGCTTGTTGTTTACCGTATTCATAACCAGCAAAAGCTGATAGTCCGATTACAAGTGAACCACATGCACTAGTAATAATCATTTTTTTCTTATTCATACTATTTTCTCCTTAATTTTTCAATTCAAAACAATTCCGATTTATTATAACATGATTCATTTTAGTTGTAAATAAAAATGTTTACGATTTATTATGTATAAAAAATATTTGAGGAAATGGGAGTGACTCAAAAATCGTGATTTCGTAGAAATCGATTTTGTCGAGTCACCCTCGCACAGTTTATTAGATATCTAAAAAGCTTTTCTAAAGCGAATTTAGATATCAATAAACCACTGCGTCTATGAGTTTTCATATAAACTTTGTTAAATGTTAGGACTTTTGGGTCAACCTCATTTATATCAGTTTGA
Source organism: Gemella haemolysans (assembly GCA_032567735.1). GTDB lineage: Bacteria > Bacillota > Bacilli > Staphylococcales > Gemellaceae > Gemella > Gemella haemolysans_E. The sequence continues at coordinate 36,867 of JAWHCX010000008.1, read as the reverse complement.
TAACGAATTAAATTATATTTTTTCAATTATATTTATGTTATAATAAATTGAAAATTAAATTTTAGAGGAGGGGTACTTATGACACAATTTGATTTTAAAAAATTAGTTGATGCTGAGTATTTATTAAATAATAGAACAAATAAGAATATTGTAGTTATTGATGCACGTGGTGGAATGCTTGAAGAAGGATCACTAATGTATGATAAAGCGACTGTTGTTGATTGGACTGATATTAGTTTATTAGGTGAATTTGGAGGTGAAGAACTAGGGAAATTATTATCTAAAGAGAATTACCAACAAATTTTTGATAAATTAGGAATCGATGATGATTCAGAAGTTGTAGTTTATGGTTTTACAATGCCAGAACAAGGATTTGGGGATGAGGCGCGTGTAGTATACACATTTAATTATGTAGGTTTTAAAAATGTTAAATTTATTGATGGTGGTTTTAGACAAGTTGAAAAATTAGGATTTAATAAAAATTACGAACCAACTAAAGATAGACTAAATGTTAGTGATGTAGTTCGCAATGAAGCAACTCAGAACGATAAAGCTATATTTACAGATGAATTATTATCTAAAATAGGTAATGAAGAGGTTCAAATTATAGACACTAGATTAGAAGTTGAATATAATGGTCGTGTAATTTATGGTGAAAATAAAGCGGGACATATTCCAGGTGCAATTTCTCTACCATTTAATTCTTTAGTTGATAATAATGGATTTTTAAAATCTAGAGAAGAATTAGAAAAATATGTAATTGAAAAAGGTTTAGATAAAAATAAACTTCAAATAACATATTGTACTACTGGAGTACGTGCTTCTTATGTAGCGGTAATATTAGAGGAATTAGGATTTAATGTGAGAAACTATGAACCTTCATTCGCTAGATACGCTAATGTTGGAGAGGTAGAATAAAATAAATTTTTCTATATCAGAGTAGTTTACGAGGATAGAAGGAATATGATTAGAAAAGCGACTAAAAATGATGTTAAAGTGTTAATAGGATTACAGGAGTTTATTGAATCTCTAGAACTAGAAATATTAAAAGAATGTTCTTTGTCGAAACTTCAAGATATTCTTAAATTTGTATTTTTATCAGAATGTGATAGATTTAGTTATAAAAACTGTAGCATATATGAAAGTGAGGGAGAATTAAAGGGATTTTCTTTTACATATCACTATGATGAAATTAATGAGATGAAGGAATTTTGGTTTAATGAAGTTATTTGTAAATTTGATTTAAAAAAGGATTCAATAATTTTTGATTATGATGAAGCTTTAGAAGAAGAATTTTATTTAGATACTTTATATGTTTTTTCTGAATACAGGGGCGAGGGGATTGGAAATAAACTATTAACAGAGTTTGTTAATAGTGGAGAACCTAGATTAAGCTTAAATGTAGCACAATCAAATATCAGAGCTAGGAAATTATATGAAAGCTTTGGATTTAATAAAGATAGTGAGATCTTTATAGGACATGAAAATTATGACCATTTAATCAGAAAAAATTAAATTTTTTATTTTATGTTTTCAGATAATTCTGCAGATTTTTTTAAAAATATATTACAAAAGGGATATAATTTGTGCTATAATTAAAGTTATGTATAAATGTTAGGAGAAAAAATATGGTTGAATTATTGAGAAAAGATCAGAAAGTTGAAAACACATGGGATTTAGAATCGATTTTTAAGACAAATGAAGATTTTTGGAAACAATTTAAAGAGGTAGAAAAATTAATTCCAGAAATACAAAGTTATAAAGGTAAGGTTAAAGAGGGAGCGAAAGGATTATTAGAAGTTTTTAAAGCTGAAGAAGATATGATGTTAAAAGTTGAACAGTTGACTATTTATGCATATCTTAGAAAAGATCAAGATAGTACGAATGCAGAATATGGAGAATTATATGCGAAAACTATGAATTTAAGTTCTAAGTTTTATGCTGAATGGTCATTTTTAAAACCGGAACTTCTTTCGATTGAAGAAGATGTACTATTAGGATATGCAGATGAATTAGATGAGTTGAAAATTTATAAGTTTGAATTAGAAAAACTTAATAAAAAAAGACAACATACATTAGATTCTGAACAAGAAAAAATTATAGCAATGGCAGGAGAAGCGTTAAAAGCTAGTGATGAAACCTTTGCGGCACTAAATAATGCTGATGTAGAGTTTGAGAAAGTTGAGGATAAAGAAGGAAACAAGCATACTCTAACTCATGGAACATATGGTACTTATATGGAGAGTACAGATAGAGTGCTTAGAAAAAATACATTTCATTCTCTTTACAACTATTTCAAAAAACATAATAATACTTTAGCATCTACATTAGGTGGAAATTTAAAACGAAAAAAATATTATGCAGATGTTTATAAATATTCTTCAACAAGAAATAATGCATTATCTAACAACTTAATACCAGAGGAAGTATATGATAATTTAGTGTCTGTAGTTAATAAAAAAATTCCAGCCCTACAAAAATATTATGGATTACACAAAAGGGCAAAAGGACTTGAAGATTTTAGACTATATGATAGATCAGTATCAATGGTAAAAGGAGAGCCAATTAAATTTACATTTGAAGAAGCTCGTGATATAGTACTTGAAGCTGTAAAACCAATGGGTGAAGAGTATGTTAACGATATGAGAAAAGCTTTTACAGAACGTTGGATAGATATTTATCCTAATAAAGGAAAACGTTCAGGTGCGTATTCATGGGGTGGTTATACTACAAAACCATTTATTCTATTAAATTTTGATGGAACATTAAATGATGTGTACACACTTATACATGAATTAGGGCATTCAATGCACTCTTACTACACTAGAAAAAATCAACCGTATGTTTACGGAAGTTATTCAATCTTTGTTGCAGAAGTAGCATCAACTTGTAATGAAGCATTATTAACAGAATATCTATACAATAAATTTGAAAAAGAAGGTAACAAAAATGGAATGCTGCGTGTCCTTAACCAAGCGTTAAGTGGGTTTGTTGGTACAGTATATAGACAAACTCAATTTGCAGAGTTCGAACACAAAATAAACCAACAACTTCAAAACGGAGGGGCTATAACAGCAGAATATTTAAATACTGAATATTTCAATGTGGTGAAAAAATACTATGGTGATGTATTTACTTACGATGAAGATATAAAATATGAGTGGTCAAGAGTTCCACACTTCTACTACAATTACTACGTATATCAATATGCTACTGGTTATTCTGCAGCACAAGCATTATCAAAATTAATACTAGAAGATAGTAAAAATGCTAAAGTTTATATAGATGAATTCCTTTCAAAAGGAAACTCGGATTATCCAATAGAAGTATTAAAAAATGCTGGTGTAGATATGTCTAAACCAGATGCAATTGAATTGGCACTTCAAGACTTTGAAGAAAAAATAGAAAAATTTGAGAAATTATATTTCTAATAAATAATATAAGAGATTCAAAATCGAATTTTAAAAAATCACGATTTTTGAATCTCTCTTTTTTTTAATGTAACTAATACCAATTCAATTCTATTGTTTATTCTAATAGGAAATGAACTATTTCCTAACCCACGAGAAACTATAAGAGTTGAATTGTCCTTAGAATAACAACCACTTGTGTATTCAGGGAAGAATCCTTGGCTTGGTGAGAAAACACCGCCGACAAACGGGATTCTCCATTGTCCGCCATGGGCATGTCCTGAAAAAATCAGATCATATTTAGTTTCCACATAAATTGGAAATTTTTCTGGTCGATGAGATAGAAGTATGTTAAAGAATTCAGATGAATATAAATTCTCTAATGTATTTTTGAAGTTAGCACGATGATTTAAATTATCTTCATTTTTGAAAAAATTATAGTCTTCTACACCAACTAGATTTATAAAGTCTTGGTTACGAGAAAGAAGAAGACTTTCGTTGTGTAAGTGAGTAATTTTAAGTTTTGCTAACATGTTTTTCAATTCAGTATATTCTTTCGGTAATCTTAGTTCATGATTTCCAGAAATAAAATAACAAGGAGCAATTATAGCAAGTTGACTAAGGATATTATAAGCTACATCCATATCATTTTTATAACTATCGAGAATATCTCCAGTAATTACAATAATATCGGGTGAGAATTTTTTGATTTTACTTAAGAATGCTAAGTCGCTTAATCCAACCTTATCACAGTGAATATCACTTACTTGGGCAATTTTAAAATTGTCAAAAGAATCTGGAAGATTATTGAAATCTAGAGTGGTATGTGTTAATTTTAATTTTTTATTTTGTTTGATTATCGAACTAGCTGCTATAAATGAAGCTAGCGCTAAAATTTTACGATTCATATATTTCACCTAAAAATAATTTTTAAATAGAATGTAAAACATTAAACTATAGTATTTTTATATTCTATAAAACTGTGTGATAGTGATTTAAAAAACATAGTTTTAAATAAATGTTATTTTAATAAGTCACTATTCTAAAACATTATACCATAATGCTTAAAGTATGTTAAAATATAAAGTGATTATTAATGAGAAATTAGAGGAAAAATATATGATAAATATTGAAAAGATTGATAATATAGCCGCTTCTAGGAAATATCCACCTACCCCCCCTCAATGGCAAGCTATAGCTATTACAGGGGCTGATGTTCTTGTAGCTGCTGCTGCTGGAAGTGGTAAAACAGAGGTTCTTTCTGAACGAATAGCAAGAAAAGTTGCAACGAATAGATGGGACATTGATAGACTATTAGTACTAACATTTACTACAGCTGCTGCTAAAAATATGATAGTAAGAATAGAAGATAAAATTAGTGAAAGATTGCTTTCTACAAATAAAGAAGAGGATTTATTGTTCCTTAGAAAGCAAAGGATGTTAATGAATGATGCCTATGTTAGTACTATTGATAGTTTTTGTTTAAATGTATTGAAAAAATTCTATTATCTTGTAGAGGAAGAAATTGATAATCAAATTAAATATTTATCTCCTAATTTTGGTATATTAGCAAATAGTAAAGGATTATTGAGTGAAACAATAGGAAATGTCCTAGAAGAGTTAGTTCAGGAAGATTCTACTAGTACAGATTTACTATTTACAGTTTTTGGTTCTAAACAAAATATTAGTTCATTCATTATTGATGTATATTATAAACTATTAAATATCCCTAACTTTCAAAAATATTTAGAAGAAGATTTTGGAAAAATAAATTCCCTAATTATAGATAAGGTTAGTATAAATCATGCTGTTATTGATGAATTTAGTAAAGTTGATGAGTTAACTACAAAAGAAGCTATAACGACTGCGTTTAACTTCAGTTTAAATGTTAAAAAATATCTAGAAAATAATAAAAAAGAAGACGATTTAGACATAATATCTCTTATCAATCTAGATAAAGATAAAAAAGAAAAAATTATTAAATATATTCAACAAGACGAAATTTCTTTAAAAAGTAACCAAGAGGAGCTTGAAGAAATTATTGAGATTATAGAAAAACTTAATAACCAATTAAAAATAGAAAATAATGTCTATGATACAGCGTTATTAACAAAAATTTATGGTGAACTTATTGATTACTTGAATTATTTTAAAACTATAGAAAAAATGAGTGAGTTATCAAGAACTATTACAAAAGTTCTTAAGAAATTACATAATGATTTTATTAAAAGAAAAAGAGAAAATAATTTTTTAGATTTTTCTGATTTAAATCACCTTGCTATTAAAGCTCTAACTAAAGAAGAAAATGGTGAGATTATACCTAGTGAAGCGGCGCATTATTATAGAGAATATTTTTATGAGATATATGTTGATGAATATCAAGATAATAATAATTTGCAAGAATATATTCTAAACCTAATTAGAGGAGAAGGTGTGAACTTCTTTAGAGTAGGAGATGTTAAGCAAGCAATTTATGGTTTTAGGGGATCTAATCCAGACCTTTTTGAACAAAAGTATAATAGTTATAGAAAATTAGAAATTGATAATTATAAAGTAGATGAGGAATATTCATTTGAAGATGATTCCGAAGGAATTTGTGTAGTATTAAAAGAAAACTTTAGAAGTGATGAGAATATACTAAAATGCAGTAATTTTGTATTTAATAGATTAATGGATAATAAGAATGCAGGTGTGAGTTATGATGAAGATAGTGCTCTGTATTACCCAGAAGCAAAAGAACGTCAAGATCTAGAAATTATCCCTACTAAATTAATTAATGGTAAGGTTAATTATTTTACTGGAGAGATAATAGAGAACAAAAAAGATTATAGAATTCAGTCTATAGAAAATATTGCATATGAAATTTTACAAGGAATAAAGGATGGAAAAAAATATAGTGACTATGCTATTTTAGTTAGAAATAGTACTAAAATGTCTAGTTTTAAAGAAATATTTAGCAAGTACAATATACCATTATTTTTCAAGGAAAAAGTTGGTTTTACTGAATCAAATTGTTTTAATATTTTATACAATATTCTTAGATTTTTAGATAACACTAATAGGGATGCTAGCTTATTAGCAGTATTACATACAGAGATTTTTGATTATAGTAATGATGAATTATTGAGATTATCACTAGAAAAAGGGAAAAATCTTTTTGAAAAATTAAATAATAGTGATAATAAAAAAGACAAACAGACTACAAACATATTAAAAAAATGGCTGAATTTTAGTTTGAATAATTCATTACCTAGTTTAATAGAAATTATAGAGATTGATACTGACTTTAAAAATTATTTAGTAACGATAGGTGTAAATGATGAAGAGATAGATTATTTTGAGAATTTTATAGATGTAGTTAATGAATACCAGAAAATTGATAATAAACTTTCAGGTTTAATAAATCAGTTAAAAAATATTAAAACAGAAGAGGTATTTGAAACTAAGAAAAGAACACCCAATGACAGTGTTACTTTGTCTACTATACATATCTCAAAAGGGCTAGAATATAAAGAAGTGTTTGTAGCTGATATAGATACATCATTTAGTAAAAGAGGTTATACAGGAGAAGGGTTATTCACAGAAACTTTCGGTTTAAGTTTTAATGTAGAGAATATAGCTCAAAGTTTTAGTTTAAATAGTTCAAGATTATCTAGATTAAATGAATTATACAAATTAAATAGTATACTGATTAAGTTGAGAGAAAGAGAAGAGGAAGTTCGTAATCTATATGTAGCTTTAACACGTGCTAAGAATTCATTATATCTTGTGAGCCCAAATGGGATAGAATTAAATAATGAGAAAGCAAGAGACAAATCTTTATCACAAGCATTAATAGAAGACGATAACTTTGAAGTTATTTTAAATAATTTATTAAGTGATTATGAAGCTGGATTCAATTTTGAAAATGAGAAAAATGCTAAATTTGAAGATTATGAAGTGATTCTGTCTATACAAGAACAAGAAGCTAGTTTAGACTTTGATTTAGCAGACTTTTATGAAAGATTTGACTTAAAACAAAATAATACTGAAGAAATCGAAGAAGTTAAGGTTAAACATAAGGTGTTTCCAACAAAAACATCATATAGTGCATTGAAAAAAATTAATAGTGATAGTAATATTAACTTCAAAAAAGAAAAAAGAGGCTATCTTGAGTTAACAACATTGAAAAGTTCAACATCCACTAGTAAGGCAATACTTAGAGGTAATATTGTCCATAAGCTTTTTGAAAAAATAGTAAATGATATTAGAGCGGGTGTTGAGATTACAGATGTAGAAGTCTATGTAAATGATTTGAAGAAAACAGATGACTTATTTAAAAATATTAAAGAGAATAGGATACTTACTGAAGAAGAGTTTGATAATATAAATAATAAAGAAGATATGGAAAGAATTGAAAACTTTATTAATAATGAATTAATGAATATTATTTCTAATAGTCAATTTTGTCAAACTGAAATAGCGTTTACTACTGCTAAAAAAGCTAAGGAACTATATAGTGAAAGCGCTAGTGAAGTAGATGTAATACTTCAAGGGGTAGTCGATTTATTTATTAAAATTTCTGATGATGAAGCTATTATCGTTGATTATAAGACTGACTATGTGACTAGTAAAACTGGGGAAGATATTTTACGTGAAAGACACAAGGAGCAACTAAGAATATATAAAGAAGCGGTAGCGGAATATTATCAATTAAAAAATATTAAAACATATGTTTATTCTTATGTACTCTCTAAACTGATAGAAGTTGAGTAAAATCTATGACGTTGTTAGTGGGGGATAAATATGGTATAATAGAAAGTAAATTTGAATTGTTATTATTTGGAGGTGAAAGCATGAAATATATAGTTTGTAATAGTGAAACAGCAGTTCTAAATAGAATGTATGATGAGTTTGAAAAAAATCTTGAGGATGGAGCAGTTATTTGCTTACCTGAAAATATTATTAATACACAATTTACTAATAGAATGATTGATGATAATCAAACAGGGAAGTACCGTTATAAACATGTTATAATGTTAGGTCAACGTGAATTTGCTGATATTGATATTGAAGAGAAATTTGGATTATATAGATATGCTAGACATGAGCTATTTAAAAAGTTAGATGTAGAAGCTAAAAACATTTATTATCCACAAGCATTAAATAGTAACGAATGTGAAGAAGATTTAAACAATTATAAAGAAGTCTTAACTGAAAATCCAATTGATGTTGCGGTAGTTTTTTTAGGATCTGATGGAGGAATACTTGATTATAGATATGCAGATGAAGTAAATAAAGATCTTCATATTGTAGAATTTTCAAATGAGGAAAAGTCTAAACTTCAAATGGCTGGAATGGAAATTAACGGTAACAAATTAATTAGTATCGGTTATGAAAACTTAATGTCTGCAAGAAATTTATTTGTTGTAGTTTTAGGTAGTGATAAGAGAAAATATATTGCAGAGTTATTTGAAAATGAAGAATCAGAAAATAAAACGGTGCTATCAATTTTAAATAATCATAAAAATCTATTTATCTTTACGGATAAAGAAGCAAGTTATAAATCTGAGGAAGAGGTAAATAGATTAATTAAACAAAGACAAAAAAGATTAGAAATTAAAGAACGTGAAGAAAGGCTTCAAAACGAGGAGCAAAAAAAGGATAGGTAATAGGTATGAATGATTATCAGAGAATTATAGACTATGATTTTAGTGATACAGTTCTTGATGACAAACTTGTTGTAAAATTCAAACTGAAGAAAACATTTAGCGAAGATCAGTTTATAAGTTTATTTTCTCCCAAAAAAGGAGAGAGGTTTATCATAAGAACGCCAGATACTAAATCTTCTATAATTGGTATAGGGTACGAAGCGACATGGTTACTTGACTCTAATGATTTTTTAACAAGTTTTGATAATAGTAGCGTCCTATCTGGTTTTGAAGAATTAAAAGCACAGGTAACAGTTCTAGAAATAGATGAACATGATGATGAATATTTCGGTATTTATGGTGGAATTTCAGATGGTAATAACAAAAATAGCCAAGAATGGGTAGATTTTAGTGATACATCATTTGTAGTTCCTGGAATACTAGCTGTTTTTAAAGGTGACGATGTCTTCATAACTTTATTCTTTAATATGAAAGAAGAAAAAGAATTTACAGAATTATGGACAGAGAGAATTTCATTTTTAAATAAACTTGATGACGATAATGAGATTTCTAATGAACCGAAAATATCAGTAGTTAGGGAGATTTATCCAGAACTTTGGCAAGAAAATATTAGAAAAGCACTTCTTCAAATTGAAAAAGAAGAACTTAAACGTATAGTACTTTCAAGAAAAAATTTAATATTATTAGAAAATAATACTTCGCTTGGTGCAATAACAAAATATTTACTAGGTAGAAATAGATATTTTATAGCTTTTGAATCGAAAAAAAGTGTATTCGTAACTACAAATCCATTGATTTCATTAGATTATACTGATAGAGATTTAAAGGCACACCTGTACTTGAAAAAAGAAAATTTATTTAATAATGATTATTCTATCATGTTTGATGAAGAAGAAATTATTAATGAATATAAAGAAAACTTTGAATCTCATTTTGATAGTGAATTTAAAGTGTACGATGATAAAACATTGATGGGAAAAAAATTAGATGTGTTTTCTGTCTTAAATTCAAAAGTTGAAGATACTCAAAAAGCTATTAAATCTCTTAGTTTATTATATCCAATGCCAATAATAAAAGGTTATCCAGAGAATATAGCGAAGAAATTTTTTGATGAAAACTATAATGTAGGTTATGGTTTTTGGTATTCACCATTTGGATATATTACTAATAAACTTGATGCTAAGTTCTATACTTGTGGAAATATGATGGTAGCTCAAAATAATATGATAACTCTATTTACGAGTATTTTATTATCAAATGAAGAAAAATACGATGGAGTTGTAGAAAAATCTAATAGGATCGTAAATTCAAGCCTGAAATTATTTGATCATTAGGAGAAGTTAATTATGGGACAAAGTACGATGAAAAAAGGAGCAATCCTTACTTTGCTAGGCGCTACTTGTTGGGGATTATCTGGAGTATTAGGTGAGTATTTACTTAATATCTCTAAGATAGATTCTACATGGGTAATAGCAAATAGATTATTTTATGCGGGGATTGTTCTTGTAATTATTTTATTTTTAAAAGATAAAAAAAGTCTAGTAAATGTATTTTCAGATAAGAAAGATATTTTAAGATTATTGAATTTTTCATTTTTTGGATTGCTTATTTGTCAAGGGACATATTTTTTAGCGATTAAATATACTAATGCTGGCATGGCGACTGTTCTTCAGTATACAGGTCCTGTAATGATTATGACGTATTATTGTGTTATAGGTAGAAGATGGCCGATGTCCCGCGAAGTCATTGCAATAGCTGCTTCATTATTTGGAACAGTACTGATGGCAACACACTTAGATTTTAGTAAATTAAATTTATCGACACTAGGTTTATTTTGGGGATTATTTTCTGCAATAGGACTAGCGAGTTATAATATTTCATCAATTAGTCTTACAAAAAAATATGGAGTAATGCCAATAATGGCGTGGGGACTTTTAATTGCAGGTGTTGTAGTTTATTTTGGTACTGGAAGTAATTATATTCCTGAAAATTTTACTTTTATTGATTTTCTTTGTATGGCAGGTGTAATTATAGTAGGAACTATAATGTCATTCTCATTATATTTAGAAGGAATAAGGTTAATTGGTGCTGTTACAGGAAGCATAATTGGATGTTTTGAACCAATAGCAGCAATAGTATTTTCATTTTTATTATTAGGTACAACATTCGGATTGATTGACTTAATAGGTGCTGGATTTATTTTATCAGCGGTAGTGGTACTAAGTAAGAGATAATATTTTTTTAATAAGTCTTAGAGAAAATTTAATATTAATTGACAAGAACTTGGAAGTAATATGAAGTATATTTATTATTTCAAGTTCTTGATGTACTTTAAAGATATTTTTGATTGTATTTTATACTAATTTATGTTAAATATTTATAGTATAGATGTTTATTTGTGAATTCCTGTGAAATATATGGAGAAAGGAAAAAGATGAGTAACGTAAAATTTGATGAAATGTATAAAAGTATGAATACTAAAGAACTTACAGCCTTAGCTAAAGAACTAGGTGTTCCAAGATATTATACATTAAATAAAAAAGAGTTAGTATTAGCGATTTTAGAAAAACAATCAGTAAGTGAAGAACATTACTATGCTTCTGGTATTTTAGATGACATTCACCCAGAAAATGGTTTTGGTTTCTTAAGAACAGTTGATTATAAAAAAGGAGAAACAGATATTTATATTTCCGCTTCTCAAATTCGACGCTTCGAACTGAAAAAAGGTGATGAGGTTTATGGTAAGGTTCGTAAACCTCGTGAAGGAGAAAGATATGCGGGTATTTTACAAGTTGACACAGTTAATGACGTAGATGCAGAAGTCGCAAAAGGTAGAGCACATTTCCAAGCTTTAACACCGATTTATCCAAATCAAAAAATTGTTTTAGAGACTACTAAAGAAAAACTTTCTACAAGATTTGTTGATTTGGTAGCGCCGATTGGATTCGGTCAACGTGGATTGATTGTTGCACCACCTAAAGTTGGGAAAACAACATTATTAAAAGATATAGCAAATTCTATTAGAAAAAATTATCCTGATAAGAAGTTAATTATCCTTTTAATTGATGAAAGACCAGAAGAAGTTACTGATATGGAAAGATCTGTAAGAGGAGCAGATGTAGTAAGTTCTACATTTGATGAGACCTCTGAAAATCATATTAAAGTGGCAGAATTGGTAATTGAGCATGCTAAACGTCGTGTAGAACTTGGTCAAGATGTAATTATACTTATGGATAGTATTACAAGACTTGCTCGTGCTTATAACATTGTTGAACCAAGTAGTGGTAAAGTCTTAAGCGGAGGGGTAGATCCATCGAGTCTTCATAAGCCAAAAGCATTCTTTGGTGCAGCGAGAAACGTAGAAGGCGGAGGAAGTTTAACTATAATAGCAACTGCCTTGATTAATACTGGTTCTAGAATGGATGATTTAATATTTGAAGAGTTCAAAGGAACTGGGAATATGGAGATAGTATTATCACCAGAATTAGCTTCAAGAAGAGTTTATCCGGCTATTGATTTCTTGAAGAGTTCTACAAGAAAAGAAGATTTATTACTGACAGAAGATGAAGTAAAAATACTATGGCAAACTCGTAGAAAACTTGAGGATGTTAGTGAACCAACAATTGGGGTGCTTAATCATCTTAGAAAACATGAAAGTAATGCTGACTACATTTCTGAAATGAAAAAATTCATAAGAGATTAATTTCTAGATTGTATGATTAATAGACAGGTTATGTTCTCTATGGTATAATCTCATAGAACATATTTATTTTAGGAGGATTACATTGGAAACAATTAAATTTTTAATTGATTTTGTATTGCATATTGACAAGCATCTTGGTGAATTAATGATGCAACATGGGCCATGGTGGATGTATGGGATAATATTTTTAATTATCTTTATCGAAACTGGTGTTGTATTCATGCCGTTTTTACCAGGTGATTCATTATTATTTGCTAGTGGAGCACTATGGGCAGCAACAGGAAATAATATCTTTTTACTATTATTTTTATGTGTAAGTGCTGCTGTTATTGGAGATAATTGTAACTATTTTATCGGAAGAAACTTCTCTGATTACCTGAAGAGTAAAGCATGGTTTAAAAAGTTTGTGTCTGATGAAAACATAAAAGACGCTGAAAACTTCGTGGCAAAACATGGAGGAAAGTCTATTTTCTTAGCTAGATTCTTCCCAATCATTCGTACGATCGTTCCATTTATCGTAGGAGCTGGTAAGATGAAATATTCTAAGTTTAGAATTATTGATTTCTTCGGAGGTCTTTGTTGGTGTACATTATTTGTATCAGTAGGGTACTTCTTTGGAAACATCTCATATGTTAAGAAAAACTTTTCAGTAGTAGTGATTGCTATTATTTTAATCAGCTTAATTCCATTAGTTATTGGAGCAATTAAATCTAGAAAAAAAGCATAATTTATGAGAAAGGAGACTCGCTTGAGTCTCTTTTCTTAGTAAGTTGTGTAATTAAACTTTTCAAAACAAATAAGAGTTCACTATACGACAAAATATAAGAGTTAAACAATTGAAAAATCATCCATTCTTGAGAATAAAGACGGATGATTTTTTATTATGGAAATAAGAATAGTGGCTAATTCAATAAGTATTATTATATAAAAAAAGGAATGACTCAAAAATCGTGTTTTCGGAAAAATCGATTTTGTTGAGTCATTCCCATTGCGCCTATAAACTTTCATACTGACTTTATATATTTTGGATTTTTAGATCAGTCACATAGACTTTTATTTTTTTGTTTAAGTATATTAATCAGCGAACCCGTTTGGATGTTTACTTTGCCATCTCCATGAATCTTCACACATACGTTTTATATCGTATTGAGCTTCCCATCCAAGTTCTTCTTTTGCTTTTGTAGCGTCTGCATAACATGCTGCAATATCTCCTGCACGACGTGGAGTTATAACATAAGGTAAATCGCGCCCAACAGCAGCTGATGCACTCTTAATAATATCTAATACAGAATAACCAATTCCTGTTCCTAAGTTATAAATAGTTAATCCACTACCTTTTTCTAATTTTTTAAGAGCAGATACGTGACCGCGAGCTAAATCTACTACGTGGATGTAGTCACGTACTCCAGTACCGTCATGCGTATCAAAATCATTACCAAAAACTTGAACTTTTTCTAGTTTTCCTACAGCTACTTGCATAATGTAAGGAATTAGATTGTTTGGCACTCCTTTTGGATCTTCACCGATATCTCCACACTCATGTGCTCCGATTGGATTGAAGTAACGAAGTAATACTATATTCCATTCGTTGTCTGCTTTATAAACATCTTTTAAAATATCTTCAGTTATTAATTTAGTACGTCCGTATGGGTTAGTTACAGATAATGGGAAATCTTCTTTAATCGGTAATGTATGAGGATCTCCATAAACTGTAGCCGATGAACTGAAAATTATATTTTTACAGTTGTGTTTTTCCATAACACGGAACAAAGTAATTGTTCCAGCTATATTATTATCATAATATGCTAATGGGATTTCACAAGATTCACCAACTGCTTTTAATCCAGCGTAGTGAATAACTCCATAAATATTTCCTTCTTTTTCAAAAACTTCATTTAATTTATCTTCATCACGAACATCAACTTCATAAAATGTTACCTTTTTACCAGTAACTCGTTCAACTACTTCTAAACTTTTTTTATTTGCGTTATATAAGTTATCAACGACAACTACTTCATTTCCATTATTTAATAATTCTATACAAGTGTGAGACCCGATGAATCCAGCTCCACCTGTAACAAGTATTTTTTTAGTCATAGTGTAATCCTTTCCATTGTGAAATATATATATATATATATATCATATAAAGTAGATATAAGTCAATAGAAAAAATGAAAAAAATGAAAGAAAATGAAAATAATTTCCATTATTTTCAAGTAGATGTCGAATAGTTATTATGATAGAGGTCATGAGTTGGAGTAAGGGTTTTTATGCAGAAAAGTTGCTAGTGTAAGTTTATAAAGATATAATTAAAGGATACATAGTAATTTGGAGGAAAACATGAAATTAGGAATTATTGGTTCTGGAATGATAGTGAAAGATTTCTTATCTTTTGCTCATGAACTTCCAGAAATTAAATTAGAAGCTATAACGGCTAGAAATATCGAAAATTTAAAAGAATTACAGTCTAAATATAATATAAACAATATATATACTGATATTGATCTTTGTCTAAAAAATAAAGAAGTAGATACAATTTATGTTGCAGTTCCGAATAATCTACATTACTCAGTTGCTAAGAAGGCTCTAAAAGCCGGTAAAAATGTTATTTGCGAGAAACCTTTTACCTTAAAGTATGAGGAATCTGTAGAATTATTTGAAATAGCCGAAGCTAAAGAATTAATATTAATAGAAGCAATAACAAATCAATATCAAAAAAATTATCTTGATATAAAAGATAATATTGATAATATTGGAGAAATAAGACTTGTTGAGTGTAATTTTTCTCAACTTTCTTCAAGATACGAAGCATTTAAAAATGGAATAATAGCCCCAGTTTTTGATAAGAGTAAAGGTGGAGGAGTACTTGGAGATTTAAATATCTATAATATTCATTTTGTTGTTGGATTGTTTGGTAAACCTAATAAAGTACATTATTCACCTAATATTGTTAATGATGTTGATACTTCAGGTATTCTTCTATTAGAATATAATAATTTTAAAGTAGTGTGCATAGCCGCTAAAGATACTTTTAATAATAGTTATGTTAATATTCAAGGCGATCAAGGTATAATTAAAGTCATTGGTCCTACAAATGAAGTTCCTAATTACAGTATTCAAACAAAAGATAACTTAATAAATGAAAATAAAAATATTCATTCACACAGAATGTTTGCTGAGTTCAAAAAATTCGTTGATGTTATAAATAATAAAGATTTTGAATTTATGAAAATTCAAAAAGAACATAGTTTAAATGTTATGTATATTTATGACGAAGCGAAAAAATTTATAGAAAATTAAAAGGACAAAATCACATGAAAAAATTTTTTAGTAAACCATTTGGAACAGATGAACAACCTATAGAAGAAGGAAGATATAGACTATTTTGGACTGCAGTTTGTCCATATGCACATAGAGCAGTTATAGCAAGAGAGATACTGGGGTTAGATGATGCTATTAGTTTAGGAACATTGGATTGTCGCCGTGGAGAAGAAGGATGGCAATTCAGCCTAGATAAAGATGGGCTAGACCCAGTTTTAAAACAATCTAAAATTAAAGATGTGTACTTAAATAGTGATTCAGATTATGAAGGACCATACTCAGTACCGGTGCTTGTTGATGTTACTACAGGAAAAGTAGTTAGAAAAGAATCGGCCGAGTTACTTCATGAATTTGCGACAGTATTTAAAAAACTACACAAGAAAGATGAAATAGATTTATATCCTGAACATCTTGCTGATCAAATTGATGAGTGGAATGAAAAACTAGCTGTAGCTGTTAATGATGGTGTATATGGAATGGGATTTGCCGAAAATCAAGAAAAATATGATGAGGCATTCGATAGATTCTTCGATATGATGGATGTTGTAGAGGATCGTTTATCAAATCAAAGATACTTCCATGGAAATACTATAACAGAAACAGATATTCGATTCTATACTACTATGATTCGTTTCGATGTTGTTTATTACGGATTATATTCTGCGAATAAAAAGAGAATTGAGGAATATCCTAATATTTTCAACTACTTAACAGACTTATATCAAACACCGGGATTTGGTTCTACAACAGACTTTGAAGCAATTAAGGTAGGATATTATGTATCGGCCGGCAAAACTATTGTGCCAAAAGGACCTGAGGTAGATAAGTGGAGTCAAAGTCACGATAGAGCTAGATTCGAATAAAAGTTTTATGAGAATAATTGATATAGAGAAATATAACTTTTCTAAAGAACAACTTTTACAGTTTGGATTTGAAGAAGAAGCGGAAAAACTAATATATCGAAAAGAAATCTTAGATGGTAGCTTCTTAATAGAAATCGTATTTGTAGATAGTCAACTTTTAGTAGAAGTTTATGATTTAGAATTTGATGAGGTATACTCATTGTATAGCGTAGATAGTGCCGTAGGAGAAACGGTTCAAAATGTTAGAGAATATGTTGAGAGTCTACTAAGTTCTGTATTAGGATTGGCCGATGAATCAGAAAAAATATGTTCAGAAGTAATAGATTATTGTAATAAATATGGTGGAAACCATGTTAATCCTTTTAAAAAACACCCAGATATATTGGCATTTGTAAATGAAAAAACTAAATGGTATGCTTTGTTATCAGATGTAGAGTATAATAAGTTAAATAAAAATACTGATATTACAACTAAGGTGAAAATTTTAAATCTAAAATATCCTACGGATAAAATCTTAGATATTATAGACAATCAAAATATTTTTCCAGCATACCATATGAATAAAAAGCATTGGATTAGTATAGTGTTAGATAAAAATATCAAAATGGAAACAATAAAGGAATTAATTGATATAAGCTATTCTTTAATTAAATAAAATAACAGGAACAACTAAAAATCAATTTTTTAAAGATATGATTTAAAGTTGTTCCTGTTTTATTTATTATATGCAATTATCAAGAATATTATTTGGAAAATGATAGAAATAATTAAAACAAATCCTAAAATAAACCCTAATGCGCCAGCGATGATATACAATATAATATTTATAATTATTAAATAATTTTTTGTGAATTTTATTAATGAGATAACAATATTAAAAATAACAGCTATTAAAAGCATAAAGTAGTGTGGTATTAGGAACGCAAGTAGCATTCCTAAACCAGCGCCTGCGCTAGGACTGTCAGAATGATTAATTTTTGATATTACACTTGAAAAGTATAGTATTGTTAGTGCTATGTATATAATTGATGAAAGTAATGATAATCTTATAGCGAGTTTTCTTGTCATCTAAAGCCATCCTTCCTCAGTAGATTTTTTTACAGCTTCAGTCCGATTCTTACAGTTTAATTTTGTCAGGATGTTAGAGATATAGTTTCTAATAGTTCCTTCGGATAAAAACAGTTCATTAGCAATTTCTTTGTTCGATAATCCTTCTTTAATTTTTAAAAGAATAATTTTTTCTTGATTTGTTAGAGGATTATGACTATTAAAGATGTTGTCCATTAGTTCAGGTGAGTATTCTTTGTGTCCTGCTAAGACGTTGTTAATAGTTTTCATAAGTTCATCGATTGAACGATCTTTTAAGACGTAGGCATCTACGTTATTTTTTATAGCACGTTCGAAATACCCCATGCGTTTAAAGGTCGTCACAATAACAACTTTAGAATGTATGTTATTACTACGAATATATTCTAGTACGTCTAATCCTGTTTCTTCAGGCATTTCTACATCAAGTATAGCTACATCGATATCATTAGTAGAAATTAAATCTATAGCTTCTTTTCCATTTTTAGCTTGAAGTACACTTTCAACACTATCTTCCATTAATAATAATGTTGCCATTGCATCTCGTAACATACTTTGATCTTCAGCGATAAGTAATTTCATATTGTCCTCCTATTTTTATTTACTAATTGTTACTTTGATAGTTGTAGGAGATTTTTCTGATGTTATATCTATTACTCCATTAACAAGTTTAATTCTTTCTCTTATAGAAGATAGTTCTGTTCCGTCGATACTTTCAAAACCTCTACCATTATCAGAGATAATAACAGTGTAGTTATTACTAGATTCATTTATTTCAATATTACATTTATTAGCATTACTATGTTTAATAACATTATTTGTTAATTCTTTTAGAACCATTGTAATAGTCCATTCAATCAGTTGAGATGGAGATGTAGTCATATTAGTCTTAATATCTAAAGAAATATCAGCCATTGTCATAATATCCGAAATAACTTTTAATTCTTCATTAATACTTCTATGTTTTAATTTATTAATTATAGATCGTGTTTCTGTCATAGAAGCGCTACTGATTTCACTGATTTCTTTAAGTTCTTTTCTGGCTGCTTCAATATTATTTTTTTCTAAATATTTTTCAGCTAGCTCTGCTTTCAATTTTAGCATTACAAAAGTATGACCGATACTATCATGTAAGTCGCGTCCGATTCTATTTCTTTCATTCTCAGCAAGAAGTAGATTAATATGTTCATTGTGTTTTAAACGTTCATTTTTTAATTTATTTCTTTCGTAACTATATTTTTGTGAAAAATAGGTTATGATACACATAGAACAAAAAATAAATAGGATTATTCGATCACCGATGTTTATAGTAGGGTTTGCAATTATATATAATGTTAGGGAATTTATTGTTATGAAAAAACTAATTGTTCTGTATGTATAATACTTATCTTGAAAATGCCAAACGAGTAAATTGCTTAAATAGAAACTAAATAGAATATTCATTGGGTTGAAAACAATAGTCGTATAAGTGATATATCCAGTTAGAATAAACCACTCTATAAAAACAAGAACTTTATTTTTTGTATGCAACATTCCTATATATGAAATAATTGCTAAAATAGTCAAGAATAATGTATATTTGGGATAACTTCCTTCAATAATATATGCAAGAGGGAATGCGAAAAATACCAATGTTAAATAAAATATATATTTTTCTTTTAATAAGTTTAATAAGTTTTTGTACATTTCAGTCTCCTTATTCTTTAATAATACCACAATAATATAAGAGTGTGAATAATTTATCCGCACTCCTATGTTATTATTTTGATTCTCTTCTGTTTTTTATTACCAGTGTAGCAATTATACATACAACTGAGTAGGCTATAAGAATTGCTAATGATCTATAAGAGAAAATATCTTCTTTAATATATTTATTAACGAATTCTAGTAAATGATATGTGGGTGTAAGTTTAGAAATATTTTGTAACCATTCTGGGAAAAGATAAGTAGGCCACCAAAGTCCACCTAGCATAGCAAGTCCTAGGTATAATATATTAGCAAGTAATGAAAGTTTTTCTTCTGATTTAATAAGACTTAGAAGTAATCCCATACCTAAAAATGTAATACTTCCAATAAGCATTAGCACAGCTGAAATAATCCATTCGCGAGCCGTCATATTAACGCCCCTAACAACATGACCAACGACAAACACTGCAACTATTGAAATAATAAATGTTATTATTAGACGAATGAAACGAGCAAAGTAGTATTCAGATATTTTTACTGGAGAATTATTCAATATATGTAGATAGTTATTTTTCTCATCTTCTTTTATAGAAATAGGAAGCGAAAATAGGGCAAAACTGATACTACTAAATGCAGTCATAGAGATAAGCATATCTTTTACAACACGTACCTTTGTTTCAGTATCACCAAATTCCTGCATTCCAGAAAATACTATAAAGAAGATAACTGGGAAGCCTAATCCCATAATAAAATTAGTTAAGTTTCTTTTTATGAATATAAATTCTATTCTTAATAAGTTGGCAAGATTTTTCATTATTTAGCTCCTCCATTATCTTTTGTAGTTATAAAAATACTATCTAATAGTGTTCTATTTTGAATTTCAATTTCTTTAAACGTGCAACCAGCTTGTTGTAATATGTTCCATATTTCATCTGGTTTCTTTGTTAAGAAATTAATATTATCTGTTTTAATTTCTAAATTATTTATAATATCATTACCTTTTAATAAATCTAGATATTTTATAGGTAGTGTGAAGTATTTTTCAATTTCTTCAGCACGCATAGCATGTGGAGTAGTATCACGTACTAGTTTTCCTTTATTTAGAACTAAGATTCTATCTGCAGTATGTTCTACTTCTTCAATATAATGTGAAGAATAAATAATAGTCAGTCCTTTATTTTTTAAGGTATTTACAATCTCCCAAAATCTGATTCGTGTTGATGTGTCCATTCCAGCTGTTGGTTCATCTAAGAAAATTAATTTTGGTCTTCCTATTAATGTAATAATAAAAGATAATAATCTTTTTTGACCACCAGATAATTTAGAAGCGAAATTATCTTTTTGAGAATCATTAAATCTTAGTAGTTCATCGATTTCTTCATTTGTTAATGGATTGTTATATAATTTTTGAATAAAGCCAAGTAATTCTTTTACTTTTAGTTTTTCAGGAACAACATTTTCCTGAGGAAGTATGTTAAGAAATTCTTTTAGCTTTTGGTTTCCTGGATTTAAAGAATTAATTTTTATTGAACCTGTATTGATAAATTTATTTCCTAATAGACAATTCATTAAAGTAGTTTTACCAGCTCCATTAGGCCCAATTAAAGCAATACATTCACCAGAATTTACTTTAAAAGAAATATCATCTAAGATATTTTTTCCTTTAATTGTTTTTGTTATATTTTTTACTTCTATAATGTTATTTAATGACATTTTGTTCACCTCATCTTTGATAATTAAATTATATCAAAGTAGGAAGTTACCTTTTAGTAGGTAATGTCACGAAGTAATATGACAAATGTCACATAAAAAGACTTAAAATATTGATTCTTTAAATCTAAAATTTCAAGTCGGTGTATATAGTTATTTCATATCATTTATTTCAATAATAGTCGAATCAGTATTGTTAAGAATTGCTTTAACAACTGATTTTGCTACTTTTTCAACTGGAAGGGGATAAACATTTTTAAAAAATGTTATACCAAATTTTGAAAAGAATTTAATCGGTAATATATTGAAATAAGAGGTAAGTCTGTCTTTACCGTACATAAGACCTGGACGGACTATTAGATAATTTAGTTTTGAATCTTTTATTAATCTTTCTCCAGAAAGCTTGCTTTCTATATATTGTTTGAAGCCACCGTTCGCAGAAAAGTAGATTAGTTTATTTATATTGTGTTTTTGACATAATTCAATTGTCTGTGTCACACTTTCTGTATTTAGTTTTGAATATAGCTTTTTATTTTTAATTGTTCCGATTAAATGAATGGCGATGTCGTATTTTTCGTTGATTACTATATTTTCACTGTCAAAAATATCTCCCTGTATCCAAGTTGCTTCTTCTATAGAGATAGAGTAGTTTTGAGATCTAGATAAATAGCTGACTTTTACATTGTATTTTTTAAATTCTTTAATTAATGCTTTTCCAACGAAGCCATTGCCACCGATTAGTAGTATGTTCATATGTACCTCGAATTAAATTATTTTTCTCATTTTAAATAGTAACATAACTTAACCCCCGAGTAAATTTATTTAAACTAATGAAAAAAAGATGATATAATAGTATCAATTTAAAAAGGAGTGTGATTGAATGAAAGTAGGTTTAGTATTAGAAGGTGGAGCTATGAGAGGATTATTTACAGCAGGTGTCCTTGATGTGTTCTTAGAAAATGATATAGAAGTTACTGATATTGTTGGAGTTTCTGCAGGAACACTTTTCGGAGTGAATTATGTTTCTAAACAACCTAAAAGAGCACTACGTTATAATGTTAATTATATTAATGATAAAAGATATATGAGTTTAAAAAGTTGGATAAGGACAGGGAATTTAATTAATAAAGATTTTACTTATTATAGACTTCCGTTTCAACTTGATGTATTTGACAATAAAACATTTAAAAGTTCAAAAACAAATTTTTATGCAACGATAACTAACATAGAAAGTGGAGAAGCGGAATTTGTAAAAATAACAGATCCATATAAGCAAATGGAGACGTTAAGAGCTACCTCTGCTCTTCCGTTTATTTCAGAAATTATAGAATTAGATGGGAAAAAGTATTTAGATGGTGGAATAGCTAATAGTATACCGATAGATTTCTTTGAAAAACAAAACTATGATAAAATTATTGTTATACTAACAAGACCAATTACATATAGAAAGAAAAAATCAGCAAGTCTGCAATTTAAGTTATTTTATAAGAAATATCCGCATCTAATTGAAAAGTTGGAGAATAGATATAAAGACTATAATGAAACAGTTGAACGAATACTAGAATTAGAAAAACAAGGGAAAGTATTTGTTATACGACCAAGTGAGGATATTACTGTAAAAAGATTAGAGAAAGATACACAAAAATTAAATCATGTCTATAACCTAGGATTAAAAGACGGTAAGAATGTAATAGAAGATTTAAAGCGATACATTAGTAATAAAGGAGAGAAATAAAATGAGTGAAGAAATTAAAATTAATCCAGAAGAATTTGAAAGAAAATCTAAAGATGAATTAAAAAAAGAATTATCTGATTTAGAATATGCAGTTACTATGGAAAGTGCAACTGAGAGTCCGTATACTGGACAATATTGGGATAGTTTTGAAGAAGGTGTATATGTAGATATAACAACAGGTGAACCATTATTTTCTTCAAAAGATAAATTTAAGTCGCACTGCGGTTGGCCAAGTTTCTCAAAACCAATTGAAAAAGAAGTTACTAGATATTATAAAGATAACTCGCATCTTGTCGAAAGAATTGAAGTTAGAAGTAGAGTGGGAGATGCTCATTTAGGACACGTATTTCCAGATGGTCCAAGTGAATTAGGAGGGCTTAGATATTGTATAAATAGTGCTTCTATAAGGTTTATTAAGAAGGAAGATTTAGAAAAAGAGGGTTATAAAAATCTATTAGAATTATTTGAAAAATAGCAAATTAAAGAAGTAAATGATAAATGATATCGTTTACTTCTTGTTTTTTGTAAAAAAATAAGATATTTTTAATATATGTCTACCTAAAAAATTAAATATAAATAGTTACAGTATAATAACAGATTTCTTAGAGATATAAAATATCTACAGAAAAATAAACCTCTAAAGTTAACGTTTTCATTATTTTTGCAATTGGGTTTTCAAAGATATATAGCAATATTTTACTATTAATTTAATAGAGAATTCAGAATTTATAATTACTGTATTAATACTGAAGTTCACAAATTGTACACAATTTGAATAAGAAAAATATTGTCTTAGTAATATGTATGCGGTACACTAAGAGTGTAACAAATAGTTTAATTAATAAATTTATTTATCACATATATAATAAAAAATTTTAAGGAGTGACATTAATATGACAACAGTTGCAGAAAAAAAAGCATTCGTTGGTGGTAAATGGCAAACAGAGGTAGATTTAGTAGATTTCATTAAATCTAACTATACTGAATATAGAGGAGATGCATCTTTCCTTGCAGGACCAACAGAAGCAACTACTAAATTAGTAGAAAAATTCAATGATTTAATGCGTCAAGAACGTTTAGCTGGTGGAACATTAGATATGGATACTAGTATTCCTTCAACTATCCTTTCTCACGGACCTGGATACATTGAAAAAGACTTAGAACAAGTTGTTGGGTTACAAACTGATAAACCACTTAAACGTGCGTTAATGACATTCGGTGGTATTAACATGGCTGTTAACAGCTGTAAAGCATACGGATACGAAGTAGACGAAGAAGTTATTAAAATCTTCACTGACTACCGTAAAACTCACAACCAAGGAGTATTCGATGCATATACTCCAGACATGCGTTTAGTAAGAAAATCTGGTGTAATCACTGGTCTTCCAGATGCATACGGACGTGGTCGTATTATCGGGGACTACCGTCGTGTAGCTTTATATGGTGTTGACCAACTTATCGCTTGGAAAAAAGAAGACTTAGCTCAAATCGGAGCTGACGGTGTTATGACTGAACACGTTATTCGTGACCGTGAAGAAGTTAACGAACAAATTCGTGCTTTAGGTGAATTAAAAGAATTAGCTAAAATCTACGGATTCGACATTTCTGAACCAGCTACTACAGCTAAAGAAGCTGTTCAATGGTTATACTTCGGTTACTTAGCAGCTATCAAACAACAAAACGGTGCTGCAATGTCAATCGGTAACATCGCTACATTCTTAGATATTTATATCGAAAGAGATTTACAAGATGGAACAATTAACGAGTCTCAAGCTCAAGAATTAATTGACCACTTAGTATTAAAATTACGTTGTGTTAAATTCGCTCGTACTCCAGAATATAACCAATTATTCTCTGGTGACCCAATCTGGGCTACATTAATCGTAGGTGAAATGTTAGACGCTGAAAGATCATTAGTAACTAAAACTGACTTCCGTTTCATCCACACATTAGATAACATGGGTAACTCTCCAGAACCAAACTTAACTATCCTTTGGTCTACTAAATTACCAACTGGATTCAAAGAATTCTGTTCTGAATCTTCAATCAACCACAGTGCTATCCAATATGAAAGTGATGAATTATTAGCAGACTTCTTAGGAACTTGTGACAAATCTATCGCATGTTGTGTAAGTGGTATGACTACTGGTAAAGATATGCAATTCTTCGGAGCTCGTGCTAACTTAGCTAAAGCTTTATTATACACAATCAACGGTGGACGTGATGAAAAATTAGGAATCCAAGTTGGACCTAAAACAGAACCTATTCGTGGAGTATTAAACTACGACGAAGTTTGGGCTAAATTCGATGTATTCATGGAATGGTTATGTAAACTATACATCAATACATTAAACGTAATCCACTACATGCACGATAAATATTCTTACGAAAGCTTAGAAATGGCATTACACGATACTAAAGTTAGAAGATTCATGGCAACTGGTATCGCTGGATTCTCAGTAGCAGTAGATAGTTTATCAGCTATTAAATATGCTAAAGTAACTCCAATTGAAGATGAAACTGGATTAGCTGTAGACTACAAAGTTGAAGGTGAATTCCCAACATTCGGTAACAACGATGACCGTGCAGACGAAATCGCTGTTGAATTACTAAAAACATTCATGACTAAACTTAAAAAACACCCAACTTACCGTGCAGATGAAACTACAACATCTATCTTAACTATTACTTCAAACGTAGTATACGGTAAGAAAACTGGTAACACTCCAGATGGACGTCGTGCAGGAGAACCATTCTCTCCAGGTGCTAACCCAATGAACGGACGTGACCAAAGTGGAGCTCTAGCTTGCTTAAGCTCAGTTGCTAAATTACCTTATGAATACAGCCGTGACGGAATCAGCTTAACTGCTGCATTCACACCAAGTTCTTTAGGTAAAACTAAACAAGATCAAATCAAAAACTTAACAGCAATGATGGATGGATACTTCAAAAAAGGTGGTTACCACTTAAATACTAACGTATTCAATAAAGAAACATTACTTAAAGTTATTGAATCTCCAGAAGATTATCCAAACTTCACAATTCGTGTATCAGGATACGCTGTACGTCTAATCAGTTTAACTCCAGAACAACAACGTGACGTATTAAGCCGTACAATGCACCAATTCATGTAATTAAGTGAATAATTAAAAAGAAGGTGGAGGCTAAAAGCCTCCACTTTTTTAGATTAATAAATCAAAAATAATAAAGTAAAAGTATTTACAGGATAGCGATGAATACGCTATAATTAAACTATAAATAGCAAAAGGAGGAGATAGCATATGGAAAAAGTAGAAGTAAATTCTGTAGAAGAGAAAAAAGAATTAACAGCTAATGTTCACTCAGTTGAATCTTTCGGGAATGTTGATGGTCCTGGAATAAGATATGTAGTATTCTTCCAAGGGTGTATGTTAAGATGTAAATACTGCCATAATCCAGATACTTGGAAAATGCACAATCCTGATGCTAAAGTTATGACAGTAGATCAACTTACAAAAGAGATAGTAAAATATCGTGATTTCTTTGAAGCTAGTGAAGGGGGAGGAGTAACAGTAAGTGGTGGAGAATCACTACTGCAAATTGATTTCATCTTAGAGCTTTTTAGAAAATTAAAAGAATTAGATATTAATACGTGTGTAGATACTTGTGGAGGGTTTTATGTAAATGCTCCAAGTATGAATGAAAAGGTATTAGAATTGATATCTCTAACTGATTTGTTCTTAGTGGATATTAAACATATTGATGATGAACACCATATGCGTTTAACTAAACGTACAAATAAAAATATTATTCAATTTACTAATTTTTTAAGTGAACATGGTGCTAAGATGTGGATAAGACACGTGCTTGTTCCAAAATGGACAGATGATGATTATTACTTAAAAAAATTACGTGAATATATTGATACCTTACATGGTGTTGAGCGTGTAGAAGTATTACCTTACCATGATATGGCTAAATTCAAATATAAAGAATTAGGAATAGATTACGAATTAAATGATATTAATCCACCTACGAAAGATCGAATAAAAAATGCTATCGATATTCTTGGTGCACGTGATGATGTTAGTTAATTAAGATAAGAGGTTGGAAAATAATTTACGTGAATTATTTCTCTAATCTCTTATTATATTTAAATCAAAGACGACTAAAAGCTAAGTTGCTATTAGTCGTCTTTATGAATTTTATTATTGAGCAGAAGTATTTCCTTCTAACATTGATTTAATGTATGCTTCAACGTCACTGTTACTTGATTTAACATTGTACTCTTCAAATAATTTTTTAAGAGCTTTACTTACGATTGTGCTATCTTTCTTAACAGCTTCTTCAGCTGCTTTTTCAGCTAATGCTGGTTTTAATTCATCAAATGATGAGTCTTTTTCATCTAATACTTTAATAATGTGATATCCGAATGAAGTTTTTACAACATCTGATGTTTTATCTTTACTTAATGCGTATGCAGCATCTTTGAATTCTTTAACAAATGAGTTATCTTCTTTAGAAGACCATCCTAAGTCTCCTCCGTTAGAAGCGTTAGCTGTATCGTTAGAATTTTCTTTTGCTAATGTAGCAAAATCTCCACCATCTTTAAGTTTTTTAAGTACTTCTTCTGCTTTTTTCTTAGCTTCTTCATCACTTAATCCATTTGGATTTGATTCACTTTTAACACTTACAAGAATGTGAGCTAGGTGATATTGGTGTTTATTTTTTTCGTAACTTTCTTTAAGTTTATCGTCGTTAGTTCCAGCGTAGTCATTAATAAGTAATGTTTGAGCCGCTTTAACTTTTAATCCATCTTTGTATTTATCAAGAGTAAATCCTTGTTGTTTTAAAAGTTGTTCGAATTTGTCTTTACCACCGTATTGTTCTTGAGCTTTTTGAAGTTGCTCGTCAATAGATTTTTGATCAATTTTGTTTTTATATTTATCTAAAAGTACTTTTTGAATCATCATACTAGTAGCTGTTTTAGAAAGCTGACTAGCACCGATGCTTTCTACGATATCTTTTTCTGTTACATCTCCAGCTTTACTAGAAATATATTTTGTTCCTCCAGTAGAGCATCCTGCTAAACCTATAACTGATACACTAAGTGCTATAGGTAAAATAGCTTTTTTAAATTTGTTCATTAAATTTTGTCCTCCTATGTGTACATATGTATTAATATATCATATTTTTTAATATAAAACAACTAAAGAATAGGTGAAATCAACCTTGCAAAGGCTTCTTTAATTTTAATTAGTAAACTTCTTTGTTGATATTTTTCAAATGAAACTAAGGTAGATTTTTCTATATCTTTTAAGAAAATGTGTCTAAATTCTTTTGTAGTTTTATAATCATACATAAATGCATTAAGCTCAAAGTTTAGTTTAAAACTTCTATAATCAAAGTTTGCACTTCCTAAACTTGAAACTTCATCGTCGATAATAATCATCTTTGTATGAATAAATCCATTTTCATAAATATAAGTCTTCGCGCCTAATTCGGCTAATTCTCCTATAAAAGAGTATGTTGCCCAATAAACAAACATATGATCCGGTTTATTAGGTACCATAATTCTAACATCGATTCCAGATAATATTGCCATTTTTAATGCATCCATAACACTCTCGTCAGGGATGAAGTAGGGTGATTGAATATAGATGTATTTTTTTGCTCTTGAAATCATATATAGATAGCTATATTTGATTTTTTGGAGCTTATTATCAGGTCCACTAGAAACCAATTGGATAGGCAAATAATTATCAACAGGTGTTGAAATGTGATCAGCAGTTAACTCTAGTTGTTCTGTTTTTTTAGTTGATTGTGAATTCCAGTCGTCTATAAAACGATACTCCAAAGATCCTACAGCTTCTCCTTCAATTCGAAGATGTGTATCTCGCCAGTATCCAAACTTTTTATCTAATCCTAGATATTCATCCCCAACGTTAAATCCACCAGTATAACCAATATTACCATCTATTGTAACTATTTTTCTATGGTTCCTATAATTCATACGAAAATTTATAAGCGGTAGCTTAGATTTAAAGAATTTTTTTATTTTTGCATTGTTCTTAGTAAGACTTCGTAATGAAGAAATACTCAATTTTCTCGAACCAATATCATCATAAAGAATATACACATCAACCCCTTCTAGAAGTTTTTGCTCTAGTAGGTGGAAGAGTTGTTTACCGATTCCATCTTTTTTTAAGATATAATATTGAATATGGATGTAACTTTTAGCATTTTTTATATCTTCGAATAATAGTCTAAATTTTTCTTTTCCATCTGTAATAATTTGTATTTTATTATTTTTTGATAAAAATGATTTATCTGTTTCAAAGTTAAGTTCTATTAGATTTTTATGCTTATATATTACCTGTTCATTTTTAGTAATTTCATAGGGCATCTCCCTTTTTAAGAGATTTTGTTGGTATTTTATTTTTTCTTCATCTGAGAAAGGGAAGATTTTTTCTCTATAGATAGGTCTTCCAAAAATTAAATATAGAATAAATCCTAGGTATGGTATTAGAAATAACACTAGTATCCAAGCCCAAGATGACGTTGTAGTTTGATATTCTATAAATACAATAGAGAATGCCAACAAAGTATTTATTACTAAAAATATTGTCAGTACAATATCAAAGTTTATATCATTAAAAATAGAAGTTATATAGTAAAAAATACTAGAAATATCAATGTTTAATAATTGTAAATCAATATAATTCATAATATATCACTCCTAACTTAATAGTACCTTAAAACGTTTTAAATGTCTATTAATAATATTTACGTAAATATTGATTTTACTTTAAAATATTAAAATTTAATTAACACTAACATATAAATAATTGTTTATTTCTGAATATTAAAGGCGATAAGAAAGTTAAAATAATTAATTTATTTTTGTGTTATGAGTTGAATTTTTATGAATTTATATTATAATGGAATAGAGAACAAAAAAGGAGAATGTTATGCCTAATAATATTTTAGAAGAATTAAAAACGAAATTTGAAGATTTTGCAAGCGAGTTAGAAAATATTGAACCTGAAAAAGTTGATTTAACTCAAATTGATAGATTAATTGCATTAGTAGAAGAATTAGATAACGAAATTAAAACTATAAAATAATAGTAGAATTGGATAAGCTGAAGTGGGAGTGTTTTGCTTTTACTCAGCTTATCTTTATGAATGAGGATACGATGAAAAATAAAAACGGTAAAAAATTAAATGTCTTACTTACAATTAAGAAAATAGGAATTAATGGTGAGGGAATAGGATATTATAAAAAGAAAATTACTTTCGTAAAAGGTGCTCTACCTGACGAAGTTATTGTTTGTGAAGTAGTTGAGGAAACACCAAAATACATTATTGGGAAACTTGTTAAAGTAAAAGAACCAAGCCCATATAGAGTTGAAATTAAACGCGAATATGCAGAAAGTGGAGCATATGGTTTAGCTCATGTTAGCTATGAAAAACAATTAGAATATAAACGTACAATTTTATTAGATGCATTCGATAAGTATTATAGATTACCAAAACCTGATAAATTAGTATTAAAAACATTAGCAAGTCCTGTAACAGAAGGGTATCGTAATAAAAACCAATTTCCACTAGCTGTTAGAAATGGACGTGTTATTGCAGGATTATATAAAGAAGGTTCTAATGATTTAGTTGAAATCAATGAAGATTTAGCATTACATGAGAATGGTAATAAAATAACAAACTTAGCTAAGAAATTACTAGGAAAATATAAAGTAGAGATTTCTACAAATAAAAAGAACTACGGTGTGAAATATATCGCCACAAGAACTTCATTCTATAATGGAGATGTTCAAGTAACATTTGTAGCGAATACTGATAAGATTAAAAACATGGATAAGGTCGTTAATGAACTTAAACGTGAAAGAATCGTTAAAAGTATCATACTAAATATCACTAATGATAAAGATCACCTGGTAATGGGAACAGAAAGTGTTACATTATATGGTTCAGATTATATCGTTGAAAAAATTGGGGATATTAAGTATGAACTTTCGGCTAAATCGTTCTTCCAATTAAATCCACCGGCAACTAAAAAACTTTATGATAAAGTAGTTGAGTTTGCTGCGTTAAAAGAAACAGATGTTGTATTAGATGCTTTCTGTGGGGTTGGAACAATTGGACAATATGTCAGCCGTAATTGTAAAGAGGTTTATGGTGTTGATATTATTCCTGCTGCAATTAAAGATGCGAATGATAATGTTAAATTAAATAATTTAACAAACTGTACTTATGTTGCAGGAGATGCTAATAAAATAGTCCCACGTTGGAAGAAAAAAGGAATCAACTTCGATGTTGCAATAGTAGACCCACCACGTGTAGGTCTTGGACCATTAGCTAAAAATTTATTAGCGGTTGATGCTAAGAAAATTGTTTATGTGAGCTGTAATCCATCTACATTAGCACGTGACTTAAAAGTTCTAACAAGAAAATATAAAATTAGACGTATTCAACCAGTAGACATGTTCCCAGGAACAGCAGCTGTTGAAGCCGTAGTTGAATTAATTAGAAAATAATTTCTAGAGGGAAAAATATGGATAGTTTTGAACAATTAAAAAAAGAAATAATGGCAGATAGTGATAATAAAAAATACACGGATGAAGGAATAAAACCTTTATTTTCTACACCTAGTACAGCAAAAATATTAATCGTAGGTCAAGCGCCTGGTATTAAAGCTCAAGAGAGTAAGATTTTCTTCAATGATAAAAGTGGAGTTAAACTTCGTGAGTGGATGGGAATAGATGATGAGATATTTTATAAATCTGGTTTAATAGGTGTAGTACCGATGGATTTCTATTATCCTGGTAAAGGTAAAAGTGGTGATTTACCACCACGTAAAAACTTTGCAATTAAATGGCATTCTAAAGTGTTAGAACTTATGCCTAATCTTGAACTTATTATTCTTGTAGGAAAATATGCACAAGATTATTACTTGGGAAATGATAAAAAACAGAATCTAACGGAAACTGTATTTAATTATAAACAGTACTTGCCACGTTATTTTCCAATTGTTCACCCGTCACCATTGAATTTTCGTTGGCATAATAAAAATCCATGGTTTATTAAAGAAGTAGTACCAGAATTACAAAAAAGGGTGAAGGAAATATTACAGAAATAAATCATTAAAAAAATAAAGGCTGAGATAACTTGAAGATTTCTATAAAATCATGATTTCGAGTTACCTCAGTCTCTTTAATTTTCTATTATTTCAAAGCTAGTCTTCTCACCATAATATATAAGTAGTGAAGATAGTATTGATTTCAATCGTTCTAAATTATCGGTTTTTAAAATAATTTCTGCCTTACCTGAGATTACATTAAAAGCATTACCACTTTTTACAGAGATTATCTCTATATTTTTGTATTTTGTAGTTTTTCTAACAAATTCACCAGTAATAACGGTTGTATCGATAGCTTCATGAGGTTCAGCACCGTGTCCGCCTTTACCGTAAATAGTAACTAAATATGTATTCATATCTATTGTCCCCCTTTAAGATTATTTATTACATTAGCGGAATCAAATGCTAGTGTTAAGAATATTGAAGCTGTTTGTTTCATTACTTCTTCTTCAAAATCGAAATTTGGGTGGTGGTGTGGATACTTAGCGAAGGTAGAATTACCTGCACCGATTAAGAAGAATGTACCAGGAACTTCTTCAACATAATACGCAAAATCTTCACCGATCATTAACGGTTCAATTTCCACTTGTTTAATTTCTGGAAGAATCTTAGAAGTTGCTTTTTGTATTTCTACCGTTCCTTTTTTATGATTTATAAGAGGTGGATAGCCACCATAATATATAAACTCTATTTTAGTACCAGAATATTCATTTTCTAATGCTTTGCATAAGGTTTGAAGTTTAGTTAGCACCATTTTATGAAGTTCTTTATTGAAATGTCTAATAGTTCCAGTAATACTAGCTTTTTCAATAGAACTTTCTAATTTTCCTAAAGTAATGACAAGTGTTTCCCTTGGTTTAGAAAAACGAGAAACTATTTGTTGAGTCATACTAACAAATTCTGCAGCAATAATGTTTGCATTTTCCTTAGTGTTGATTTTCACTTCGAATCTATCAGCAGCGGCGCATAGTTCTTTGTAACTATATCCTAAAGTTCCAAGTGGGAGAGGTGTCCAAAGATGAGCACCAAATATTGCATCGACTCCTTGTAAGCAACCAGCATCAATCATTGGTTTTGCTCCTCCTGGAGCTTGTTCTTCTCCATATTGAAAAACTGCGACAACATCATGTGGAAGATCTTCTTGATGATCCATTAGAACTTTACACGTTGCAAGTAATGCTGTAGTGTGTCCATCATGACCACAAGCGTGCATTGCATTAGGAATTGTAGACTTGTATGGGGTATCTTTTGCATCATTTATAGGTAGGGCATCGAAGTCTGCTCGAAAAGCGATTGTTTTTGAAGAATCTTGTCCTTTGATTCTTGCGACTACACCATTTAAGCCAACGTTTGTTTTAATATTAGTAATTCCAATTTTTTCTAAATATTCTTTAATGAATCTCGCTGTATTTTTTTCGTTAAATGAAACTTCAGGATGCATATGCATATAGCGGCGAAGTTCAATCATTTCTGGATAAAATTTTTCAAGTTCATCTTGTATAATTTGTTCAATCATAAAAACCTCCAGATTACTATTTTAAATTATAAATACAATTATAACACAAATATTCTAATAAATAGAAAATTGATAAGGAAATTGCTTTCAATTATTTTAATTTTTGGTATAATATGAGTAAATAAACACTGGTAAAACTCAATTTGGGGGTGGGAGCATGGATACATTAGATTAATAGAGAGATTTTATTAAAAAGGAGTTAATGTATGCAAATATTAAATATTAAAAACATAGAGTTTGAAAAACAAGGGAAGATATTATTCAAAATTGAAAAATTGAGTATAAATACTGGTGACATTATTGGTCTAATAGGGAAAAATGGTTCAGGGAAGACAACCCTGTTAAAATATATAGATGACTCGCTTAAAGATGAAAATAACATTTCATCAGAGTTTTTAGAATTTGGAGAAAATTCTCTTCTTAAAAAAAGTGGTGGAGAAGTTGTTGTAAACAAGATTAGAGGTAGTTTGTTATCGAATGTTGAGCTATATTTACTAGACGAACCATCAACTTACTTAGATTATAATAATGCTAACAAAATAGCTAATCTTATAAAAAGAACTTCAGCAACTTTTTGTATAGCAAGTCACGATAGAAATTTCTTAAATAATGTTTGTACAAAGTTATGGATAATTGAAAATAATACTGTGAGAGAATTTAATGGGAATTATCACGAGTATAAGCTACAAGAAGAAATTGAGACTACTGAGTATGAAGCTGAACTTCAAAAGTACAATAAAGAAACTAAGAAGATAAAGAAAAGTATTCAGGAGATGAAAGAGGAACAGGGGAAAAAATCTGGAAAGCCAAAGAACATGAGTGGATCAGATTATAGAATTATAAGTGTAAAAAATAAAATTTCAAAAAATCAAAAGAGATTACAGAAAAAAATATCAAGACAAGAAGATAAACTAGAATCTAATATTAAACCTAAGCCATTAAAAGATAAATATGATATTGAATTTCTAGAAATATTTAAAGAAACCCATAAGAAGAGTTTTTGTATTAGCGAAAAAAGCTGTGAAATAGATGGAAAATTTCTTTGGGAATCACCTGGTTTTACTTTTACTAGTGGGGATAAGATACTAATTAAAGGAAAAAATGGTTCAGGAAAAACTACTTTTCTAAATTATGTGAAGGAGTCCATTCCTAGTTCCTTACAATTTGCGTATTTCGAACAAAATAGATTTGATATCTTTGAGGAAGAAAAAACATTGTTTGAATTTGTGAAAGAATTTACTACACTAGATGATATTGAACTGAGAAATATACTAGCTTTACTAAATTTTAGAGGTGATGATATTAATAAAAAGATAGAAGTCCTGAGCAAAGGGGAGAAAGTTAAACTTTATTTCGTAAGTTTACTTTTTAGAAAAACAGATATACTGTTGCTAGATGAGATAACTAACTTTTTAGATGTTGTTGCGATAGAAGCGGTAGAGAAGATATTAAAGAAATATCCTGGCATACTAATTATGGTCAGTCATGATATGGAATTTATCGATAATGTTGCAACTAAGGTTATAAACATCACGAATAAAGAAGTTTTAAAATTTGAATAAATTAGAAGTTAATAATATATTCAGGAGGAAAATTATGATAAAAATTATTATAGCCGCATTCTTAATATTAGGTTTTGTCTCGGCTGCAGTTGCAAATGTGAGATGGCAAGAAAAGGATAAGGATGAATAAATATAGTAAATAAGCCGTTGATTAGTTACCAATTAGAATAGTTATTGATGTGACTAACTCAAAAGTATAAAGCAAAGAACATAAATAATCGCCTAAATCTTTAACAATCGCCTAAAACTATGGTATATTTAGGCGAAAAACAAAGAGTTTGATTCAAAATTTTTATGAGAATTCATAGACGCAGTGGTTTATCGATATGTAAATACAACTTTATAAAAGCTTTTTTAGAATCACTCTATTATTTGAGGAATTAATAAGTTTGTCTAGCTTTTTGGCGAATTTCCTTTACCCTTGACATGTTTATTGAATTTATAATATAATTCATATATTATTTAATTTTATCTGTAAAGGAGATTGAAAATGAAGATTAACTTACCTTTTAATGAAAATATTTTACCTAAACGATTTGGGAAAGAAGCAGAATCTGGTGATATTATTAAGAATAATCCAGTACGTTCATTTCCGTTTGAGATAACAGAGTTGCCAGAAGGAACAAAGTATGTAGCTATTACATTAATAGACTATGATGCTATTCCAGTTTGTTCGTTCCCATGGATTCATTGGCTTGTCACTGATATAGAGGTAGTGAATAATGAGGTTATTATTCCTGAAAACTATAGTTTAGACTATAAGAATTCTATTAAACAGGGGAAAAATAGTTTTTCTAGTCCACTATTGGGGATGGATTTTACTGAAATTGACTCAATTTTTGTTGGGCCAACACCACCTGATAAGGATCATAGATACACAATTGAAGTTTTCGCATTATCAGATAAAACAGGTTTAGAGGATGGTTTTTATTATAATGAATTATTAGATGCAGTGGATTCAATCACATTAGATAGAGCTACTGCTGTTGTTATTGGTCAATTTTAAATTAAGAATTATCATTAACATTTGAAATCAAAGGATTTTTAGAAAAATTGTAGTAAATAATAAAGAAATCTATTAGTATTTTATTATCTAGCTCTTTTTAGGATACTGGGAATGACACCATTGAAGTCTCAACTCAAGTTTCAGTTAAAAAAATAGTTTTAGGTTAAATTCCAGTTTTTTATTTGAACTGGAATTTACTTTGAGAATTAACATTTAAAATACTAGCTATAAAGCGTATCCACAAATAGTTGATTATCACAGTTTAATTTGATATAATCAAAATTGGAGAGAGAAGTTAGGGAGTTCGACGCTTCCGATGAAGATGGTGGCTACTTCAATATGAAAGGAGATGATGCTTATTCTCATAAGTATCAAAATCTGGACGAAAGGAGTAGCAAGTTGTCAGCTTACGAAATTGTACAGACGATTATTGGAATAAATCTATTGATTGTTTCAGTAGTTAGTGCATGTATTGTAGCATTA
>JAWHCX010000007.1:0-89081 GCA_032567735.1 Gemella haemolysans | reverse complement strand
GAGTAGCAAGTTGTCAGCTTACGAAATTGTACAGACGATTATTGGAATAAATCTATTGATTGTTTCAGTAGTTAGTGCATGTATTGTAGCATTAAAAAAGACAATAAAAAATAACCATCTTTAACTTGGTAATAGCCCCCAAAATTTGGACAAATTTTGGGGGCTATTACCCTTTTTATGATTATTTAGTCTCAACTTAAGTTCCAGTTAAAAAATTAGTTTCAGGTTAAATTCCAGTTTTTTATTTGAATAGGAATTTACTTTGGGAATTAACAGAGATGCTTGTTATCCCCAATAATCCATTATACATTTGACAAATCTCTTATTATGGTATATAATATTGATAATTTGAATAACACATCTTTAATGTGATCCAGAGAGGTCAGCAAAGATTTATTAATTGGAAAACCAAGTTTATTTATGCTGTCCTGCTCAATAGAGTAGGCTATTTTTTTGAGGTGAAGTATGAAAAAACGAATTCTTTTCGACGAAACAATGATTTCAAGAATGATTACTAGAATTGCGAATGAAATTATCGAACAAAATAAATTAGATGATATTGTTTTAGTAGGTATTCAAACTAGAGGGATTCACATCGCCAAAAGATTAAAACAAAAAATCAAAGAAATTGAAAATACTAATATTCCAGTAGAAACACTTGATATAAAATTTTATCGTGATGATTTAGAAAAAATAAGTGACGAACCTGAAATAAAAGTTCCACGTTTTAAACTTGATTTGACAAACAAAGTTGTAATTATTGTAGATGATGTTCTGTATACAGGAAGAACGGTTAGAGCAGCGATAGATGCCATAATGGATGCGAGTCGTCCAAAAGCAATTCGTCTTGCGATTCTTGTAGACAGAGGACATAGAGAACTGCCAATTAGAGCAGATCATATTGGAAAAAATATTCCTACTTCAAGAAAAGAAAATGTAAAAGTTCATTTAAATGAAGTAGATGATGTTGAAGAAATATTATTAATTTAAATATAAAATCTTTTTAAGGTAGTCCAGAGAGGCTAACAAGGGATTGAATTTAAAGTTTATACTTTATTTGAGTATAGCTATGTTTAAGTATAACTATACCCAGATAATAACTTGAATTTAATAGTTGATGAACAGTCATACCTTGTAGCCAAATGGATACAAGGTATTTTTTTATACAAAATGGAGGAAGTACTATGAGAAATATAGTAAAAATGTCAGACTTAACAAATGAAGAAGTTTATCAGCTGATAGAAAGAGCTTTAAATTTGAAAAATGGTAAACAAGTAGAGCCAAGAGAAGACTTATATGTAGCAAACTTATTCTTTGAAAACTCAACTAGAACAAAACATAGTTTTGAGGTAGCTGAGCACAAACATAGATTAAATGTTATAAACTTTGAGGCTTCAACATCATCAGTAAATAAAGGTGAAACATTATACGATACTTGTAAAACATTAGAAATGTTAGGTTGTAATATGTTGGTCATTAGACACGGTCAAGACGCTTACTACAATGAACTGACTAACTTAAATATTCCGATTTTAAGTGGAGGAGATGGAAGTGGAGAACATCCAAGCCAATGCTTACTTGATCTTATGACAATGTATGAGAAGTTTGGAACATTTGAAAATCTTAATGTAATTATCGCTGGAGATATTAAAAATTCTCGTGTGGCTAGAAGTAATTACAATATGCTTACAAGATTAGGAGCAAGAGTAAGATTTGTTTGTCCTGACATTTTCAAGGACGAGACGCTTGGAGAAGTAGTAGACTTTGATAAAGTAATTGAAGAAGTTGATGTTTGTATGCTTCTAAGAGTTCAACATGAAAGACATGACTCTAAGATGGGTCTAAGTAAAGATGAATATCATAATAACTTTGGATTAACTAAAGAGCGCTATGAAAGATTAAAAGAATCGGCAATAGTGATGCATCCAGCACCTGTTAATAGAGATATGGAAATAGCTTCGGAACTAGTCGAAGCACCTAAATCGGTAATCTTTGAACAGATGAAAAATGGAATGTTCATGAGACAGGCAATGATAGAAAAAATAATTAAAGATAATAATTTATAAAGAGGAGAAGCATATGTTACTTTTAAAAAACGGTAAAATTTTAGAAAATGGTGTATTAGTAGAAAGAGATATTTTGGTTGAAGATAAGAAAATCGTAAAAATCTCTGAGAACATCGAAGAGAGTGGAGCTAAGGTACTAGACTTAGAAGGGAAATTCGTTTCACCAGGATTTATAGATGTTCACGTACACTGGAGAGAACCAGGATTTGAATACAAAGAAAACATTTATCACGCTTCAAGAGCAGCGGCACGTGGTGGATTCACTACAGCAATGCCAATGCCGAACTTAAATCCGGTACCAGACTGTTATGAAAATTTAAAATTACAATTAGACATTATCGAACGTGATTCAGTAATCAGAGCGATTCCTTTTGGAGCTATAACAAAAGGAGAAGAAGGAAAAGAATATGCTGATTTCGAAGAATTAGCCGAGCATGTGTTCGCCTTCAGTGATGACGGTAGAGGGGTACAAGATGCTAATATGATGTATGAATCAATGATGGTTGCTGCTAAATTAAATAAAGCAATCGTAGCTCACTGTGAAGATAACTCATTAATTCGCGGAGGATGTATGCACTGTGGACGTAGAAGTCGCGAATTAGACTTACCAGGAATTCCTTCAGTATGTGAGAGTGTTCAGATTGCACGTGATGTTCTTTTAGCTGAAGCAGCAGGATGTCACTACCATGTTTGTCA
This sequence comes from Gemella haemolysans, assembly GCA_032567735.1. Lineage (GTDB taxonomy): Bacteria > Bacillota > Bacilli > Staphylococcales > Gemellaceae > Gemella > Gemella haemolysans_E. The sequence goes on along the minus strand of JAWHCX010000007.1, from coordinate 86,319 downwards.
CGTATCTACTAAAGAATCAGTTAGGGTAGTAAGAGAAGCAAAGGCGTCAGGAATTAAAGTTACTTGTGAAGTATGTCCTCACCACCTAATAAGTGATGAAATGGATATCCCAGAAGATAACGGAATGTGGAAAATGAATCCACCGCTAAGAGCACGTGAAGATAGAAATGCTCTTATCGCAGGTCTATTAGATGGAACAATCGATGTAATAGCGACAGACCACGCACCACATGCTACTCATGAAAAAGATTTATCGATGAGAAAAGCTGCATTTGGAATTGTAGGAAGTGAAACAGCATTCAGTCAACTTTATACGAAGTTTGTTAAAACTGGAGTATTCTCACTAGACTTACTAGTTAAGTTAATGACGGAAAAAGTTGCAGATACATTCGACTTACCATATGGACGTTTAGAAGAAGGTGGTTTTGCAGACCTAGTAGTAATCGATTTAGAAAAATCACTTAAAATTGATCCGGAAAAATTCTTATCAAAAGGTAGAAACACACCTTATGTTGGAGAAGAAATATACGGAATACCAGTATTAACATTATGTGAAGGTCAAGTTGCATACAAAGATAGTGAAGTATTTGAAGTTTAAAAAATAAAAAACTTAGAAAGAGAGAACAAAGATGTACAGTTACGATAGACAATTAATTTTAGAAGATGGAACAGTATATAAAGGATATGGGTTTGGTGCTAACAGAGCATTAGCGGGAGAAGTAGTATTCAACACAGGTATGACAGGATATCAAGAAACACTTTCAGATCCATCATACAATGGACAAATAGTAACATTCACTTATCCATTAATCGGGAACTACGGAATCAACAGAGATGACTTTGAGACAATTAATCCTAGTATTAAAGGACTTATCGTTAGGGAAGTTTGTAAAAAACCTTCTAACTTTAGAACAGAATACAGTTTAGATGAAGTATTAAAAGAACTTAACATACCTGGAATTTCAGGGATTGATACACGTAGTTTAACAAGAAAAATAAGAGAACACGGTACAATTAAAGGGATAATTACTGATCTTTGCATGGATCCAGAAGAACAATTAGAAAATCTTAGAAAAACTGATTTGCCAACGAACCAAATTGAACAAGTTTCAACTCAAAAAGCTTTCTTATCTTCAGGAAATGGATATAGAGTAGTACTAGTAGACTTCGGAATGAAATCAGGAATACTTAGAGAATTAAATGAACGTAATTGTGATATCGTTGTAGTTCCTCACAATGTAACAGCTGCGGAAATCTTTAGACTTAATCCGGATGGAATCATGTTAAGTAATGGACCTGGGGATCCAGAAGATGTACCAGAAACAATTGAGATGCTTAAAGAAGTTATGTCGAAAATTCCAGTCTTTGGAATTTGTATGGGACACCAACTTATTGCACTTGCATCAGGAGCGAAAACATACAAACTTAAATTTGGGCACCGTGGAGCTAACCACCCAGTTAAAAACTTAATAACTGGAAAAGTAGATATTACTTCACAAAACCATGGTTTCAGTGTAGATATCGACTCATTAAAAGATACTGATTTAGAACTTACACATCTATCAGTAAATGATAAAACATGTGAAGGAGTACGTCACAAAAAATACCCAGTATTTTCAGTACAATATCACCCAGAAGCATCACCAGGACCGCACGATCCTAACTATTTATTCGATCAGTTTATAGATTATATGAGAGAATTTAAAGAAAACAAATAGGAAATAACCTGACACTATAGAGTATCAATGCAAAATTAAGGAGAATAAAAATGCCAAAACGTAATGATATAAAAACAATACTAGTAATAGGATCTGGACCAATTACAATAGGTCAAGCAGCGGAGTTTGACTATGCTGGAACTCAAGCATGTCTATCTTTAAGAGAAGAAGGGTATGAAGTTATTTTAGTTAACTCTAACCCAGCGACAATAATGACTGATAAAGAAATTGCAGATAAGGTTTATATGGAACCATTAACTCTTGAGTTTGTAAGTAAAATAATTAGAAAAGAAAGACCTGATGCATTACTTCCAACATTAGGAGGACAAGTGGGGCTAAACCTTGCTGTTGAACTACACAAAAGTGGAATTTTAGATAAGTACGGAGTGGAATTGTTAGGAACAAAACTAAGTTCTATTGAGCAAGCAGAAGATAGAGAATTATTCCGTAATCTAATGAATGAACTTAACGAACCAGTTCCAGAATCAGCAATTATTACAAATTTAGATGAAGCTAGAGATTTCGTTGCTGAAATAGGTTATCCTGTAATTGTTCGTCCTGCTTTTACCATGGGAGGAACAGGTGGCGGTATCTGTTATGATGAGAAAGATTTAGAAGAAATTGTAAGTAGTGGATTACACTATTCACCAGTTACTCAATGTTTATTAGAAAAATCTATCGCAGGTTTTAAAGAAATTGAATACGAAGTAATGCGTGACTCTAACGATACAGCGATTGTTGTATGTAACATGGAAAATATTGACCCTGTAGGGATTCACACGGGGGACTCAGTAGTAGTAGCACCTTCTCAAACATTAACAGACAGAGAGTACCACATGCTACGTAATGTATCATTAAAAATTATTAGAGCTTTAAAAATTGAAGGTGGATGTAACGTACAACTTGCACTTGATCCAAATTCATTCAAATACTATATTATCGAGGTTAACCCAAGGGTATCACGTTCATCAGCTCTAGCTTCAAAAGCAACAGGATATCCAATCGCGAAAATCGCAGCGAAAATTGCAGTAGGATTAACTCTTGATGAAATAATAAACCCAGTTACACAAAACTCATATGCTTGTTTCGAACCAACGCTTGACTATGTAGTAAGTAAAATTCCACGTTTCCCATTTGATAAATTTGAAAATGCGGATAGAAAACTAGGAACACAAATGAAAGCCACTGGTGAAGTAATGGCGATGGGTAGAACTTATGAAGAAAGTTTACTAAAAGCTATCCGTTCATTAGAATATGGAGTGCACCATCTTGGATTACCTAATGGAGATGATTTCACATTAGAAGAAATTATTGACAAGATTAAACAAGCCGGAGATGAAAGATTATTTTTCATCGGAGAAGCGTTAAGACGTGGACAAAGCACAAAAGATATTCACGATATTACAAAAATTGACATGTTCTTCTTAGAAAAAATGCAAAATATCATCGATATCGAACATGAATTAAAAGACAATGTTGGAAATATTGATTTACTAGAATATGCTAAAAAATACGGATTCTCTGATAAGGTAATTGCACATAGATGGGGAATGACAGAAGATGATATCTACAACCTTCGTCAAGAAAACAAAATAACTCCAGTATTCAAAATGGTTGATACATGTGCAGCTGAATTCGTATCAGAAACACCTTACTTCTATTCAAGTTATGAACAAGAGGAAGAATCAATCGTTAGCGATAAGAAAAAAATTGTTGTACTAGGATCAGGTCCTATCCGAATCGGACAAGGTGTAGAGTTCGACTATGCAACAGTACATGCGGTTATGGCGATTAAAGATGCAGGATATGAAGCGATCATTGTTAATAACAACCCAGAAACAGTTTCTACAGACTTTACAATCTCTGATAAACTGTACTTCGAGCCACTAACAGAAGAAGATGTAATGGCGATAATAAATCATGAAAATCCACTAGGAGTTGTAGTTCAATTCGGTGGACAAACAGCGATTAACCTAGCTGCTAAATTAGAAAAACACGGCGTGAAAATTCTAGGTACTGCTTTAGAAGAAATCGATAATGCTGAAGATAGAGATAAATTTGAAGAATTATTACATAAACTGGATATTCCACAACCACTTGGAAAAACTGCATTTGATGTAGAAACAGCAGTTAAGAATGCAGAAGAAATTGGATATCCTGTATTAGTGAGACCATCATACGTACTTGGTGGACGAGCTATGGAAATAGTTTATGAAGAAGCTGAACTACGTCGTTACATGAAAACAGCGGTAAAACTTACACCAGAACACCCAGTACTAACTGACAGATATTTAGTTGGGCGTGAGATAGAAGTAGATGCTATTAGTGATGGTGAAACAGTAATTATTCCAGGTATTATGGAACACATTGAAAGAGCAGGGGTTCACTCAGGGGACTCTATAGCAGTATATCCACCTCAAACATTAACAGAAGGTGAAAAAGCTAAGTTAATAGAATATACAATTAAATTAGCAAAAGGATTAAACATCGTTGGATTATTAAATATCCAATATGTAATAAGTAAAGGGGAAGTGTTCGTACTAGAAGTTAACCCTCGAAGCTCAAGAACTGTACCATTCTTAAGTAAAATAACAGGAGTACCAATGGCAAAACTTGCTGCTGGAGCTATCATTGGAGAAACTTTAAAATCTAAAGGATACGAAACAGGATTATTACCAGAAGCAGAGAATGTGTACACTAAAGTACCGGTGTTTAGTTTCCAAAAACTAAAAGACGTAGATACTACTCTTGGACCTGAGATGAAATCAACTGGAGAAGTAATGGGAAGTGATAGAACTCTAGAAAAATCACTATACAAAGGACTTCTTGCAGCAGGAATTAAGGTAAGTGATCAAGGAAATATTTTATTCACAATTAGTGACGATGATAAAGAAGAAGCATTAAATATAGCAAAACGATTCTTCGGGTTAGGATATAACCTATTAGCAACAGAAGGAACAGCTAAGTACTTAGATGAACACGGATTAAGAGTTACTCCAGTAGGAAAAATTAATCAGAGTGAGTACAGTGTACTTGACGCTATATATAATGGAGATGTGGATGTAGTAGTAAATACTACTTCAAAAGATAAAGATGTAACAAAAGACGGATTCAAGATTCGCCGTGTAGCGAGTGAGCAAGAGGTTGTATGTTTAACATCATTAGATACAGCAGATGCGCTACTAAAAGTATTAGAATCAATCTCATTTGATATATTACCACTATAAAATAAAAAATGATGAAGAAGGGTGCTGACTTAAAAGTCCTAAAATTTAACAAGGTTCATATGAGAACCCGTAGACGCAGTGGTTTATTGATATCTAAATACGCTTTATAAAAGCTTTTTAGATATCTAATAAACTTTGCAGGGGTGACTCGACAAAATCGATTTCTTAAGAAATCACGATTTTTGAGTCACTCCCTTCTTCTTACAGAAGGAGCATTTGGATGGATACTTATTTAGCAACAGTAATCAGTAATGAACAAGTAGCAGATAAAATATTTAGAATTGAACTACAAGGAGATGTAGTTAAAGAAATGAATACACCAGGACAATTCGTAAATATTAAAGTTAGTAATAGTTATGAGTTCTTATTAAGAAGACCAATTTCAATTTGTGAAATTAATAAAGAAAAAAATACATTTGTGATGGTCTACAGAGCAGATGGAGCAGGTACTAAGAAAATATCTGAATTAGAAGCAGGTAATTTAGTAGACGTATTAGGACCATTAGGAAAAGGATATGATGTTTATACGCTAGAAAAAGGGCAAACTGCGTTGCTAGTAGGTGGAGGAATTGGAGTTCCACCATTATATGAATTAGCAAAGCAATTTAGAAAACAAGGGGTAAACACTGTACATATTTTAGGTTTTAATAATGTGAAAGATGTGTTTTATGAAGAAAAATTTGCAGAGCTTGGTACAACTTATGTTGCTACAGCTGATGGAAGTTACGGAGAAAAAGGTTTTGTTACTGATGTTATAAAAAATTATGAAGTTGACTATGATAAGTATTATAGTTGTGGTCCATTTGCTATGTTAAAAGCATTAACTAAGATGGATGAAGAAAAGATGGGGTATATTTCTTTAGAAGAAAGAATGGCTTGTGGAGTAGGTGCATGTTATGCATGTGTTTGTGAAAAAATCGATGGTTCGATCTCACGTGTATGTTACGATGGACCAGTATATGATTCGAAAGAAATAGCATTATAGGAGGAATTTATGAGCGAGAGATTACGAGTAAAATTACCAGGATTAGATTTAAAAAATCCTGTAATGCCTGCATCAGGGTGCTTTGCATTTGGTTTAGAATATGCTAACTTTTATGATCTAAGTAAACTTGGTGCAATCATGATTAAGGCAGCCACTAAAGAACCACGTTTTGGAAATCCTACGCCACGTGTCGCTGAAACTTCTAGTGGAATGTTGAATGCAATAGGTCTACAAAATCCTGGGGTTCATGAGATATTAGAAACTAAATTAAAAGAATTAGAAAAATATGATGTTCCTATTATTGCTAATGTAGCAGGCAGTGAAATAGATGACTATGTTTATGTAGCAGAGCATATAAGTAAAGCACCGAATGTTCATGCATTAGAGTTAAATATATCTTGTCCTAATGTAAAACATGGTGGGATTCAATTTGGAACGGATCCAGAAACAGCCAAAAACTTAACTAGAAAAGTTAAAGAAGTATCTAGTGTACCTGTTTATGTGAAACTTTCACCTAATGTTACCGATATTGTAGCCATGGCAAAAGCTGTAGAAGAAGGTGGAGCTGATGGTATTACAATGATAAATACTTTAGTAGGTGTAAGGCTAGATAAAAAGACTGGAAAACCAATTATAGCGAATGTAACTGGAGGACTTTCTGGACCTGCTGTTAAACCTGTAGCTATAAGAATGGTTTATCAAGTAAGTCAAGCTGTAAACATTCCTATTATAGGTATGGGAGGAATTATGGATGAGTGGGATGTAATCGACTTTATTTCTGCTGGAGCGAGTGCAGTAGCAGTAGGTACAGCGAATTTTGCAGATCCATATGCTTGTCCAAAAATTATTGATAAATTAGAAGCGGCGCTTGATGAATTAGGAGTAGAACATATTCTAGAACTTCGTGGTCGTGCATATAAATAAAAAGGAGACATATTATGAATAAAGATGTAATAATAGCGTTAGATTTTCCAACTTTGGAAGATACATTAAGTTTTTTAGAAAAATTTGGTGAAGAAAAATTATTTGTAAAAGTAGGGATGGAATTATACCTACAAAATGGACCTGTTGTTATTGAAAAAATCAAAGAATTAGGACACAAGATATTCTTAGATCTTAAACTACATGATATTCCTAATACAGTTTATGGTGCGACAAAAGGATTAGCAAAATTCAAAGTTGATATTCTTACAGTGCATGCAGCAGGTGGCTATGAAATGCTAAAAGCAGCAAAACGAGGAATGGTTGAAGGTGGTAGTGTAGATACTAATGTAATAGCAATAACACAATTAACATCAACATCAGAAGAAGCGATGAAGGAAGAACAACTAATTGCTGTATCTCTAGAAGAGAGTGTAATTAATTATGCTAAACTAGCTAAAAAAGCAGGACTCGATGGAGTAGTTTCATCGGTTTGGGAAGCAAGATTGATTCGAGAAAACTGTGGAGATGATTTCTTAAAAATAACGCCAGGAATAAGATTAGAAACAGATGAAGTAGGAGATCAAAAACGTGTAGCGACTCCAACTGTTGCTAACGAAGAAGGAAGTACACACATCGTGGTTGGTCGTTCTATAACTAAATCAGAAAATCCACTTGTAGTTTATAAACTGATAAAAAGTCAATTCGTAAAATAAAAATATACAGATAACATAAAGGAGAAGAACATGGTATTAGAAAGAAAAATAGCAAAACACTTATTAGATATTGAAGCAGTGGCATTAAGACCAAACGATTATTTCACTTGGACATCTGGAATTAAATCACCAATTTACTGTGATAACAGGATTACAATGTCATACCCTGCGATTCGTCGTGAAATAGTAGCTGGTATGAGTGAAGTAATTAAAGATAAATTTCCAGAAGTAGAAGTAGTTGCTGGGACAGCGACAGCAGGTATTCCACACGCTGCGTGGGTAAGTGAAGTTCTTGATTTACCTATGATTTATGTTAGGGATTCAGCTAAAAAACATGGGAAAACAAATCAAATCGAAGGTAGATTACTAGAAGGACAAAAAGTTGTTATTATTGAAGACTTAATCTCAACTGGATTATCTTCATTAAAAGTAGCTAAAGCATTAGAAGAAGCTGGTGCAATAGTTCTAGGTGTTGTAGCAATATTTAGTTATGAACTTAAGAAAGCACAAGATGCCTTTGCAGTTGATAAAGTAGAGTACCACACTTTAACTAACTATAATTACTTAATCGAAGAAGCGGTAGCGAGTGATTATATCAAACAAGAAGACGTAGAAAAACTTCTTGAGTGGAGAAATAATTTATAATATCAGATTGAGATTAGTTTCAAAGAAATAAAGTGTATAAAGTAATATTAAAGATGTAGCTTAGGTGAAAGTCTTAGGTTACATCTTTTTACATTATCATTTTTAATTTGATAGCGATTATCAATGGCTTGTGGTATAATTGTATTAATAATATAAGGTAGTGAGGTAATGAGAAATGGATAATATTATAGATGCGAGTATACCAGTTGCACAGGTTGTTGATAAACACCCAGAAGTATTGGATGTTTTAGTAGATTTGGGGTTTAAGCCTTTAGCTAATCCGATTATGAGAAATACTGTAGGGAGAAAGACTTCACTTAGAATGGGTTCAAAATTGGCAGGAATTAAACTTGAAACAATTATTGCTACATTAGAAGCTAATGGATATGAAGTAGTAGGACTAGACTAATGGCTACAAAGAGAATTGAAGTTTTACGCGATATATTATTACGACTTCATAAAGGTGAGTCTGCCGAATCTGTTCAAGATGAATTCAATGAACATTTTTCTGGAGTATCTGCTATTGAGATATCTTTAATGGAGCATGAGCTTATGAATTCAGATTCTGGTGTAACTTTTGAAGATGTAATGAAGCTATGCAATGTACATGCTAATTTGTTTAAAGGTGCGATAAAAACTGTAGAAGTTGAAGATAGCGAGCACCCAGGACATCCTGTTCAAGTTTTTAAACAAGAGAATTTAGCTTTAAGAGCTGCAATAATAAGAGTTCGGCGAATTCTGGACAATTATGCTAAGCTAGATGATGGTGATACAAAAGTATCAGTTTTAAAAGGATTGCTTCGTCAGTTGCAATTATTAGGACAATTTGATATTCATTATAAACGCAAAGAAGAACTTATGTTTCCTATAATGGAGAGATATGGACATGATGCACCACCTAAGGTTATGTGGGGTGTTGATGATGAAATAAGAGATTTGTTTAAACTTGCAAAAGAAGAAGCGGAAAAACTACCTAATGCAGAGATAGTTGTTGTTAAAGAAAAATTTGAAGTTTTTGTTAAAGAATTTGAGGAAATGATCTTTAAAGAAGAGTCGATTCTTCTTATGATATTATTAGAAACATTTACTCAAGATGATTGGTTGAGTATAGCTAAAGACAGTGATGCTTATGGTTATGCAATAATTCGACCTCAAGAAGAGTGGATACCTCACAGAGAAGATTTTGAAACTAAAATTACTAGTGATGACAGTGAGGTAATGGAAGTAAAAGAAGGGGAATTAACGAAAGTAATACAAACACCCGAAGGAGAGTTTACTATTACCTATAAACCAAAAGAAGTTAAAGAAGAAACTTTAAATAGAGAAACACATCAGAAAATAGGAAATGGTTATCTATCATTAAATCAAATTGATTTAATATTAAATCATTTACCGATGGAAATTACTTTTGTTAATAAAGACGAAGTTTTTCAATATTATAATGATCATTGTTCAGAAGAAGAGATGATTTTTAAACGAACACCTGGTCAAGTAGGTAGAAATGTAGAACTATGTCATCCACCTAAGTACCTAGAAAAAGTTAAAACTATAATGAAAAACTTACGAGATAGAAAAAAAGATAAGTACGAAATGTGGTTTAAATCAGAATCAAGAGGGAAGTTTGTTCATGTCACTTATGCAGGTGTTTATGATGAAAATGGTGAATTTCAAGGAGTATTAGAATATGTTCAAGACATAGCTCCTTATAGAGAAATAGACAGTGATTATTATAGGGGAATAGAATAAGATAAAAGCGGGAAAGACTCAAAAATCGATTTTGTTGAGTCTCTCTCGCTATATTTTTTTATGAATATATTTTATCGAATACATTTTTTCTTAATTTTATTGTTGCAAGAATCAACAGTATAATTAGTATTAGAGAATATATTATTCCTACTATATTTGCTGATGATGGCAACATAGCAATTAAGAAGAATGTTAAGACATTAAGTAGTACTAATAATAAAATAGCTCCGAAAGCTAAAATAGTTAATAGCACCTGATTTATCGAACTACGATTAGCTAAATCTGTGATAGTGTTCCAATTTAGATATAATTTTTTATAGTCGCTTGTATAACTATAGAAAGAAAAGACAAGACTTGAAATAATGTAAGATATTATAGTTACAATTGCTAATAAGATTGGTGTTTTAGTTATAACTAACATCACAATCAGAGCAAGTAATCCAAAACCAAGTTGTAAACAAGTGGCGATTACTAATTTGATTTTTAGGTATTTTTTGAAATCAAAAGGAAGAGATTTTAAAAAATAGTAATCTTGTTTTTCTAGTGATATTGCTATACTTGTAAAATTCATAGGATTAGAATTAATGTACAATGCTAACGTGAATCCTATAGTCATAGCTACTGGGTAGAATATAGGTGGTAGTGTAATACCTCCGTGCTTTCTAATTTCTATAATCGGAATTATAAATATACCAAGCGTGATAAGAAGATTAGTAAATACAGTTGACGAAATTGTACTGTTTAACATTAGTTTTACATTTCTCTTAATTAGTTTAGAAAATAGTGTAGTTGGTGTACTATTAGTATTTTCTTTAATTTTTACAGCTTTAGAACTAGATGTATATGTACTACCTGATATTCTATATAAGTTTTTCATGTATTTTTTTACTACGAATACATAAGTAGTAAAGAAAGAGATAACTGCTAGGATTATAGTTATTATTAAATAAGTATAGGTCATAGAAATATCTAACACGAGTATATTTAAAAATAAATCCCCTTTATATTCAGAACCACTACTTTTAAAAGTATGAGCAAAATTAAATATGTATCCTATTAAAGCTATTAATCCAATAAAGATTGTAACTGCATTAACTTTCCCTTTATTCTTCTTAAAATTTGGGATATAAGTAATAAATGAAAGTAGTGTCATAATAGAACATATTAAAGTAATCATAAATGCAAAACTATATACTAATACGAAGAAAAATTTTTGAATTGAAAACTCTGTATTTAATCCAATAACCAAGTTTATAACTATTAGAGGAGTAAAATTACTAATAACTTGTGAAAGTAGAGTGAACAATTTACTAAAAAATATTTCAGATCCTGTAACAGGTAAGTGAATAATTGCTAATGTATCATCACTTTCGTAAAACATATTGATAAAATTATTTAAAATCTGAATAAACACTAATAATAAAATAAAGAAAAGTATATTTCGATATCCCGGTCCAGAAAAGTTAAAACCACGAGAAAACATTGAAAATACAAATAAAATATTTAAGAAATTAAAAAAATTCATCATTAATACATTTTTAAAAAGATTATGTCTTATATCGTTCTTTTCACTAAATTTTTTTCTGTATTTTATTCTTTGAGGTGAAAAACTATAAAGAAGATTCGTTAAGAATAATTCTTTTATTACATTGAATCTCATGTTTAATCACCACCTAAAAAATTTGAATTTGAATTTTTTACTATATTAAGATAAATTTCTTCTAAATTATCTCCCTGAAATTGTTCTTTAAGCTCGTTAAGTGTACCGATAAAAACAAGTTTTCCTTTACTAAGGATACCAATTCTGTCACATAGATGTTCTGCGACCTCCAAGACATGAGTAGAAAATAGCACACTATTTCCTTTTGAAGCATGCTCTTTCATCAAGTTTTTTAAGTCAAATGCAGCTTGTGGATCTAATCCAGTCATCGGTTCATCCATAATCCAGAATTTAGGTTCTGACAATAGGGCACCAATTACGAATACTTTTTGTCGCATACCGTGAGAGAAGGAACTAATCTCCTGATGTTCAACTCCTACCATATTAAATAATTTGCAGTACCTATTAAGAATATCATCTCGTGTTTTATTATCAATTTCATATATGCTAGCGACTAATGACCAATATTCAAAGGCTGATAATGTAAGAAACATATCAGGTGAGTCAGGTACATAACCAATTTGCTTTTTACACGCTAATCTATTATTTTTTAAAGGTAGCTTATTAAAATATATATCACCCGAAGTAGGCTCTAATATACTAACTAGAGATTTAATTGTAGTTGACTTACCAGCTCCGTTATGCCCGATAAGTCCGAATATCTCTCCATCATTAATGGTGAAACTCAAATTATCAACGGCACACTTTGAATCAAATTTCACGGTAAGATTTTTAATTTCTATCATAAATATCCCTCCATATATATTTTTATAGTTATATTATACTTGTAATCGTTTTAATTAACAAGAGTATAATTTAATTATTTCTATAAAATAATAAATTTTAATAAATAACAAATTTTAAAGTTGGAAATGAAACACCTGGAATAGTTTATTAAAATACTATTGTGAAACACCTGGAAGTGTTTTTTTATATTAATAAAATGATACACCTGGTTAAGTGTGAAAACAAAATAGGATAATAGCAAGTGAAAAAAGATATAAAAAATTTTTAAAAAAGTGTTGACAAGAAAAAATAAAAGTGGTATTATTTAGTACGTGAGTGTTACGGCACTCTGTGTAAAGCCACTATGGCTTATAAAAAATTTAAAAATGTGATACACCTGGATAGGTGAATCATAAAAAAGTATCAAGGGAAGGAGGAAATCAGGAAAATGCCAACTATTAACCAATTAGTTCGTAAACCTCGTAAATCAAAAGTATCGAAATCAGATTCACCAGCACTTAACAAAGGTTACAACTCTCAAAGAAAGAAAGAAACTAACATTTCTTCACCTCAAAAACGTGGAGTTTGTACTCGTGTTGGGACTATGACACCTAAAAAACCTAACTCAGCTTTACGTAAATATGCACGTGTTCGTTTATCAAACCAAATCGAAGTAACAGCATATATCCCAGGTATCGGACACAACCTACAAGAACACAGTGTTGTACTTATTCGTGGGGGACGTGTAAAAGACTTACCAGGGGTACGTTACCACATCATCCGTGGAGCTTTAGATACTGCAGGAGTTAACGACCGTAAACAAGGACGTTCACTATACGGTGCTAAAAAACCAAAAGAGAAAAAATAATATAAGATAAAAATTTGATAAAAAGAATTCGTGAAAGGAGGCAGACACTATGCCACGTAAAGGTCCAGTTGCAAAACGTGACGTTTTGCCAGATCCAATTTATAACTCAAAATTAGTTACAAAATTGATTAACAAATTAATGCTAGATGGGAAACGCGGTACAGCACAAAGAATTTTATATTCAGCGTTTGATTTAATTAAAGAAAAATCAGGACGTGATGCTATGGAAGTTTTCGAAGAAGCATTAAACAACATTATGCCAGTTCTTGAAGTTCGTGCTCGTCGTGTTGGTGGTTCTAACTACCAAGTACCAGTAGAAGTACGTGCTGAAAGAAGAACTACATTAGGTCTACGTTGGTTAGTTAACTATTCTCGTTTAAGAGGAGAAAAAACTATGGAACAACGTTTAGCTAATGAAATTTTAGACGCAGCAAATAACACTGGTTCAGCTGTTAAGAAACGTGAAGATACTCACAAAATGGCTGAAGCTAACAAAGCATTTGCTCACTATCGTTGGTAATTATAGGGTGAATATCAAGCTATTTTATAGCTTGAGTTTTTCACTATAAAAGACAAATTACTCAAAACATTTAAAAATTTATGAAAGGAGAAAATTGACTCATGACTAGAGCATTTTCTTTAAAAGATACTCGTAATATCGGTATCATGGCTCACATCGACGCAGGTAAAACTACTGCTACAGAGCGTATTTTGTTCTACACTGGGAAAATCCACAAAATCGGAGATACTCACGATGGTAACTCACAAATGGACTGGATGGAACAAGAACAAGAACGTGGTATCACTATTACATCTGCTGCAACAACTGCTCAATGGAAAAACCACCGTATCAACATCATCGATACACCGGGACACGTAGACTTCACAGTTGAGGTTGAACGTTCACTTCGTGTACTTGATGGATCAGTAGCAGTATTAGATGCGCAATCAGGTGTTGAACCACAAACAGAAACAGTTTGGCGTCAAGCTACAACTTATGGAGTTCCTCGTATCGTATTCGTAAACAAAATGGATAAAACAGGAGCTGACTTCCTATACTCTGTAGGAACAATCCACGACAGATTACAAGCTAACGCACACCCAATTCAACTTCCAATCGGAGCTGAAGATCTATTCGAAGGTGTAATCGACCTTGTTGAGATGAAAGCTATCTACAACGAAGGTAGCGTTGGGGAAAATCTTGTTGAAAAAGAAATCCCAGCTGAATACCAAGATCAAGCTGAAGAATACCGTGAAAAACTTATCGAAGCTGTTGCAGAATTCGATGAAGACTTCATGGAAAAATACTTAGGTGGAGAAGAAATTACAATTGACGAGCTTAAAGCTGCAATTCGTAAAGCTACATTATCTGTAGAATTCTTCCCAGTAGTATGTGGATCAGCATTCAAATATAAAGGTGTACAACCAATGCTAGATGCAGTAGTAGAATACTTACCATCTCCATTAGACGTACCTGCTATTAAAGGGGTTAACCCAGATACTGATGAAGAAGTAGAAAGACACTCTTCAGATGAAGAGCCATTCTCAGCATTAGCTTTCAAAGTTATGACTGACCCATTCGTAGGGAAACTTACTTTCTTCCGTGTGTACTCAGGTATTTTATCATCTGGTTCATACGTTAAAAACTCAACTAAAGGTAAACGTGAACGTGTAGGACGTATCCTACAAATGCACGCTAACACTCGTAACGAAATCGCTGAAGTTTACGCTGGTGATATCGCTGCAGCTGTTGGTCTTAAAGATACTACTACTGGGGACACACTTTGTGACGAGAAAAACGAAGTTATTCTTGAATCAATGGAATTCCCAGAACCAGTTATCCAACTTTCAGTTGAACCAAAATCAAAAGCTGACCAAGATAAAATGTCAACAGCTTTACAAAAATTACAAGAAGAAGACCCAACATTTCGTGCTGGAACTGACGAAGAAACTGGACAAGTTATCATCGCAGGTATGGGTGAGCTTCACTTAGACATCATCGTTGACCGTATGCGTCGTGAATTTAAAGTTGAATGTACAGTAGGTGCTCCAATGGTATCTTACCGTGAAACATTCAAACAAGCTGCACAAGTACAAGGTAAATTCACTCGTCAATCTGGTGGACGTGGACAATACGGGGACGTATGGATTGAGTTCACTCCAAATGAGCCAGGTGCAGGATTTGAATTCGAAAATGCTATCGTTGGTGGGGTAGTTCCACGTGAATACATCCCAGCAGTAGAAGCAGGATTAAAAGACTCTATGGCAAACGGGGTATTAGCTGGATACGAATTAATCGACGTTAAAGCTAAATTATTCGATGGATCATACCACGATGTCGATTCATCTGAAATGGCGTTCAAAGTTGCTGCATCATTAGCTCTTAAAGAAGCTGCTAAAAAATGTAACCCAGTAATCTTAGAACCAATCATGAAAGTTGAAGTTGTAATGCCTGAAGAATACTTAGGAGATATCATGGGAGACATCACTTCACGTCGTGGACGTGTTGAAGGTATGGAAGCTCGTGGTAACGCACAAGTAGTAAGTGCTTCAGTACCATTATCTGAAATGTTCGGATATGCAACTTCTCTACGTTCTTCAACTCAAGGACGTGGTACTTACTCAATGGTATTCGACCACTACGAAGAAGTACCTAAATCAATTTCTGAAGAAATTATCAAAAAAAATAAAGGATAATAAAAATTATTCTTTATAGTTGCAATTTTCGTTGTAACATTATAAAATATAGTTATCATAGAATGCTATGTGACTAATTTTAAAAAATTAAAATTTTATTAACTTGAAGGAGACATTTTTAAAATGGCAAAAGAAAAATTTGACCGTAGTAAAACACATGCTAACATTGGAACAATTGGTCACGTTGACCACGGTAAAACTACTTTAACAGCAGCTATCGCTACTGTATTAGCAAAAACTTATGGTGGAGAAGCTAAAGACTACGCTTCAATCGATAACGCACCAGAAGAAAGAGAACGTGGTATCACAATCAACACTTCTCACATCGAGTACGAAACTCCAAACCGTCACTACGCACACGTAGACTGCCCAGGACACGCTGACTATGTTAAAAACATGATCACTGGTGCTGCTCAAATGGACGGAGCTATCTTAGTAATCGCTGCTACAGATGGACCAATGGCTCAAACTCGTGAGCACATCCTATTATCTCGTAACGTTGGAGTACCAAAAATCGTTGTATTCTTAAACAAATGTGATATGGTTGATGACGAAGAGTTATTAGAATTAGTTGAAATGGAAGTTCGTGAACTATTATCTGAATACGGATTCGACGGAGATGAACTACCAGTAATCAAAGGTTCTGCTCTTAAAGCTCTTGAAGGAGATGCTGATGCAGAAAAAGCTATCATCGAATTAATGGAAACAGTTGACGAATACATCCCAACTCCAGAACGTGATAACGCTAAACCATTCATGATGCCAGTTGAGGACGTATTCTCAATCACAGGTCGTGGTACAGTTGCTACTGGACGTGTTGAACGTGGACAAGTTAAAGTTGGAGACGTAGTAGAAATCGTTGGATTAACTGAAGAACCAGCTTCAACTACTGTAACAGGTGTTGAAATGTTCCGTAAATTATTAGATTACGCTGAAGCAGGAGATAACATCGGTGCATTATTACGTGGTGTTGCTCGTGAAGATATCGAACGTGGACAAGTTTTAGCAGCTCCTAAAACAATCACTCCACACACTCAATTCGTAGCTGACGTGTACGTATTATCTAAAGAAGAAGGTGGACGTCACACTCCATTCTTCACAAACTACCGTCCTCAATTCTACTTCCGTACTACTGACGTAACTGGTGTAGTTACTTTACCAGAAGGTACTGAAATGGTAATGCCTGGGGATAACGTATCAATCAACGTAGAACTTATTTCTCCAATCGCGATCGAAGAAGGAACTCGTTTCTCAATTCGTGAAGGTGGACGTACTGTAGGTTCAGGTGTTGTAACTTCAATCGTTAAATAATAATTGAATTGAAACACATAAAGCAAGGTGAATTTCACCTTGCTTTTTTTATATATTAAATATAGATTTACATAATGTTCATATTTAATTAGAGTTATTTGTTAGTTTCAAAATATTATATGTATTAATATTGTATTTTCACTGTAAAATCATTTTTTTTTGTATTTTTATTAGAAAATACGTACTATTTTTAATAAATCCTTGCAGAAAATCTGTAAGAGGTGTATAATAAGTTTAAAGGTAGTATAGGGGAAATAATATAATAAATTTAAATAATTTATATATTATTAAAATAAAACCTAATTACTCTAGGGATATTGAGTAATAGTAAAAAGTCGAAGTTAAGAAATTAGCTTCGATTTTTTATTAATTATGCTAAATAGAGTTTTTAGAATCAGGTATAGGTATAAGAATAATAGTATTTTGGATATATTATTTATAAAATTGCTATCATATATCATAGGTTATTAATTTCCTATTGTTCTCATAAAGTAAATAGCTTATAATAATATTACAAGTATATAATTTATCATTATAAGTTATTTAGGAAAAGGAGAAGATTGTGAATACTATAATTTATTTATTAGCGTTGATATTAATAGTCTTATTATTTATTTGTAGTTTAATTATTGTAAAATTTTTTAGAAATAAAGCAATTTGTGAATTATCTACCGGGATTAAAAAAGAGGAATTTATTATCAAAAAAAGTGGAAAATACTCTATTTGGATAAAAGATAAGAGGTATTCTTTTACTAACATTAGAGATTTAAGGATAACTGTTGTTAATAAAAATACTTGTGAAAAAAAATGTCTAGAAGAAGTATTTTATAGATCTAAAGGTCTAGGGGTTATTTGGAGAAGAGTAGAATTTTATTGTTTTCAAGCTGATGAAGGGGAGTATATTATTTCATTTGAAAGTGATGAGAGATTTCGAGAGTCTATTTTTAATACTACTATCCAAGTTCGTAAGTATATATCTTTTTATAAGTTTGTGTTAGTTATTTTCGGAGTTCAGTTTCTCTTATTTATAATTAGTATATTACTAATTATTATTTTAAAAAATTTTAATTAATAAGTTTTAGTATATAATCGTTTATAGTATTTTTAAATAAATTAATTTATTTTAGGAGAAGGAAGAATTAATGAATCAAAAAATTAAAATATATTTTATAGGTGGTTTAGGCAGTAATTATTATTTCGCAAAGGATTTCTTTCAAGAGCTTGAAGTAGAAACTATTTTTTTAAATCCTTATAAAGAAATAATACAAGATAAAAAAGAACTTCAAAATTGGTTTAATGATGAAGTAAGAGATTGTGAAGATGTTTATCTGATTGGTCATTCACTAGGTGGTGATTTAGCTAGATTTTTAGCATCACGTTGTCCGAAAGTAACTAAACTTATTTTACTTGATGGAGGTTATTTAAATTTAGATGTAATTATGCCTCTTGAAAATGAGATAGAAGCGACAAAAGATTATTTTAGTCAGCATACTTTTTCAAATTTGGAAGAAGTTATAGCTAATGAAAAATCTAAGTCGTATTATTGGTCAGAAAATCTAGAAGAAGCATTAAGAAATTCTTATCGTTATAATAATACTTCTGACAAATTTGAATTAGATTTAGATTTTGAAAAAGTTTCTTATTTACTTAAATTACGTCGAGCAATTAGATCATATCAAAGAAATTTAGAATCAAAAGACGTATTATTTATAGCTCCGGCATATGAGGAAGAACCTGAATGGAGAAAGATTTCACTAGATAAACTTCCGAAATATTTTGATGTTGAGTTAGTGGAAAATTGTGGCCATGAGATGTATATTAAGCATCCTATTGAAATTGCTAGTATAGTAAATAACTGGATTAATAAGAATAAATTTTAAAAATAGTTTAAATAATTGTATGGAAAATATTAATTTTTTATCAATAAACAAGTCTTTTAGAATAATCTAAAGGGCTTTTTAATTGCTATAAAGAGAGTATAAATTATATTGTGAAAGTATGTATTGAAACGATACTATAATGTTATTGAAGCTTAATAATTTGACTTTATTAAGTGAATTTTATATGCTAAGGATAAAGAACTTGGTTATACAAATTCAAATAAAATTTAAGGAGAAAAAATGTTTTTAGCTATTAATGAAATAAAGGATGCTAAGCTCAGGTATAGTCTTATTGTAGGATTACTTACACTAGTTTCTTATTTGATGTTTTTCTTATCTGGATTAGCTTTTGGATTGATAGATCAGAATAGATCTTCAATTGATCATTGGAAGGCGGATACGGTATTGCTTTCTTCAGAAGCAAATAAAACTATTGGTTTATCTAATCTGAAATTATCAGATAAAGAATCTTTATCTGCGAATAATGTTGAACCTTTTAGCCAGATGGCTACAGTAGCCATGACTGAAAAGAATTTAAATAAGGATGTTAAACAAAAAGTGAGTATTTTTGGAGTTAACAATGGAAGCTTTTTAATACCACCAGTAATTCAAGGAAGAATTTTTGAAGCGAAAAATGAAGTAGTGATTGAAAAAAGCTTATCTGAAAAAGAAGGCTTTGCTATTGGAGATACAATTAAAACAGCAAATTCTGATACTAAATTAAAAATAGTAGGTTATACAGAAAAATCTAGATTTAATGTAGCTCCAGTGATATATATGAATATTATTGATTTTCAAGTGTTGAAATATGGTGATAATAAATCAATTGATAATCCTATAATTAATGCTTTTGTAGTAAAAGGAGAATTAAAGGATTACAACAGTTCTATTTTCCAAAAAGTTAGTATAGCTGATTTTATTAATGAATTACCTGGTTATAGTGCTCAGATTTTAACGTTTGGACTAATGATAGGATTCTTAATAGTGATTTCTGCTATTATTATAGGTATTTTCATGTATGTACTTACTATTCAGAAAACACCTGTTTTTGGTATAATGAAAGCGCAAGGAATCTCGAATGGAATTATTGAAATTTCTGTTTTATCGCAAACATTCTTACTTTCATTAGTTGGAAGTATACTAGGTTTGGTTGGAACATGGGGAACATCACTTGTATTGCCATCAGCAGTACCATTTCTAGGGAATGGACTTTATTACAGTATTATTTTCGTTAGTTTGATTATTTTTTCTTTAGTTGGAACGTTATTCTCTGTTTTAGCTATTAGAAAAATTGATCCATTAAAAGCAATAGGGTAGGTGTCAAATGAATGTATTAGAATTTAAAAATGTAACTAAATCATATCAGGATGGAAATAAAGAAATAGAAGCTTTGAAAGAAACCAATTTTAAAATAGAAGAGGGTCAATTTATTGCGATTATCGGTCCATCAGGTTCAGGTAAATCAACTTTCTTAACTTTAGCTGGAGGTTTACAAACACCATCTAAAGGTCAAATAATTATTAACGGAAAAGATTATACTAATTTGTCTGAGAAAGAAAGAGCAAAGTTACGATTTAATGATATTGGATTTGTTCTGCAGGCATCTAATCTTGTTCCATTTTTAACAGCAAAACAACAGTTAGAATTAGTAGATAGAATCAATAAGAAAAGAAAAAAAACATTACAAGATCAAGAATCTCTATTTAAAGAATTAGGAATAGATCATTTAGAAAATAAATTACCCAAAGATTTATCAGGTGGAGAAAGACAACGATTAGCTATTGCTAGAGCTCTTTACAATAATCCGGCAATTATCTTAGCTGATGAACCAACAGCAAGTCTTGATTCAGATAGAGCGTTTGAAGTCGTAGATTTACTTTCAAAAGAGTGTAAAGAAAAAAACAAATCAATTATTATGGTAACACATGATAATAGGATGATAGAAAAATGCAATCATGTTTATCGAATGAAAGATGGTATTTTGACAAAAGAAAGATAAAATATAAAGTGTCTAAGTGAAATAACTTAGGCATTTTTTTGTTGCTAATAAGTTTAAGTTAGAATATAATTAAATTATAAATAAAATATGTTGTGAATATTAGGAGATGAATAATATGCTTTTACTAGGTGTAGAGAAAGAAAATGGATGGTTATTAGCAGAATATAGCTTGACTTATAGAGTTGATTGGGAACATATCTGTAAAGGAGTTAAATTAGCTTATGACTATTATGAGAATGTTGAAGTTCTTGTTGATGATAAAATAGTAAATATAAATTCAAAAGAACAAGTTATGGACTTAGAAGAAGCTGGAAAGATGACTATACGTGGTATTTCTAAAATAATAGGTGTACCATTAATGATAACATTTTTTAATCAACTACAAGTAGCTAGATGTTCAGTAGCTTGTGTTACAGAAGAATTTCAAGTAGCTGACTATGAAAAATTTAATAAGTCATTAGCTCAATATATGGATAGTCTAGAAATAGCTATGTTTAGATAAGAAAGACGAAAGTCTTTTTTATTTTAGAATTATATATATTATTTAGATAAATAATTGTATAAAGCATATTAATATGATAATATGTGTTAAGGTAGTTTATAGCATTCTTATTATATTAAATTTGTGAGCAATATATTAACTAATATTTTTAAATAAAGTCAAAATAGTATAGAAAGGAAGAAAATGAAGAATTTAAGGTTTGATGGAACGCAGTTAAAATATATAGCTATAATTGCTATGACAATTGATCATTTAGCGTGGCTATTATATCCAGGTTTAGTTAAAGAACCGATTCCAGTACTGATGCACATAGTAGGACGTTTAACAGCTCCAATTATGTGGTATTTTATAGCAGAAGGATGTTATTATACAAAAGATATTAAGAAATATTTCTTTAGAATTATGAGTTTTGCTGTTGTCAGTCACTTTGCTTTTTGCTTTGGTTTAGGAATAACATTTGATATAACTACAGGAAGTATATTTAATAAAACGAGTGTCTTATTCCCATTAGCGATGTCGGTTGCATTAATCGCAATCTTTAGAAATGAGAAGATAAATAATACATTAAAGATTTTAGCAATTATTGTTTTCTGTTTATTAACGTTTGTAGCGGATTGGTCTTCTATAGCTCTAATGATGCCATTCTTCCTATATAATCATAGAGGGAATAAAAAACAACAAATATTTGACTATGTTATTTGGATAAGTGTTTATGCAGCTATTTATATTATATTTATAGATGTATTTTATGGAGTATTACAGTTTGCAACTTTATTCTCCCTACCATTATTAATGAGATATGATGGTACTAGAGGAAAACACATTGGTTCTAAGTGGTTCTTTTACTACTATTATCCAATACATTTAGCTATTATAGGTATTTTTAGAATTATATTATATGGAAATATTTCATTGGTATTTTAAAAGTAAAAAAAATTTTAAAAAGAAGTGTATATTAAAGATATCATTTCTTTTTTTTACTGTTATGTTATAATTATAGTGACTATAATTTTGTAGTTATTTAGGAGGAAAGTATATGAAGAAAAATATTTTATTAATTTCAGTAGCAACACTGTTATCTATTGGTGTAGTTGGTTGTGGTGTTAAACAATCAACTGAAAATAAGCAGAGTGAGCAAAAACAAAAAACTGTTGAAGGACCAGGTAAAGATTTTGATTGGAATGCAAAAGTGTCACCTGTTGGTACTAAACGTACTTATATTGAGCAAAATACTGGAAAAAGTTTTGACCACGAGTTAACTGGATTAAAGAGAGCTCAGAGTAAATTAGAAGAAAAACGTAAAATCATAACTGATAAAAAAGTCCAAGAAGCACTTAAAGTTGTTGATGCTTTCTATGTAAACCAAGAAAATATCGATGTTATTGTGAAAGCAGCAGGATTCGATAATCAAAGAGAAATGTATAAAAAAGTTTGGAATGATTTAAAACAGTCCATGATTTCATCGGAAGAAAATGTTAATTTTAAATATCAAAATATTAATTATGATATGAATGAATATGGTCCTATGATTCTAAAAGTTAATGGTAATGCTTATGGTAAAGCTGGAGCTTATGATTTTATAGATTATAAAGTTGAGGGTAATACTGTCTACTTATCTTTAATCGCTCCAACGATCGATACATATCAATACACGGTTAAAGCTACTTATAAACCAAACTACAAAACATTTTTTGAGCCATTAGCTCAAATGAATGCAACAAGTAAAAATATTGCAGAAAAAGGATTTTCTAAATTTATTTTTTATTTAGCATCGGTTGATTTCAAAGGTGATGGATATGTGAATCTACAAGGCATGGATTATTTGGCAAAAGAAAAACAATACCTTGCAATTCAAGTAGACGACTCGGGAAAAGTATCGATTGACAATGACAATCTATTAAATTTATTGCGTATAAAAATGGACGTAGCAAATAAAAAGAACATGGTTAAATTTAATACAACAAAAATCTAATAAAAAGGTTCCTTATTAATATATAACTTAATAAGGAACTTTTTTACTACATATATTGTGATACCAATATGTAGTAAAAAAGCTTAAGATATAATATAATATGGATATTAAAAATAAACTGTTTTCGAAAGGATAAAATGAATAGTAAAGAAGAAAGAGTTCAATGTCAAAAGTTATGGGCAAAAAATAAATATCTTGTTTTAAGCCATTCAAGTAAAATATACTTAGAAATTAGAACATATTTAAAGCAAGAAGAAGTATCCCAAAATAAAATCAGTGAGCTTATAAAACAAGCTGTAAGTTTACCTGAAGATAAAGGACAAGTAACGAATGCATTGCATCATGTCTGGGGATATTTTAAAAAATATGCAACAAAAGAAGAAAAAGATAATTTTTTTGAAATGATTGAAGAATATCATAATAATAAATATAAAAAAGAAGATTTGATAAAAGAAGTAAAATATCTTCTAAAGAAATATCCAAATAAATATTTGGAAGAATCTATTTTTATCAATGGAGGACAAAATGAGACTTTGGCATGAAGAACTAATATCAAAATTACCAAGGCAACAACTTTTAGGTCAGCATAGAGAGTGTTGTGCATTAAGAGGAGATGGTTGGGGTAAGAAACATGCAACGGTAGATTATGTATTTGAACATAAGCCATTTTTCCTTTTTAAGTATCATGAATTAATCATGCAGGAAATGAAGAATAGAGGCTATAATGTTAGTAAAGAATGGCTAGATAAAAATTATAGAGGAAAAATTTGTGCTCCTCACAATGATCTAAAAGAGTATAAAATAAATAAGCCAATTTATAAAGAACATGATGCAGAATACTATGATGAGTGTATTAAGAATTTAGCTCAAAAGGATATTTTTATCTAGCTATATATTCATATTAAAATATTTACAAATAATAAGTAAGGAGACAACTATGAAAATTTCAATTTTAAATTTAGCTCCATTAAGACAGGGAGAAAATTTTAAAGATGCAATAGATGCAATGATTAGATTAGCTAAAAAGGCTGATGAATTGGGATATGAAAGATATTGGATTGCAGAACATCATAATACAAAAAGTGTAGCTAGTAGTGCAACGCAGTTATTAATCCAACGTACACTAGATAACACTAGTAATATTAGAGTAGGTTCGGGTGGTGTGATGTTACCTAATCATAGTCCATATATAGTTGCAGAACAATATGGAACTTTGGAAACTTTATATCCAGATAGAGTTGATTTAGGTTTAGGGCGTGCACCGGGTACTGATTATAACACTGCGCGAGCTATTAGAAGAAATACTAATAGAGAGATGGATTTTAAAAAAGAAGTTGTAGAACTGTCAGAGTATTTTAAAGATAAGCGACCTGTTCATGCATATCCAGCAGCTGGGCTTGATGTTCCACTATATATTCTGGGATCTAGTACTGATAGTGCATATGTAGCTGCTGAACTAGGACTACCTTATGCATTTGCATCACATTTTGCTCCAGCTATGATGGAAAATGCAGTAGCAATTTATAGACATAACTTCAAACCATCAGAAGTTTTAAGCGAGCCGTATGTAATTTTAGGTGCTAATGCAGTTGTTGCAGATACTGATGAAGAAGCAAAAAAATTATCAACAACTCAGACTCAATCATTTTTAAACATCATTACAAGTAATCCTCAAGGAATGGTTCCTCCAGTACAATCGGAAGAAGCTGTTTGGAAAAATTATATCGCTACAACTAAAGTTCCACATTTTGGACCGATTGCATTTGAACATGATGAGATAGTTGATCATGAGAAATCTGTGGTTAGTCAGATGACAAAAATCTCATTTATTGGGAATAAGGAAACGGTGAAAAATCAGATTATTGATTTAAAACGTAGGGTAGAGTTCGATGAATTAATGATAAATTCATATATTTATGATGAAGAAGCACAACATCATTCATATGAACTATTAAAAGAAGTTATTGATGATATTAATGGATAGTACACTGGTGAATTTAGAAATATAACTTCTTTAATGATAAAACACATAAGTTTCTTAAAAACTAAATTGATGACAAAAGTAGATAATTAGTGTATTATGAAATCAAATAAACTTAATAATAGTAAAAAAGAGGTAAATTATGGAAAAATATCTAATTAATGACGAATTTGTCAATGTAAAATCAAAAGTAGATGAATATTTAGAAAAAAATAATATTCATCAATTTTTAAATATAAACCAAGGTGAATATGCTAAAAATGTTGATTTAGAATTAGAGGATATTCAATATGTAGTATTTGGTAACCCAAAAGTAGGAACATTACTAATGCAAGATGATTTATATCTAAGTTTTAACCTACCACTTAAATTATTACTTATTAAGCGAGAAGATAAGACAGAAGTATTATATGAAAAACCTACTTCTTGGTTAAAAGAAGGACATTCTGATAGAATAAAAGATATATTACCAAAGATGGATAATTTATATTTAGATATCATTAAGTATCTAGAAGCATAATTAAGAATTGTTTATTTTAGATCAGAAAATTAAATAAGGAGAATTATAGATAAAATTGATTTTCTATAATTCTTCTTTTTTATTTTAATACAAACTAAAACTAATTTTATCAATGGTTATTAAAAGTATTTTATGATAAACTGTTATTAGTATACATAGGAGGTATGAAGAATGTTAAAAACAAATTTTTTAGATGTAGAATTATCTAACCCATTAATGAATGCATCAGGGGTACACTGTATGACGACTAAGGAACTAGATGAATTAGTAGCTAGTGAAGTGGGTGCTTTTGTTACAAAAACTGCAACTCGTGATTATAGAGAAGGTAATCCGGAGCCTAGATATTATGATACTAGATTAGGAAGTATAAATTCTATGGGGTTGCCGAATAATGGTTTAGATTATTATTTAGATTATGTTATTGAACGTCAAAGAGCTGGTGCCAGATTACAGTTTTTATCGGTAACTGGTATGAGTTATGATGAAAATATTGCTCTATTAAAGAAAATTCAAGAAAGTGAATATGAAGGTGTGACTGAATTTAATCTATCATGTCCAAATGTGCCAGGAAAGCCTCAGATTGCTTATGATTTTGAACTTACAGACAAATTATTAGCTGAGGTATTCACATTCTTTACAAAACCTATTGGGGTAAAATTACCTCCGTATTTTGATATTGCTCATTTTGATGAAATGGCTAAAATTCTTAATAAATATCCTCTTACATATGTCAATAGTGTAAATAGTGTAGGGAATGGTTTATATATTGATTTAGATAAAGAACAAGTAGTTATCAAGCCAAAAGGTGGATTTGGTGGACTAGGTGGAGAATATATTAAACCAACAGCATTAGCTAATGTTCGTGCATTTAGAGAACGCTTGAATCCTAATATAAAAATTATTGGGACTGGTGGTGTTATAAATGGTAAAGATGTATTTGAACATATCCTATGTGGTGCTGATTTAGTGCAAGTAGGAACAACTCTTCACAAAGAAGGAGTTTCAGTTTTTGCTAGACTAACTAAAGAACTTCAAGAAGTAATGAAAGAAAAAGGGTACTCTAGTCTAGATGATTTTAGAGGGAAATTGAAAGTAATAGAATAGTTATTGTGGCTTAAATATTCTAGTTGAGAATCTAATAATATATTAAATTCTTCTATGATAAATAATAAAAATATAAAATAAATTATAGATAACACTTGAAAATCAATTTGAAAATTGTTATTATATATTGTACAGACAAAATATAGCACATATAAAGGCAAGAATATGGCTTGCAAGTTTCTACCATCAGACCGTAAATTTGATGACTATGGGCATTCTTATTATTATATTTTACTTTAAACTAGTTTTAAAGTATTTATTTGTAGTAGAATTATAAATCGCCTATAAGTAATTATAGGCGTTTTTTTGTATTTATATAGTTATATTTGTCAAAAAATAATATATAACTAAGGAGATAAGAATTTTGAAAACTTTTATTTTAAGTTTACAACATGTACTAGCAATGTATGCAGGAGCAGTTATTGTTCCGATAATTGTGGCTGGTGGATTAGGTCTTTCAGCAGAACAAACAACTTATTTGGTATCAGTTGATATTTTCATGTGTGGGGTAGCTACATTTCTACAAGTTTATAAAGGTAAATTTACAGGTATTGGCTTACCTGTTGTTCTTGGATGTACTTTTACTGCAGTAGCACCGATGATAGCTATAGGTAATAGCTCAGGATTACCAACTATGTATGGAGCTATTTTCGTTTCTGGGTTGGTTGTTGTATTAATAGCACCGTTTTTTGCGAAGGTGGCTAAATTATTCCCACCAGTTGTTACAGGTAGTGTTGTAACAATTATTGGTATAACGCTAGTTCCAGTTGCAATGAACTATATTGCAGGTGGACAAGGATCAAAAGATTTTGGAAATCCAAAGAATATCGTATTGGCATGTATTACACTTGCAATTATTTTAGTAATTTATAAATTTACTACTGGATTTATTCAATCGATAGCAATTTTATTAGGTTTAGTGTCAGGAACTATTATTGCTAGTTTTATGGGAATGGTAAGCTTAACAGAAGTTTCTCAAGCTGGTTGGTTCCAACATCCAACACCGTTTAAGTTCGCTAGTTTTGAATTCAATATGAGTGCGATTTTAACATTTGTTATAGTTGGAATAGTTAGCATGATTGAGTCGACAGGTGTATATTATGCCCTAGGAAATATTTGTAATCAAGAGGTTAAAGAACCTGATTTAAGAAGAGGATATTTAGCAGAAGGTTTAGCGGTTATGATTGGATCATTAGTGAATGCCTTCCCGTATACTACTTATTCTCAAAACGTAGGTCTTGTACAAATTTCAGGAGTAAAAAGTAAAAAAGTCATGTATGTAATGGTACTGTTACTTCTAGTTTTTGGATCAATTCCAAAAATTGGTGCTTTAGCTACAATCATACCTCAACCAGTACTTGGTGGAGCAATGATTAGTATGTTTGGTATGGTGCTTGCGTATGGGGTTAAGATGTTAGGTAATACAGATTTTGCGAAACAGGAAAATCTTATGATAATAGCTTGTTCAGTTGGATTGGGACTTGGTGTTACTACAGTACCAACAGCATTTTCACAATTACCAAGCTTTATTCGTATGTTCACGGATAGTGGTATTGTACTAGGAACAATAGTTGCAATTGTAATGAATTTAATATTTAATAGAAATCAAAATTAAATAATTAATTAGTTAGATATAGATTGTGATTTAGATATAGAAATTAAAAAAAAATTAAAAAGAGAATGACTTTATAATATCGATTAAGATAATATTTCGATTTTATAAAAACGTTCTCTTTTTTTATGTGTTTAGGCTTAAAAATCAATGTTTTTTGTGTACAAAATATTGTAGATGTAGTATAATTTAATAAAGGTCAATTTTAGTCAATAAAGGAGGTGCCCTTATGAATAATAATATGACAGATATTCTTGAACAATATATTATGAACTTATTTAATGAGGCAACAGAGGATCATATAATTATTAAAAGAAGTAATGTCGCACAAAAATTTGACTGTGTACCATCCCAATTAAATTATGTAATAAAAACGAGATTTACTCCAGAGCATGGATTTATTATAGAAAGTAAACGTGGAGGGGGAGGATTTATTAGAATTACTAAAATAACCCTTCACAAAAATAAAGATTACATAGACTATTTAATTGAGACAATAGATAATGAAATTTTAGAGGTAGATGAAGCTGTGAGAATAGCTAAAATTCTACTTGAAAAAGAATACATAGATAAATTTGATTACAATCATTTTATAGATAGCGTAGAGATTATTACAGAAGTGCATAATCAGTTTTTAGAACATATTGGTGAAAATAGTGCTGAAGAGATGATTTCTAAAACAAAAGCAAATTTAAAAGATTTAACAATAAGATTTTTAACAAATATAAAATATAATAAGAGAGGATAAGGTTATGTACATAAGATTTAATGAAACAGCCCTTATGGTGCTAACGACAGCAAAAGAAGAAGCTAATGATTTTGGTGTTAAGGCTGTAGGGACTGAACACTTACTATTAGCTATGTTGAGTATGAATAATACATTAGCATGTAAAACACTTAATAAATATGGTGTTTATTATGACGATTTCAGAAAAAGCGTAGTAGACTTTTATGAAGCAGAATTAGAAGGTACTGATTTTTATCGTAATGTTCTAATGAAGATTGATTATACTAATGGAGCTGTTAGAACTATAGAAAAAAGTCAACAATTTGCAGATGA
Source organism: Gemella haemolysans (assembly GCA_032567735.1). GTDB lineage: Bacteria > Bacillota > Bacilli > Staphylococcales > Gemellaceae > Gemella > Gemella haemolysans_E. The sequence goes on along the minus strand of JAWHCX010000007.1, from coordinate 56,469 downwards.
TACATCTAGTTTTGTAGTTACAAGTGAACACTTACTATTATCTTTACTTAATGAGAAAACAGGAACAGCGGTTCGTTTATTAACTGATAAGCTAGGAGTTAATGTTGATGTGTTAATTACGGAACTATTTGAACTATTAAAACAAAGCCAAGGAATATTGTCTAAATTATTTGATGGATTTAAAAAATTAGAAGCTTCAGAAGATAGTTCAGCAAAAACTAAAACTCTAAATTCACTAGCTAAAGATTTAACTAAGGATGCATTTAATAATAAACTGGACCCTGTTTTAGCTCGTGATAAAGAAATCACGCGAATGATAGAGATTTTAAATAGACGAACTAAGAATAACCCGGTATTAATTGGAGAACCTGGGGTAGGGAAAACAGCTATTGTTGAAGGTTTAGCTGAAAGAATAGTATCTCAAAATGTACCTAGTAATTTACTAGGTAAGAGAGTTATGGTTCTTGATATGGGAACTTTACTTGCAGGTACTAAATATCGCGGTGAATTCGAAGAAAGATTAAAAAATATCATTACTGAAATTGAAGAAGCAGGGGATATTATTTTATTCATCGATGAAATTCATACGATAATTGGTGCTGGAGGAACTGAAGGTAGTGCCGATGCATCAAACATCCTTAAGCCAGCTTTATCACGTGGTTTAATTCAATGTATAGGTGCAACAACTACTGAAGAATATAGAAAGTATTTTGAAAAAGATGCAGCTTTAGAACGTAGATTCCAACCGATTAAAGTTGAAGAACCTAGTACAGAAGATTCAATTAAAATTCTTGAAGGATTACGTCATAAGTATGAAGAACATCATAATGTGGAAATTTTAGATGAAGCTTTAGATGCAGCGGTTAAGTTGAGTACAACTTATATTACTGATAGATGTTTACCAGATAAAGCAATTGACCTTATTGATGAAGCTTGTTCTAAGGTTAAATTAAGATTTTATAAATCTCCAGAAAAACTTAAAGAATATGAAGATGAATTAAGTCGTTTAAATAAAGAAAAAGATAGAGCTGTAATTAATCAAGAATTTGAAATAGCTGCTAAAAAACGTGATGAGGTTAATCAAGTAATTAGTAAAATTGAACAATTTAAAATTTCTTGGCAAGATAGTTTATCAAAAGATAAAATTAAAATTAGCGCTGATCATGTAGCTGAAGTTCTTGCCGCTTGGACTGGAGTACCGGTTACTAAATTAACAGAAACTGAAAGTGAAAGACTTTTAAAACTAGAAGAAATTTTACACAAACGAGTTATTGGACAAGATGAAGCAGTAGTAAGTTTAGCTAAGGCAGTTAGAAGAGCAAGAAGTGGATTCAAAGCACCTAATAGACCGATAGGAAGTTTTATTTTCTTAGGACCTACAGGAGTAGGAAAAACAGAACTTGCGAAAAGTTTATCTGAAGCATTATTTAGTTCAGAAGATAATATGATACGTATTGACATGAGTGAGTATATGGAACCACACTCAATTAGTAGACTTGTAGGAGCACCTCCAGGTTATGTAGGTTATGAAGAAGCGGGACAATTGTCTGAACAAGTTCGTCAAAAACCATATTCTGTAGTGCTATTTGATGAAATTGAAAAAGCTCACCCATCTATCTTCAATATTTTATTACAAGTATTGGATGATGGGCGTCTAACAGATGCATCAGGGCGCGTGGTAGATTTCAAAAATACTATCATCATCATGACTTCAAATGTTGGAGTAAGTGAATTAAGTGATCAGAAATTCGTAGGATTTGGTGGAAGTGAATCAATTAAAAATGATTACAAAAATGTTCAGAATACTATGATGGAAGCATTGAAAAAACAATATCGTCCAGAATTCTTAAATAGAATAGATGATATTATTGTCTTCAAAACTCTTGAAAAAGAAGAATTAGAGAAAATTTCTGAGTTATTAATTGATGGATTATCTAAGAGATTAGCAGATAGAGATATTACTATTAAACTTACGAAAAAAGCCATGGCTAAAATCGTTGAAGATGGTAGTATAAAAGAATACGGAGCTCGTCCATTAAAACGTAGTATTCAAAAAAATATAGAAGATTTATTAAGTGAAGAACTATTAAGAAATCCTGAATTAACTGGAACTATTAATATTGATTATAAAAATGATAACTTTGTTGTAAAGAAAACTAAGAGGTAATTATGGCAAAGGTAAATGTTAAATACGAATGTAATGCCTGTGGTTACCAAAGTTTGAAATATATGGGAAGATGTCCTAATTGCAAAAAATGGGCATCTATGGAAGAAGTAGTTGAAGCAAAGAAGGCTACTAAACATACAGAATTTGAAGTTAAAACAAATGACACAGAACGTGTAGAAGCTGGAAAACTAAAATCAGTTTCTACACAGGATGTACCTCGAACACTTACTGATAGTGGTGAATTAAATAGGGTTTTAGGTGGGGGAGTTGTAGGAGGATCACTAGTACTTTTAGGAGGAGATCCAGGTATTGGTAAGTCTACGTTACTTCTTCAAATATCAGCTTACTTAGCTAAAGAACATGATGTTCTTTATGTAACTGGAGAGGAGTCTGTTAGACAGGTTAAGATTAGAGCAGATAGATTAAAAAATAATACGGATGAATTGTTTGTTTATGCTCAAACTGATTTAAATTTAATTTATCAAGTTGTAAAAAAAATAAAACCTCAGTTTTTAGTTATTGATTCAATTCAAACAATTTATAACCCTAATCTAGAAAATTCTCCGGGAAGTATTACACAAGTAAGAGAATGTACACAACAATTAATGAAGATTGCTAAGAGTTTAAATATAGCTATCTTTATAGTAGGACACGTTACTAAGGAGGGAACTATTGCGGGGCCTCGTATGCTTGAGCATATGGTTGATACAGTGCTATATTTTGAAGGAGAAGGGCAACACAGCTACAGAATACTTAGAGCTGTGAAAAATCGTTTTGGATCTACTAATGAGATTGGTATTTTTGAGATGAAACATAGTGGACTAGAAGATTTAGCTAATCCTTCACAGATGTTCCTTGAAGAACGAAGTAAAAATCTTGCTGGAGCAACTATTATTAGTACTATGGAAGGTAGTAGACCACTTCTAGTAGAAATTCAATCATTAACAACGCCAACTGCCTTTAATAACCCAAGAAGAATTTCAACAGGATTAGAGTATAATAAATTGATTTTATTAATGGCTGTATTGGAAAAAAAGGCTGGTTATTTATTACAACAACAAGATGTTTATGTGAAAGTATCAGGTGGAGTTAAGATTGATGATCCAGCTGTAGATTTAGGTGTAGTGATGGCCGTTGCATCAAGTTTCAAAGATATCGCTGTAAATATGAATGATTGTTTTATCGGTGAGGTTGGATTAACTGGTGAAGTTAGAAGAGTAAGTAGAATTGAACAAAGAATCAATGAGGCTAAAAAACATGGATTTAAACGTGTAATTGTCCCAATTGGAAATATGAAAAATTCTGATTTCCCAGATGGAATTGAAATAATACCGGTAAAAGATATTAGAGAATGTTTAGATATAGCTTTTAACAATGTGTTTTAAATAAGTTATTATAGGTGAATAGAGATTTAGTATATTTATTTCTCTATTCATCTATCAGTATAAAAAAACTTAAATTATTTTGAAATTAATTATGTTAATTTTAAGTAGAATGTAGTAGAATAAATAGAAGAGATGTTTTAAATCTCTTTATACTATGATATAAAATTATTAAAGTATACTTAATAATTTTGTTTTACAATTAAATATTAAAAGGAGTGATTTTTATGTTGAAAAAAGTTTTAATTATTATTTCCTTTTTCTTAGGAATAACAGTAGGAACACTTTCAACTAGCGCATTGATATACTATAATATATTCACATCAATGAGCGAGACGATGTTAAGAATTATTGTTACCATTGGAACTACAGTAGTTTTTGTATTAATGTCTTTATTATTTTCAGATAGATTTGTAGCAATGTTAAAAAGAATCGAAGATCGTCTTACTAGAACACCAATACAAAAAATTGTTTTCACGACAATAGGATTAATTCTTGGATTACTGTTAGCTAGTTTACTTTCATCAGGAGTAGATGTTATAGCTGGTGTGGGAATAATGGGTAGAATTATTTCGGCTGTGATTTATATTGTTTTTGGATACTTAGGATTAGTACTTGGATATAGACGTGAAGGTGAATTTTTAAATATACTTACAGCGTTTAAATTTGGATCTAAACCAAAAGAAAAAGAAACTAAAGTGAAAACTAAGAAAGTAGTAGCTAAAGTTGTTGATACAAGTGCCTTAATAGATTCACGAGTTCAAGATGTTGCTAGAACTGGGTTTTTAGAAGGGAAAATTATAGTTCCTGAATTTGTATTAAAAGAATTACAATTAATTTCAGATTCGGAAGATCCATTAAAACGTGCAAAAGGTCGATTAGGGTTAGATTGTGTTGAGCACCTTCAAAAAATGAAAGAAATTGATCTTGAGATTGATAATAAATACAATTATAACGAGCATAAAGGTGTGGATAATTTATTAATAGATTATGCATTGAAATATAAATGTGCAATTATAACAACTGATTATAATCTTAATAAACTTGCTACTTTACAATCAATTAAAGTTCTTAATGTTAATGATTTAAGTAATGCAGTTAAACCTATGTTAACTACTGGTGAAAAATTAAAAGTTCAAGTGTTAAGAGAAGGTAAAGAAAATAATCAAGGAGTAGCATATACTGAAGACGGTACAATGATTGTTGTAGAAAATGGTAAACGTGCTGTCGGTAAAACTGTTGAAGTTGAAGTACAAAGTGTATTACAAACATCTTCAGGTAGAATTATATTCACTAGAATTGTTTAATAAATTTGCTTTTTTTGAAAAAATGTGTTAATATAAATTGTATTGTATTAACGAATGATTATTTTAGGAGGAGAGTATGCACACTTTTTTAATGACAATGGCAATAGTGAGCAGTATTCTGTTAATTGTAGTAGTTTTATTACAAGAAAGTAAATCAGGTGGTCTATCTGGATTAACTGGTGGAGCAGAAGAACTGTTTGGAAAACAAAAAGTAAGAGGTGCTGAATTAGTTTTACAAAGAATTACAGTAGTACTAGGACTAATATTTTTTATATCACTAGTGTGTCTTACTTGGTTAAAATTATAGACTAAACAATGATAAACCTAAAATGTAATTTCATTTTAGGTTTATTTTTATAATAATTATGTGTTATATAATCTAAAATTAAGGAGGATTATATGTTAGAGAAAATAGAAAAAATATTTAAAGAAGAAAAAGTTTTAAGTATAGAAGATTTAAAAGAAAGATTAAATATTGAGTCAGCAAAAGAATTTGTTGAATTAGTGAAAAATGTAGGTAAGTTAGAACGAAAATTAGCAATAACTCAATTACCGAATGAAAAATTTCTTTATGTTAAAGAAGCTCTAGAAGTAGAAGGAATAATTAGACTACATCAAAAAGGTTTTGCCTTTGTTTATTCTGCAGATCTAGGAATAGAAGTCTATGTACCCAAAGGATTCACTCAAAGTGCTATGACTGGTGATGTAGTACTAGTAAAAGTAGATAGTGTATATAAGGATGATCGTAATCTTGAAGGGATAGTTCAAAAAGTATTAGAAAGAAATACTAAGTATACAGTTGGAACACTAACTAACGCCAAGTTCTTCTCGTTTGTTAAAAGTGATGATAAAAATATTGTAAAATATATTAAGATAACAAATGCTAAAAACTTTAATTTAGTTGATGGAACTAAAGTATTGGTAGAAATCACTGATTATTCTAAGGTTAGCTTTGAAGATTATAAAGGAATAATCATTAAGTCAATAGGTCATAAAGATGATCCTGGAGTGGATATTCTTTCAGTAATATACAAACATAATATTCCGAATGAATTTCCTAAAGATGTAGTTGAACAGACTCAAGAAATTAGTGAAGAGATTAAACTTGAAGATAAATATAGAGATTGTACAAATGAGATGGTAGTTACAATTGATGGAGATGATGCAAAAGACTTAGATGATGCCGTTTCTGTTGTTAAAACTAAAAAAGGTTATAGATTGAAAGTCTTTATAGCAGATGTTAGTAGATATGTTACGGAAGATAGCCCATTAGATAAAGAAGCAGCTAATAGAGGATGCAGTGTTTATTTAGCAGATAGAGTTGTACCTATGCTACCGAGAAAATTATCTAATAATATTTGTTCGTTAAACCCACATGTATTGAGGTATACTATATGTTGTGATATTGATTTTAATTCAAAAGGTTATCCTGAAAGTTATGATATCTATCCAGCAGTAATAAAATCTAAAGGACGATTAACTTATAAAAAAGTTAATGAAGTCTATGCGGAAAACAAAGAAGTTATAGAAGAATACAAAGAGTATGTGCCGATGTTAAATACAGCGCTAGAATTATCAAAAAAAATTCGTAAAAATAGAGAAACTAGAGGTGCAATTGATTTTGATAAACCAGAATCAAAAGTTGTTGTAGATGAGAATGGGGAAGTACTAGATATAGTTCTGAGAGAAAGAGGTATATCAGAACGCCTTATTGAAGATTTCATGTTAAGTGCAAATGAAGTTATTGGAGAGCATTTCTTCTGGATGCAAGTACCATTTATTTATCGTATTCATGAAGAGCCAAAAATGGAAAAACTTAGACAATTTTTCGATATTGCGGCTAGTTTAGGATATAGAACAAAAGGAAAAATTGAAGAAATTGAACCTTATATTCTTGCCAATATGCTTAGAAAATTCAAAGGTGAAGTGGTAGAGCCGATGCTTTCTACAATTTTACTAAGAACTATGAATCAAGCTAGATATTCTACAAATAATATTGGACACTTTGCATTAGCTACAAAATATTATACTCATTTTACATCGCCAATAAGACGATATCCTGACTTATTGGTACATAGAATGATAAGAACTTATTTATTCAATGGAGACGTATCAGATAAAACTATTGATAGATTCATAACAAAACTACCAGAATTGGCAGAAAGTTCTTCAGAATATGAAAAACGAGCTGTAGATTGTGAACGTGAAGTTGACAGAATGAAAAAGTGTGAGTATATGCTTAAATATCAAGAACAGACGTTCAGAGGAATTATTTCTAGTGTTACTAACTTTGGAGTATTTATAACGTTAGAGAGAAGTAATATTGAAGGTTTAGTTCATATTAAAGCTATGAATGATGATTATTATACGTATGATCAAAAAAATATGATATTAATTGGAAGAAGAAAGAAAAAAGTATACCGACTTGGAGATGAGGTCATTGTTAAAGTCGCAAATGTTGATTTAGAAAATCAGGAGATAGATTTTAAAATATTAAAACATAAATCAATAATAAGTAATAAGTAGAGGAAGATATTATGAATAAAGAAATTAAAGTAATAGCTCAGAATAAAAAAGCAAATCATGATTATTTCATAGAAGAAACATATGAGGCAGGTTTAGTTTTAACTGGTACAGAAATAAAATCAATCCGCCGTGGAAGAATTAATTTAAAGGATTCTTATTGCCAAACAAGATTAGGTGAAATGTTTGTTTATAATATGCATATTTCTCATTTTGAAGAGGGAAATAGATTTAATCATGAACCATTAAGAGTAAGAAAATTATTACTAAAGAAAAAACAGATAGCTTCATTAACTAATATTCAAAATGAAATAGGAATGAGTATTGTTCCACTGAAACTTTATATTAAAAATGGCTATGCTAAGCTATTAATAGGGGTTGCTAAAGGTAAAAAGAATTATGATAAACGTCATGTACTGAAGCAAAAAGAAGCAAATAAAGAAATTAATAGAGTATTAAAAGACAAACAAAAATATTAAAAAACTACGTATTATTTTATAAAAAATATAGAGAAACATATTGTGATAAAGTTTATTACAATATGTTTTTTTATTATATGAAGTATAAAATAATAGAAGAATATTACTTTATGATATGGATTCTAATAATTAATATTTTCTTAAAATAGAACTGTTATAAAAAAACAACGTTAATTTTTTCAAAAAAATATATATTATTTTCTTTGGTATTAGTGGATTTTTTAAGAATGTTGTAAAAATAACTAAAAAAACGCTTTACATTTAAATGAAAGCGTGCTACAATATTTAATGTAAACAAGAAAATCGTTGACAAATTACCATCAAATCTAAAAGAGTTATTATATCTAAATAGTAAAAAATGTAACAGCAAAAAAACTGTTATATATCTGATTTAAAGAGACGGAGAGAAATAGTCTTTAGAATAAACAGTTAAGAATTTTTACAATATTTTATTTTTAGTTAACATATTATTTGGTAGTTAAAAACAATAGATTTTCACAAACCAAACAAAATATATTTATACAAAGGAGAAGTGTATTTATGGAAAAATTCACTCAATTATTACAGCCGGTTGCTGATAATTTATATCTTTCTGCACTTGTTGCATTAATTCCGATTGTGTTTTACTTAGTAGCACTAGCAGGATTTAAAGTTAAAGGGTGGTTAACAGGACTTTTAACTTTATTAGTAGCAATTGTAATTGCATGCGTATTCTTTAAAATGCCATTCCAATTCGCAGCGTTCTCAACAATTCACGGTATGGTATACGGTATTATGCCTATCGGTTGGATTATTTTAACGTCAGTATTCTTATATAAAATGACAGTTAAAACTGGTCACTTTGATATTATCAGAGACAGTATTACTTCATTAACTGATGACCGTCGTATCCAAGCATTAATCATTGCATTCTCATTTGGGGCTTTCTTAGAAGGAGCTGCAGGATTTGGAGCACCGGTAGCAATCACGGCTTCATTATTAGTAGGTTTAGGATTTAAACCACTTTATGCTGCAGGTGTTTGTATGATCGCTAATACTGCGCCAGTAGCATTCGGAGCAGTTGGAGCACCGGTAACAGCTATGGATGGATTAGCAACTTATGCAAATGGATCACCAATCGCAGCTGCTGAAATCGCAGCGATGATTGGACGTCAATTACCATTAGTGTCTATCTTTATTCCATTCTACTTAGTATTAATCATGGCTGGATTTAAGAAAACATTAGAAGTATGGCCTGCATTATTAGTATCTGGTGGGTCATTTGCGATAGCACAATTCATAAGTTCTAACTATATGGGAGAACAATTACCTGACATTCTTTCTTCATTAGTATCATTAGTTTCAATCGTTGTTTTACTTCAATTCTGGAAACCAAAAACAACTTGGAGATTTGCTGATGAAAAAGAAGTTGATGGAAAAGACAATGTTAAAGCAAAACACAGCTTAAACGAGGTTTTAGTAGCTTGGTCACCATTCGTAGTATTAACAGTGATTATCTTCTTATGGACTATGAAATCTTCTAAAGCATTCTTCAAAACAATTGCTTTAAATCCGAAGGTTCCATTTATTCACAACAATATTATCAGTTCAGTATCTGGTAAAGAAATAGCTGCAGTATTCAAGTTAGATTTAGTAGGATCAATTGGTACAGCAATCTTAGTAGCAGCATTAATTTCTAAATTTATCATTAAAATTAGTTGGAAAGATGCAGCTGTAACATTTGCACAAACATTTAATGAAGTTAAAATTGCATTATTAACAATCTGTTTTGTAGTAGGATTTGCTTACATCATGAATGCATCAGGTATGTCAAATACTCTAGGATATGCATTAGCAGCAACTGGTGGAGCATTTAAATTCCTTTCTCCAGCACTTGGATGGATTGGAGTATTCATCACTGGTTCTGATACATCAGCTAACTTATTATTCGCTAAATTACAACAAGTTACAGCTAGCCAAGTAGGAATGGATCCACTATTAGCAGTAGCGGCTAACGCATCTGGAGGAGTAGTAGGTAAAATGATTTCTCCACAATCTATCGCAGTAGCAGCTGCAGCGGTTGGATTAGTAGGAAGAGAGTCAGACTTACTTAAATTTACAGTTAAACACAGTTTCATCCTATTAATTATTGTGTGTGCTATCGTCGCACTTCAATCAACTAGAGTACTTGGATGGATGATTCCAGTACACCCATAATAAAAGAATAATTTTAAGTGAGATCGAGTCATACTCGATCTCTTTTTTTTGAAAGTGCTAACGAAAAAAAATATCGTAAATTATAGAGTTTTAGCTAGTATATTTGTTTACAATAAGATGAAATAATGGTATTATTGTTAAGTTAGATTAAATAAAATGTATTCGAGAATTTAGTATGTTTTATAAAGTAAGAACAAGGAGAAAAAAATGTCAGTACAATTAAGAGACGATGTTAGAAATATTGCAATTATAGCTCACGTTGACCATGGTAAAACAACATTGGTTGATGAATTATTAAAACAATCAGGAATTTTCCGTTCAAATGAGCATGTAGAAGAAAGAGCAATGGACTCTAATGATTTAGAAAGAGAACGTGGAATTACGATCTTAGCGAAAAATACAGCTATTGATTATAAAGGTAAAAGAATTAATATTCTTGATACACCAGGACACGCAGACTTTGGTGGAGAAGTAGAACGTATTATGAAAATGGTAGATGGTGTTCTTCTAGTAGTAGATGCTTATGAAGGGACAATGCCTCAAACACGTTTCGTTCTTAAAAAAGCTTTAGAACAAAACTTAAAACCAATCGTTGTTGTAAATAAAATTGATAAACCTTCAGCTCGCCCAGAAGAAGTAGTAGATGAAGTTATCGATTTATTTATCGAATTAGGAGCAAACGATGAACAGCTTGAATTCCCAGTTGTTTATGCATCTGCTATTAATGGAACAGCTTCTTTAGAAAGTGATCCAAGTGCTCAAGAAGAAAACATGCAATGTTTATATGAAACAGTAATTGATTATGTTCCAGCACCAAAAGATAATAGTGATGAACCTCTTCAATTCCAAGTAGCATTATTAGACTATAATGACTATGTTGGACGTATTGGTATTGGACGTGTATTCCGTGGAAGTATGAAAGTAGGAGAATCAGTTTCTCTTATGAAACTTGACGGAACAGTTAAAAACTTCCGTGTAACTAAGATTTTTGGTTACTTTGGATTAAAACGTGAAGAAATTCAAGAAGCGCATGCAGGGGATATCGTTGCAGTAAGTGGTATGGATGATATTAACGTTGGGGAAACAGTTTGTCCAACAGATCATCAAGAAGCATTACCAGTACTTCACATTGATGAACCAACACTACAAATGACTTTCTTAGTTAATAACTCACCATTTGCTGGTAAAGAAGGAAAATTTGTTACAGCTCGTAAATTAGAAGATAGATTAATGCAACAATTAGAAACAGACGTTTCATTACGAGTAGAACCTAATACAAGTGATTCTTGGGTAGTAAGTGGACGTGGGGAACTTCACTTATCAATTCTTATCGAAAACTTACGTCGTGAAGGTTACGAGCTTCAAGTATCTAAACCAGAAGTAATTATCCGTAACATTGATGGTGTAGATTGCGAACCGGTTGAACGTGTTCAAGTTGATGTACCAGATGAAAGTGTTGGTGCTGTTATTGAATCATTAGGGCAACGTAAAGGTGATATGGTAGATATGCAAGCTGATGGAAATGGACAAACTCGTCTTATCTTTAACGTTCCAGCTCGTGGACTTATCGGATACTCTACAGAATTCATGTCTATGACTAAAGGATATGGTATTATTAACCACACATTTGACTCTTACCAACCAATGCAAAAAGGACGTGTTGGTGGACGTCGTAATGGTGTATTAGTAGCTTTAGAAAATGGTCAAGCTACAGCATACTCTATCTCAAGTTTAGAAGATCGTGGTACAGTATTTATTGAACCAGGTACTGATGTATATGGTGGTATGATTGTTGGAGAAAACAGCCGTGAAAATGACTTAACAGTTAACATCACAAAAGCTAAAGCTCAAACAAACGTACGTTCTTCTACAAAAGACCAAACAGTAACACTTAAAAAAGCTCGCATTATGACTTTAGAAGAAAGTCTTGAGTACTTAAGTGATGATGAATACTTAGAGGTAACTCCAGAGTCAATTCGTCTACGTAAAAAAGAATTAGATAAAGCAGCTCGTGAAAAAGCAGCTCGTAAAGCTAAATATTCAGAAGAATAAAATTAAAAAAACTTTCGAAGTAGGAAACTATTTCGAAAGTTTTTTTAATATAAAAATTATTGTATATTTTTTTAAATACTATCTTCACTTTGAATATTGCAAATAACTTTTTTATATTATTGTTATAATTTAAAATATAATTATTTTACCTTATTTAATTTAGTGGTAGATTAAGGTAATATATGATGATATAATATGTATTAGAGATAACTCTATAAAAATATTATAAAAACTAAGGGGGGCATAATTATGTCAAAAAAATATGATGTTGTTATAAAATCTACAGGAATGGGTAGTGGAGAACAAGAATTAAGTGATAACTTAATGAAAGGGTTTATTCATACTCTTGCTCAAAAAGAAAACTTACCAGAGCATATTATATTTTATGGAGAAGGTGTAAAATATACTGCAAAAGGTTCTGAAGCGTTAGAAGATTTAACAGAATTAGAGTCTAGAGGAGTAAAAATACTTTCATGTGGAATTTGCGTAGATTATTATGATTTAACAGATTACTTAAAAGTTGGTGGATTAACAACTATGTCAGAAGTAATTGATATCTTATCGAATAGTGAACTAGTTGTTGAACCATAGTATTATTTTAAAGGGAGTGACTCAAAAATCGTGATTTCGTAGAAATCGATTTTGTTGAGTCACCCCAGCAAAGTTTATTAGATATCTAAAAAGCTTTTATAAAGAGAATTTAGATATCAATAACCACTACGTCTATGAGTTCTCATAGACGCTTTGTTAAAATTTAGGACTTTTGGGTTAGCCCCTTTTTACTGGAGGTATTAAGTATGAATGGAAATTTATTTAAACCCTTTACTACAACGTTAATAGGTAGTTTACCTAGGTCTAAAGAATTATTATTACTAAAAGAGAGTTGTAAAAAAAGTGAAAAATATACCGAAGTATATTTGCAAAAGTACATTGAAGAAACAAATAAAGTAATTTCTTTTCAGAAAGATTGTGGAATTGAGGTAATTGTTAGCGGTGAATTAAATCGAGATAACTATATGAGTTATATAGGGGAAATCGTTGATGGTGTTAAATTATTAACTCTTGAAGAGTTAAAAGAATTAACAGGAAATAATGAAAATTTTCGTAAAAGTTTAGAAGAAATGGATGCTTCAGATAATAGTATGAATAGTCCAATTTGTTTTGAAAAAATAAATACGGAAGTTAGGTTAAATAAAAAAGAGATAAAAGTATTAAAGGATAGTTCAGTAGAACATTACAAATGTACATTACCAAGCCCATATTTATTAACTAGATCAATGTGGTTAAAAGAAATTACGGGAAATTCGTATGAGAGTAGAAATGAACTAGGAGAAGATGTAGTAAAACTTTTACGTTATGAAATTAGAGAATTAGTAAAAGAAGGAGTAAAGATTATTCAGATAGATGAACCGATATTATCAGAAGTCGTCTTTACTAATTCTAAATCAGATAATTCCTTTTACTGAGGTGCTTTATCGGAAAAAGTCAAGGTTGACAAAGAGTTAAAGTTTGCAAAGAATTTATTAAATGAGGTTTTAAATGAAATAAATTCTCATGAAGGTGTAATGAGTATTATGCATGTATGTAGAGGGAATTGGACAAAAGATGAAAGTGTATTACTTGAAGGAGCATATGATAAACTTGGGAAATTTTTTGATTCTCTTAAAGTAGATATGTTGGCATTAGAATTTTCTACACCTCGAGCAGGAGAAGTTGAAAAACTATTTTATAATAATTTTCTAGATACAAAAATTATTTTAGGTTTTGGATGTATAAATCCAAGAAGTGACAGAGTTGAAACGGTTGATGAGATTGTAAGAAACGTAGAAAAAGTATTAGAATTCTTACCACCTGAAAATGTATGGTTAAATCCTGACTGTGGATTTGCAACATTTTCAAAGAGACCTCTAAATCCTTTTCCAATAATTCAGAAAAAATTAGAAAATATGGTAGAAGCTTCAAAAATATTAAGAGAAAAATATTGTAAATAAAGAAAAATTAGCCTATGAATTATAAAATTCATAGGCTAATTTTATGAGTTATTGATTCTTGATTTCTAAGTTTCCGTTATCTAAAGAGATATTATCTCCTTCTTTAACTTTTTCGTATTGTTCTTTTGTAACGGTAACATGTTTTGTCTCACCATCTTTAGTTCTAATTTCAAGCATATAAACTGGAACTTTCGAATCTTTTACGTTGTCGACTAATTCTTTTTGCTTATCACTTGCTTGAACATGATTGTGTGAAGTTGCAGAATTAAATAGTGTATACCATAAAAGTGCGTTAGTTATAGTACTTCCTGAAAAGAAACCACTATTTCTATAGTTATTGTTTATATAATCTGTGTATTGTCTTTTATATCCTTGATTATTGTAACTATTATAATCCTTATTATATGAACCACCTGAGTTTTTCGTGAAGTTCTTCGTAGTGCTTGTAGTTGGTTTGCTACTAGCTGTTGAACTAGTAGGTTTAGAACTTTGTTTGCTACTAGACGGTTTAGAAGAACTAGGTTTAGAACTAGATCTTGAAACGCTTGGTCTAGCTGATGAGCCTTTTGCTTCAACTATATTTATGCTTGAACCACTTAATGTAGAAAGAATAAGTGTCGAAGTAAGAAGTAAGCTTGTTAATTTTTTTAAAGTATTCTTTTTCATAGTATTATCCTTTCGCATAATTAGTTGTTTTCTGTAGAACGTTTAGCTACTACAGTTCCTTCAATTTTTTCTTGAGAAGATGAATCGCTTTTCACTATATTTTCTATATTAGTTTTATCATCAACTTGATCATCATTTGTCGATGAAAAAGATCCATTGAAGTAATAATATAATCCTATAGCAATTGCAGTAATTGATAATAAAGTAAGAAATATTTTTAAAAATCTAGCCATATTAGAATCCTCCTAATACGTATCCTTTCATATCTAATGCTCGTTTCATTCTATCATATTCTGATGCGGGTACTTCAATTTCTTCTCCATTTACTTGAGAAATAGTTGCATATTCATCATTTAGCCCTTTCCAAATATCGACAATATTGTTTAGATTTAGTAATCCTCTATTCCCGTCAATTAGAGTAATTTCAAACCAATTCATAAAATTACCTCCTTAAATATATTCTGACTAAATTATAACATAATTTAAGAGAAAAAAATAGTATAGTAGATATTATACTAGTTGGATTTTTAGTTAAGATAAAATGATGCTTATAAGTAAAATTAATGTATATTTTTAGAAAATTTGATATAATTAAAGTAACAATAATTTATAGTGAGGACAGAACAATGAAAATATCTGTGATAGGTTCAGGAAGTTGGGGGACTGCTTTATCTCAAGCAGTTGTAGATAATGGACATGAATTACGCTTATATTCAAGAAGTGAAAAATCAAGAGATGAAATAAATCAAAATCATACAAATAGTAGGTATTTAAAAAATGCTATTTTACCAAAAGAAGTCGTTGCTACTAGTAGTTTAAAAGAAGCAGTTGAGTTTGCAGATGTAATTGTTATTGCAGTTCCTACAAAAGTGATGAGAGAAGTAGCAAAGGATATTAACAAATATCTGGAACGTCCTAAGTTTATCATTCATGTTTCTAAAGGCTTAGAGATGGAAACTAATAAGAGAATGTCAGAAGTTATATCTGATGAAATCGATAGCGATAAACTAAAAGGAGTAGGTGTATTAAGTGGTCCTTCACATGCAGAAGAATTAATATTAAGAAATCCTACAGTTGTTGCTATTGCGTCTAAAAATGATGAATTAAATAAAGTAGCACAAGAAATTTTTCATAATAAATATTTTAGAATTTATGTTAATAAAGATCTGATTGGTGTAGAAGTTGGTGGTGCATTAAAGAATATAATTGCCCTTGGATGTGGAATAATTGATGGAATGGCTTATGGGGATAATGCCAAAGCAGCATTATTAACACGTGGGTTAATCGAGATAACAAGATTAGGGAAAAAGCTTGGTGCAGATGAAATGACGTTCTTAGGTCTTGGAGGAATAGGTGATTTAGTAGTAACATGTACATCTAAACACTCAAGAAATTATAATTGCGGTTATTTAATTGGACAAGGTTACTCATTGGAAGAAGCTATTGAAAAATTAGATATGGTAGCTGAAGGTGTGAGAACTACAAAAGTATGTTATTTCTTGTCTAAACAATTTGATGTGTATATGCCAATAACAGAGAATATATACAAAGTACTATATGAAGGACTAAGTATTAAAGACTGTGTTAATAACCTTATGAATAAAATGGCAGCAGAAGAATTAAATAAATTTGAATAAATAAGTTTACGTATTAGTAGAAAGATAAAATAATTTGAAAATTACTAATAAAAATATAGAAAAAATGCTAAAAAACGCTAAAAATATATAATAAAACCTTGATTATTAGCGATTTATATGGTAATATTTAATAAGTGAAACGGTAGAACCGTTACTCAATAATGGAGGTAAAGAATTAATGAATAAATCAGAATTAATTTCAAAAGTTGCTGAGAAATCAGGACTACAAAAAAAACAAGCAACTGCTGCTATCGAAGCATTCGTAGAAACAGTTGAAGAAACTTTAGCTAAAGGTGAAAAAATCCAAATTATCGGATTTGGTAACTTTGAAGTTAGAGAAAGAGCTGCTCGTAAAGGACGTAACCCTCAAACTAACGAAGTTATCGAAATCGCTGCAAGCAAAGTTCCTGCTTTCAAAGCTGGTAAAGCTCTTAAAGACGCAGTTAAATAATAACAATTTAATTCAAAAAGAGGAGTTACTACTTAGTAACTCTTTTTTTTATAAAAACGGAGGATAGTTTTGAAAAATAAAGAACAATCACAAGAACTTATAAAAACATTATTAGAAAATATTGGTGAAGATACATCAAGAGCTGGATTACTAGATACACCTAAAAGATGTGTGAAAATGTATGAAGAGTTATTATCTAAAACAAATGTGGATCCAAAAGAAGAGATAAATACATTTTTTGAATCAGATAATGATGAACCTATTTTAGTAAAGGATATTCAGTTTTATTCATTATGTGAACATCATATGTTACCTTTCTATGGGGTATGTCATATAGCATATGTTCCAAATAATAAAAAAATTACTGGGCTTAGTAAACTTGCTCGTCTAGTTGAAAGTGCTAGTCGTAGACTTCAAATTCAAGAAGATATGACACTTATGT
The DNA here is from genome assembly GCA_032567735.1 of Gemella haemolysans. GTDB lineage: Bacteria > Bacillota > Bacilli > Staphylococcales > Gemellaceae > Gemella > Gemella haemolysans_E. Next base: position 39,176 of record JAWHCX010000007.1, on the reverse strand, counting down.
TAGTAAAAGCGATTGAAGAGCAATTACAACCGAAAGGTGTGTATGTAATTATTGAAGCGGAGCACATGTGTATGGCTATGCGTGGAATCAAGAAAATTGGATCAAAAACAGTAACTAGCAAAAAAACTGGTATTTTTTTAGAAGATACAGAATTAGTTAAAGATATTCAATATAAAATCAAGTTATAGAAATAACTGAAATATAAAGGAGTAGATTATGAAAGAAAGTAGCTATATTATAATTAGAGCTGAAGTCGATAATGTAAAAGTAATTACGAAAAAGACGAATAATGAAGAAGTTTTAGAAATATTAAATAAGGGAGAAGTTATTATTCTAAATATTTTTGATAATATTGTTAACTTTAAAGTTCAAGGAAGAGCGAGAATAGTATCAAATTTAGATCAAGTGATTTCAGAATAAAAAAGTTCACAGAAATTTTTCTGTGAACTTTTTTCATTATACTAGAATAGTAATTTATCTGCTCCACCTAGTTTGTAGTCTAGAGCTGCCATAGCAAGTACGTTAATAAAGTGCCATGGACGGTCAAATTCTGGTTGGAAGAATATATCAGCAAGTGCTAATTGTTCTAATGTCCAGTCTGATGCGATAGCTATTGATAAAGCTGCGATAGCACTAGAAACGTCGTGTTTAGACATAAATTGAGCTCCTAGAACTCTGTGAGTATCTTCATCATAGTAAACTTTCATGTGAACTAGATTGTTTTCTTTTCTCATGAAGTCAGGGTAGATTCTTTCTTCTACATATTTAGAAGCTACTTTACCGTCGTATAAACCTACACCGTTTTGAGATAATCCAGTACTTACAAATTTGTAATCAAAGAATGATAATGCAGAAGTACCGTTTACTGCAGGCATTTTAGTTTTTGTACCCATAGCATTTAATGCAGCCACCACACCTTGACGGCGAGCTAGAGTAGCAAGAGCTATTGGTAATTCTCCACGAGTTGGAGCGTATGGAAGAAGAGTAGAGTCTCCTCCAGCGTATACATCTTCAGCAGAAGTTTCTAAATATTCGTTAGTGACAACAAAACCACGTTCTGTCATTTCTAATTCTCCATTTAACCAAGATGCATCTGGACGAACACCAACAGATACGATAACTGTATCTGCTTCGTATTCACCTTGATCAGTTACTACAGAAGTAACTTTTCCGTTTTCACCTTTGAATGAAAGAACTTTTTCTCCACCACGAACTTTAAGGTTGTGCTTAGCACCTTCTTCAGTAAGAATGTCAGTTAATTCTTGGTCTAAGTATGTATTTAAGATTCTTGGTGCGAAGTCAACGATTGTTACATCGATACCGTGTTTTGCATAAGATTCTGCAACTTCAAGACCGATGTATCCACCACCAACTACAACAGCTTTTTTACTGTTTTGCATACAATCATATACAGCTTGAGTGTCTTCTGGTCCACGGAAAGTATGGATGTTTTCTAATTCAATTCCTTCGAATGGAGGTTTAATTGCAGCTCCACCAGGACTTAATAATAATTTATCGTAACTTTGTTTTTCTTCACCAGCTGGTGTTTTAACAACAACATATTTTTCTTTTGAGTTTAATCCTACAACATCACTGTTACAGTGGATGTTAATACCTTGAGAACGGTAAGATTCCTCTGTTGCAAAGTGTAGTTCAGATAACGCTTTAGATGTCCCATCTAAATAAGATTGGCTACCTCAACCCATGAATGAAGCACCAGCGCCTCTTTCGTATAAATGAATTTCAGCATTTGGCTCGTTTTTTAAAATAGTTTGAACAGCTTCGTAACCGAAGTGAGATGTTCCAACAACTACATATTTCATATATTTTCCTCCTAATAATATTTTTGATTTTGAATTTTTCCCGTATAATTACTATTTTATCATTATACGTTTATTATTATAACATATATTACTAAAATATAAAAATAATATGGATAGAAAAAATGATGAGAAAGGCTTTGTTATCGTTTTACTAATTCAGAAAATATGTTTCCTATTATAAACAATTTTGTCAAATATTTATTTTTAAAGCACTGAAAATATTAATAATTATATAATATAAAAATTTATAATTTGACTTTTTTTGACTTTTGTTTTATTATATATTTCAGTGTATAATATAAAGTAAGAATAAAAATAAAAAGAGGTTATTAATATGATTAAACCATTATTTGATAATGTATTATTAAAAAAAGTGCAAGAAGAAAAAGCAACGACTAGTGGAATAGTATTAGCTTCTAAAGAAGATACTTCAAATATAGCTGTAGTAGTTGCTTTAGGAGAAAGTTGTTTATTATCAAAAGATAATGATGGCGAATTAACTGCTGGAAGTAAAGTAGTCTTTTCAGATAATTATAAAAAGGTAAGTTTCAAAAACGAAGAATACTTTTTAGTTAATGAAGAAGAAGTTCTTGCGGTTATTGAAGAATAGGAGGAAACATGGTAAAAGAATTAAAATTTTCAGAAGATGCTCGTCAATCGATGAAGGTTGGTGTAGATAAACTAGCAAATGCTGTGAAAATAACATTAGGACCTAAAGGAAGAAATGTAGTATTAGATAGAAAATTTGGCTCTCCATTAATTACTAATGATGGAGTATCTATTGCCAAGGAAATAGAATTAGAAGATCCATATGAAAATATGGGGGCAAAATTAGTAGCAGAAGTAGCGAATAAAACTAATGAAATTGCTGGTGATGGAACTACGACAGCTACTATTTTAGCTCAAGCAATGATAACGGAAGGCTTAAAAAATGTTACTAGTGGAGCTAATCCAATTGGAATTAGAAAAGGAATGGAAAGAGCTGTAAAAGTAGCAGTTGAACGTCTTCGCGAAATCAGTGTAACTGTGGATTCTAAGGACAAAATTGCACAAGTAGGAGCTATTTCAGCGGCTGATGAAGAAATAGGAAAATTCATTTCTGAAGCTATGGATAAAGTAGGTAATGATGGTGTTATTACTATTGAAGAATCTCAAGGTCTTGAAACAACTTTAGAAGTGGTAGAAGGAATGCAATTTGATAGAGGATATTTATCACCATATATGGTAAGTGATACAGAGAAAATGATTGCTGATTTAGACAATCCTTATGTTCTTGTTACTGATAAGAAAATTAGTGCTGTTCAAGAAATCTTACCAGTATTAGAAGAAGTAGTTGCAGCAGCGAAACCATTACTAATTATTGCAGATGATGTTGAACAGGAAGCTGTTGCAACGCTTGTTGTAAACAAACTTCGTGGTACTTTTAATGTTGTAGCAGTGAAAGCTCCGGGATTTGGTGAAAGAAGAAAAGCAATTTTAGAGGATATAGCTATTCTTACTGGTGGAACATTAATTACTGATGATTTAGGTCTTGAACTAAAAGATGCTAATATTACAATGTTAGGTAAAGCAGCTAAAGTAAGTGTGACGAAAGACAATACTGTAATCGTTGGTGGTAAAGGTGATAAGGAGAAAATAGACAGCAGAGCACAGCAAATAAAAGCACTTTATGCAGAATCAAGTTCTGAATTTGATCGTGAAAAATTACAAGAAAGACTAGCGAAACTTTCAGGTGGTGTTGCAGTTATTAAAGTTGGGGCAGCTACAGAAACAGAATTAAAGGAAAGAAAACTTCGTATAGAAGATGCTTTAAATTCAACTAGAGCTGCAGTAGAAGAAGGTATAGTTCCTGGTGGTGGAACAGCACTTGTTCAAGTAATATCAGAGGTTGAAAAATTGGAAGCAGCTGGAGATGAAAAAACTGGTATAAATATTATTAAAAAAGCGCTTGAAGCACCAGTTCGTCAAATCGCTGAAAATGCAGGATTAGAGAGTAGCGTTATCGTGGCTAAACTGAAAGAAGTAGAAGTAGGCTATGGATTTAATGCTGCTACTGAAGAATGGGTTGATATGATTAAAGCAGGTATAGTTGATCCGACAAAAGTAACTCGTTCTGCCTTGCAAAATGCGGCAAGTGTATCAAGTTTATTCTTATCAACAGAGGCAGTAGTAGCAGATATTTCAAAGGATGAGCCAATGAAACCTCAAATGCCAATGATGTAGTAAATTATTAGTAAGACAAATAATTTGAATATTTTTCTATGATATTATAAAATAAAAACATAAGTTACAAAGGAGACAGAAATAATGAGAGAAATTACAGATAAAGAATTTTTTGAACTATCAAAAACTGATAGTGTAAAAGTATTTGACTTTTGGGCACCATGGTGTGGTCCATGTAAAATGTTAGCACCAGTATTAGAAGAAGTTTCTAACGAATTAACTAACATTGAATTTTACAAAGTTAATGTTGATGAAAATCAAGAAGCAGCTGGAGAATATGGAATTATGTCAATTCCAACTCTACTAATTATGAAAAATGGTGAAGTATTAGAAGAAAAAACTGGATATCAACCAAAAGAAGCGTTAGTAGAATTATTATCTAAATACTAATAAAAAAAGCTACGGAATTAATATTCTGTAGCTTTTTTATTAAAGACAAAACAAGGAATAGCATTTGATTAAGCTATTCCTTGTTTTCATTTAATTAATAATTTTTTAAATATTGATCAATTTCCCAGTCTGTAACTTGAGTTCTAAATGAATCCCATTCGATTGATTTTGCTTCAATAAAGTTATAGAAGATATGGTCACCAAGAGCTTCTTTCATAATAGAAGATGAAGATAGTTCTTTAAGAGCTGTGTATAATGTTGATGGTAATTCATCTATACCATTTGCGATTCTTTCTTCACGAGTCATAACATAAATATTACTTCTAACTTCAGGTGCTGGAACTAGTTTATTTTCAATTCCGTCTAAACCTGCCGCTAAGATTGTTGTCATTGCTAAGTATGGATTTGCAGCTGGATCTACTGATCTAACTTCTACACGTGTAGATTTACCACGTGCAGCAGGAATACGAACTAGAGGTGAACGATTTGAAGTTGACCATGCAACATAGCAAGGTGCTTCATAACCAGGTACTAAACGCTTATATGAGTTTACTGTTGGATTACATACAGCTGTGAAACTACGAGCGTGTTTAAGAATTCCTGCGATGAAGTGTGATGCAACTTCACTTAAACCATTTTTACTATTTTCATCATAAAAGCTGTTTTCACCATTGCTGAACATAGAAACGTTACAGTGCATTCCAGATCCGTTAATACCAAAAATTGGTTTTGGCATAAATGTAGCATGTAGGCCATGTTTTCTAGCAATAGTTTTTACGATTAATTTGAAAGTTTGAATGTTATCACAAGCTGAAATTACATCGTCGTATTTAAAGTCGATTTCGTGTTGTCCAGGTGCAACTTCGTGATGGCTTGCTTCAATGTCAAATCCAAGGCGTTCAAGTTCAAGTACGATATCACGACGAACATTTTCTCCTAAATCAACTGGAGCAAGGTCAAAATATCCACCATTATCATTTAATTCTAAACTTGGTTCACCATTTTCTTTAAGTCTAAATAAGAAAAATTCTGGTTCAGGGCCAAGATTTAAAGTATCGAATCCAAGTTTTTTCATTCTTTCAAGAGTTCGTTTTAAATTACCACGTGGATCCCCGGCAAATGGTTTACCATCAACTGTGTATACATCACAGATAAAACGAGCAACTTTTCCATATTCACTATCCCATGAAAATACTAAGAATGTATTTAAGTCAGGGTATAAGTACATATCACTTTCTTCGATACGAACGAAACCTTCAATTGATGAACCGTCAAACATCATTTTGTTATCTAATACTTTTTCAATTTGACTAACTGGTACTTCTACATTTTTTATAGTTCCAGTGATATCAGTAAATTGTAATCGAATGTATTTAACATTTTCTTCTTCAATTCTTTTAATAATTTCTTCTCTAGTAATAGTTTTAGCCATGTCGTCTCCTTGTTATTTGAAAATATATATTGTAAAAAAATCTAACATTAAAATTTATTGTTTTTCTTGCTATAAAATCTTGATAAATCACCACGTCCAATAGAGCGTTCCCTAGGTAATCCACTTGGTCCAGCAAATATATCATTATGGATAATTTGTCTAATTTGTGTTGTTTCAGCAGAGACAGTTTTCTCATTTATAATTTCATCGATTGCTTTTAGGCTGAAGCCTTTTGTAAGTAGGTCTTTAATAGTTAATAATTTATCAATGTCATTGAATGAAAAAAGTCTAGTGTTCCCTTCAGTACGTTTTGGAGTGAAGAGTTTTTTTTCTTCATAGTATCGTATTTGTCTTGCAGTAAGCTGGGTAATTTTTGTTACTACACTTATAGAAAAAACTGGAAGATTTTTTTGTAATTCTTTAAACCCCATAATAGTACCTCTCTAATCAGATTTTGTGAAATAAATATTTTATATCTATAAGTATAATAACAAAAAAAATGTATAAAATAAAGTGTATGTTATAAAATCTAACATATATAAAAATATGTAAATCAAAAGCACAGTTTTATTGAGTTTTTTTAAATATCTATATAAAGTATGTTTAAAATTTTTATAAATCATGATAAAATAAGGTTATATAAAAAAGAAAGGATGATAGTATGGCGATATTTTTATCTGTTATAGTTTTTATTATTACATTTGTACTACTATTAGGTTCATATATAATGTTAGTAGCAAATAGAAAAATAAAAAAAAGACGTATGGATAAGGTATTGACATTGGTAGCAGCATATAGTTTAGTTAGTGCTTTAGTATTTTGCTATCAATATTTATACTTATAAAATAATTAAAATTACAATTAAATATTAAGTTTGGATGTGAAAATTTTGAAAAAAGATTCCTTGTTTAAAGGGACTGCTATACTTAGCATAAGTTTAATCTTGACGAAAGTTTTGGGAGCAGTATATCTAATTCCGTTCTATCAAATTATTGGTGGAGAAGAACAGATGGCTTTGTTCAATTATGGATATAGTTATTATGCTACTATATTGGAGATTTCTGCAGCGGGGGTTCCCTTAGCAATAGCAAAGTTAGTTGCAAAGTATAATGCTTTAGGTGCTTATAGTATAAGTAGAAAAATCTATAGGTTAGGTTCTTGGATTCTTGTAGTAATGGGAATAATTGGTTTTTGTATTTTATTTTTTGGTTCTGGATTTATTTCGGAACAGATATTAATTAGTAATCAACAAAAATTTACACCTCAAGAAGGAGCTTTGGTACTAAAAAGTTTGAGTTTTGGAATACCACTTGTATTAATTTCAGCAGGTATTCGAGGACTTTTCCAAGGTCATGAGATTATGTTACCATCAGCATTAAGTCAATTCGTGGAACAAGTAGCTCGTATTGCTTTTATGTTAGGTGCAACATATTTTATTATGAGAGTTTTAGGTTATGGAGTCGTTGAAGGGAATGTTAGTGCAACTTTTGCTGCAGCAGTAGGAGCTGTGTTTTCTTTAATTACGCTATCCTTTTTTTATACTAAATATAGAAGAAGTTTAGATTTTAATTCTCCAGAAGATAGTAATTCTATAGAGATTACTACTGGAGAATTAGTAAAAGAATTTCTATCAGTTTCAATTCCGTTTATATTTATTGTTGGATTATTTCCGATTTTAAATATAATTGATCAACATAATTTTATTCATGGTATGACAAAAATAGGAAAAGCTGATATTGTTGATGGGAGATTCTCTGCATTGCAACTTGTTAATAAGGTAGTAATGATAGCTGTGGCTATTGCTCCAGCATTTTCAAGTACATTTTTACCTTCTATTACGCGATTATTTGCACAAGGTGATAAAGTAAGTGTGAGTTCTCAGATTAACAAAGTAATATTGGCTCTTATGATGATGGTATTACCAGCATTGGTTGGGATGTATGTACTTGCCGATCCACTTTATTCTACTTTTTATAGTAGGAGTCTTATAAATGCAGATTTACTTAGATTTTATTTACCACTTGCGATTTTGTATTCTCTTTATAGTTTAACTAGTATCATAATGCAAGCAATAAATAAACAATTGATAAATCTTATAACTATAGTAATTGGGTTGGCGGTCAAATACATGACGATTACTCCATTTGTAGTTAATTATGAGACAAACGGTGTAATTTTATCTTCAATAACAACTTATGTAGTTATGATTATAATTAACTTAGTAATTATAAATAGTGTTGTTAAACTTAAAGTTTTAGAATTTTTATCAAAATTAATTATTCTTTTAAGTAGTTGTTTCATTATGTTTATTGCAGTCGCTGCGGTTTATGATTCGATTGTCTCTAATTTTGTTATTGAATCAAAAATCTCTAGTATGATATTAATAATAATATGTGCTGTTATAGGCGCAGCAGTCTACTTCTTTAGTATTACTAGAATGAAATTTGATAAGTATTTGTTTGGAAGAACAATAACCTTATCAGCATTAAGAAATATGAGGAGAAGAGGATAGTGAGACTAGATAAATTTATAAGTACAACGACGACGCTAAGTAGAGCAGAAGCAAAAAAAATTATAAAAAAGGGAATATTAATTAATAATATTCTAGTAAAATCCCCTGATTATAAGGTTGATGAAATAAGTGATCAGGTTATAGTGAATGGAGAACGGTTAGTTTATCAAAAATATGTATATTTAATGATGAATAAACCTCAAAATGTTGTATCAGCTACAGAAGATGCGATTGACAAAACAGTAGTTGATATTCTTGAAGAAAAAGATCGCATACATAAGGTCTTTCCTGTTGGTAGACTAGATAAGGATACTGAAGGATTAATGTTGCTGACAAATGATGGTGAACTTGCTCACAAACTTATTTCTCCAAAAAAAGATGTAGAGAAGAAATACTACGTTGAAGTAAATGGAGAGTTAAAAAAAGAGTATATAGAAATAGTCAAAGCCGGACTAATTATCGATGGAGGATATGAATGTAAAAGTGCAAACTTGGACATACTTGAATCTTCTGTAGAGAAAAGTCGAGCATTTATTTCTATAACAGAAGGTAAATTCCATCAAGTTAAAAGAATGATGAAGGCTCTTGGAACTACAGTAACATATTTAAAAAGGCTATCTATAGGTACTTTGATATTAGATGAAAATCTAAAATTAGGGGAATATAGGTATTTAACAGAAGAGGAACTAAAAAATTTAAATAAATAATGGAGGGATATATTATGAATATCAATTTTAAACAAGAAGTTCAAAATCATAAGGAGGATCTACTAAAAGATTTATTCGAATTACTTAGTGTTCGTTCAATTTTAGGAACTGATATAACTGAAGAAACACCTTTCGGTAGTGGACCTAGAGAAGCTTTAGATTTAATTCTATCATTTGGTGAACGTGATGGATATAAAACTAAGTTAGTTGAAAATAAAGCTGGTCACATTGAAGTAGGTGAAGGTGAAGAATTATTTGGTATTCTTGGACATGTAGATGTTGTTCCAGTTGTAGAGGCTGATTGGATTAGCCACCCATTTAAACCAGAAGTGAGAGATGGAAAAATTTATGCTCGTGGTTCATTAGATGATAAAGGTCCTACAATGGCTGCATATTATGCTGTAAAGCTACTAGATAAACTAGGAGTAAAATGGAATAAACGAGTTCGTTTAATTATCGGAAGTGATGAAGAAACAGGATTTAGATGTGTTAAATCGTACTTTGAGCATGAAGAACAACCTGCAACAGGATTTACACCTGATGCTATGTTTCCTCTAGTATATGCTGAAAAAGCTCGTGTTACTTTTGATCACAAATTAATCTTTACTGATGAAGAAGGAACTTATAACTATAAACTTGTTAAATTCAATGGTGGTCAAGTTCTTAATATGGTTATTGCGAGCTCAGAAGCTGAATTAGTTGGAGAAGTTGCTGATATTAAAGAAAAATTTGAAAAATTCTTAGCTAAAGAAAAACTTGAAGGAGAAGTAGAGGTAGGAGATACAATCAGACTAACTCTAAAAGGTAAAGCTGCACACGGATCAACACCACAATTTGGTATTAATGGAGCTACAAAATTAGCAGAATTTTTAAGTACATTAGGATTAGATGCTAATGGTAAAAACTTTGTTGATTACATAGTAGAAAAACTTGCTAATGATCCATTTGGCGAAAAATTAGGAATTAACTATTCTGATGATGAAATGGGAGCAGCTACATATAATTATGGTATTCTAAAATATGATTTAGCAGAAAAAATTGCTGTAGTATCAACTGACTGTCGTCATCCAATGAAGTTTAACTTAGTAGAAAAATTAGCAGAAGTAAAAGTAGATAATATTAATATTGAAGTTACTAGTACAAAAGAAGCGCACTATGTACCAAAAGATGATGAGTTAGTTACTACTCTTATGGATGTATATAGAAAATATACAGGAGATACTAAAAATGATGCGTTCGTTCTTGGTGGTGGAACATATGCTAGATGCTTGAAAAAAGGTGTAGCATTTGGACTTCTTTTCCCAGGGAAACAAGATACAATGCACCAAGCCAATGAATTTTTAGAAATTGAAGATTTATTATTAGCAACTGCAATTTATGCAGAAGGAATTTACAAACTTTGCTGTGAGTAAAAATTTTATAAAAATATTTATTTAATATAATATTGTTGAAACTAAAATCAACATAAAAAACTAAACCTCAAAGATATTCTTATTGTTTTTTGTTATTAAAATTAGAATATCTTTGAGATTTTTAATTTTAATAAAAAAATAGCATCTTGAAAAAAATAAGTAAAGAATGTAAAATATAAAGTGCATTATAATTTTTAAAAGCAAAAAGAGATTGAAGAAAGGAGCAGTAGAAAAAATGTCTAAAGAATATTATCAAATGGGTTGGACTTTAGATGATACATATCAAGAAGACTATTTTTGTTCGCGAGATAATCAACGTTACTTTATTAAAAAAAATACTACTCCTATGATAGCAACTCTTTCAGCAGAGGGAATTGTCCCAAGATTAAGGTGGACGAAACGAATAAGTAATGGAGATGTATTGATTGCTCAAGATTTTGAGAATGGTAGAACATTAAATACAGAAGACATGACTGATAAGCGTATTCCCGAAATACTAAAAAAAGTTCATAGATCTACAAAATTAAAAAGAATTATGAAAGCTCAAGGGTATAATGAAGAAACAGCGGCTAGTTCTTTATATAATTTGAAATCTATAATTACAGATGAACTTCGTAAAAACAGTAATATTGTTAACGCGCTTAATTATTTGGAAAATTCTATACCTGGAGATGATGTGGAGTATACTCCGTGTCACACAGATTTACATAAAGATAACTGGTTATTATCTGACCAAGGTAAGTTATTTTTAGTAGATTGGGAACATTCTATACTTTGTGATCCAGCAATCGATATTTCATTTGTTCTGTACAGATATATTCCACAAAGTGATTGGAATGAATGGTTAGAAATATATGGACAAGAGCCTACATTAAAATATAGAAATAGATTAAAATGGTATATAACGCTACAATCAGTTATTATGATAGTTTGGTATCATGAGAAAAAACAATTGTCTGAAATGAACTCATGGTTAATCTTTTTAGATAGTATATTTAACGATTTTATTTAAAGCATTAAATAGGAAAAACCTAATTAGTGCTTTTATTTTTTTTATAAACGGTGTAAAATATAAAGAGTAACATAATATGTGTTAAAATGAGTCAAAATTATGATATTAATATAATGTATGTACTATTGATAGATATTAGCGAATTATTATATTAAGATGAAGATTAATTTAATTTGATGAATTTACTATTATGTTAATAGAAATATATGGGGTAACAGCATGACTATAAAAGATTATAAATTATACCTGATAGACTTAGATGGTACTATATATAATGGAGAAAAAAAAATCAGGTATGCTAAAGAATTTGTTGAATATTTAAACGATAAAAATATTGACTATTTATTTTTAACAAATAATTCAACGAAAGAACCAAAAGATGTAGCTGAGCATCTAAAGAAATTCGATATAAACACATCAGAAGAACATGTATTTACTTCAAGTGATGCTACTAAAATTTATCTTGAGTCTAAAGGCTATAAAAACTTATATGTAATAGGAGAAGCTGGGGTAAAGAATACACTTAGTTCATTTAGTCAAAAGGATACTGAAGAAGATGTTGAAGCAGTAGTAGTAGGTCTAGATAGAAAACTTACATATGAAAAATTAGCTATTGCTACTAAAGCTATTCTAAATGGGGCAGAACTTATTGGCACTAATCCAGACACATTATTACCGACTGCACATGGTTTCGTTCCGAGTAATGGAGGACAAGTCAAATACTTGGAATACACAACTTCTACGCCTGCTACAATTATTGGTAAGCCTAGTAATATTATTATGGAATCTGCTATTAAATTATTTAATTATAGAAAAGATGAAATAGTAATGGTAGGTGATAATTACGATACAGATATTATGTCTGGTATAAATAGTGGAATAGATACAATTCATGTTCAAACAGGTGTGACAAGCTTCGAAGAATTGGAAGAAAAAGAGAAAAAACCAACGTATTCAATAGAAAACTTATATCAATTGATTAAATAGCAAGGAGAATAAAAATGATAATAAAAACTGAAGAACAATTACAAAAAATGAAAGAAATAGGTTTTATCTGTGCTACTATTCGTGATGAAATGGTAAAAAAAGCAGTGCCTGGTGTTTCAACAAAAGAACTTGATAATATCGCAAAAGAATTATTTGAAAAATACGGTGCAAAATCTGCTCCAATAACAGAGTACGATTTTCCAGGTTATACATGTATTTCATTAAATTATCAAGCAGCGCACGGGATTCCATCTAGTACTAAAATATTGAAAGATGGAGATTTATTAAATATAGATGTATCAGGATGTAAAGATGGATATTATGCAGATACTGGAATTTCTTTTGTAGTAGGAAAAGTTGACGATCCTATGAAAGAAAAAGTATGTGAAGTTGCTAAAGAAGCATTTTACGAAGGTATCAAACATGCTGTTGCAGGAAGAAAAATTAATCAAATTGGAAAAAATGTTCATAAAAAAATTAAAGAACATAAATTAGAAGTAATTGAAAATTTAACTGGTCATGGAATTGGAACTTCATTGCACCAAGAACCACAACATGTTTTCAACTATTTTGATCCATGGGATAACATTATCCTAAAAGATGGTATGTGTTTAGCAGTAGAACCATTCGTATCTACAAAAGCAAAAACTGTAGGTAATTCAGATAGAGATGAATGGGAATTAGTAGCAAATGACGGTTCATATATTGCACAATATGAACATACGATAGTTGTTCGAGATAATCAAGAACCTTTAATATTAACAAAAATAGATTAATTTTTATTGAAAAAAGTTGACAAGTTAATAAAAATGATTTAAGATACTACTTATTAAAAAACTATGGAGAGAAGAAAATGGCAGAAAATTTAGTAATAGTCGAATCTCCTTCAAAGGCAAAAACTATTGAAAAATATCTAGGGAAAAAATATAGAGTAATATCTTCAAAAGGTCATGTTAGAGACCTTCCTAAGAGTAGAATGGGAGTAGAAGTGCTAGATAATGGGAGTGTGGATGTAGATTATATTTCTATAAGAGGAAAAGGAGATGTAATAAAGTCTTTAAAGAAAGAGGCTAAAGGGAAAAAAGTTTTCCTTGCATCCGACCCTGATAGAGAAGGAGAGGCAATAGCATGGCATATTGCTCACATATTAGGTTTAGATAATGATTCTGATAATAGAATAGTATTTAATGAAATAACAAAAGATGCAGTAAAGGATGCAATTAAACATCCAAGAAAAATTAATACGGATTTAGTTCAATCACAACAGGCACGAAGAATATTAGATCGTCTTGTAGGTTATAATATTTCTCCAGTTTTATGGAAAAAAGTTAAACCGAAATTATCAGCTGGACGAGTTCAAAATGCTGCATTAAAATTAATTGTAGATAGAGAAGAAGAAATTCAAAAATTTGTTCCACAAGAATATTGGTCAATGCCTATAGACTTTATTAAGAATAGAAAAGTTTTAACAGCTAATTTTTATTCATATAAAGGTGAAAAGATCAAGCTTGAAAGCAAAAAAGATGTAGAAAAAATAAGAAAAGCAATAAAAGGCGATACATTTAAAGTAATAGATGTAGCGAAAACTAAGAAAAATAGAAATGCGCCAAATGTTTATATTACTTCTACTATGCAACAAGATGCTTCAAGAAAGATAAATTTTAAAACTCGTAAAACAATGAGCGTTGCTCAAGAGCTATACGAAGGAATTAATCTTAAAAAATTAGGTGGTGTTACCGGATTAATTACTTATATGAGAACAGATTCTACAAGGGTTTCTGATGAAGCGGTAAAAATGGCTAATGATTATATTCTTAATAATTTTGGTAAAGAGTATTTAGCAACATCAATAAAGTCTAGAAAGTCTAGTAAAAATGTTCAAGATGCCCATGAGGGTATTAGACCAACGAATGTTAGTTTTACACCAGATTCAATTAAGGAATATCTATCAAATGATCAATACAAGTTGTATAAATTGATTTGGGAAAGATTTCTAGCAAGTCGCATGAGTGCAGCAGTATATGAAACTAGTACAACTACATTTGAAAATAATAAAGTAGTATATCGTGGGGCACATTCTAAGCTTCTATTTAACGGTTTTTTAGCAGTGTTAAAAGAAAAAGAAAAAGTAAAACTTGCTCCAGAGTTCGAAGTGGGGGAAGATGCGAAAATTAAAGATATAAAAGAAGAACAACACTTCACGCAACCACCAGCACGATATTCAGAAGCAAAATTAATTGCTGAATTAGAAGAACTAGGTGTAGGGCGTCCATCTACTTATGCGACAATAGTAGATACACTTCAAAAAAGATATTATGCAAAGTTGCAAAACAAAGTATTTACTCCAACAGAATTAGGGACGTTAGTAAGTAAAATTACTGAACAATATTTTCCTGATATCATAAATACTAAATTCACAGCCAACTTAGAAAGTCAACTAGACGATATAGCTGAAGGAAAAGTTGGATGGGAAAAAACTATTTATAATTTCTATAATGGGTTTAGAAAAGATGTTGAAAAAGCAGAATCGGAAATGGAAAAAGTGGAAATAAAACAAGAATTCACTGGTGAAACTTGTCCAGAATGCTCATCTCCACTTGTATTCAAATTAGGTAAATTTGGTAAATTTATAGCATGTTCTAATTTCCCTGACTGTAGATATACGAATACAATCCAGAAAAAAGTAGGAGTAAAATGTCCGAAATGTAAAGAGCATGATATATTAGAAAAGAAATCTAAAAAAGGAAAGCTTTTCTATGGTTGTGAAGGATTCCCGACTTGTGATTTTGTTTCATGGGATAAACCAATAAATAGAAATTGCCCGAAATGTGATAATATTTTATTTGAGGGTAAAAAAGGTGTTCATTGTGATCACTGTGATTATAAAGAAGAAATAAAAAAATAGAATTTTCTACAAAAAGATTTGATAAGTATTTTCAATTATCAAATCTTTTTTTATTTTGTTAATATTATAAATGACTAATATACACTTAATTCAACAAGAAAATGTTTACAACGTTGATGAATTTATGGTGAAAACGCAAAACTTAAAACACTATAAATCTAAATTATCAGAAAATTTAAAACATTTTTTAAACAAAAAAGAAGATATTTTTTAAAAATATATTGACAAAAGTCTTGAAATATATTATTGTATATAACATACTAAAAATTAATTGAAAATATTCGGAGGAGATGACATGTTGAAATTTTTAAAGAAAAATCCATATGTTTCAATCGGACTTATGTTATTCGCACTGTTCTTTGGTGCTGGTAATTTAATTTTCCCAGCATTTTTAGGACAAAACGCTGGGACAAACTTATCTACAGCGATGGTTGGATTTATTATTATGGGAGTAGGATTACCACTTCTTGGAGTAATTGTAATGGGGTATTCAGGAGCTGAGGATCTGTTAGATTTATCTAGTAGAGCAGGAAAAGGATTCGGTATAGCATTTACGACTTTATTATACTTAACAATCGGACCTTTCTTTGCAATCCCAAGAACAGGTACAACTACTTATGAATTAGGATTATCAAGCTTTGTAGCACCAGAAAATACTACAATAGCTCAAGCAATTTTCTTAGCGTTCTTTATGGGGTTAACATTGTGGTTAGCAATTAGCCCTAATAAATTAGTAGATAGAATTGGTACAGTAATCACACCAGTTTTACTACTTTCAATGGTTGTTTTAATTATCGCATCTTTAGCTAAACCTATGGGTTCTGCTCAAGAAGCTACTAAAGCATATGCTACTACTTCATTAGCATTTACAAATGGTTTAATGGAAGGATACAACACAATGGATGCACTAGCATCATTAGTATTCGGTATAATCGTAATTAACTCTGTTAAACTTTATGGAGCTAAAACTAAAAAAGAAGTATTTAATAATACTGCAAAATCAGCTATTATAGCAGCAGTATTATTAGCACTAGTATATGTATTCATTTCAAATATTGGAGCTACATCTGTTTCAGTTTTAGGATTACAAAAAACTGGGGCTGGGGTATTAACTGGAGCAACAACTTATTACTTTGGTAATGTTGGTAAGTTATTACTATTTGTTATTGTATTCTTAGCTTGTTTAACAACAAGTGTTGGATTAGTAACTGCATGTTCTTCATTCTTTGTGAGATTATATGATAAAATTAGTTATAAAACTTATGCAATTGCATTAACTTTATTCTCATTTGCAGTAGGTAACTACGGTTTAGCTGCAATAATCCAAGGTGCAGTGCCAGTGTTAGTTTTATTATATCCATTAACAATGGTATTAATCCTACTAGGATTCTTAAATAACTTCTTTGGTGGAAAGAGAGTTGTTTATGTAACTACTGTACTATTTACAGGGGTATTTAGTTTATATGCAACAATAACTTCAACTTTCAAACTTGCAGTACCAGCTGTGGATAATTTATTATCAAAAGTTAAGTTTTTACCTGTACCTGCAGATTTCGCATGGTTAAACTTTGCATTAGTAGGTTTTGTATTAGGTGTTGTTTTAACTTTCTTCGTAAAAGAAAATAAATAATTTAGAAAAGGGTGATAGGAGATTAATCTTCTATCATCTTTTAATTTTTTGACTATTGTTTTTGACAATAAGATAAAGCAATGGTATTATAATAAGATGTAGTCTTATTATAATAAGAAGAAATGCAGAAATAAAAACAAGGTGATATCATTTTGTTATTTTTATATAGGAGAAGTAATGGTTTTAGAATTTAGAGAATTTTCAAAGAAAATAAAAAAAGACACTATATTAGAACTTGATTTTAAGGTCGAAACAGGTGAAATTTTAACAATTATTAATAATAAAACGGAAAATTTAGAACTGCTAAAAGATTCTTTTAGAAAAAGAACAAAGTTTAAAGGTGAAATACTTTTTGATAATGAGGATGTAAGTAAACAACAACTTTTATTTACTAAAGATTTTGGATTTTATAATGACTTAACATTGATAAAAAATCTAAAGGTAGCACTAGAGTTATTTAATATAAAAGTATCAGTTGATAATATAACTGAAGATTTAGAGTTTTTAAATCTTAAACCAGGTTCTAAATATAGAGACTTATTACCAAACGAAATTAACAAGTTTCATATATTATTTTCAATATTAGTCGATCAAAATGTATTAATAATTGATAATACTAATAAAGATTTAACTGTAGAAGATATGGAAGTTGTAAGTGATTTTATTTTGGATAAATCAAATAATGCTAATGTTATTATTTTAGATACAATGCTGAACAGATATAATAGTATTGCAGATAAGGTTCTTGTTATTACAGATGGTATTAAGTCTTATTATGGAAATCTTGAGGACTTACTAGTATTAAAACAATTAACTGCAATAAATATTTCTAGCAATGAAAATCTAGAAACTGTCTTATCTGGATATCAATATACGATTTACCATGAAAATGAAATAGTAGTAAGAGAAGAAGTACTTGAAGAAGTGGTATATAGTTTATTGAAAAATAATATTGAAGTATATCAAATTCGTAATCTAGGTGAAAAGATTAAATTATATGAGGGCGAGGCTGATCTATAATGATGTTTATACTAGAATTCGGAAAGTTATTTAGAAGAAAATTTAATTACTTATTTGCTATAATTTTAATTTTACTAAATTTAGTATTTGCATATAAATTAAGTACTTTTGCAACTTTTTTTGACATGTCTGAAATAAATATAATATTTAATATTGTATTTAAGATAGATTTAATATTAATTCTATTCATTATGGGAATTAATTATATTTTATCTTATAGGGAAGATTATATATCGAAGGTTAACGTGCTTATAGAAGTTCGTAAAAAGAAAAGTATACGTGATTTTTCTGCTATCTTAGCTAGTTTAATTTATTTTTTAATTTACTATGTCATAATAGTAACAAGTTTATTAGCTACATTATTTGTTCGTAAGAATAGTTTATTCACAGAGCTAAAATCGATAATGATGAATGCAAGTACTGCAGGTGCATATGCAACAATGTTAATATTATTGTTATTATTTGCAAACATTATATTCTTACTATCATTAACTTTATTCAATAATACTAATTTAGCTATTTCAGTTTCACTATTATTTTTCCTTGGAGGAGAAGTAATAGCTAATATGATTAAAGCAAGAGTTAACTTTGCAAGTGAAAGAATAGATAATAGCGTTCTTACAATTTTTACTAAATCATTTAATAATTTAAATCAATATATTACATTTAATCTTGCTACTTTTTTACCTGTAGTATTAAATATTATTGGTTTAGTAATAGTTATTTATATAGTCAGATTTATAAAAAAAATATTCGGATAGAAGGAGAGTTTAATGGATACACAGATTTTAATTCAATATGTGATAGTTTTACTAAGTTTAATACTATTAGAAGGGTTATTGTCAGCAGACAATGCTATTGTTTTAGCTGTTATGGTTAGACACCTTCCTCCTAAAGAGCAAAAACATGCATTAATGTATGGACTTGCTGGAGCATTAATATTTAGAATTATTGCGATTTTCTTAATTACAATATTAGCGCAATATTGGGAAATTCAGGTACTGGGTGGATTATACCTGCTATATATGGCTGGTGTACATATAAAGGAATTTTTTGAAAAACAAAAACATAAAGATTCTCCTGAGGAAATAAAAGTCCCTAAAAAGCAAAGTGGTTTTTGGGCCACTGTTATTAAAGTAGAATTGACAGATATAGCATTTGCTATCGATTCAATTTTAGCAGCGGTAGCAATTGCAATTACATTACCACATATCTCTGAGACATCAATTGGAGGTATTAACCTTGGACAATTTTCAGTTATGGTAATCGGTGGATTTGTAGGTGTTATAATAATGCGTTATGCTGCTAATATTTTTATCAAAGTATTGGAGACTAAACCTGGTTTAGAAATAGCTGCTTTCTTAATCGTAGGGTGGGTAGGTATTAAACTATTTGTTATAGCAGCTGCTCATGAGAAATTAGGATTAATACCACATGATTTTCCACATTCAACACTTTGGACAGTAATTTTCTGGGTTGTTTTACTTGGATTATTAGTCTGGGGAATATTAGTATCAAAAAGATTTGAAAATAAATAATAAACAAAGAAGAGGTGATAAAACGATCATCTCTTCTTTTTGCATAAGGTTAACCTATTATTTCCATATACACATATATAGATATGTGGTATAATTTTTTAGTATATATAATTTAATTTAGGAGGATAAAAATGTCATTTGATGGTTTTTTTGTAAGAAAGATGGTAAGAGAACTTGAAGAAAGTATAGTGAATGGCCGAATAAACAAAGTAAATAATTTATCTACAGATGAATTTATATTTTCGGTAAGAAAAGGAAAAAACTTAAAGTTATTTGTTTCGGCTAATCCAAGTTCGTCTAGAATACAATTAACAAATAATAGTTATGAAAATCCTTCAACACCTTCAAATTTTTGTTCAGTGCTAAGGAAGTATTTAACTGGTGGGATAATCTTAGAGATTAATCAATTGAATAATGATCGTATAATTAATTTTAAAATAAAAAATTTTGATGATTTAGGCTATGAAAAATATTATTATCTAATTACAGAATTGATGGGGAAACATTCTAATATAATACTTACTAATGAAGAGAATATTATTTTAGAATCATTAAAAAATAGTTATAGCTTGGAGTATAAGCGTTCAACTATCTCGAATATGGCTTATACCTTACCTCCAACTATAGAAAAAATTAATCCATTTGAATTTGATAAATATAATAATTTAAATTTTGAATATGACGATAAAAAATTCTTAATGAAAAATTTTTATGGTGTATCTGCTTTATTAAATAATTATTTTAAGAAGACATCAAGTACTGAGTTGAAGGATTCATTCGTAAGTTTTTGTAGAGACTTTGACAGTTATTATAAACCAGTCTTAATAGAAGAAAATGGAAAAAAAGACTTTTATTTCTTTGAAGTAAAAGATTATAGCAGAGAATTTGAATCTTTATCACAATTACTTGATTATTATTATATGGATATTGCCAAAGAAGCAATCAATAAAAATACTGATAGAAGTTTATTTAATTTTGTTAAAGCTAAACTGAATCGATTAAATAAAAAAATAGAAATATTAACATCTGAACTGGATCAGGCTTATAGTAGAGATGATTATAAATTAAAAGGACAGCTATTGATTTCTAATATTTATTTATTTAAAAAAGAAATCCCTGAGATTGTTACATTGCAGAATTTCTATAGTGAAGATTTATCTGATATTGAGATAGAATTAGATCCAAACTTAACTATTGAAAAAAATTCAGAGAAATACTTTAATTTATATAAAAAGAATAAGAGAACAATTGAGAATTTGATTGAACAAATTGATATAGCAAAAAAAGATATCGAATATTTTGAAACAATCAAATTCCAACTTGAAAATGCAGATAAAACTGATATTGCAGAGATTAAAGAGGAATTAATTGCAAATGGAATCCTAAAGGAAAAAGTGAAAATTAATAAGAAAAAGAATAAGAGAAATTATTTTATTGTTAATCACAATGGAACTGCAATATATGTTGGAAAAAATAATCTTCAAAATGATGCTATAACAAATAAATTAGCAAGACGTGATTATTTATGGTTTCACGCTAAAGATATTCCAGGGAGTCATGTTGTAATCTTCGATAATAATCCTGGAGAAGATACTATAGAAGTTGCGTCAATGTTAGCAGCATACTATTCGAAGTTTAAAAATGAAGAGTATGTAAATGTTGATAGAACACTGATAAAAAATGTGAAAAAAATACCAAGTGCGAAACCTGGATTAGTGACTTATACTGGACAGAAAACTGTTAAGCAAAAGATAGATAAAGTTTTTATCGGACAACTTCTGACAAATGATAACAATTAAATAAAAAGGAAGATGAATATATGAATGATAAATTGGATGTGAAAACAAGTATAAAGGATACATTACCAACTGTATTTGGATATATAGGAATAGGTTTAGCATTTGGTATTATAGCTAGCTCTGTGGGGATTAATCCTTTATTAGTAGGAGCGATGTCATTATTTATATATGCGGGAGGAGCTCAATTTATAACAGTGAGTATGCTATCTAGCGGTTTTCCTATACTTTCAATTGTATTAGCAACATTCCTTATTAATTCAAGAATGATATTAATGAGTATGACAATAGCCCCGTTTTTTAAACGTTATAGTGTGTTTAAGAATATAGTAATTGGTACTTTTTTAACCGATGAAAGTTTTGCTTTAGGAATGAATAAGCAAAACTATACAAATGGAAATCTATCTTTTGAATGGTTCAATACTGCAAACATAATATCTTATTTTACATGGGTAGTTTCTTCAGTCGCAGGAGCGTTGTTAGGAGGAATAGTTAAGAATCCTAAATCGCTTGGTTTAGATTTTGCTTTAGTAGCAATGTTTATAGGATTATTATACTTGCAAGTTCTGTCAGATTTTACTATAAAGAAAAAAATCCAGTTTATTGTAATTGTCGTTGTATTATTTCTAGTATATTTTGGAATGATTTTTATTCCTAGTAATGCATTGATTATAGTAGTTACTTTAATAGGATGTTCGATAGGAGTGGTATTAAAAAATGTTATCAACTAACTATATTCTCTTAACAATATTGGGATGTACAATAGTAACCTTGTTATCAAGAGTACTTCCCCTTGTGTTACTGAAAAAGTTTAATCTACCAAAAGCGGTAATAGAGTATCTTAGTTTTGTACCAATTGTAATAATGTCAGCATTATGGATTAATAGTTTATTTATACAAAGAATTGGAGAATTTCCTCAAATTAATTATGAAAATCTACTAGCCTCTCTACCTACAGTAGTTAGTGCAATCGTTTCAAAGAGTTTACTAGTTATTGTTGTAGTTGGAATATTATCCTTAGCGATAATAAGACATGTATTTTAGTAATTAATAAAATAGATTTTTTTATTTATAAAAAATAAGAATTTTGAAAAAATAATGCTGAATTAATTTACAACTTAAATATACATGTTTATAGTTTAAATTTTTTTTGATTTATGGTATCATAAAAAGATAATAAAACATAACAGAAGGATACGAAAAATGGAGAAAGGATTACTAATAGTTCTTTCAGGACCTTCAGGAGTAGGTAAAGGTACTGTTAGAAAAAGAATTTTTGAAAGTAATGATGTTGACTTCGAATATTCAATTTCAATGACATCAAGAGGTATGAGGCCTGGTGAAGTAGATGGGGTTGATTATTTCTTCAAAACAAAAGAAGAATTCGAAAATTTAATTCAGCAAGGTGAATTATTAGAATATGCGCAATATGTTGACAATTACTATGGAACTCCCGTTAAATGCGTTAGGGAGACGATGGATAAAGGTAAAGATATATTTTTAGAAATTGAAGTACAAGGTGCTGGTCAAGTAAAAAGCAAAATTCCCGATGCTCTATTTATATTTTTAGCACCACCAAGTATTGCTGACCTAAAAGATAGATTGAAAGGTCGTGGAACTGAAAGTGATGAAGTAATTGAATCGCGTATAGCAAAAGCTAAGAAAGAAATTAATATGATGCATTTATATGATTATGTAGTCGAGAATGATGAAGTAGACAAAGCAGTAGAGCGTATAAAAGCTATTATACTTAGTGAACATTTAAAACGTGAACGTATTGAAATGAAATATAGAAGAGCATTATTAGAATTAGAAGAAATGTAGGAGAAAAAGATGTTATATCCAAAATTAGATGTATTAAAATCAAAAGTAAATTCAAAATATATGTTAGTTTCATTAGCAAGTAAAAGAGCAAGAGAATTATTTGCTGATCCAGAAACTGCAAAATTAGAAAAATATACTTCACATAAAGAAGTAGGTAAAGCATTAGAAGAAATTGCTGAAGGTAAAATTTCTGTTTTAGAAAAATAGTTTAAATTATTGTTTACAAAATAGTTTTTTTAGTGTAAAGTAATATGAGTGTTTTCTTTGAGTGATCGCGGCAGCAATGCTGAGGAAAGTCCATACTCACACAGGCTGAGATGCCTGTAGTGTTCAACGCTAAACGAAAAAATAAGTTTAGGCACCATATGGTGACGGCAGAAAATATAACCTAAGTAGTTTTCTATATGGTTATATATCTTGAAAGTGCCACAGTGACGGAGTTCTTGTAGAAATACAAGAAGTGGAACGCGGTAAACCCCTTGAGTGAGCAATTCAAATTTTGGTAGAAGCACTTATTCCGTAGAAATGAATATAGGAATAGGAAATATGTATATATTTAGACAGATGATCACAGCTATTTTTACGAGAGTAGACTAGTCTCGATTGAGTAAGATAGATACAGAATATGGCTTATGATAAGAAAAACAACTAGTTCTAGGGGCTCTTTGGAGCCTCTTTTTTAAGGAGGAAGAAATGAATTTTAATTTAGTAGCAACAACACCAATGGGAATTGAAGCAATAGTAGCTAAAGAAGTACAAGAGTTAGGTTATGAAACAAAAGTAGAAAATGGGAGAGTATATTATTCTGGTGATAAAAGAGCGATAGTTCGTTCGAATTTATGGTTAAGATGTGCTGACAGGGTGAAAATCGTTGTCGCACAATTTCCTGCATATACTTTCGAAGAACTTTTTGAAAAAACAAAAGCGATCGAGTGGGACAAATACCTTCCAGTAGATGCTAAGTTTCCAGTAGATGGGCGTAGTCATAAATCTACACTATTTAGTGTTTCTGACTGTCAATCTATTGTAAAAAAAGCAATCGTAGAAAAAATGAAAAAGAGTTACGGAGTTACTGGTTGGTTAACAGAAACTGGAGCAAGATACAGACTAGAGATAATTATGTTGAATGATGTTGCAACTATATTATTGGATACTTCTGGAGATGGTCTTCACAAACGTGGATACCGTGCTAAACAAGGAACTGCACCATTAAAAGAAACACTAGCAGCAGCGATGGTTAAATTAACTAACTGGAAAGGTGAAACACCATTATATGACTTGTTCTGTGGATCTGGAACATTATTGATAGAAGCGGCTATGGCAGCTCAAAACATGGCTCCTGGTATCAATAGAAACTTTGATTTTGAAAAATGGCCTTGGATGCCCAAAAGTCTTGTAGATGAAGAAAGAAATAAGGCTGAGGATCTAATTGATTATGAAAAAGAACTAGAATTATATGGTTCTGATATTGATCCTAAGATGATAGCAACTGCTGAAAATAATGCTGAAGAAATAGGATTAGCAGGAGTTATTAAGTTTAAACAGATGTCAGTTTTCGACTTTGTAGCGAAGAAGGAAACTGGGTGTGTGATTGCCAACCCACCGTATGGAGAACGTTTAGGTGAGAAAAAAGAAGTAGAGGCGATGTATAAATTTTTAGGGACTGAACTTAAAAATAAAAAACATTGGTCACTTTACTTATTAACTTCTCATAAAATGTTTGAACATTTATATGGGAAAAAGGCGACGAAAAGAAGAAAGCTATTTAACGGTTCCATTGAATGTACCTATTATCAATACTGGGGAGAAAAAATAAGATAACATTTGACAATTATAAAAATATATCATAAAATAAGGATGTAAGTAGAGTTATATTATAAAGAAAAGAGGTTGAGTTTATGCATTTAACAAAAAGTACTGAACAAGCAATCTGTATAATGGTAATGTTATACCTTCAAGATAGGCATGTTTTCTTAAATTCTAAGGAAATAAGTCAGCGTTTAAATATTTCTCCAACGTATCTGAAAAAAATTATGAGAAAATTGGTTGTCAATGATCTAGTAAAAGCTAACACTGGTATTGGCGGGGGATATAAATATAAATCAAATAAAAAAGTTACTTTATATGACGTATATGTAGCGCTAAACGATGAAGTAGAAATATTTGCTTTAAAAACAGATTATGTATCTAAAATTTTTGAAGGTGCGTTAGCAGTTGATAAACGTTATAGCAAGTATTTGAAAAAAGTTAACACTGTAAATAAAGCTATAAAATCTTCATTAGAAGAAATTACAATCGAAAACTTAGTTGAAGATATTCTAGAAGAGAATTCTAAAATAAGATTAGATTGGAATAATTGGGAAGACGAATTTGAAAGGGTAAACGTCTTCTTTAAAGGATAAAAAATAACGGTTATGAAAATTCATAACCGTTATTTTTATAATGCACTAGCGAAAGCCTCGATAAATTTATCGATATTTTCAAAATCTTCGTCTGTGTCTGCTTCTATCTCTATTTTCAGGTTTTCTGTAGGATTTGTTGCTCCTGTTTTTGCAATTTGTTCATCGAATTGATCAACACAAACACAATACTCATCATAAATAGTGTCACCAGTTCCAATAACTCCGTATATTTTTCCTTCGTAATTTTTATCAGCAAGAGCTTCAAAAAATTCTTCCATTTCCTCTGGAAGTTCACCTTCACCATATGTGTAACTAGCCACGATAAAAGCATCAGCATCATCAAGGAAATCAAAATCTTCCATATCCTCGATAAATAGTTTTTCTATTTCTAAACCTTTTTCTTCTTCGAATTTCTCTATCATTAAATCAGATAACATTTCAGTATTACCTGTCAAACTTGCGTAAACTAATTTAATATTCAAAAAAAAACCTCCATTCTATTCGTATATAAATAACTAATCATTATTATAACGTATTAAAAAAGTTTAGTAAATAAATAAATTCTAAAAAAAGATTATTTTTTGAGCAAATTTATTGAAAATGATTGAAAATTGTAGTTTAATTTATATATCTTTTACATTATGGAGGTACAATATGGAAAAAGATCTTAATCTTTTCCATTCTATCTGTAGATGGAGTAAAATTTAAGATAAAAATTTTACAAAATACGAAAGAAGATGAGTAAGATACTCATTTGGAGGATAGATAATGGGAAACAAATTTACATTTTTTGAGAAATTCATAATGATTTCTACGAAGGAAACTTTACTATTTTTAGCAGTGCTTTTTGCGTTATTTTACTTAATGTATTATTTAGCGAAAAAAAGAGTTAGTTCTTCGAAAAGAACGTTATTATCAACAGCAATAGGTTTACTTCTAGGGATTGGTATTCAAGCATATTCAGGCTTTAGTGATGAACCGATGAAGATTAAATATGTTGCTGAAACAACTACATGGTATTCATTATTTGGGAATGGATTTATTGATTTAATTAAAATGTTAATCGTACCATTAGTATTAGTTTCAATTATTAATGTAATTGTAAATATTAATGCTAATACTGATGTTAAAAAATTAACAAGATTAACACTGATTGTAACGTTAGGAATGGTTGCAATAAGTTCGATTGTTGGATTTGTAGTTTCTGCAGTATTCAAACTAGGAAGTAGTTCAATTGTTTTAGGTAGTGGAGATAGCAAAATTAAAGAAGTAAAAAATGTTGTTACAATTATTCGCGAATTAATTCCTTCTAACCCTATAAAAGCAATGGTAGACTTCAATGTAATCGGAGTTGTAATCTTTGCAATGTTTATAGGATTAGCTGCAAGATATATTCAAAATAAAGATGAAAATAAAGTAAAAACTTTTATTGATTATATTGCTAGCTTACATGCAATTATCTCTCGAATGACAGTTTTAGTAATTAGATTACTACCATATGCTGTAATTCCATTATTAGCCAATACAATTGCACAAAGAGGATTAAAATCAATTAAAGATGTATTATTATTTATCGGTTTATTATATGTAGCGGTAGTAATTCAATTTATAATTCAAGGATTATTCTTATTATTACACGGTGTTTCACCAGTTACATATTTCAAAAAAGCAAGTAAACCATTGGTTTTAGCATTTACTTCACGTTCAAGTGCAGGTACTTTACCTTTAACTATTAATACTTTGACTAAAGATATGGGAGTAAACCAATCAACAGCAAACTTCGTTGCTTCGTTCTCATCTACAGCGGGAATGCAAGGATGTGCGGGAATTTACCCAACAATGTTAGTTGTATTTTTAGCTAATGCAAATGGGATAACTATTGATGCAACATTATTCATAATGACTGTCATCGTTGTAACATTAGGTTCTGTAGGTATTGCAGGTGTTCCTGGTACAGCAATCACAGCTGCTTCAGTTTCAGTTAACGGAGTAGGTTTTGGAGCATTATTCAATCAAATTAACCCAATTTTAGCGGTAGATCCAATTTTAGATATGGGACGTACTTGCTTAAATGTTAGTGGTGGTATGACAAACTCTATTATGGTTGATAAACACTTAGGTTTATTTAATAAAGAAAAATTTTATGAGTTTGATAAAGTAACTGAATAAAAAAAGAAATCGTAGTACGGGAGTGCTACGATTTCTTTTTGAACATATGTATATTATTAGTTTTTTTGTTCACAATGTGATAATATTATAGAGGTAAAAATTTAGTAATATATCAAAATTTTGGTCAAAGCATTATTTTGCAATTACGTTAAAATATATGGAGGTACTATGACTGAATTTTTAAAAGAATATGATGTTATTGTAATTGGAGGAGGACATGCTGGGATTGAAGCTGCGCATGCCGCTAGCAGAAAAGGCGTTAAAACTTTAATGATTACAATTAATTTAGATACTATTGGTTTTATGCCATGTAATCCGAGTGTGGGAGGACCTGCAAAGGGGATTGTTGTTCGTGAAGTAGATGCACTTGGTGGTCTTATGGGTAGAGTTGCAGATAAAACAAACATTCAAAGTAAAATGTTAAATACAGCAAAAGGGCCAGCAGTACGTGCATTAAGAATGCAATCTGATAAAGTAGAATATCAACTTGAGATGAAACGAGTGTTGGAGGATACTCCAAACTTAGATATAGAACAAGCAATGGTACGTGAACTTATTATAGAAGATAATAAAGTGGTTGGTTTAAAAACAATGTTAGGAACAGCGTACAAAGCTAAAGTAATTATTATTACTACAGGTACGTATTTACGTGGGGAAATAGTTATAGGAGATATAAAATATTCTTCTGGTCCCAACCATCAAATGCCTTCTATTGATTTAGCAAAACAATTAGAAGAATTGGGGTTTGATTTAGTTAGATTTAAAACAGGAACACCACCTAGAGTTAACGCAGATAGTGTAGATTTTTCTAAAACAGCAATTCAACCTGGAGACGGAGAGGATCATGCATTTAGTTATGAAACTACAGAATTTGTGAAAGATCAAGTGCCATGTTGGTTAACTTATACAAATTTATCTACACATGAAATTATTGACAAAAACTTAGGTCGTTCAGCTATGTATTCTGGTGTAATTAAAGGAACTGGTCCGAGATACTGTCCAAGTATTGAAGACAAATATGTTCGTTTTAACGATAAAGAAAGACACCAACTTTTCTTAGAACCAGAAGGAAGAAATACTAAAGAAATATATGTACAAGGTCTGTCTACTTCGTTACCAGATGATGTTCAACGTGACATGGTACGTAGTATTGCTGGGCTTGAAAACGCAGTAATTATGCGTAATGGTTATGCAATTGAGTATGATGCTGTAAATCCAACAACTTTATGGCCAACTTTAGAAACGAAATTGATTGATGGATTATTTACTGCAGGACAAATTAATGGTACTAGTGGTTATGAAGAAGCTGCTGGTCAAGGAATTATGGCAGGAATTAATGCTGCTTGTAAAGTTCTTGGGGAGGAACCGATGATTCTAGGTCGTGATGAAGCTTATATTGGAGTGCTTATTGATGACTTAGTAACAAAGGGAACAAATGAGCCATATAGACTTCTAACTTCAAGAGCAGAACATAGATTATTATTACGTCATGATAATGCAGATATGCGTTTAACAGAAAAAGCTTATAACTATGGTTTAGTAACTGAAGAAAGATATAATAAATTCTGTGAAAAACGTAAAATGGTTGCTGATGAAATTGAAAGACTTAAAACTTTTAGAATAACTCCAACAGCAGCAACATTAGAAAAACTAGTGGAATTAAATAGTGCAGAAATCAGAGATGGAATCTTAGCAATCGATATGTTAAGACGCCCAGAATTAAGTCATGCGAATGTTCTATATTTAGCTAATGATGAAATAAAACTACCTAAAGATGTAGTGGAACAAGTTGAAATAGAAGTTAAATATGAAGGTTATATTAAAAAATCTCTTCAACAAGTAGAAAAACTTAAGAAAATGAATGAAATGAAAATTCCAACTGATTTGAGTTATGATGAAGTCCCAAGTTTAGCTTTAGAAGCAAGAGAAAAACTTAAAAAAGTATTACCACTAACTATAGGACAAGCTTCACGTATTTCAGGAGTTAATCCAGCAGATATTTCTATTTTATTAGTGTATTTAGAACAACGACGAGGTATGAATAATGAATAAAGAACAATTCTATAGTGCTGTAAAAGAGAAGGTAGGTATAGAATTATCAGAACTTCAAAAAGAGCAGTATAGTAAATACTACGATTTAGTAGTAGAATGGAATCAAAAAATTAATCTTACAGCTATTACTGAGGAAGAAGAATTCTATACGAAACATTTCTTCGATTCAATTTCTTTAGCTTTTTTTAAAGATTATTCAAACATAGAAAGTATATGTGATGTCGGTAGTGGTGCAGGATTTCCTTCAATACCATTGAAGATTTTGTACCCTAATTTAAAAGTTACAATAGTTGATTCGTTGAATAAGAGAATAAAATTCTTAAATTTAGTTAAAGATGAACTAGGACTTGTTGATTGTAATTTTGTTCATGCTAGAGCGGAAGAATTTGGTCAAAACAAAGAATATCGAGAAAGTTTCGAAATAGTGACAGCGAGAGCTGTAGCTAGACTTAACGTATTGGCAGAACTTTGTTTGCCTCTAGTTAAAAAAGACGGATATTTTCTAAGTTTAAAATCTCAAAAGGCTGAGGAAGAGACTAAAGAAGCGATTAATGCAATAAAACTTTTAGGTGGAAAATTAGAAAAAGATTTAGAATTTGATATTGAGGGTGAAGAACGTCACATATTAGAAATACGTAAAGCCAAAGAAACACCTAATAAATACCCAAGAAAAGCAGGGACACCGAATAAAAAACCATTATTATAATGTTATTTTATAAAAAATAGTATTTTAAAAGTAGATGAAAATCATTTTATACATAATGATACTCATCTACTTTTTTAATTTGTATACGCTTTACATAACAAAATAAAGAAAAAATAAAGAAATTTTCAAAAAATTCTTTACTTTTATTTGATTTTATATTATTATATTTATTATATTCAATAAAAACAAACAAAGGAGGATGTATATGACGAGATCAGTGAGGGATTTTCTTAATATAATTTTAAACGGTACAGCTTTAGGAGTTGTTTCAGGATTAATTCCAAATGCAGTTTTAAGTACATTATTTAAATACCTAGGAACATTATTTGCACCTGGATTATTCACTACACTAACTCAAGCGATGTATTTATTACAATTTGCAATTCCAGTTTTAGTAGGAGTTATTGTAGGACAAAGTTTAAAATTCAAACCATTAGAGTCAGCGGTTTTAGGAGCGACAGTCTTAGCAGCAAGTGGATCTTTAACTTTTAATGCACAAACAAAAGCATGGACTGGGGTTCCAATGGGAGATTTATTTAACGTCATTTTAATTACAATTATCGGAGCTTTAGCAATCAACCTTGTTAAAGATAAATTTGGAGCAGTTACAATTATTTTCTTGCCAATCACTGGTGGATTAGTAGCAGCATTAGGATTAGTAACATTACCATATACTAAAAGTTTAACTAAACTTTTAGCATCAATTATCTTTGAATTTACAACATTACAACCTGTGTTAATGTGTATATTAATAACAATGACATTTTCATTCTTAATTGTTACACCAGTTTCTACAGTAGCTATGGGATTAATACTATTTTCTAATGAAAACTATGTAGGAGCAGGAGCTGCAACATTAGGATTAGTTTCAGCAGCAGCAGTTTTAGCTATTGGTACATATAGAGCGAAAAGTAAAGGTGCAAGTGTGGCTATTATCTTAGGAGCAATCAAGCTTATGATGCCAAACTGTGCACGTAAACCACAGTTATTGTTAACAATTTTAACAACAGCAGCAGTTACAGGACTTTCAGGATATTTCCTAAAAATTCTTGGAACACACGAGAGTGCAGGATTTGGTATTATCGGTTTAATCGGGCCGTCTAAATCATATGCAATGAATAACGGTAATTTATTACCAGTATTATTAGCATTCTTTGTAATTCCATTTACAGTTGCATTTTTAGCAGATAGATTATATTCTGATGTACTAAAATTATATAAAAAAGATGCATATAAACCAGAAAACCTATAATAGATTAAGCGATATTCGATATATTTCGAATATCGTTTTTTTGTGTAAATAAGATGTATAGCTAGCGTTGACAAAGCTGTAATATAGTTATAAAATTAGTGTAGAATGAAAAATGCTAAGGAGAACAATTATGAAAATATTATTTGCAGGTGCTGGGGCATTGGGTTCCAGATTAGGGTACATGTTATTTAAAAATAATGAGGATGTAACTTTTATTGATTCTTGGGAAGAACATGTTGAAAATATTAAAAATAAAGGATTAAAAGTTATCATAGATGATAAAGATTTAGGAAATTATTATATTCCAACATATAGACCTGATCAAGTAAATGGTAAGTTTGATGTAGTTTTTGTTGCGACAAAATCTATGCAATTAAGAGTAATGTTAGAGCAAGTAAAATATCTGTTCCATGAAGATACTAAGATTATTTGTATTTTAAATGGTCTTGGGCATGTTCAGACATTAAAAGATTATATAAAAGAAGAAAATATCCTTATTGGAGTTACAGTATGGACTAGTGGTCTAGGTGGACCTGGAGTATTAAATGCTCATGGAACAGGAAAAATTGAATTAAAACAAGTAAAAGAAGTTAATTTAGAGAAAACTTTAGAATTAGTAACAAGATTAAATAAGGCTGGGCTAAATATTAAGTATTCAGATGATACGTTCCAATCAATTTGGCATAAAGCTGGATTAAACTGTGTACTAAACACATATTGTACATTAATTGATTGTAATATTAATCAATATGGAAGTTTTGATAAAAATTTAGAATTAACTAGAGCCGTTTTAAATGAAGTAACTGCAGTAGGAAAAGCAGAAGGTATTGATGTAAAACAAGCTGTTATAGAGGAAAATATAAAAAACTTGTTCCCTCTTGAGACTGCAGGTGCGCATTATCCATCATTATATCAAGATATGAAAAATGGTCGTTTAACAGAAATAGATTATTTGAATGGTGAAGTATCTAGGTTAGGTAAAATTCACAACATACCTACACCAGTTTGTGATATTATCACATTAATGATTCATTCTAAGGAATTTATTAATAATAATAAATAAAGGTAATATAAAAGAGATGCTAAAAGGCTCTAAATAAAGAATTATCAATGTTTTACTTGTATTTTTTTGTTAAAAAAGGTATAATAGTTCGTATGTTCATTTGACTATTTTTAAATAGGAGGGAAAAATATGTCTTTAGAAATTAATAATGAATTTGGTCATGTTTCTATAAGTGATGATGTTATCGCATCAGTTGCGGGTGGAGCAGCAGTGAGCTGTTACGGAATCATAGGAATGGCTAGTAAAAATCAAGTTAAAGATGGAATTACAGAAATTTTACGTAAAGAAAATTACGCAAAAGGAATAGTAGTAAAAAAAGATGAAGAAAAACTTGTGATTGATTTATATATCATTGTTATGTATGGAACTAAAATTTCAGAAATAGCAAACAATGTTCAGTCTTCAGTTAAATATCAAATAGAAAAAACGCTAGGTGTTAAAGTAAATGAAATCAACATTTATATTCAAGGCATCAAGGTAAATAAATAGGAGGAAAGATAGTGGAGAAAATTAACGGACTCGTTTTAGCTGAAATGATCGACTTAGGATCTAAAAATTTAGCTAAGAATGCAGAAAAAATAAACTCATTGAACGTTTTTCCTGTACCAGATGGTGATACAGGAACAAATATGAACCTTTCAATGTCATCAGGTGCAAAAGAAACAGCTGCTAATGTTGTAGAAAACATCGGTGAATTAGGAAAATCTTTTTCTAAAGGATTATTAATGGGAGCACGTGGAAACTCAGGTGTTATCCTTTCTCAACTATTTAGAGGAATGTCTCAATATATAGCTGATAAAAAAGAAATCGATGCAAAAGAGTTTGCTGAAGCTATTCAAAATGGTGTAAGTATTGCTTATAAAGCAATTATTAAACCAGTAGAAGGAACTATTTTAACAGTAGCTCGTGAAGCTGCTGAAGCTGGGCTTAAAGCAGCGGAAAATACTGATTCTGTGGTTGAAGTAATGGAAGCTATTTACGCTGAATCTCAAGCTTCATTAAAAAGAACTCCAGATTTATTACCAATTCTAAAAGAAGTTGGGGTAGTAGACTCAGGAGGTCAAGGACTTGTTTGCGTATATCAAGGTTTCGTTGCAGCGCTTAAAGGTGAAAAAATTGAAGGATTAGAATCTGTAGAAACAAATGTTGTTGATATGCAATTTGAAGATGATCATGATATGGACTTCATGAGCCCAGAAGATATAGTATATGGATTCTGTACTGAGTTCACAGTTCGTCTTGATAAAGAGAAAAAAGAATTTGATGAAGATAAATTCCGTGCGGACATGAGTAAATTTGGAGATTCACTACTAGTTATCTCAGATAGTGAGTATGTAAAAATTCACGTTCATACTGAAACTCCAGGAGAAGTGTTCAATTACGGTCAACAATACGGTGAACTTATTAAAATTAAATCTGACAACATGAGAGAACAACACCGTGAAGTTCTTAGAAAACAAGAAGCTAAACAAGCGACTGCTCCAAAAGAACTTAAAGAACAAGCTATGATTTCTATCTCTATGGGAGCTGGATTAAGTAAAGTATTAACTTCTATGGGAGTTGATTATATCGTAGAAGGTGGACAAACTATGAATCCATCAACAGAAGATATAATGAAAGCAATTAAAGAAGTTAATGCTAAAAACATCTTTATTTTCCCTAATAATAAAAATATCCAACTTGCAGCTAAGCAGGCTGCTGAGTTAGCAGAGGAAAATGTTTTTGTTATTGAAAGTAAAACAGCACCTCAAGGTTTAGCTGCGGTTATGGTATTTAACCCTCAAGCTGCTCCTGAAGAAAACTTTGCAAATATGCAAGAAGTTTTATCAACAGTGAGTACTCTTGAAGTAACTCATGCTGTGCGTGATACTAACATCGAAGGTGTTGAAATTAAAAAAGATGAATTCATGGGAATTAAAAATGGAAAAATTGTAGTTTCTAATTTATCACTAAATACAGTCTTAGAAGAATTATTAGAAAAATCAATCGATGAAGATACAGAAATTGTTACACTTTACTTAGGTGAAGAAAGTACAGAAGAGTATACTGATTTCTTAGAGCAATTAATCGAAGAAAAATATCCTGATGTAGAAGTAGAACTTATTGAATCAGGTCAACCAGTATATCCATATATTATCGGAGTTGAATAATAATTAGATGTTGAATTAAAAAAGTAGCATTAGTCTAAAACAGATTAATGCTACTTTAAAGTTAGTAGAGTAAAATATTTATATATTAATCATAAGATGTTAGAACAATATAAGATTATGATTGAAAGGAGAAAAAATGGTTGATATAATTATTGCATTATTATTAGTTGCAGGTGCGTATTTAGGATACAAACGTGGACTAATCATGCAAATTTTTTATTTAGGAACTATTATAATAGGATATGTTTTATCAATGCTGTTTAGTTCAAGATTAGCATATTTATTTACTAGTATGATTCCAATCCCGACCGACGTAACAGAAGGCCTAGAAGGAATATACAAAGGATTAAATATTCCAACAGCTTATTATCGTATAGTTTCATTTATTGTATTATTTATTGTTATTCGATTAATAATACAAATATTAGCTCAAACTCTTGGTGTAGTGAGAAAATTACCTTTAATAAAAATAACAGATAGATATTTAGGTGCTATATTAGGTTTTCTAGAAATTTATCTAATAGTATTTGTAGTATTATATTTAGTTACAGTGCTGCCGACTCCAGATTGGAAAATTGCAATATTCAAAGACTCGGTATTACCTGACTACATAATACAAAACACACCAATATTATCAAAACAGTTTATTAGTTTATTCTTTAATAAATAATATTAGATTCGGAGGTCTTAAAATCTCCGAATTTTTCTATTATGTGAGTAACAATATTATTTTAATTGAAAGAAATTGTTTAATACTTCTATTTAGTGTATAATAGTTGATGTTATTAAAATAGATATTGTATTTAAGAGAAAATAAGGAGTGAGATTAGTTTGAATAAAATTACTCAAAAGAAACTTAATTTAGATTTGGTTTTGAAAGATGTAGAAAAATATTGTTTTTCAGAACTATCATATGAAAAAATAAAGAATTTAGAATATATAAAAGATTATGAGAAGTTAGTGGAAGTGCATAAGGAAAATGAAGAGGGATATGATCTTCTTAGAAAGTATCCGAATGAATTTAAACTTAAGATATTTGATTATAATGCAAGTGTTAAAAAAGCTAAAATTGATAGTGTACTTTCAGAAAAGGAACTTTTCTATATATTAAGAAATATTATAACTTATGATAGATTTTCAAAAAGATTTGAAAATATAAAATTACAAGAACACTCTAATTATCCAAGTTTAACAAAATATGTAGTTAAATTAGATGATTTTAGTGATTTAGAAAGATACTTAGATAGAATTATTGATGAAGATGGTTATATAAGACCGGACGCTTCATTAGAACTGAAAAATATCAAAGTAAACATTTCTAAGTTAAAAAATAAGAGTGATCAGATATTAAAAAATATTCTACGTTCAAATGTAAAAAAACTGACAGAAGCGATTGTTACAAAAAGAAATGATCGTGATGTTATTTTAGTAAAACCTGAATATAAAAATGACTTTGGTGGAATTATTCATGATGAAAGTGCATCAGGTAATACGTTTTACGTCGAACCAAAAGAAAATGTTGAAATTAATAATGAAATAGGTATACTAAAACGTAAAGAAAAAGAAGAAATCCTTAGAATTTTAAAAGAAGCTTCCGAAGTGATTAAAGGGAAAGCAGATGAACTTATAAATTCTCTTTGGAACTTTTCTCAAATAGAGTTTATTTTTTCAAAAATGAACTTCTGTGCAAGGAAAGGATTTAATAAACAAAACATTGTAAACTCACAAGAGATAAATTTGAAAAAAGCATTCAATCCTTTAATCGATAAAGATGTTGTAGTAAAAAATGACATATCACTTGATAATAAGGGGAATTCACTGATTATTACAGGACCTAATACGGGAGGTAAAACTGTAATCTTAAAAACAGTTGGATTATGTGTATTTCTATCACATTTAGGATTTTATATTCCTGCATTAGAAGAATCGACGGTAGGATTTTTTGAGGATGTATTTGTGGATGTAGGGGATGAACAATCTATAGAAAATAACTTATCTACTTTTTCATCACATATGACTAATATTATTGATATACTAAATAAAACAAATAACAAGAGTATTATTCTATTAGATGAGTTATGTTCAGGAACTGATCCAAGTGAAGGGGCTGTTCTTTCAATTGCATTATTAGAAAAATTCAAAGATTTAAATGCAACTATGTTATGTACAACTCACTATCCAGAAATAAAGAACTATTGTTTTGAATCAGAGTATTATAAAAATTCATCAATGGAATTTGATTTCGAAAAACTAAAACCAACTTATAGATTTATTATAGGTTTACCAGGAAAGTCAAATGCGATTAATATATCAGCTAAGTTAGGATTAGAGCAATCAATTATAGACGAAGCAAGTTCGTTATTAGAAGTAAATACAAAAGAAAATAATTTATTTATCGATAAACTTTCTGAAAGTATTAGAGAATATGATTATAAATTAGAGTATATAAATAGAACATTAGATGAAATAGATGAGGTAAAACAAACTCTTGATACTAACCTACAGAAATATGAAGAATATAAAGAAAGTTTATATAATGATTTAAGTATAGAACTTAATAGAGAAATCGAAGAAAAAAAAGAAGAAATGCTTGAAATTTATAAAGAGTTTAAGGATAATACCTCTTTAAAACAACATGAAGTTAATGAATTGCTTCATTCTATGGACAAGAGTAAGAATAATATAAGATTACAAAGAAAACTAGAAAACCAACCTAAGTTTGCTAGTAGTGAGATTAGAGTTGGAGATGATGTATTAGTATTAAGTTATAATCAAAGAGCTACGGTTTTAGAAATTTCTGGTAATACCCTACAGATAAAAATGGGAGCTATGAAATTAAATATTAAGAAAAAAGAAGTAAGAAAAATAGATAGTGAGCCTGAAGTAGCTACTAGATATGTTAGTACTAGCAATGTAAGTAGTAAAAAAGTGGGTATCGATATTAATGTAATAGGTTTAAATACAGAAGAAGCTATAAGAGAAATTGAAAATTATATGGATAAAGTAATACTTCAAGGGTACGATACGTTTACTATTATCCATGGGCTAGGTTCAGGCATACTTCGTAAAAATATAGGAGAATATCTTAAAAATAATAGATATGTAGCTAGCTATAGAAGCGGAGGGCAAAACGAAGGTGGAATGGGAGCTACTGTAGTTGAAATGAAATAGAAAGGTTAAGTTGGATTAAATTCCAACCTAACCTTATTTTTTATATATCCAATATCTTAGTGTAATTCTAGATTCTTCTATTACCTCATTTTCTAAAATACCACCACATGATTCTATAGTACGTTTAGAGGCAATATTCTTTTTATCACAAGTAATCAAAACTTTTTCAAGACCAAGTGAAAATAAAAAATCTAAAGTATAAGATAACATAGCCTTAGCATATCCTTTTTGTCGTTCAGATTTTCTAACGCTATAACCAATATGTCCACCTAAGTTTAATAAATAGTCATTTAACTCATGTCTAGCATTAATTACTCCAACAATCTTATCAGTATCGTCAACAGCAAAAAAAGTATGTGCGGTAACAAACCCAGGAGTGACTGTTGCTTTATACTTAGTATTCTCAACAAACTTTACCCATTCATCAGTAGATAAATCTGTTAAGTTGGCTGCACCGTGAATTGTTTCATTGTTTAAAATAAACTCATTTTTATAATCTTCTATTTGTTGAAATAAAACATCAACAGGTTCTTTAAAAATAATCATAAAAGCTCCTCCTTATACTGTATACTTATATAATATCTCAATAGAATTTGATTGTAAATAGTAAAAAGAAAGAAAAAATGAAATAAAAATGAAAAATTATGAAAATATTATTGACAAGAAATAAAGTTGATGATAGAATAATAAAAGTCTTCTCGTGAAGAAGACGAACAATTAAACATTTCAAAATATTAAATGTTAAGAAATTATAAAAAAGTTCTTGACAATCATTCGAAGAAATGATAGAATAATAAAAGTCTTCTGATGAAGACGAAAAAAACATTTTTAAAAAAGTTTAAAAAAAGACTTGACAAAGAAATTTAAAAATGTTAAAATATAAAAGTTGTTAATCGCAACAATTTGAACATTGAAAACTAAACGAATTAAGTCAACGTTAATTCCAAAAAAGGACAGTTTTAAAAAGAAACTATAAAACTTTTTAATGAGCTAATCAAGC
>JAWHCX010000006.1:0-92492 GCA_032567735.1 Gemella haemolysans | reverse complement strand
GATAGTAAACTCTCAAAAAATAGTAAAAAGAATAATAGAAAAGAGTCAAAGTGAAATAAAATACGTAAAAGAACATATAGGAACAGAAGGTATGAGTGGCGAGGCGATAAAAGCACTGAACCAGAAATTAGAAGAGGTAAATAGAAGTTTAGAATATTATAAGATGTTTATAGAGGATTGTTTTGGTGATCAAGCATAAGTGGTATAGATACTCAATTCTGAAGAGATATTTTGTATTATAATATGTATATTAGTAAATAATGTGAGATTGAAAATGAAAAATAAAAATCTGATGTGATAGAGTTATAGAGAAGTTGTTTTCTCTGTAACTCTTGTCTTTTTTTATAAGAATTAACTAATTTAACGTCTGGAGATAAAGAATATCAGAGTAAGTTTCTTGTTTGGCTTGTTGTAATTTCATTATACCGATGTTATTCTTATTTATAATTTTGTCTTATATTAATTATAAAATAATGTAAGAAGTTCTATATTTATAATCAATTAATTAAAAGAGCCAAAGTATGATATAATAGAAAAAAAACAAAAGAGGATTAGGAAAATGAAGGAAGAAAAAAGTGAGAAAGAAAGCAAAGTGAAAAAGAAAATATTGAAAATCATAGGAACGATAACAGTAGCATTGATTTTAATGATCACAGCGGGTTGTGGAATAACGGGTAAAGGTAGTAGATCGTGGCTAGAAAATGAAGTATCAGATATAGAAAGAGTCTATCCAACAGAAAATCTAGAAGATTTATTTGAAAAATTTCCGAATGGATTTAGAATAGAACAAACTAGGATATCACAAAAAAATGGGAAAAATCATATTATAGAGCTAGAAATGAATGGAGATCCAAAAACAAAAAGAATTCAAGGAAGTGTGAGGGAGATTTATAGAGAATATGATCCGTTTAAAGAAACAATAGAAAAAGAAAGTAAAGTGGAATATATAAAGGATAAGGGTTTGGTTTTAGAAAAGTCAGAGTTAACAACTGAGTTATTACCTAAAAATTATTTCTTATTCCAAAAGTTGAAACTAAATAGAAATATATTAAAAAAATTAGAAGTAAAAGATAAAAGTTTTAGTTTTGAAACGTATAGATATAATATAAAATATGTATTTACAAATAAAGAGATAGATAATTATTTAGGATTAAACAAGGAAGAGGTAAGTTTGGATATAAACGGACAATATAGTGAAAGAAATAAAACATATTTTCATTCGGTAGTTATAAAAGAGGCTACTAAAGAGACTAACTTTTCAGAAAAGGTAGTAGAAGAGGAGATAGATAAGGATAATGAAGAATAACACACTTTATGCATCAGATTTAACCTATGAGTTCGAAAAAGCTAGAATATCGGGAGATAAGGAAGTTTTAGGAGAAATTAAGAGAAAGATGGAAGGAAGGTATTCGAATAAACTAGAATACCTAGACGATTTTTATGATAAAAATACAGGTTCAAGCGGAACAGCTTTTAAAGATAAAGACACAGGAGAAGTGATTCTTGCATATACAGGAACAAATCTCAAAAGTAATTTATGGAATGATGGAATAAAGACAGATATTGGGAGAATAGGGCTAGGACTAGGAGATGGTCACGTTGATCCAGCACGTAAATTCTATGAGAAAATAAGAGCTGAATATGGAGATGATATAATATTAACAGGGCATAGCTTAGGAGGAAATTTGGCACAATGGATCGCATTGTACTACAATGTCCAGAAAACTATAATATATAATCCAGCTCCATTACATATCTCTTCAGATAATATTGTTGATGTATTGGATAAGCTCACAAAAGATACCATAATAAGAATATTTGGTTCGCTTGAACCAGCAAAATTTGTTAGTAGGCAATTACAACCGACTCAAGAAGAGTCTCTAGAAAAAATAATGAAATTAGAAGAAACTTTTACCGGACGAGTGCTAAGGATACAATCCGAATCAGATATACTAACAATGGTTGCGTCCGCACTAAAAGGAAAATATATAGGAAGAGAATATTTTTTAACAAATGCAGGAACTCATAGCTTATCAGACATTATTGACTCGGAAGATGCGAGAAAGGAAATAGAAAAAATAACCAATCAAAACAAATATACTTTCTCAGATAATTATTTTTGTACACCTTAATTATATTCGATGTTTGTCTTTTTGTATATAAAAATTGAAATCCGGGGCTGGAATTTTTTCAAAGCCCCGGATTTAGTATACAACTGTTTTTTTTACGCTATTAATTACGCTGTTAGTTGTTGGAATATACTGGTAAATATGGTATTATAGTAGATGGTAAATAAATTAAAAATTTAGAAGGTTTAACAATGTTAAAAATAGTTATAAGAGATTTAGAAGAAACTAAACGTTTGGCGAAAATTGTTAGTGAAGGTATAGAAGATAGATTAGTACTTTTGTTAAATGGTGATCTAGCCGCAGGTAAAACAACATTTACGAAATATTTAGCTGAATATTTAGGAGTAAAGAGTGTAGTTAATTCACCAACTTTTAATATAATGAAAGAATATAAATATCCTAATGGAAAATTATATCATATTGATGCTTATCGTTTAGAAGATAGCGATGAAGATTTAGGATTTGAAGATATTTTCTTTGAAGATAATGTTAGTGTTATTGAATGGGGAGAATTTATTGAAGAATTCTTACCGAATGAAAGATTAATTTTCAATATTCGCTTAGTAGAAGATTACAGAGAAGTTGAAATTATTTCTAGTGGTGAATATAAAAAAATTGAAGAAAGGATTCGTGAAAATTGGTAAGTTTAATAGTAGAAGCTTCTAATGGAGTATGTTCAATTGCATGCTTTGATAACGAAACAGTATTGGCTGAAAAAAGCTTTGTATGTAGTAATAATTTATCAGCAGTAATTTTAGAAGAAATCGATAATTGTTTAAAAGAAGCGGATAAGAAAAAAACGGATTTAACTGAAATTATATCAAGTGAAGGACCAGGATCGTATACAGCAATTCGTGTAGTCGCAGCTGTTTGTAAAACTTTAGCTTACACACTGAAGATTAATTTGAAGAAAGTATCTTCTTTAAAATTGCAGGCTTTATTAGAGTTTGATAGCAACAAATTATTAGTTCCATTTATCGATGCTCGTCGTGGTAATGTTTTTGGAGCTGTATATAAAAATGAAGAAGGAAAATTAGTAGAGGTACTGAAAGAAGGATACTACTCTCTTGAAGAAATTAATAACTTTTTATCATCTCAAAGTGATGAATTTATCTATATTAGTAAAGATATAGAAAAGTTAAATGATTTTCTTTTAGAAGGTTCAAAAAATAATGATATGGTTCGTGCGGCTAATGTTTTAAAAATTTATGATTCATTAGAAGATGTGGATTGTTATAATATGAAACCTCAATACTTAAGAAAAACTGAAGCAGAAAGGGAACTCGAAAATGATAAAAATAAATAAAGTTGATGTTAATGATTTAGATGTATTATCGAGAATAGATGTAGATAATTTTG
Organism: Gemella haemolysans; assembly: GCA_032567735.1. Classification (GTDB taxonomy): domain Bacteria; phylum Bacillota; class Bacilli; order Staphylococcales; family Gemellaceae; genus Gemella; species Gemella haemolysans_E. Next base: position 89,004 of record JAWHCX010000006.1, on the reverse strand, counting down.
AAGATGCATGGACAAAAGAAATGTTTAAGTCTGAGCTGGAACATGAGAACGCAGAGTATTACGGATTATTTAATGATGGTGAAATCATTGGATTCTGTGGTGGTTGGCTTGTTGCTGATGAATATCAGGTTAATAAGATAGTTGTTGATAAACCGCATCAAAATAAAAAATTAGGACAAATTTTCTTCACTTATGTAATGCAACTTTTAAAATTAAAAGGTGTAAAAAAAGCGATCGTTGAAGTTCGTGTAAGTAACATGCCTGCGATAACTGTTTATGAAAAATCTGGCTTCACAACAGTTGATATGAGAAAAAATTATTACAAAAACAATGGCGAAAATGCTTTTGTAATGGTAAGGGATTTTAGTAATGAAAGAATTTAAAAAATTAGATAATGTAACTATCTTAGCTATAGAAACAAGTTGTGATGAGACAAGTGTAGCGGTAGTTAAAAATGGAAAAGAAGTGCTTTCGAATATCGTAAGTAGTCAAATTGAAACTCATAAGCAATTTGGAGGAGTTGTTCCTGAAATAGCAAGTAGACAACATATAGAAGTAGTAATGCAAATAGTTGAAGAAGCTTTGGAAGAAGCGCAAACTGCTCTGAGTGATGTAGACGCGATTTGTGTAACACAAGGACCTGGATTGATAGGTTCTTTACTAGTTGGTGTTAATGTTGCGAAAACATTAAGTTATGCATTAGATAAACCATTAATAGGTGCACATCATATTGCAGGACATATTTACGCTAGTAATATAGACAATGATATAGCTTATCCATCATTAGCCCTTGTTGTTAGCGGGGGACATACAGAACTTGTTTATTTGAAAGATGAACTTGATTTTGAAATAATCGGTTCAACTCATGACGATGCTGTAGGTGAAGCATACGATAAGGTTGCAAGACAATTAAATCTTGAGTATCCTGGTGGCCCTAAAGTAGACAAACTAGCTAAGTTAGGTGAAGACAAGTATAAATTCCCTCGTGCTATGATTGATAGTGATGATTATAATTTTAGTTTTTCAGGTATGAAGTCAGCAGTAATTAACTTTGTTCATAATGCAAAACAACGTGGAGAAGAAATTGTACCTGAAGATTTAGCATGCAGCTTCCAAACAGCGGTAGTAGAAGTTTTAATTGCAAAAACTAAAAAAGCTATTGCGAATCTAGGTGTTAAACAGTTGATTTTAGCAGGTGGGGTTGCAGGTAATAGCGAACTTCGTAAGCAAGTCTTAGAGCTAGAACAACAATTAGGAGTAGAAGTACTTATTCCTAAAATGAGTTATTGTAGTGATAATGCGGCGATGATGGGAGCGGCGGGATACTATTATTATAAAAATAATATATTTGCTAATCCGTTAACGCTAAATGCGAAGTCAACATTAGACTTAGAAGAAGTTAGAGGATAAACATTAGAAGGGAACTGACTCGACAAAATTGATTTTTTAAAATTGTGATTTTTGAGTCACTCCCTTTTTATAAATGTTTTGGTGTAATTATGAAAAGACAACTTGAAGAATTATTGGATACTAATTTACAACAAATAAATCATATTTCTGAAAATAAGCATTTTATAGGATTTTCTAAAAGATTAGGACAACGAGTATTCGTTAAAATTTTTAAAGATCCATTAAAATATAAACTAGAGTATAAAGTTTTAAGAAATAAAGGTAATTTTTTATTAGATTTTCCTAAGTATTCTGCACTAGTATTGAAATATGAAGACTTTACTCCACTAAATAAGGAGAGCATAAATGATGAAGATATAATAAAAATAGCAGTGTTAATATCTGATTTTCATAGAGGAAATTGGCTCTCAATTGAAAATGACAAAGAAATTTCATTGGAAAAAGTTCTAGAAAAAAATGTATATAGATTAGCTGATAGAAAAGAGTATATTAAAATAAGTAAGCTTCATTCTAAATTTTTAAAAAATATTAGGAAGTTAGATGAAGAGTATGAAAAAACACTAGTTTTAATTCATGGAGATTTCGGTCTTAGAAATATTATGAGAAAAGATGATAATTTAGTATTAATAGATTTCGAAAGAGTTAAATATGCTAGTTATTTTTTAGATTTTATTAAATATTTTTATCAAGATTTAGATAATGATAAATTAAAAAAAGAGCTATTTTTAAAACATTATTATGAACATTCAAATGAGGAAGTTCTTTCTGAGGAACTTGAGTACTGCATGATTTTCATCTCGGCATTAGGTATTTTAAACTACACCAAACGTGTTGAAGATAAAGAATTTGAGAAGTTAGGATTAAAGATGTTAGAAGATGTTGTAAATTATTATATTTAAATAACTATTAAGAAATAGGAGAGTTGAAGAGTGAATAATATTAGTGAAAAAAAGTTAGAAGAAAGTCGTAAACAAGCATTACTTTTAGTCGATAAGTTGAAAGAAAACGTTAATGATTTAAAAAGTATGCGAGAACTGTCAAAAATAGTTTCTAAGGATTCAGAAATGAATGATGATTTTTGGACAGAAATTTGCAATATAGATTTTACAAAAATTGAATTTTTCCCAGTAAGATCGCTGTTGGCTGGGATATTAAAAAATAAACAAGATAATTCAAGTATTTCAAATATTTATAATTATTTGGTAGTAGAAAATACAGAATATCTTAATAGATACGGACAGAGTGCTTCTAAAAATACACCAGCAATGATAGTGTTATATTTTGCAGGTTTCTTGGGAGTCGGATTGTTTGTAATCGTTAATTTTATAATGTTAATGTTAGCACGAGGAAATTTTGAAGATGTTCTTTTTAATTTAATAGCAGGAACATTTTTAGATGCCCTTATTCTTGAAGTAATTGATAGACAGTACATCTGGGAATGGGAAGTACCATATTTTGAAAATAGTAAATTCCTAGCGTATGTTTGGACATATATTCCGATTATAATAATGTACTTATATATGAATATTTCTACATTTATTACACAAGGGTCTAACTACAATATTAGTAATGAAATTAAACTTACTATAGGTACTTATATTTTTATTTTAATTATTGTTAATGGCTTATTCAAATTAAAAAATTCTGCGGATTTTATGTATACAGTATATACAATAATCTTTAAAATAATAGCTTTCATAAGTTTTATTTGTATCATACCTGCTTACTTTTTCGGAAAACTACCAATTGATTGGATGTATATTCTGATAACTGTTCCGATTGTAAGTAGTGTTAGAGTATTAAAGAAAGTTAGTGCTACAAGATCTGCAAAACTTCTATTTTATCCAATGACATTTTGTTATTTAGTATACACTCAACCACGAGTGATTAATACTCCTATTTTAGAGGAACAAAATATATTGTTGTATGTTTCAGGAGTATTGGCAATATTAATAATAGTCATAAGTAAACTAAGAGAAAAAATCAAATAATATTAATATTAGTCCCTTTCTATATTGATAAGAAAGGGATTAATAATTTTTATAACTTATGAATTTCTATGTTACAAAGTGGTATTGATTTTATTTGACCATTATTTATGTTAAAATATAATATGATTAATATTAGGAGGCGATGATATGGCGAATATTTATTTAGATTACGCAGCAACATCAAGAAAACATTTTGATATCATAGAAAAAAATATGAATATACTAAAAGAAGTCTATGCTAATCCAAGTAGTGGCCATACTCTAGGAAAGAAAAATAATAGGCTAGTTCGTGAAGGGCGCGAGAAATTAGCTAAAACTCTAAATGCAAGTAGTAATGAAATAATTTTTAATTCAGGTGGTACTGAAAGTAATAATACAGTTTTTAATCACGTATTAAATAGATTTGAAACAGGAGAAATAATAATTTCATCTATAGAACATCCATCTGTTAAAGCTAGTGCTAAGAGACTTGAAAGATTTGGATTTAAGGTTCATGAATTATCAGTAGGTGAAAGTGGAGCCATATCACTAGAGGAATTAAAAGATATGATTAATTCTAAGACGGTGTTAATTTCAATTATGTTAGCAAATAATGAAACAGGGGTATTAAATCCTATAAAAGAGGTTTCAGAACTTATTGCAGATAAAAATATACTATTGCATAGTGATATTGTTCAAGCATTAGGTAAAGTTGAAATTGATGTGAAAGAATTAGGTTTAGATTTTGCTTCAGCATCAGCTCATAAAATTGGTTCGCTTAATAATTTTGGATTTTTATACGCAAAAGATGGAGATGTTGAACCATTATTATTAGGTGGAGGTCAAGAAAATGGTCTTCGTTCCGGTACAACCGATTTGTTAGGGATATTAGTTCTTAATGACTGTTTATCAGAGACATTAAGCTCAATTCCAACTCTTAGAGAATTGAAGAACTATTTTATTTCAGAACTTGAAAAAAATGGGGTTGAATTTGAAGTAAACGGATCTATAGAGAATTCATTGCCGAATATATTGAATATTTACTTTAAAAATATTGAAGCACAACGACTTATTACGTATCTAGATGCTCGAGACATTTATATTTCTGGTGGATCAGCTTGTAGTTCAGGGAACATTAAAGGAAGTCGTATAATTACAGAAATGTATAATATTGAACGTGCTGCACATTCTGTTAGAATTAGTGTAGGATTTGATACTAGCAGAGAATTAATTGATGAAGTTATTGAAAAGATTGTAACTTTAGAGAAAAGAATAAAAGAAAGGAACTAATAATGAATAGCAACAAAAAAGTAGTAGTTGGAATGAGTGGTGGAGTTGATTCATCTGTAACAGCATATCTTCTAAAACAACAAGGATATGATGTTATCGGTGTTTTCATGAAAAACTGGGAAGAAAAAGATGACAGAGGAGTTTGTCTTGCGGAAAAAGATTACGAAGATGTAATTAAAGTATGTGAACAATTAGATATTCCTTATTACTCTATTAATTTTGAAAAAGAATATTGGGACAAAGTATTTACTTACTTCTTAGATGAATACAAAAAAGGTCGTACACCTAACCCAGATATTATGTGTAATAAAGAAATTAAATTTAAAGTTTTCTTAGAATACGCAGAAGATTTAGGTGCTGATTATGTAGCAACAGGGCACTATGCGCGTGTTAAAGATGTTGATGGAGAACGTTTAATGTTACGTGGTGTTGATAATAATAAAGATCAAACTTACTTCTTATCTCAATTGAAACAACACCAAATTAAAAATATTTTATTCCCTGTAGGAGAACTAGAGAAAAAAGATGTTCGTAAAATTGCAGAAGAAGCGGGTCTTGCTACAGCGAAGAAAAAAGACTCAACGGGTATTTGTTTTATCGGTGAGAAAAACTTTAGAGAATTTTTATCTCAATACCTACCAGCTCAAGGTGGTAAAATGGTGGACTTAGATGGTAATGTCCGTGGAGAACACATCGGTTTAATGCACTATACAATTGGTCAACGTCATGGTTTAGGTATTGGTGGGACTAAGGACACAGAAGGTGAAGCATGGTTTGCATGTGGTAAAGACCTTGAAAATAATGTACTGTATGTTTGCCAAGGATTCCACAATGAAAAACTATATTCAGATAGCTTACTAGCAAGTTCACTATCATTTACAACTAAAAATCCACAACCTAATAAATTTACATGTACTGCAAAATTCAGATATCGTCAACCAGATACTGAAGTAGAAGTAGAAGTATTAGAAGATAACAAAGTAAAAGTTGTTTATAAAGAGCCTGTGCGTGCTGTTACTCCAGGACAAGCGGTTGTTTTCTATGATGGTGATGTATGTCTAGGTGGAGCAATTATTGACGAAGTATATAAAGACGGAAAAAAACTTCAACTATAATATATAAAATAAAATCCTAAAAGTTAGAGGAAATCTCTAATTTTTAGGATTTTTAGTTTTTTAATTTTAAGTAATAATACTATAGTATGTATTGAGCTAATAGTGTATCGAATCTTCGAATATCGATATCTTTTTTTAGATTAATTTTTATTTTTCCAACTTTAGTCCAAAGTTCTACTTCAGCATTTAAGTCGAAGATTTTACCTGCATTTTCAGTTGACCACATTAATATCGAAGAGTACGGTAGAGAATAGATTTCTACTTTTTTCCCTGTTAATCCTTGGGCATCTTTTACAATAAGCCTTTTATCTGTAAACACCGCAACATCTCTTATTGTTGCAAATGCAGCAACTGGTTGTTCGCCGTTTATCAATAAGTTTGCAATATCTTGTGGAATAGCGACTTCTCTGAAGAATGTCCAATTTAATAAATTTATTTCGTTAGCCATAGTAAACTCTCCTATCTATTGTATGATAATGTTTATTTTTATCTTAGTATAGCATAGATTATAAATAATAAGAAGGTTAAGTTTTCAGTATTATTATAATAAATTTAATGATATAATATTAGTACTAGGGGGGAGAAATATGAAAATTAATAAAGAAGACGTTGTTTTATTTTTTAAACAAAATGTTAAGGCGATTGTTTTGGCATTACTCTGTAGTTTACTTGTTATAATTGGAGGACTTTTGTATTTTGGTCATGATAAAACAGAGGACTATAATGATGTAACCTTTTCTAATTCTCAAAATTCAGAAGTAAGTAAGGATGACAAAAAAGAAGAACAAGATTCCAAAATTTTTGTTGATGTAAAAGGGGCGGTTAAACACCCTGGAGTATTTGAAACAACGAAGGATAAAAGGGTAAAAGATTTAATTGAAGAAGCTGGTGGCTTATTAGAAGATGCTGATACTTCTACTTTGAATTTAAGTCAAAAAGTTAAAGATCAGATGGTTATTTATGTTCTTAAACACGGTGAAAAACCAAAACAAATATCCGATGGTGTTACTAGTTCATCTAGTGGAGATGTAATTAACATAAATACCGCCAATAAAGAACAACTTATGAAAATTTCAGGAGTTGGAAAGACTAAAGCTGAAGCAATTATTTCATATAGAGAAAAAAATGGGGATTTTAAAAAGAAAGAAGATATAACAAAAGTAAAAGGAATAGGAAAAGCTACTTTTGAGAAAATTAAAGATAAAATAGAGGTATAGTTATGCAAAGAATTAGTTGGGATGAGTACTTTATGGCTCAAAGTCACCTGCTTTCGCTTAGATCGACTTGCAGCAGGTTATCTGTTGGAGCGACAATAGTTAAAGATAAACGAATAGTTTCAGGTGGTTATAATGGTTCAATAAAAGGTGATGAACATTGTATAGATGTTGGTTGCAAAGTAGTGGAAGGGCATTGTGTTAGAACGATTCATGCCGAAATAAATGCTATTTTACAATGTTCTAAATTTGGTGTTGGAACTGAAGGTGCAACAATTTATGTTACACACTTCCCATGTTTGAATTGTACAAAATCTATCATTCAAGCAGGGATAAAGGAAATTTGCTATGCAAATGACTATAGAAATAATGAATATGCTCGAGAGTTATTAGAAAAATCAGGTGTTGTCGTAAGAAAAATAGATTACGATGTAAATAATGTAGTAGAAAGGTTACTAGGTAAATAGTAATGGTTTACTTACAACTTTCTTTACTAGCATTAGGGGCGGTATTATTAAATTATAATTTAATGATATCTATGCTATGTATTGTTATTTTTCTACTAATAACTTGGAAAAATAAAAATCTTAATGCTAGGAAAACTATTATTTGTATAATAGTCTTCTTAGCTTTTTTTATTCGGGGAGTATATGAACAAAAAACTAATATTTCTCATTTAAATAATGTTGAAAATAATAATCTAGAACTAGTGATTTATGAAAAATTCAGTATTAATGGGGATTATATGTCAGGAACCGGACGTATTGGAGATGAGGAGGCACTAATAAACTATAAAATTAAGAGTGAAGAAGAGAAGAAATTTTTTAAAGAAAAATTTTGGGGCGGAAAATTATCTGTAGTTGCTAATATTGAAGATGTTCCAAGTAAAAATAATTATTATTCTTTTGATTATAAAAAGTATAATGAAAACAGAGGAATCTTTAAAAAAGTTTCTATTAATGAAATATCTGAGGTTAAGAATGTAAATTCGCTACTTTTTAAATTCAAAACTTTTAGGAACAGAATGACTTTGAAGATAGATAGAGAACTTACCTTTGATAAGAGTGGATATTTTCAAGCTTTAATTTTTGGAGATAAAAGTTATTTGTTGAGAGATGAAATTAATTCTTTCAAAAACCTAGGTACTAGTCATTTATTAGCAATTTCTGGCTTACATATTGGGGTACTTATATCACTAATATATTTTATTTTATTAAAACTTAAAGTAAGTGTTGATTATATAGAAAAAATAATCTTAATAATAATTCCATTATATATGTTATTAAGTGGGGCTAGTGCATCTGTTCTTAGAGCGGGTTTTATGATTATATTATATATAATTTTTAGAAGAAAAAGTATTGATAAATTGGATAGTTTACTTCTCACATTTTTAATCTTATTATTCTACAATCCGTTATATGCTTTTAATATCGGTTTTCAATTATCATTCTTTATAACATTTAGTTTATTGATGTCGGAGAGTTATATTAAAACGTCTAGAAATAAACTACATATGTCTTTGAGAATTAGTATTATTTCTACATTGGCAAGTATGCCGATATTACTTTATAATTTTTATACTGTAGTTTATATTTCTGTACTAAGTAATATAGTTTTAGTTCCGATATTCAGTATAGTGCTTTTCCCATTGGTATTGATAAGTTATATAATATTTTTAATAAGTATTCCTATATTTAATATTTTGTGTAAACCGTTATTGATTTTTACCTTTACTATTTTCGATAAACTTCAAGAAATATTCTTATATGTAAAACCACTAAGAATTGGAAAGCAAAGTATATTTATAATAATTGTTATTTTTATAGTAGTTGTATATATTATGGTAGAATTAAACAGATTTAAATATTTACGAGCTGCAGCTGGAGTTATGACAGTCGCTATAATATTACTTATTACGAGTTATATTCCTAGAAATTATATAGAGGAGCTAAAAATAGGAAAAGAAAATGTTTATTATATTACAGAAAATAGAAATAATATGATAATTAATACATCAAGTAATATGAAAAATTTTTATACAGATTACAGAAAAAAAGATAGAGAATATGATATAATGAGTGAATGTGATTCACTCTTGAACTATGAAGGTAAAGATAGATTCAATTATTTACTACTTACTTCAGCTAAGAAAAATAAAAGTGAATATGCGACAAATTTATTAGCGGATGGCTTAGTAAATAAGATTGTAGTAGTAGATAGTGCGAATAGGAAATTACTAGAATTAAAAGATATAGCTCAATATAAGAAAGTAGATTATATCGTTTTGAATAATGGAACTGAGATGAAATTTGGTAATACTTCTGTTTATTATTATAATAAAAAAGTAAAGGTGAAAAATCAGGATAGAGAATTTGAGATTGAGGTAGATGATTGATGAAAAATATCTATGTGATATATGGAGAAAATTTTGAAGCTATTAATGATTACGAGAAAAGTATAGCGAAAAAATATCTTAAAGAATTAGATGAATTTAATTATGTAAAAATTAATATGCATGAAAATACATTGGAAACATTAATCTATGAATGTAGAAGTAGTGGATTATTTGGAAATGAGAAAGTTGTCGTTGCTGAGAATTGTAATTTCTTATTAGCAAAACCTAAAAAAATTAAAGTAGAACATAATGTGGATGCATTGATGAATTACTTAGAGAATATTAATGAAGAAGTTGTGTTAATTTTAAAAATAGCTGATAAAATTGATAGTAGAAAAAAACTAATAAAGAAAATTAAAGAAGCGGGAGAAGTTAAAGAATTTTCTAACTTTAATGAGAAGGAGATTTCAGAGTATATTGTGAAAACAGTGGCAGTGCATGATATGAAAATTTCTAAAGTAGATGCGGAATTTTTAGTGAATTACACTCGTTTGGATTTTGCTAATATAAAAAAAGAATTAGAAAAGCTATTTTTGTATTGTTCTGAGAAAAAATTAATAACACGAGAGGATATTGAACTCTTAGCAACTAGAAGTTTAGAGTATGATGTTTTCAGCTTAACCAATGAATTGTTTGGGAAAAATTATGCTAAATTGAGAGTTGTATATAATTCATTGGTATTAAAAAAAGAAGAACCAATATTCTTGCTATCTTTAATTAGCGGTCAATTAAGAATGTATTATAAGGTGAAAGTCCTTCTAAATGAACATTATTCACAAAAAGATATAGCTAAGGAATTAGGTGTTCATCCGTATAGAGTGCAGTTAGCTGCTCAAGGGATCAGAAATTATAGTGTTGGTAAAATTATGAAAACATTAATATTATCAGCTGATTATGACAAATTATTAAAATCTTCATATATGGATAAATACATAATATTAGATCTTTATATTAATAAATTAATAGATGAATTGAAATAAAGACAAATTTTTGGAGTACTAGTTACCCTGAATATTTTAAATTTTTAAAATGATTTATCTAAATTCACTTAATAAATGGTTATTTGAAACTTATTCAGATAGCCATTTATTTTTTATTCAGATAATTAGCTGATGTTTAACGAAAAATATTTCACAAAAAACAAAAAATTCAGATAAATTAGTTTATTATAATTTGATATAGTGATATAATAATATTGTTAAAATAGAAAAATAATATGAGGTATTGTTTAATGAAGAAAATAGAAACTAAATTAGCTCAATTAGGTAATAGAAAAGATAAGGTGACAGGAGCAATAGTAACTCCGATATACTTATCAACAGCATTTGCACATCCAGGTTTAGGAGAAAGTACAGGATATGATTATACGAGAACAAAAAATCCAACTCGTACTATTTTAGAAGAGGGTTTATGTGAACTTGAAGAAGGGTGTCGTGCAATTGCGACTAGTTCAGGGATGAGTGCTATTCAATTAGTATTTGAACTATTTGATTTAAATAGTGAATTTTTAGTATCTAGAGACTTATATGGTGGAAGTTTTAGATATTTTGATGAGTTAGAACGAAAAGGTGCTCAAAAATTTGTTTATTTCACAGATGAGGAAGATCTTGAAGATAAAATTACAGATAATACAAAAGCGGTATTCATTGAAACACCGACTAATCCATTAATGCAAGAAGTTGATATAGAGAAGGTTGCTCAGATTTCTAAATCGAAAAATGCGTTATTAATAGTCGATAATACTTTGTTAACGCCATTAAGACAAAAACCTTTAACTTTGGGAGCTGATATTGTTGTTCATTCTGCAACTAAATATTTAACAGGTCACAACGATATACTTGCTGGTGCTGTTATTACAAACGATGAACAAATTGGAGAAAGATTAGCGTGGCTTTCGAATACGACAGGAGCTGTCTTATCTTCTTTTGATAGTTGGTTATTTATCAGAAGTTTAAAAACCTTACCTCTTCGCTTTAATAAACAAGAGAGTAATGCTAAAAAATTAGCAGAAGAATTAGCGAAACATCCTGAAGTGAAAGAAGTATTATATCCTAAAAAAGGAGCTATGCTTAGTTTCAAATTAAATGATGCTACCAAAATTGATAAATTTTTACGTTCTTTAAGAGTTGCTACTTTTGCTGAGAGTTTAGGTGGTGTGGAAACGTTAGTAACTTATCCAACTACACAGACTCATTTTGATATACCAGAAGAGCTTCGTTTATCATATGGACTTACTCCAGATTTACTAAGAATTTCTGTAGGTGTAGAAGATGCTGAAGATTTAGTTGAAGATTTTTTAAGAGCATTAGAAGCATAGGGGGAGAAAAAATGACTAGAGTAGAAGAATTTGTAAAAGAATACTATGTTGAAAGAAGAAATACAAATAGTTTAAAATGGGATGCTTTGGAAGAACGATTTGGTGATCCTGAGTTACTAGCTTTATGGGTAGCTGATATGGAATTCAAAACTCCCGAAAGTATTAGAGAAGCGTTGAGTGAACGTGTTACTCATGGAGTGTTTGGTTATACTAAATTACCCGAAAGTTATTATAATGAATATAAAAACTGGCATAAAGAAAAATACGATTTCGAAGTAGATAAACAATGGATAAGATTTGCTCCGGGTATAGTTCAAGCTATATTATGGGTGATTCAAGCTTATACTAGAAAAGAAGATGCGGTTATTATAATGCCACCAGTATACTATCCTTTTGCTAATTCTATTAGAAATAGTGGTAGAAAATTAGTAGAGTCTCCATTACTAGAAGAAGACGGTAAATTCAAGATAGATTTTGAAACTTTCGAAAAAGAGATTCGAGAAAATGATGTCAAGTTATATATTCATTGTTCTCCTCATAATCCAGTAGGAAGAGTGTGGACGTTCGAAGAGCAGAAAAGAGTATTTGAAATTTGTGAGAAATACGATGTTCTTGTACTATCAGACGAAATCCATCAAGATTTCACATATGAGAGTCATAAACAAATTTCAGCATTAGCATTAGAAGGTGGTAAATATAACAATCGTTTAATAGTAGCTAATTCAGGATCAAAAACTTTTAACCTTGCTTCACTAGTACATGCGACACTTTTAATACCGGATAGTAATGTTCGTGAACAATTTGATAAATTTAGTAAAGAAAATCTAGGAGCAGAGCCAAGTTTATTAGGGCAAATAGCTCTTGAAGCTGGTTATAGAGATGGAAAAGATTGGGTAGAAGGATTAAAAGCAACAATCTTACACAATTATAATTTAATTCACGATACATTAGCCCAAAAAGTACCAGAAATTAAAGTTTATCCATTAGAAGGAACGTATCTAGTATTTTTAAACCTTGAGAAAGTCTTAAATGGGAAAACTACAAAACAATTTATTCAAGATGAATGTGGTCTTGCAATTGACTTTGGACATTGGTTTGGAAAAGGGTATAATAGTTACATAAGAATTAATCTAGCAACTAGCCCAGAAAATATAAAAGAAGCAGTTGAAAGAATAGTTGAAAATTGTAAAAGATAGTATTAATTTTAAAGGAGGATGTAGACAACATGTCTATGTTCTTCTTTTTTCTGCGGAAATAAAAAAACTACTCAGAAGTCTGAGTAGTCTTATAATTATTTAGCTAGGTTTGATTTATATCTAGCAGCTGCGTTTTTGTGGATTAAATTAGTTTTAGCAGCTTTATCGATTTTTTTGTAAGCAAGGTTTACTAACTCTGCAGCGTTAGCAGCACCTTCAGATTTAGCTACTTTAGCTTTTTTAATAGCTGTACGCATTTCAGATTTTTTAGCTGTGTTAGCAGCGTTTGTTTTAGCATCTTTTCTTACGCTTAATACTGATGATTTAATGTTTGGCATTCGATTCACCTCCTGGTCCTTATTTTTATTACTAAGAAATATTAATTAATATTCTTAATTACAATGAATTAAGTGTTGTTAGATACAACTACCTCATTTTAACATATTAAAATTGTAAATGCAAGATATTTTTATATTTTTTTTATCTACAAGTTATTTTTTAAGAATTTTTTATATTTTGGTTGACTAATAACTATAATGTATGTTAGTATATAGGACGTTGATATTTAATTTTACATAGGTAAGGTTATTTGTCTTCTGACTTTATTATAATAAAAGATGTTTGAGAGATCCATCTATAAAAAAAACCTGAAGTACTGGTTTCTCAAGATCAGTACTTCTTTATTTTCTCTTAAACAAGACAAGGAGATATAAATGAGAAATAATACAGTAAAAGTATTAACTATTCAAGCGTTGATCGCAGCAATTTATGTTGTTTTAACAGTTGCTATCGCACCATTTTCATATGGCGCTATTCAATTACGCATTAGTGAATCACTATCTCAATTAGTGGTGTTCAGTAAAAAATATTGGTTCCCTATAACACTAGGAGTAGCAATAGCTAATATTTTCAGTCCGTTAGGTATAATAGATGTGTTCTTTGGGACATTAGGTACTGGATTAGCATTAGCTATCAGTGTTTTTGTATTTAAATTTGTAAAAAACAGAATTGCTAGACACATCATTAATATTGTTATTTATCTAGTAGTTTGTATGCCAATTATAGCATACGAAATTGCTATCTTTAGTGGTGAAAACTCAGCAAGAGTACCGTTTGAATTTGAAGCATTCACAGCAATTTACGGATCACTTTTATTATCGCAAGTTGTTGTAATGGTAATTGGTATTGTTATTACTGAAGCGTTAAACAAAGCAATTGATTTAAAGAAAGTATTTGAATAATATCTATAAAGAATCGTTAGGAAATTCCCTAGCGATTTTTTAATATAAATTGTTGACTCTCACGTAACGTTATAGTATATAATAAGAATATCACTAGTGAAATATTATAAATTATAGAGGGATGATTATGAGGATAAATGAAGTTATGAAACTTACTGGAGTAAGTGTAAGAACATTACAATATTATGATGAAATTGGTTTACTAATTCCTCAAAAGTTAGATAACGGTTATAGAGATTATACTGAGGAAAATTTAGAGAAATTACAAAAAATATTATTCTATAGATTTCTTAAGTTTAAGTTAAATGATATAAAAGAATTACTGGAAGATGATTTTGACAATTTAAAAATACTAGAGCAACAACGTGAATTAATTTTAAAGGAAAAAGAAAAGTTTGAAGTAATTTTACATAATATAGAAAAGACAATTAAAAATTATAAAGGAGAAGAAGTAATGTCTATAGAAGAAAAATTCAATGGTTTCAAAAAAGAAGATTTAAATAAGTATGAAAATCAAGCAGTTGAGAAATATGGTAAAGATACAATCGAAGAATCAAAAAGACGTCAAGCTGGAAGGGGAGAACGTGTATCTGAGGAATTTAATGATGTATTTCGCTCAATGGCTAAATTCAAAAATGAAAATATTGATATAGAAGAGAAAAAAGTACAAGCAAAAGTAGATGATTTATATAATCATATGAACGAATATGCATTTGATTGTAGTGTAGAAGTATTTTCATATATAGGAAAAGGATATTCACAAAATCCGGAATTTAAAAGTAATATAGATAAATTTGGTGAAGGTGTAGCTGAGTATACATCAAAAGCAATAGAAAAGTATTGTATTGAAAGATTAAAAAAATAACATTTTAAAAAGAGTTTGAATTTTTTAAAAAAAACTATTGACAAATGAATATATTTATATTAAAATAACTAAGTCAGTTGAAAATGTACCGTAGACAGTAGGGGGAGAAATCCTTAATTAACCTACCGAGGACAAAATTCGAAAAGAAACTTATGTGCCTTTTTGTATGTTCTCGCATGCAAGAAGGTTTTTTTAATGGTACTGAAATTGATAAATCTACTTAGGAGGAAGTTCAATGTCAAAAGCTATTGAGAGAAAACAAGAGTTAGTAAATCAAATCGCGGAAGAAATTAAAGCAAGTTCTTCAGTTGTTATCGCTGACTACCGTGGATTAAACGTTGCGGAAGTAACAGAATTACGTAACAACATGCGTAACGAAGGTTTAACTTTTAAAGTTTATAAAAACTCATTAGTTCGTCGTGCGATGGAGCAAGCAGGAATTGAAGGATTAGACGAAGTTCTAACTGGACCAAATGCTTTTGCTTTCTCAACAGACGATGCTGTAGCTCCTGCTAGAGTTTTAAACGATTTCGCTAAAGAACACGAAAACTTAGAACTAAAAGCTGGTGTTATAGAAGGAAAAGTTGCAGATCAAGCTGAAATTAAAGCTATCGCTACATTACCAAGTCGCGAAGGATTACTTTCAATGTTACTATCTGTATTAACAGCGCCAATGCGCAATACTGCTTTAGCTGTTAAAGCTGTTGCAGACCAAAAAGCTGAACAAGAAGCTTAATAAATAAAAAATATTAAAAACATATAATTTAAAAATCGGAGGAAATTTATAATGACTAAAGAACAAATTTTAGACGCTATCAAAGAAATGTCAGTTTTAGAATTAAACGACTTAGTAAAAGCAATTGAAGAAGAATTCGGAGTAACTGCTGCTGCACCTGTAGCTGTAGTTGGTGGAGCTGCTGCTGGAGCTGCTGAAGAAAAAACTGAATTTGACGTAGTTTTAGCTAACGCTGGAGACTCAAAAATTAAAGTAATCAAAGTTGTTCGTGAAATCACTGGAGACGGACTAAAAGAAGCTAAAGAAAAAGTTGATGGTGCGCCAGCAACACTTAAAGAAGGAGTTTCTAAAGAAGAAGCTGAAGAAATCAAAGCTAAATTAGAAGAAGTTGGAGCAACTGTAGAAGTTAAATAATTTCTATTCTAAGTAGATAAAAAGATAGATGTAAATAAACAATAATATTCTATTTGAGAATATTTGATACGATGATAATAACAAAAATAGTATATCTCAAGTGTCTAGCTATGGGATATACTATTTTCTTTCATTTTAAGAGGTGTCTTTATTATGGAACATTATTATACAAATAATCCGACGACGGAAAGTCGTGAAAAAGTTATCAACTCAACAATAGCGAATGAGAATTTGAAATTTTATACAGATAATGGAGTATTTTCTAAAGAGAGTGTAGATTTTGGAACTAAAACAATGTTAGAAAGTTTCACTACAGATAAAGAAAATGCTAAAGTTGCGGATATTGGATGCGGCTATGGGGTTATATCTATATTCCTTGCAAAAAAATATCCGACATATAAGTTTACTATGGTAGATGTAAACAATAGAGTATTAGAATTATCTAAAAAAAATATTGAACTTAACAAAATAGAAAATGAAGTAGAAGTATTAGAAAGTAGTTCCTTTGACAATGTTAAAGGAAACTTTGATATAGTTTTGACAAACCCGCCTATAAGAGCAGGAAAAAAAATTGTACATAAAATAATGACAGATAGTTATGAACACCTAAATGATCGAGGAGAACTTTGGGTTGTTATACAAAAAAAACAAGGGATGGCTAGTTGTAAAAAATTATTAGAAGAGACTTTTTCTTCGGTAGAAGTTGTAGCTAAAAACAAAGGTTACTACATTCTTAAAGCCGTAAAATAATTGACAACTTGCTATGACTATGATAAAATGATATATTGCAAGTAATTCTATTTTCTTTTAGATAGAATTACCAAAATTATATAAGTAAGTAAGAGAAAATGTATATATTTTCTTTTTAGTTTTTAAGAGAAAAGCTGAGAGGTGACACAGTTGCAAAAAGTTAAATTTGGTAAGCACAGACAAAGACGTAGCTATGCTAGAATATCAGAGGTAATTGATTTACCGGACTTAATTGAAATTCAAACGTTATCTTATGATAAATTTTTAGAAACTGGTCTAAAAGATGTTTTTAAAGATGTATCACCAATTGAAGGTAATAATGATAAATTAAGTTTAGAATTTATCGACTATAAATTAGGAACACCTAAATATGATGTTGATGAGTCTAAAGAACGTGATGCTACATATTCAGCACCTTTAAGAGTGCGCGTACGTTTAATTAACAAAGAACGTGACGAAATTAAAGAACAAGAAGTATTTATGGGTGAACTACCGTTGATGACTGAAACTGGAACGTTTATTATCAATGGTGCAGAACGTGTAATTGTATCTCAATTAGTACGTTCACCTTCTGTATATTTTACAGAAGATGATAAACTTAAAGTTAAGAATATTCCAAATGCCTATAAAACAACTGTTATTCCTAACAGAGGAGCTTGGTTGGAATTTGAAAAAGATATTAAAGGACTAGTTTATGCTCGTATTGATAGAACTAGAAAAATTCCTTTAACAACGCTTATAAGAGCGTTAGGTTTTGAATCAGACGAATCAATTATTAAGTTATTCGGAGAAGATGCAGAACTATTAAATACATTAGAAAAAGATGAAAATCTAGATACAGGAACTGCGTTAAAAGTAATTTATGATAAATTACGTCCTGGTGAACCAGCTAACGTAGAAACTGCTAAAGCTACTTTACATGGAAGATTCTTCGATCCAAGAAGATATGATCTTGCTAAAGTAGGACGTTATAAATTAAATAACAAACTTCACGTTGGTGAACGCCTAGAAAATCAAATTTTAGTTGAGCCAATCGTTGATACAGAAACAGGAGAAATCTTAGTAGAAAAAGGTACTAAGTTAACACGAGAAATCATTGATGGAATTTATGAAGAATTAGGAACTACAGCTAACGTAGTTGAATTCGATATGAATGAAAGTCTTGATGGAAGTGATAGCCTTAAATTACAATTATTCAAAATTGTAAATCAAGTTAAAGTGGGTAATGACTTCGATATCGATGAATTAACTGATGATCAAGTATTACACGTAATTGGTAATGGAGCACCTAATAAAGATGTTCTTACATTAACAATTGCTGATATCGTAGCAAGTATTAACTACTACCTATTATTAATTAGAAACCGTAGAAATAACGATGGATTTGAATTTGAATTAATCGGTCGTGTAGATGATATTGACCACCTTGGTAACCGTCGTCTACGTTGTATTGGTGAATTATTACAAAACCAAATTCGTGTAGGTATTTCTCGTATGGAGCGTGTTGTACGTGAACGTATGAGTATCCAAGATACTAATGAAATCACGCCACAACAACTTATTAACGTAAGACCAGTTACAGCAATTATTAAAGAGTTCTTCGGAAGTTCTCAACTGTCACAATTCATGGACCAAGTAAACCCATTAAGTGAGCTTACTCACAAACGTCGTTTATCTGCACTTGGACCTGGTGGTTTAACAAGAGAACGTGCAGGGATGGAAGTTCGTGACGTTCACTATTCACACTATGGTCGTATGTGTCCGATTGAAACACCGGAGGGACCAAACATCGGTCTTATTAACTCACTTTCATCATTTGCACGTATAAATGAGTTTGGATTCATTATGACTCCATACAGAAAAGTTGAGTTTGATACAGAAGGACGTCCATACGTAACTGAAAATGTACAATACTTAACTGCTGATCAAGAAGATAAATACGTAGTAGCACAATCAACTGCAAATGTTGATGAAAAAGGTTACTTTGTTGATGAAGAAGTAGTATGTCGTTTTAGAGGGGATAATACAGTTAAACCTCGTGAAATGATGAACTTCATGGACGTATCACCTAAGCAAGTAGTATCTGCTGCCACTGCATGTATTCCGTTCTTAGAGAATGACGACTCTAACCGTGCACTTATGGGAGCGAACATGCAACGTCAAGCAGTACCTCTAATGATTACAGAAGCGCCATTCGTTGGTACTGGTATGGAGCACCTTGCAGCACGTGACTCAGGAGCGGCTGTTATCGCTAAATATCCAGGTATCGTTGAATACGTAGATGGAGCGAAAATTAAAGTTCGTCGTATTGAAACTCTAGAAGGTAAAGAGATTAAAGGTGACTTAGATACATATGTAATTCATAAATTTGTACGTTCTAACCACTCTACAGCTTATAACCAAAAACCAATAGTTAAAGTTGGAGATAGAGTAGAACCTAAAGACATCCTTGCTGATGGTCCATCAATGGACAAAGGGGAATTAGCTTTAGGTAAAAACCTTGTAGTAGCATTCGTTAACTGGGATGGTTATAACTATGAGGATGCTGTTATCATGAGTGAGCGTCTTGTAAAAGATGATGTTTATACTTCT
Source organism: Gemella haemolysans (assembly GCA_032567735.1). Taxonomy (GTDB): domain Bacteria; phylum Bacillota; class Bacilli; order Staphylococcales; family Gemellaceae; genus Gemella; species Gemella haemolysans_E. The sequence continues at coordinate 69,499 of JAWHCX010000006.1, read as the reverse complement.
ATTCACGTAGAAGAATATGAAACAGATGCTCGTGATACTAAACTAGGACCTGAAGAAATTACTCGTGAAATTCCTAACGTAGGTGAGAATGCACTTAGAAACTTAGATGCACGAGGAATTATTAGAATCGGGGCTGAAGTAAAAGATGGAGATATCCTAGTAGGTAAAGTTACACCGAAAGGATTAACTGAACAAACTCCAGAAGAAAAATTATTATATGCTATCTTTGGAGCTAAATCTAAAGAAGTACGTGATACTTCATTACGTGTACCTCACGGTGCAGATGGAGTAGTTGCTGATGTTAAAATCTTTAAACGTGAAGATGGTGCTGAATTACCTAACGGTGTGAACGAACTTGTACGTGTATTCATCGTTCAAAAACGTAAAATCCGCGTAGGGGATAAAATGGCCGGTCGTCACGGTAACAAAGGGGTTATCTCAAATATCTTACCAGAAGAAGATATGCCTTACCTACCAGACGGTACACCAGTTGACGTAATGTTAAACCCACTTGGGGTTCCATCTCGTATGAACATCGGACAAGTATTAGAGCTACACTTAGGTATGGCTGCTAAACAATTAGGAATCCATGTTGCTACACCAGTATTCGATGGAGCTACTGATGAAGATGTTTGGTCTACAGTTGCTGAGGCTGGAATGGCTAAAGATGCTAAAACGGTTCTTTATGATGGACGTACAGGTGAACCATTTGATAGCCGTGTATCTGTAGGGGTAATGTATATGATTAAACTTGCACACATGGTTGATGATAAACTTCACGCGCGTTCAATTGGACCATACTCATTAGTAACTCAACAACCACTTGGAGGTAAAGCTCAATTTGGTGGACAAAGATTTGGTGAGATGGAGGTATGGGCACTTGAAGCTTATGGTGCTGCATATACTCTTCAAGAAATCTTAACATATAAATCAGATGATACTAATGGTCGTGTTAAAACTTACGAAGCAATCGTTAAAGGTGAAAATATACCACGTCCAGGTGTGCCTGAATCATTCCGAGTGCTTATGAAAGAACTTCAAGCCTTAGGTATGGACTTTAGAGTAATGGATAACGATGATAATGAAGTAGATATGGGAGATATCGATTTAGGAGATACAATTGATTTCCATGAATCACATCACCATGATCACAATGAAGAAAAATCAGAAGAAGCTAAGGAATCTCAAGAAGCTTCTAAAGAAAATGCTGAAGAAGGATATCAAAGTTTAGCTAACTTAATCTTATCTGATACAGATGAATATGAAGATGTAGAGGTTGAAGAAGATAGCGAAGAAGAAACTTCTGGATATCAAGCATTAGCAAATCTTTTAATGTCTGATACTGATGAGTATGAAGATGTAGAAGATGACACTGATGAAGAATAATATAAATTTTACAATTAATCACAAAGAACTATTCAAGGCTTTTATACAAAAAAATAAAGGAGGTATGCTCCTTGATAGACGTAAATAATTTCGCATATATGAAAATTAGTTTAGCTTCTCCTGAGAAAATCAGAAGTTGGTCTTACGGAGAGGTTAAGAAACCTGAAACTATTAACTATAGAACTTTAAAACCAGAAAATGATGGATTATTCTGTGAAAGAATCTTTGGTCCAACTAAAGACTGGGAATGTGCTTGCGGAAAGTACAAAAGAGTTAGATATAAAAACATTAAATGTGATAAATGTGGTGTTGATGTAACTTTAGCTAAAGTTCGTCGTGAAAGAATGGGGCACTTAGAATTAGCTGCCCCAGTCAGCCACATTTGGTACTTCAAAGGTATACCAAGTAGAATGGGACTTCTACTTGACCTTAGCCCAAGACAATTGGAAGAAGTAATTTACTTTGCTTCATACATTGTTATCGATCCAGGTGAAACTGACTTCACGAAAAAACAAATCGTTTCTGAACGTGAAGTACGTGAAGCACGTAGCACATTTGGAGCAAACTCTTTCGTAGCTAAAATGGGAGCTGAAGCAATTCGTGACCTATTAGCTGAGTTAGACATTGAAAAAGAACTTAAAGATCTTAAAAATGAACTTAAAGAATTAAGTGAAAGCAACTATAAATCAGGTCAAAAAGTTGTTAAAATCATTAAACGTGTAGAAGTATTCGAAGCGTTTAAACACTCTGGAAACAAACCAGAATGGATGATTATGACTGTATTACCAGTTATTCCACCTGAATTAAGACCAATGGTTCAATTAGATGGTGGACGTTTTGCAACAAGTGACTTAAACGATTTATATAGACGTGTAATTAACCGTAATAATCGTCTGAAAAAACTTATCGAACTTAAAGCACCAGGACTAATTGTACAAAACGAAAAACGTATGCTACAAGAAGCTGTTGATGCATTAATCGATAATGGTCGTCGTGGTCGTCCTGTAACAGGTCCTGGTAACAGAACATTAAAATCTCTATCTAATATGTTAAAAGGTAAACACGGTCGTTTCCGTCAAAACTTATTAGGTAAACGTGTTGACTACTCTGGACGTTCGGTAATCGTAGTTGGTCCAAATCTAAAAATGTACCAATGTGGATTACCAAAAGAAATGGCTCTTGAATTATTCAAACCATTCGTTATGCGTGAATTAGTTAAACGTGAATTAGCTAATAACATTAAAAATGCTAAAAATCAAATCGAAAGAATGGAAGATCATGTTTGGGATATCTTAGAAGATATTATTCGTGAGCACCCAGTGTTACTTAACCGTGCCCCGACTCTTCACAGACTTGGTATTCAAGCATTCGAACCAATCTTAGTTGAAGGACGTGCTATTCGTCTTCACCCTCTTGTAACAACAGCGTTTAACGCCGATTTCGATGGTGACCAAATGGCCGTACACGTTCCTTTATCAAAAGAAGCACAAGCAGAAGCACGTATGCTAATGTTAGCTGCACAAAACATCCTTAACCCTAAAGATGGTAAACCAGTAGTTACACCATCTCAGGATATGGTATTAGGTAACTACTACCTAACACTAGAAAGACCTGGAGCAGTTGGGGAAGGTATGATTTTCAAAGATGCTGATGAAGCAAGAATTGCATACCAAAATGGATATATTCACCTTCACACTCGTGTAGGTATTGCAGCTAAATCTTTTGAAAACCCAACGTTTACAGAAGAACAAAACAAAAAATTACTTGTTACTACAATTGGTAAAGTAATTTTCAACGATATATTACCAGAAGGATTCCCATTCTTAAATGAACCTACTAAGGAAAACTTGGAAACTGCGACTCCTGATAAATATTTCGTAGCACCATCTGACTTAACAGAAGGTGGATTAAAAGCTTATATAGCTGAACAAGAACCAGCAACACCATTTAAAAAAGGATTCTTATCAAAAATCATCTCTGAAATCTTCAATAGATTCCACATTACTGAAACTTCAATGATGTTAGACAGAATGAAAGACTTAGGATTCAAATATTCTTCAAGAGCTGGTATTACAGTAGGGGTAAGTGACGTATTCGTCCTACCTAACAAGTATGAAATCTTAGCAGACTCACAAGCAAATGTTGATAAAATCACAACATTATACAGACGTGGTCTATTAACAGAAGAAGAAAGATATCAAAATGTTATTGCTCAATGGGCTAAAGCAAAAGATATTATCCAAGATCAACTTATGGACTCTCTTCCAGCTACTAACCCAATTTACATGATGAGTGACTCTGGAGCCCGTGGTAACGCGTCAAACTTTACACAGTTAGCCGGAATGCGTGGTCTGATGGCTTCTCCATCAGGACGTATCATGGAAATGCCTGTACGTTCATCATTTAAAGAAGGATTAACAGTATTAGAGTTCTTCATATCTTCTCACGGTGCGCGTAAAGGTCTTGCCGATACAGCCCTTAAAACAGCCGATTCAGGTTACCTAACTCGTCGTCTTGTAGACGTAGCACAAGATGTTATCGTTCGTGAAAACGACTGTGGTACATCTCGTGGATTAAGAGTTGCAGTACTTAAAAATGGAACAGATGAAATCGAAAGCTTACAAGAACGTCTTGAAGGTAGATACAGTAAAGAAACTGTCGTTCACCCAGAGACTGGAAAAGTTATCGTTGAAGATGGTCAATTAATTACATTAGATACAGCTAAAGAAATTGAAGCAGCTGGAATCGAAAGTGTTGTTATTAGATCAGCATTTACATGTAACTCACGTCACGGTGTTTGTGAGAAATGTTACGGTAAAAACTTAGCAACAGGTGAAAAAGTAGAAGTTGGGGAAGCAGTTGGTACAATTGCCGCTCAATCTATCGGAGAACCTGGTACACAGCTTACAATGCGTACGTTCCACACAGGTGGGGTTGCTGGTGCCGATATCACACAAGGTTTACCTCGTATTCAAGAGTTATTTGAAGCACGTAATCCTAAAGGTAAGGCATTAATCTCAGAAGTTGATGGAACAGTTACAAAAGTAGAAATCGATAATAATCATGTACGTAGAATTTACGTATTAAGTGAAATCGGTGAAGAAAGAGAATATCAAGACTATGGTGCAAGCCGTATGTTAGTTAAAGAAGATGACAAAGTTAAACGTGGTCAAGCTTTAACAGAAGGTTCTATTGAACCAAAAGAATTACTATCAATTGCAGGTCTAGAAGCAGTACAAAGTTATCTATTAACTGAGGTACAAAAAGTATACCGTATGCAAGGGGTAGAAATCAGTGATAAACACGTTGAGGTTATGGTACGTCAAATGTTAAGAAAAGTACGTGTAATCAATGCTGGAGACACTGATTTACTTCCAGGTTCATTAGTAGATATTCATAAATTTACAGATGAAAACAAAAAAATTCTTAAAGCAAGAGGTAACATGGCTACAGCTAAACCTGTAATCCTTGGTATCACTAAAGCTTCATTAGAAACAGAAAGTTTCTTATCTGCAGCCTCATTCCAAGAAACAACGCGTGTACTTACTGACGCAGCTGTTAAAGGAAAAGTTGATAAACTTATGGGACTTAAAGAGAACGTTATTATTGGTAAGCTAATTCCTGCTGGAACAGGTATGCCAAGATATAATGATGTTGATATTAAAGCAGAAAATGAATTAGAATTAGAAGTAGATAATGAATTAAGTAGACCAATCGAAGAAGAATTACACGAAGAATTAGGTTCTATTTAATAAAAATAGATGAAAGTTGATAGGAATATAAAAAAAATATTATATTCCTATTGACAAATCTATAAAAAGTATGTAAAATAAATAATGTTGAATACAAAAGTAGAAGCACCCGTTTCTCACCTGCCAATAATGATTGTTCAGGTTAATGTAGATGAAATGTAGAATTTTATGCTGGGTGTTTTGCACTCAGTTTTTTTTAATGCTTTTAGTATTTAATGAATTTATAAATAGGAGGTGCTGATCATTAGTAAAGATACTGCACAAGTAAATGAAGGTATTAAAGCGAAAGAGTTTCTTTTAATTAGCCAAAATGGAGAACAATTAGGAGTTAAAACTAAGGCAGAAGCTATGCAAATTGCAGAGCGTATGAACCTAGATGTTGTTCTAGTAGCTCCAAATGCTAAAACACCAGTTGCGAAAATTATGAACTACGGTAAGTTCAAGTTTGAACAACAGAAGAAAGAAAAAGAAGCACGTAAGAAACAAAAAATCGTAACAACAAAAGAGATAAGATTATCTCCAACAATTGAAAAACACGATTTTGAAACTAAGTTGAAAAATGCACGTAAATTCTTAGCAAAAGAAGACAAAGTTAAAGTTTCTATTCGTTTTAAAGGGAGAGCAATCACCCACAAAGAAATTGGACAGAAAGTTTTAGAAAACTTTTCTAACGAAGCTAGCGATATAGCTACTGTCGAACAAAAACCTAAAATGGAAGGTCGCAGTATGTTCTTAGTTCTAGCACCAAAAAAAGAGAAATAAAGGTTTAATATAGGAGGAATTTGATAATGCCAAAAATGAAATCTCACCGTGGTTTAGCAAAACGTGTGAAAAAAACAGCTAGCGGTAAATTAAAACGTAGCCGTGCTTATACTTCTCACTGGTTTTCAAGAAAAACTACTAAACAAAAACGTCACTTACGTAAAGCTTCATTAGTATCTCGTGGTGATTACAAACGTATTAGAACTTTATTAGTTAAATAATATTAAAGAAGATTAATTATAGCGTAAATACTTATTTAAGTTATACATAAGGAGGAATTAGATATGCCACGTGTTAAAGGTGGAACTGTGACTCGTCGTCGCCGTAAAAAAGTTTTAAAACTAGCTAAAGGATATTTTGGTTCAAAACATACATTATTCAAAGTTGCTAAGCAACAAGTAATGAAATCAGGAATGTATGCTTTCAGAGACCGTCGTCAAACAAAACGTAACTTCAGAAGATTATGGATCGTTCGTATTAATGCAGCTGCAAGATTAAACGGATTATCTTACAGTCGTCTAATGAACGGACTTAAAGTTGCTGGAATCGATATTAACAGAAAAATGTTATCAGAAATCGCTATCCACGACGCAGCTGGATTCGCAAGCATTTGTGAACAAGCTAAAGCAGCTTTAGCTAAATAATAAAAGTTTATTTTAAAGGTTACTTGCGTAATTTTGCAAGTAACCTTTTTTTATATATTCATGATATAAAAGAAAACTCAAGCCAAGAAAATAATTCTTGTTTTGAGTTTTCTTTTATTTATGGTTAATAAATAACCTTTCTAGGATTTTTTAATCTGTACAGTTTTGCTTGTGCTATTTCATTATATATTTCTTCATTTCTTTTCTCATATAATAATGTTGCCCAAGTATACCACAGTAAGTCACAAAAATGTAGAAATATATCTAATTTTTCATAGTTACATTTTTCATCTGTAAAATAAGCTTTTAAAAATGTTATTGTTTCTTCATAGTTTAAATCATTTTCTGAGATAAAACTTGCAATATCAAAGTAGTAATCATTATATCCAGCATATTCAAAATCGATTAAGTACAATGAATCTTTTGAGAAGAGGAAATTACCTTCAACTAAATCGTTATGGCATAATCTATCTGCTTTATAGACGCTTTTAAATTGTTCTATAATGTGCATAAATTCATCTAATACATGAGGTTTTTCATCAATTTGCTTGTAATAATTATTAAATTGATCAATTGGATTGAAGATATTTTCAGCTTGAAATTTCTTTGAATGAAATGTTTTTAAAAGTTTTCCTATTCTTATAATATTAGATAAATTTCTTTGAGAAATAAAAGTTTTTGGATGTTGTTGAAATTGAGTGATTAAATTATCATTATTAAAGTACACTGGTTTTAAAAAATATGGTTCATCCAATAGAAGTTGTAGTGCTTCTTTCTCATTATCTTTATTTACAATTTTTGTAGAATCTTTAGAAGTTCTATAAAAATATTTATTGTTTTCTGTAGTTACTATATAATTTTTATTAGTAACTCCATAGTTCGTCTCTTCAATAGAGTATACTTTTTCATTTAATATTTTTTCAAGTTTATCAATGCTGTACATAAAATTATCCCCCTTGATTTCAGAAATTTTATTCACTTTTCACTTTCATTATACAATATATGCAACAAAGATAAAAGAAAAACGATTTCAAAGTATACATTTATAAAATAAAATATTATATTAAAATACTATTTTTTTTATAATAATATTCAAAAAAATACAATTTAAACTTATAAATTTCTACCGTATTTTTTATGTGAACTAAAATAGCTACTAATCTTTAGAAATAGTTGATATATATAGATATTTTTGAAGTATATTAGGTAAAATCACCTGACTATTGTTGAAAAAAAACGATAAATTTGGTATAATTAAATTATATAAAATATATTTATATACATATAGTTTCATTTTTAAATACTTAGGAGGTGTGAAATGAAAGAAGTTTTTATTAATAGTGAGTATATTACGTTAGCACAATTTTTAAAAGTAGAAGGATTCATAGGTTCAGGTGGAGAAGCTAAATACTTTTTACAAGAAGTTGAAGTTGAGTTAAACGGAGAACTAGAAAATAGACGAGGGAAAAAATTATATTCAAATGATATTATTAAATTAGAAGGAAATGAATTCATAATTATTAATGAGGATTAAGAGTTTAAAATTACTGTACTTTCGAAATTATTTATCAATGAATATAGATGTGCATCCCTCGCTTAATGTTTTAGTAGGAAACAATGCGAATGGAAAAACTAATATAATAGAGTCTATTTTTTGTTTAGCACTTGGACGTAGTTATCGTACTAAGAGTGATAGTGAATGTATAATGTTTGGTGAAACTGCCACAGCGATGTCATGTGTAGTTAACAAAAATGATAAGAATTTAGATATTATGTTAGGTATTAATAATAAAGGAAAAAGTGCTAAAATAGCAGGAGTAAAAAAAAATAAACTAACAGACTTCGTAGGAGAGCTAAATGTAGTATTATTTTCTCCTGAAGATTTACAACTAGTAAAAGGATCTCCGTCACTTCGTCGAGAGTTTATAAATAGAGAATTTTATCAGTTCTCACGTATTTATCATAAGTATTATTTAATGTACCAACATTTATTGAAACAGAGAAATTCTTATTTAAAAGATATGAGAAAAAATCCAAAAGATGAAATGTCACTTGCATACTTAGAGACAATTACTTCTCAATTAGCTAGAGTAGCAATTTATATTACAAAAGAAAGAGTGTCATTTGTTCAAGATATTTCAAAACTAACATATCAGAATATGCTTAATATATCGAATGGACAAGAATCATTAAAAATTAAATATAAAAGTTCAGTATTAGAAGCATTAAATATAAATGATATATCAGATGAAGTATTTAATGAGGAAAGCTTAACAAAGGTTATGATGAAAAAATCATATGACGATATAATGAGAGGGAGTACTAAAATTGGACCACATCAAGATGATTTAGAATTTTATATAAATGATCTTGATGCAAAGATGTATGCATCCCAAGGACAACAGAGAAGTATAGTATTATCATTAAAGTTAGCTGAAATAAATTATTTAAAAACAAAAACTGGAACGTATCCAGTATTACTTTTAGATGATGTCTTAAGTGAATTAGATAAAAATAGACAATTAAAATTGTTAGATGCAATTAATGAAAATGTACAAACATTCATTACAACACCTTCGATATCAGATATTAAAGAAGATTTATTAAAAAAAGCTAAAGTTTTTAAAATAGAAAATGGAAATATTAGCGAAATAATCTAGAAAATTTATTTATAAATTTACTAAAATGAAAGGAAAAATCATGGTAGAAAAAAAACAAATACAAGAATATAATGCCGATCAGATTCAGGTTCTTGAAGGACTTGAGGCTGTTAGGGTAAGACCAGGTATGTATATCGGTTCTACATCTAGTAAAGGTCTACACCACCTTGTTTGGGAAATTGTAGATAACTCTATAGATGAAGCCTTAGCCGGATATTGTGACACAATAACAGTTGCAATTGAAAAAGGAAATTGGATAAGAGTTGAGGATAATGGACGTGGTATTCCAGTAGATATTCAAGAACAAACTGGAAAACCCGCACTTGAAGTAATCCTTACAGTACTTCACGCCGGAGGTAAATTTGGTGGAGGCGGATATAAAGTATCAGGTGGTCTTCACGGGGTAGGTGCCAGTGTAGTAAATGCCTTATCTACGAATCTAGAAGCTTCAGTTCACCGTGATGGGAAAATCCATACAATGAAGTTTGAACGTGGTGATGTAGCTCAAGGAATTACAGTAGTAGGAGATACTGATAGAACTGGAACAACTATTCGTTTTAAAGCAGATCCAGAAATCTTCCAAGAAACAACAGTATATGAATACGATATTTTAAGAACACGTATTAGAGAACTTGCTTTCTTAAATAAAGGTATAACAATTATCCTTAAAGATGAAAGAGAAGGACAAGAAAAAGAAGAAACTTTCTGCTATGAAGGTGGATTATTAGAATATGTTGAAATGCTAAATGAAAATAAAGATGCTTTACACGAAGCTATCTATGTTCACGGCGAGATGGATGGAAAAGAAGTTGAGATCTCAATGCAGTATAACACAGGGTATTCTAATAATGTATTAAGTTATGCGAATAACATTAATACTCACGAAGGTGGAACTCACGAAAGTGGATTTAAAACTGCACTTACAAGAATAATTAACTCTTATGGTAAAAAGAATAAACTTATTAAAGATAAAGAATCTTTAACAGGTGATGATGTTCGTGAAGGTCTTGTTGCGATTATCTCAATCAAACACCCAAATCCACAGTTCGAAGGACAAACAAAAACTAAATTAGGTAACTCAGAAATGAGTACAATTACTAATAAGTTATTCTCTGAAGAATTAGATAGATTCTTATTAGAAAATCCAAAAACAGCGAAAATTATTGTTGAAAAAGGACTTCAAGCATCACGCGCAAGAATTGCAGCTAAAAAAGCTCGTGAATCTACACGTCGAAAAAATGCTTTAGAATTCACAAACCTACCAGGGAAATTAGCTGACTGTTCAAGTAAAGATGCAGCTGAATGTGAACTTTTCCTAGTCGAAGGGGACTCTGCGGGAGGAAGTGCGAAACTTGGACGTAATAGTAAATTCCAAGCTATTTTACCACTAAAAGGTAAAATTCTGAACGTAGAGAAAGTAAGAATTGATAAAGTACTAGCTAATGATGAGGTTCGTTCATTAATCACAGCTATTGGTATGGGAATTGGTGAAACGTTAAATATTGATAAACTTCGTTATCACAAAATTGTTATCATGACCGATGCCGATGTCGATGGAAGTCACATTAGAACACTATTATTAACATTCTTCTTTAGATATATGAGAGAATTAATCGATGCAGGGTATGTGTATATAGCTAGACCACCTTTATATGGTCTAAAAGTTGGTAAAAAAGAATTTTACTGCCATACAGAAGAAGAACTTAAACAAAATATTGAAGAACATGCTGGAGATAAAAAGTATACTGTTCAACGATACAAAGGTCTTGGAGAGATGAATGCGGAGGAATTATGGGATACTACAATGGATCCAGAACATCGATTAATGTACAAAGTTAGCATTGATGACGCTCAAAGAGCGGATGCAGCATTTGATACATTAATGGGTGAAAAAGTAGAACCAAGACGTAAATTCATCGAAGATAATGCTCTAAATGTTATAAACTTAGACATTTAGAAAGAAAGGATAGAAGATGGAAGATAATAAAAATAATATTACCTTAAGAAACATAACGACTGAAATTGAAAATTCATTCTTAGATTATTCAATGAGTGTTATTGTATCACGTGCCTTACCAGATGTACGTGACGGGTTAAAACCAGTTCATAGAAGAATACTTTATGCTTTTAATGACTTAGGGTTAACATATGATAAACCTTACAAAAAAAGTGCCTTCGTTGTAGGGGAAGTAATGGCGAAGTATCACCCACATGGTGACTCTGCAACATACGGTACAATTGTACGTTTAGCGCAAGATTTCAACAGTAGATATCCTTTAGTAGATGGACAAGGGAACTTTGGTTCTATTGATGGAGATGGTGCTGCTGCGATGCGTTATACAGAAGCAAGAATGAGCAAGATTGCTTCTGAGTTACTTCGTGATATTAACAAAGATACTGTTGATATGCAAGATAACTACGATGGTACAAAACAAGAACCAAAAGTATTACCAGCAAGAATCCCTAACTTATTAGTAAACGGAAGTAGTGGTATTGCTGTTGGTATGGCTACTAATATTCCACCACATAACTTAGGTGAGGTTATCGATGGGGTAATCGCATTAGCAGACAATTCTGAAATAACTATTGCTGAACTTATGTCTAAAATTAAAGGACCAGACTTCCCGACAGGTTCGTTCTTACTAGGACGTAGTGGAATAGTTAAAGCATATACTACAGGACGTGGTTCTGTAATTATGCGCGGTAAAACTGAAATAGAACAAATGAAAAATGGTAAAGAAAGAATTGTAATTACAGAAATTCCTTACCAAGTAAACAAAGCTAAATTAGTAGAAAAAATTGCTGAATTAGCTCGTGATAAAAAAATTGAAGGTGTTACAGACCTTCGTGATGAAAGTAACTTAAAAGGTATTAGAATTGTAATTGAGTTGCGTCGTGATGTTAATAGTAATGTAATTTTAAACAATTTATATAAATTAACACCATTACAAAGTTCATTTGGTGTTAACATGATTGCACTTGTAAATGGAGTACCTAAGTTATTAAATCTTAAAGAAGTGCTTTACTACTACCTAGAGCACCAAAAAGAAGTAGTAGTAAGAAGAACTAAATTTGATCTTAAAAAAGCACAAGCGCGTGCTCACATTTTAGAAGGTTTAAGAATTGCTTTAGATAATATTGATAGAATTATTAGTTTAATTCGTGGTTCTCAAACAGCTGAAGAAGCAAAAGCTGGATTAATTGATCAGTTTGGCTTAACAGAAATTCAAGCACAAGCTATCTTAGATATGCGTCTTCAAAGACTTACAGGTTTAGAACGTGATAAGATTGAAGAAGAATATAGTAAGCTTATGGAACTTATCGCTGACTTAGAAGATATCCTAGCTAAACCAGAACGTGTAATTCAAATCGTTAAAGATGAGTTATTAGAAGTTAAGGAAAAATTCGGAGACAAACGTCGTAGTGTAATTATTGAAGGTCAAGTAGATCAAATCGAGAACGAAGATTTAATAGAAAAAGAACAAATCATAATTACTCTATCTCATAACCAATACATTAAACGTCTTGCTGCAAGCACTTATAAATCACAAGGACGTGGTGGACGTGGAGTAAATGGTATGACTACTAATGATGAGGATAACGTGGCTTACATGTTAAGTTGTTCAACTCATGATCATATCCTATTCTTTACAGATAAAGGTAAGGTTTATACTCTTAAAGGTTATGAAATTAACCAAATGAGTAGACAATCTAAAGGAATACCAATTATTAACCTATTAGAGATTGAAAAAGAAGAAAAAGTAAACTCTATTATTGCTATTTCTGATTTACAAGAAGAAGGAACAAACTTAATTTTCTCAACTAAGTACGGTATCATTAAGAAATCTAAATTAGGAGATTACGCAAGTATTCTTAAGAAAGGTAAGATTGCCCTTAAACTTGATGAAGACGATTCATTAATCGATGTTCAAAGAATTACAGATGATCAAGATATTATGATCGTCACAGCAAATGGACAAGCAATCAGAATTAATGCTGAAAAAGTTCGTACAATGGGACGTGTAAGTCGCGGGGTTAAAGGTATTACACTTTCTCCAGATGATTACGTAGTAGGTATGGAAGTAGTCGATGAATCTAAGAAAATTTTAACAGTAACAGAAAATGGTATTGGTAAAATTTCTAAATCTACGGAATTTAATGTAATTAACCGTGGAGGAAAAGGTGTTAAAGTAGCAAAAGTTACGAAGAAAACAGGTAAGATTGTAGCGGTTAAATCTATCGCAGGAAATGAAGACTTAATGATAATGACTGACCAAGGAATTATTATTAGAATAGACGTTTCAACAATCAGTACATTAGGAAGAACTGCAACAGGTGTTAAAGTTATTAATCTTGTTGATGATCAAAAAGTAGCAACTGTTACATTAGCAGCAAAAGAAGAAAGCTACGAAGAAGAATAATAAAATATAAAGTCGAGGTTTTGAAAGTAAAACTACTATAGGTTCAACTTTCAAAAAGCCTCGGCTTTTTAGGTTGATTCGGTGAAGATGAAAGTAATTTTATGATATTTGCAAAATGTTAAATAATGTAAAAATTTGAATTTTATAGATTATTATTTGCATATTATAATATATCGTTCTATTAGGTAAAATAGGAACAATAATATTAAAAATTCAAAAAAAGTTAGCAAAATACACATTAATATGAAAAAAATGTTAAAATTCATTGTGTTATTTCTAAAAAAGTTTTATAATGGAATATGTAGTTAAAACTGATAAAATAAACTTTATTAGTAAAAATCTTATCAAGGAGTAACTAGATGAAAAAAACAAGACTAGAAAGTAATGTAAATGAAAATATAATACAAGAGGAGATTCAAATTCTTACAGAAATGTTATTGAAAGCTACTCAAAAGTTAATTTCTGAAGAAACTTTCCAAAAAATTGTAGAATTAAAAGAATTAGCTGACAAGAAAAATTATGAAAAATTAAATCTTATTATTAAAGATTTAACACAAGAAGAAATGGAAATTGTAGCGAATTTCTTCTCAGTATTACCACTACTTATTAACATAGCAGAAGATGTTGATTTAGCTTATGAGGTCAACTATAAAAATAATTCAGATGAAGCATACATAGGTAAGTTATCTGAATCAATTAAAAATATTAAAGATAAAAATATTTTAGATAATATTAATGTAGTACCAGTACTAACAGCACATCCTACGCAAGTGCAGAGAAAAACAATTCTTGATTTAACTGAGAAATTACACTCATTATTAAGAAAACATAGAGATGTAAAAAACGGTTTAATTAATGAAAGAAAATGGAAAAATTCAATTCAAAAACATATCGAAATATTAATACAAAGTGATATTATTCGTGAAAAAAAATTAAAAGTAGCTAATGAGATTACAAATGTACTAGAGTACTATAATTTATCTTTTATAAAAGCTATTGGAAAATTAATGACTGAATATAAGCTGTTATTAGAAGAAAATAATATTGATTTAAAAAATGAAACACCAATAACTATGGGAATGTGGATTGGTGGAGACCGTGATGGTAATCCATTTGTAACAGCTGAAACACTGAATTTATCAGCGATGAAACAGTGTGAACTTATATCTAACTACTATTTAGATAGATTAGAAAGTTTATATAGAACATTTTCAATGTCGACTCAATATATTCAAGAAAGTGAAGAATTAGAAGAATTAGCTAACCGTTCTAGTGACTCATCAGTATATAGAGAAAAAGAACCATATAGAAGAGCTATTTTCTATATTAAAGAAAAATTAGAAAATACTAAAGAATACTTACTTAATGATAAAGAAGTTGGAGAAAAATATTTAACGTCATTAGACTTTATTAGTGATCTACAAATTATAGAAAAATCATTATTAGAAAATAAAGGTGAAATGCTAATTACTGGAGAATTTGAAGAATTATTAAATGTTGTAAAAATCTTCGGATTCTACTTAGCAAGTATCGATATGCGTCAAGACTCAAGTGTCTATGAAGCTTCGGTAGCTGAGTTACTAAGTAGTGCTAATATAGAAAAAGATTATAGTTCGCTAACTGAAGATGAAAAATGTAAATTATTATTGAAACAATTGAAAGAAGATCCACGTCCATTAAGTATCTATGACGAAAATAAACAATCAGAAGAACTAAAAAAAGAACTAGCAATATTTAGAACTGCTAGAAAATTAAAAGATAAACTTGGAGATAACGTTATTAAACAAAACATAATATCTCATACAACAAGTGTTTCTGATTTATTAGAGCTTGCAATTATGCTTAAAGAAGTTGGTTTAGTTGGTAGTGATTTTGCTAGACTTCAACTTGTCCCATTATTTGAAACTATCGAAGACTTAGAGAATTCATATGAAGTTATGGATAAATATTTAAGCTTGGATATTGTAAAAAAATGGGTAAATGATAATAAAAGTTATCAAGAAATAATGCTAGGTTATTCGGACAGTAACAAAGACGGTGGATATTTATCATCTGGTTGGTCATTGTATAAAGCTCAACAAGAACTTTCATCTCTTGGTGAAAAACATAATATTAAGGTTACCTTCTTCCACGGCCGTGGTGGAACAGTAGGACGAGGTGGAGGTCCAAGTTATGATGCTATTATTTCACAACCTTTAGGAAGTGTAAAAGATAGAATTCGTCTTACGGAACAAGGTGAAATTATTGCAGCAAAATATGGAAATAGTGATGCCGCATACTATAATTTAGAAGCTTTATTCTCGGCTGTAATTCAAAGAATGAATACGGATAAAGTGAATACAGATATCAGAGATATTCCAGAAATTCAGATTATCATGGATGAGATTGTAAATGATAGTTACAATAAATATCGTGAATTAGTATTTGAAAATCCAAACTTCTACAATTACTTCTTTGAAGCAACACCGATTAAAGAAATATCAAGTTTAAATATAGGTTCTCGACCAGCTTCACGTAAAAAAATTACAGATATTGGTGGATTAAGAGCTATTCCATGGGTATTCTCATGGTCACAAAGTAGAATCATGCTTCCAGGTTGGTATGGAGTAGGAACAGCGTTCTCAAATTTCATCAATAAAGATAAAGAGAATATTGAAAAATTACGTAGAATGTATAATCATTGGCCATTCTTTACATCATTATTATCAAATGTTGACATGGTTATGTCGAAATCAAATATGGATATTGCTAAAGAATATGCTAATCTGTGTAAAGATGAAGAAACTAAAAAAGTATATGAAGAAATACTAAGAGAATGGGAATTAACAAAACAAGTTGTATTAGAAATCTCAGAACATAAAGAATTCTTAGAGGATAATACTTACCTAACTCGAAGTTTAGAAAATAGGTTACAGTACTTCAATACCTTAAACTTACTACAAGTTGAATTAATTAAACGTTCAAGAGAAGGTAAATTACCAGAATCTCAATTAAATACTATTCATATAACAATTAATGGAGTTGCTACTGGACTTAGAAACTCAGGATAAAATAAAAAATAGAAGATGGGAGTGACTCAAAAATCGTGATTTCGGAGAAACAAGATTTTGTCGAATCACTCCCATACAGTTTATTAGATAACTAAAAAGCTTTTGTAAAGAGAACTTAGATATCAATAAACCACAGCGACTATGAGTTTTCATGTAAACAATTTTTAAAATCTAGTACTTTTGGGTCAGCCCCTTCGGTTTTAGTGTCTTTTTTTCAAAAATTTAATACAAAAAACGCATGATTAGAGGTTAATACTAAAAGTGAATAAAAAATGTATTAATACTATTTTTAATCTGGTATGAAAAGTAAGATCATAGTAATTGAAAAAATAGAAGTAACTAAATTGAAATATTTCAATCGAGTTACTTCTATTTTTTTATTTAATTTTCATAGCAACAAAGCTATTAGGTGCTATAACTGTTCCGTATGGTGTTGAATAAATATCATTGTTTCCAAATACTTTTTCACCACAATAATTTTCAATAAAGTGAGCTTTAGAATCAAGATTTACAATACAAAGAATATTATTACGTTTATAAGCAATACATTTTTCGTTAGTATAAATAAATTCGAAATTTGTGATAAAATCATTTTTGTTTTCATTTCTAAAATTAGATAATTTAATATAATGATTTAGTAAATCTTCATCTTTATTATCATGAGTAAATCCTAAACGATTGTATGGATCTCTAAAACCATACATTCCAATTTCATCACCATAGTAAATACAAGGTACACCAGGAAGAGTAAATTGAATGAAACTAGCAAATTTTAGAAGATTTTTAGCTTTATCATATTGTTCTTTAGACATTTTATAAGTAGGACGTTCATGAACTGGAACATCTTCAGGATTATCAAATGCTAACATCGTTAAGACACGTTCTGTATCATGACTACCAAGTAAGTTCATAACAGTATCAAGAGCTGGACGAGGATAATTTTCAACTAATTTTAAGATTTCAAGGGTAAAATCATCAGCATTTTTATTTTTTACAAAATTAATAATTGCATTTTTCCAAGGATAGTTCATAACACTATCAAGTTGATCTCCCAAGAAATAGCGTCGACGGGTATTATAAGAAATTTTATTCGTTGCATCTTCCCAAACTTCTCCGATAATTAAAGCATCTTTGTCATAATATTTTGCACTTTCTCGGATTCTATCTAAAAATTCATCGGGGAATTCATCAGCAACATCAAGACGCCAACCAGCAATTCCTAATTTTTGCCAGAAATTAACTACACCTGTATCTTTGTTATTGATAAAATCACTATATTCTTTGTTTTCTTTTATAACTGTAGGTAGGTTATCAAATCCCCACCAAGAATGGTATTCATTAGGGAATTTTTTAAAGTCAAACCAAGGATAATAAGGCGAATTTTGCGAATTATAAGCACCAATACTATCGTAGTTGTTATATCTATTAAAATAAATACTATCTGAACCAGTATGACTAAAGACACCATCTAAAATAATTTTAATATTGTCATTTTTAAAGTCTTTACAAAAGTTTTCGAATTGTTCATTTGTACCAAAATATGGATCAACATTGAAATAATCAGATGTTGAATATCTATGGTTTTCAGGGCTTTCAACAATAGGATTTAAATAAATGCTTTCAATATTTAATTTTTTAAAATACTCCTTCTCTTCCTCGATACCAAGAAGATTCCCCATTAGGAAGTCTTTTGCACCGTAGTTTTCATGTGTAATTGATGAGTGTGGAATACTATCCCAATTTTCATGTCTAATTCTTACATTTTCGTTTCTTGCAATTGAGGCAGTATATTTATCACTTCGTTTAAATCTATCAGGGAAAATCTGATACATAATTGAACCTTTGTACCAATCTGGAGTTGTGAAATTTGAATCATATACAGTAAGCTGCCAATCCGGTAGTTCATCATTACTATTAACAAGTTTAGCATTTAATCTATCATTTTTTAAATATACGTAAAAACTATCAAAGTGAACTTCAAAATGATAGAAGTATAAACCAACATTAAGGGGTTCAAAAGCTACACAATACTTAGAGTAGTTGGTATTAGTTTTTTCTTTGAATGTTAAACTTTTAGAAACAATTTCCCCTGTAAACTCATTTTTTATAATGATTTTAAAATCATTAAAATAAAAATCATCTTTAATTAGTACCTCAAAGTGGAAAGATTCTTTATTATTAATTGCACCTTGAGGAAATTTATTTTTTATAGGATTAAATTTAATCATATTTTTCATCTCCGGAATATAAAATTTTCATTATCAATTTGTTTTACAAAACAACCAGTTATATTTTAATATAAAAGCTTTTAAATGTAAATGATTATATTTTAAAAAAACAAAAATTAATTAGTATTAAAGCGCTATAATTGACATAATTTTTTATAGCGAAATAGTAAAGAAAACATTTACATAAAGCCTATTATGTGTTATACTATAGATATAAAAAATAAAGAAATAATTAGTGATAATTATAACTATTTTTTGTTATATTTCTTTATGTTTAAAATTTTTTACCAGTAGAAGTAAGCGTTTACTTTTATTGAAAAGGGGGTTATTAAGTGAGTAATAATATGGCCGAATATTTATTCCATGAAGGGACTAATTACCATAGCCATAAATTTTTAGGATCATTTTTAGAAGGAGATACATGTACTTTTAGAGTATGGGCTCCAAATGCGAAAAGAGTTTTTGTTACAGGTGAGTTTTGTTCTTGGTATCCACATACATATGAGATGAGAAAAATAAATGATACAGGAATTTATGAAATTCAAATTCAAGGTGTTAGTCAGTTTGATGCTTATAAATATGTAATAGTTACTCAGAGTGGAGTTGAATTATGGAAAGCTGATCCATATGCTAAACACGCAGAGACAAGACCGTTAACAGCTTCTAAAGTATATTCTTTACCAGAATATGCATGGAAAGATAAAAAATGGATGGAGAATAGAACCGTTCCTTATCATCAACCTATGAATGTTTATGAGGTTCATTTAGGATCTTGGAAGCGTAGTGAAGAAGGTAAAGAATTAAGTTACAGAGAACTTGCACATAAATTAGTAAATTATGTAAAGGAAATGAACTACACTCATGTTGAATTATTACCGGTAACAGAGTATCCATATGATAAATCATGGGGATATCAAGCTACAGGGTATTTTTCACCAACTTCAAGATATGGAACACCTGAGGATTTTATGTATTTTGTTGATACTTGTCATCAAAATAATATTGGAGTAATACTAGATTGGGTTCCAGGGCACTTTACAAAAGATGCTCATGGTTTATATGAATTTGATGGAACATGTTGCTATGAGTATTCTGATACGAGAAAAATGGAGCACGAAGGTTGGGGAACTAGGGTGTTTGATTATGGTCGTAATGAAGTTAAGTCATTTTTAACATCTAGTGCCGTTTCATGGATTGAAGATTATCATATCGATGGAATTAGAGTCGATGCGGTTAGTTCTATGTTATTTTTAAATTATTGTCGTGATGAAGACAAATGTGCTAGAAATATTTACGGTGGATTTGAAAATCTAGAAGCAATAGATTTTATAAAAAATCTTAACTTATATGTAAAAGAAAACTATCCAGGCGTAATTATGATTGCAGAAGAATCAACGAGCTATCCAAAGGTAACTGCTGCTGTTGAACATGGTGGTTTAGGATTTGACTTCAAATGGAATATGGGATGGATGAATGACAGTCTTGATTATCTAGAAACAGATCCTTTCTTTAGAAAAGGAGTTCACAACAAATTTACATTTTCAATGCATTATGCATTCTCAGAAAATTTCATTCTTCCAATTTCACATGATGAAGTAGTTCATGGAAAAAAATCACTTTTAGATAAAAGTCCAGTGCCGTATGAAGATAAATTTGCTAATTTCAAAGCATTTTTAGGATATATGTTTGCACATCCTGGAAAAAAATTAACTTTCATGGGGATAGATATAGCGCAATTTATCGAATGGGATGAAGAAAGAGAATTAGATTGGTTATTAATGCTATATCCTAAGCATATATTTACACATAGATATGTTAAAGAGCTTAACAAATACTATAAATCAACTCCAGCATTATGGGAAAATGATAGTGATTGGGATGGATTTAGATGGCATGTTGTAGATGACAATAATAACAATATATTTGCCTTTTCACGTAGAGATAGATCGGGTAAAGAAGTCTTAGTAGTTAGTAACTTTTCAAATCAAGTATTAAAAAATTATGAGATTGGAGTAGATACATGGGGAAGCTACAAGATTGCATTGAATTCTGATGCTAAAAAATATGATGGAATAGCAATCGCAAATAGAAATCTTAAAACAATAAATAAAGAAAAAAATGAATTTAAATATACTTTGGGTGTAAACATTCCACCGTATGCAACAATGTATATAGAAAAGAAATAACAAGTTTAAATGAAGGGGGTCAACTTTATGGCACGAAAAAAAGAAGTAGTGGCGATGCTGCTAGCAGGAGGACAAGGTACAAGATTACAAGTTTTAACAAAAGATATGGCTAAACCAGCTGTACCTTTTGGTGGAAAATATAGAATTATAGATTTTCCACTTTCGAACTGTGCTAACTCTGGAATATCAACAGTAGGGGTACTAACACAATTTATGCCGCTAGAACTTAACTCATACATGGGAAATGGTCAACCATGGGATTTAGATAGAATGGATGGGGGATTGTCTATTCTACCTCCTTATACTGCTGGAAAAACGGGAGAGTGGTATAAAGGAACTGCAAATGCTATATATCAAAATATTAAATATATAGAACAATATAATCCTGAATATGTCCTTATTTTATCTGGGGATCACATTTACAAAATGAATTATAAAGAAATGCTAGATTTCCATAAACAAAAAGGCGCAGATTTAACAATTGCACACATTAATGTTCCAATTGAAGAAGCTAGTCGATTTGGGATTTTAAATACAAATTTTGACCTTAAAGTTACTGAATTTTTAGAAAAACCAGAAAATCCAATATCTACTAAAGCATCTATGGGAATATATATTTTCAGTTGGCAACAATTAAGGGAATATTTAATTCGTGATGAAGAAAATCCAGATAGTGAAAAAGACTTCGGTAAAAATATAATTCCAATGATGTTAAATGAAGGTAAAAATATTTATGCATATCCATTTTATGGGTATTGGAAAGACGTTGGTACAATTGAAAGCTTATGGGAAGCTAATATGGACCTTATTAAAAATAAAGAAAACTTCAATATAGATGATAGACTTTGGAGAATTTATTATCGACACGAAGGAGCTATGCCACAATATTTAGGAGATAGCGCGAATGTGAAAAATTCTATGATTTCTGACGGTACTTCAGTTTATGGAACTATTTCAGAATCTATTATCTCTTCAGGTGTTAGAATTGAAGAAGGCGCAGAAGTAGTAGGAAGCATCATCATGAAAGGTGTGGTAATCGAAAAAGGTGCGAAAGTTTACAATTCAATCATCGCAGAAGGTTCAGTTGTTAAAGAAAACGTAGAAGTTGGGAATAGAGAAATCGTTTTAGGAAAAGAACAAATAACTGTAGTAGGTAGAGATGAAGTTGTAAAAGAAAATAGGAAAGTAGAGGGAAAATAATATGGTAAATGCATTTTGTATATTATTTGCAGATAATTATCGTAACGATGATCTGCAAGGATTAGTAAGAAATAGAACACTAGCATCTTTAGCAGTTGCCTCAAGATATAGAATGGTTGACTTCATGTTATCTTCTTTAGTGAAAGCTGAAGTATCTAATATTGCAGTAGTGACAAATCATCACTACAAATCTTTAATGGATCACTTAAGTTGGGGGAAAGACTGGGATCTTAACAGAAAAAATAGCGGATTGAAGTTTATAACACCAATGTCAAACCATCAATCAAACAGAGTAGCACAAAACAAAATTGAAGCATTAGGGGATGCAGCTAGATATGCGGATACATTATTAGAAGAATACTGTATACTTGCTGATGGAAATATTGTTGGAAATATTGATTTTAAGGAAATGGTAAATTACCATAAATCTACAAATGCTGATATAACATTAGCTTATACGTATAGAAAACCTCAACAACGGGAGTCGCAAATTATTTTTGATGACAAAAACAGAGTATATGATAGTTTATATCATTATGATGGATATGATCAAGTTTGCCCAACACAAGTTAAAATATATATTATGTCTAAAGACATGTTTAAAGAACTTGTAAAAAAAGGTATGACATATGGATGGCAAGATATTCTATTAGATTTCATTACTAAGAATTTCCATAGATTAAATGTTTATGGTTATGAAATTAAAAATTATACAAGAACAATTAATAGTGTTCAAGAGTTTTATAACTTTAATAGAGATTTATTAGACCCTAATAAAATGAATGAATTATTCTTATCAGGAACTGATATCCTAACTAGGGTTCAAGATAGTGTACCAACTACTTATGGAGATGGAGCAATCGTAAAAAATTCTATACTAGGAGATGGTTGTGAAATTAATGGAATTGTTGAGAACAGTATATTATTTAGGGACGTAGTAGTTGAAGAAGGAGCTGTTATTAAAAACTCTATAGTAATGTCTAATAGTGTTATTAAAAAATCAGCTTACTTAGACTATGTGATTTTAGACAAAGAAGCAACTGTTTCAGAAAGAGTTGAATTAAAAGGAACTGAAAATTGCCAAGTTATTGTCGAAAAAAATAAAGTAGTATAATAAAAAATATGGGTTAGGATAAAATGTGGGAGATATTTGTAAAATTTTCGATTTTCGAAAGAAAAAAGAGTATAATAAACAGATAGACTACATCTAAAACTAACCCTTTTAGTATGAAATAAATAACGAATAAGGAGAATTATAATGAAAATATTATTCGTGGCAGCTGAAGCGGCACCATTTGTTAAAGTTGGAGGACTAGGGGATGTAATAGGATCATTACCTAAGGCACTTCAAGATGAAAATGTAGAAGCAAGGGTAGTTCTACCGTTGTATTCTGCTATAGATAGAGAAAAGTACGATTTAAAATATAAACAACATATCTTTGTTAATTTAGGTTGGAGAACTGTTTACTGCGGAATTTTTGAAACACAAGTAAATGGAGTAACATATTATTTTATTGATAATGAACAATATTTTAACAGAGACAGTGTTTATGGACAACAAGATGATGGAGAGCGTTTTGCATTTTTCTCAAAAGCAGCACTAGAAATATTACCACATATAGATTACAAACCAGATGTAGTTAACGCTAATGATTGGCATGCTGCATTATCAATTATCTATTTAGATGATCTTAAAGCAAGAGGAGAAGGTTTCTATCAAAATATTAAAAGTGTAATATCTATCCATAATATAGAATTCCAAGGAAAGTTCAATCCTTATGAAATGGGTAATCTTTTTGGATTAGATAATAAATATTTTGATGCTCTTATATACAAAGGTGATTTAAACTTACTAAAAGGAGCTATCCAATTAGCTGACAGAATTAATACTGTAAGTGAAACGTATGCTCACGAAATATTAGATCCATATTTCTCATATGGGCTGGATGATATACTAAGAGTAGAACAAGGAAAACTTCATGGTATTATTAATGGTTTAGATACTGATAAATTTAATTCAAAAACAGATAAACTTATTTACAAAAATTTTGATGAAAAAACTTTAAAAAATAAAGTTCAGAATAAATTAAAATTACAAGAAGAATTGGCTTTAGAAGTTAACGAAAATATTCCTATGATAGGAATGGTTACTAGATTAACTCATCAAAAAGGAATTGACTTAGTTCTTCATGTAGCGGATGAAATCTTAAAGACAGGAGCTCAACTTGTGATTTTAGGAACAGGTGATCGTCATTATGAAGACGCACTTCGTTCATTGGAATATCGTCGCCATGATAAAGTAAGAAGTTTAATTATGTTCTCATCAGAAGTCTCATCAAAAGTTTATAGTTCTTGTGATATGTTCTTAATGCCATCTAAAACAGAACCATGTGGTTTATCTCAGCTTATTTCAATGAGATATGCTACAATTCCGATTGTTCATAGAGTTGGTGGTTTAAGAGATACTGTAGAACCATTTGATGGAAAAACAGGAACAGGGTTTACATTCGAAAGTTTTGATGCATATGATATGTTAGATGCAGTATACAGAGCAACATATTGCTATTATCAAGAACGTCATACTTGGAATAAAATTATGAAAAATGCAATTCAGCAAGATGTAAGTTGGAAAAAATCTGCACTTCAATACATAAATATGTATAATGAAATCGTCTAGTAGAATTAGAGTATAGGAGAGACTAATGAAACAACAAGAGTTAGAACACAGAATAGAAAAATATTTAAAAAGGCAATTTGGAATCACAATAAAATCAGCGAGTAAACGACAAGTTTATGAAGCATTAATGAGTACTGTTAGAGAAAAATTATCTGAGAAAAAATTTGCGTATGAACAAGAATTAAAAAAAACAAAGCAAAAACGTGCTTACTACATGTCAATGGAGTTTCTTGTAGGTAGAACTTTAAGAAACAATTTATTTAATCTTGGAGTAGAAAAAGAAATCAAAAAATACCTTTCTGACAATAACTTCGATTTAGATGAAATTTATGATATTGAACCGGATCCAGGTTTAGGAAATGGTGGTCTAGGGCGTCTTGCTTCATGTTATTTAGATGCTTTAACAAGTAGTGATTATCCAGTAACAGGTTTTTCTATTCTTTATGAATACGGAATCTTCAAACAAGTGATTAACAATGGTTGGCAACAGGAGTTTCCAGATTATTGGTTAGACTTAGGGAAATACGGTTTAGTTTATAGAAATGACGAAGAAATTGAAGTTAGATTTTATGGTCACGTAGAAGAAAAAATGACTGAAAATGGATTTACTGTAGAACACAAAGATTACACTTCGATTCAAGCTGAACCATATGATTTATTAATTTCAGGATATAAAACAAAAACAGTAAATACCTTAAGATTATGGGAAGCAAAAGCAAAAACTGGATTTAATATGAAATTGTTTGAACGAGGAGAATATTCAAAATCTTCAGAAGCAGAAGCAATAGCTTCATCAATTTCTAAATTATTATATTCAGCAGACAGCACAAATGAAGGTAAAGAATTACGTATTAAACAACAATACTTCTTTATTAGTGCTTCATTACAACAATTAGTGAAAAATCACTATAATGAATTTGGAACATTAGAAAACTTAAGTGAACATGTTGCTTTACACATTAATGATACTCACCCAGCGATGGGAGTTCCAGAACTAATGAGATTATTATTAGATGAATACGGATATTCTTGGGACAAAGCATGGGAAATCACAACTAAAACTTTCGCCTACACTAACCACACAATTATGGCAGAGGCATTAGAAAAATGGTCTGTAGATTTATTTAAACCATTATTACCACGTATTTACTCAATAATTGAAGAAATCAATAAACGTTTCTGTCAATGGGTAATTGATCAAGGGAAAGATTATACATTAGCTGAAACTGCAATTATATATGATAATCAAATCAGAATGGCTAACTTATCAATAGTAGGAAGCCACAATGTTAATGGTGTATCAAAACTACACAGTGATATTCTTGTTGAATCAACATTTAGAGCATTTAACGAATTGTATCCAACTAAATTCGGAAATGTAACTAACGGTATAGCTCATCGTAGATGGTTAGGACAGGCAAACCCTGAACTAGCATCATATCTAAAAGAATTAATCGGTGATGATTTTGTTAAAGATTTATCTAAAATCAGTAAATTAAATGATTATAAAAATAACAAAAAAGTTGTTGCTAAACTTCAAGAAATTAAAAAAATTAAAAAAGAACAACTTGCTACTTATATTCAAAATACAACAGGAATAACTGTAAATCCAGAATCTATCTTTGATGTACAAGTTAAGAGACTTCATGAATATAAACGTCAATTACTGAATGCATTACACATTGTATACTTATATAGAGAGATAAAATATAATGGATTACGTCCAGTACCAAGAACATTTATTTTCGCAGCGAAAGCCTCATCAGGATACCAAATGGCTAAAAATATAATCAAATTTATTCACTCAATCTCTCAAATGATAGAATGTGATGAATTAGTGCGTGAATACATCAAAGTTGTATTCTTACCAGATTACAAAGTAACACTTGCAGAAAAAATTATTCCAGCGGCAGATATTAGTGAACAAATTTCACAAGCCGGAAAAGAAGCAAGTGGGACAGGTAATATGAAACTAATGTTAAATGGAGCCTTAACATTGGGAACACTTGATGGAGCTAATGTAGAGATTCATGAAGCGGTAGGAGATGATAATATCTTCATCTTCGGTTTAGAAACTCCAGAAGTAGATGCATTATATGCTCATGGATATAAACCTTGGGAATACTATAATAATTCAGTAAAAATTAAAGAAACATTAGATTTTATTAGAACTATGACTGTCGGTGGTATGAACTTCAACTTTATCGTAGACTACTTATTAACTCAAGATAACTATATGTGTCTAGCTGACTTTGAAAGTTATGTTGCAGCTCAAGAAAAAGTTGCCGAAACATATAAAGATAAAGAAAAATGGGGACAAATGAGTTTAGTAAATACAGCTAACGCTGGTATCTTCTCTGCAGATAGATCTGTAGCTGAATATGCTAAAGATATTTGGAACATAAAAAAAAGTAAAATAGAATATTAATATCAAGGGCGACCTAATAGGAAAATTTTCCTTAGGTTGCTCTTAATTTTATGACGCTATAAAATATAAACCAATAACAAAGAGAAGTATTATTTAAATTTAGATATAAAGTGTATATAAACGTGCCATTCTCATAGATAAAATACGATTAATATGGTAAAATTAAAAGGAAAGACTGTGCCAATTTTAAAACTAATATTTATTTTGAAATGCACACTTAGTAAATAAAAAAGAGGTAACTATGGCAAAAGAAAGAGCAGATGTCCTTTGCGTAAGTCAAGGATTATTTGAATCAAGAGAAAAAGCAAAACGAGCTATAATGGCTGGTATAGTTTATAATGACAATATTAGAATTGATAAAGCAGGGGAGAAGGTTGAATCAACTGCTGAACTTAGAATTAAAGGTAAACAGATGCCTTATGTAAGTCGAGGAGGACTTAAATTAGAGAAAGCAATTAATGAGTTAAACTTTGACGTTAAAGACAAAGTAATGATTGATATCGGTTCATCAACTGGAGGATTTACAGACTGTGCGTTACAAAATGGAGCGAAGTTCGTATATGCTTTAGACGTGGGTACTAATCAACTTGTGTGGAAACTCCGTAATGATGAACGTGTAAAAGTAATGGAACAAACGAACTTCAGACATTCTGTTAAAGAAGATTTTGATGTTTATGAAATTGATATAGCTTCAATTGACGTTTCATTTATTTCGTTATCATTAATATTACCAAATCTTGCTGAAATTATAAAAGATGGTGGAGAAGTCTGCGCACTTGTAAAACCTCAATTTGAAGCTGGGAAAGATAAGGTAGGAAAAGGTGGAATCGTTCGAGACAAAAAAGTTCAACTAGAAGTCGTAGAAAAAGTATTACTACTAGCGAACAGTGTTGGATTCAGCATGACAAATCTATCTTATTCTCCAATAACAGGTGGAGAAGGGAATATCGAATTCTTAATGCTTCTAAAATACAATGCAGATAAAGAAGTGGAAAACAGTAAAATCAATATAGAGCATATTGTAAATAATGCTCATAATCACTTTAAATAGAGGAGGAACCAATGTTAATTCAGTTAAATATTAAGCAATTTGGAATAATTGAAAAAGCTACTATAGAACTTAAAAATGGTTTAACTGTCTTAAGTGGAGAAACTGGTGCAGGAAAATCAATGATTCTAGCGGCAATTTCGCAACTATCTGGTCAAAGAACATCAACGTCTTATATTCGTTACGGTGAGGATAAGGCAAGTGTAGAAGGTGTATTTGATTTTCCAAAGAGTAAAGAGGTTAAAGAGATTTTTAATGAACTTGATTTAGATCTTGAAGATGAGGTTATTGTAGTTCGTCGTGATATTTATAGCAGTGGAAAGAGTGTATGTAGAATTAATGGAACTATAGTTAATCTATCTACATTAAAAAAAGTAGCTGCTCATTTATTAGATATTCATGAACAACACGATAATCAAGTGTTATTAGTAGAAAAAAATCACCTGAACTTGGTAGATTCATTTAATAGAGAAAAAATTCAACCTGTATACTTAAAATACAAAGAAAAATATAAAGAATACCAAGTAATCAAAGAAAAAATTGATAACTTAAAACAACAAGAAAGTGATGTTCTTCAAAAAGTGGATTTCTTGAAATTCCAGTATAAAGAATTAAGTCAGATGAAACTTAAAAAAGATGAAGACTTAGATCTTGAAAAGGATATTGACTACTTAGAGAATTTTGAAAAAGTAAATACACTTGCTCATAGTATTACAGATGGTATAGATGGTGAGTATGGAGTATTATCAAAACTTGCAGAAATTAGATCTAATCTAGGGGAGCTAACTAGGTATAATTCTAACTTTGAAGAAAAATATGAAGAAATTACAAATTTATATTACATTCTTGATGATTTAAAATATGAAGTTTCTAGTTATACAGATGTGATTGAATATGATGAAGAAAAATTAGATCGTTTAATTTATAGATTAGATAAAATAAAAACATTAGAGAAAAAATACTCTAAACCACTTAATGATCTAATTGCCTTTACAGAAACGATTAAAGAAGAATTAGATGAGTTAGAAAACTATGAAGAGAACTTCGAAAACTACTTAGAAGAAAGTAAGAGAATCGAAGAAGAACTGATGATTCTAGCTGAAGAGTTAAGTTCAATAAGAAAAGAGACAGCATTAAAACTTGAGAAACTTATTCAAGATGAGTTGAAATTCTTATACATGGAAAAAAGTACTATTAAAGTTGATTTCAAAGAAAAAGAATTTTCAACAACAGGGAAAGATGATGTTAAGATTTTAATTAGTGCAAACCTTGGTGAACCGCTAAAATCATTATCTAAAGTTGCTTCAGGTGGGGAACTTTCAAGGGTAATGTTAGCTCTGAAAATAATTTTCTCAAGAAGTATAGAAGCTACTTCGATAATATTTGATGAAATCGATACTGGAGTAAGTGGAAGAGTATCACAAAGGATGGCTGAAAAAATGTATCAGCTTGGTGTAGGTTCGCAAGTACTTTGTATTTCGCACTTACCTCAAACTACAGCTTTAGCAGACACAAACCTACTAATCAGTAAAGAAATAATTGATAAGAGAACATTAACTGTAATTAGAGAACTATCAGAAGATGAGAAAATTGCTGAAGTAGCAAGAATGGTGTCAGGAGACACTATGACAAAACTTTCTGAAGAACACTCTATTGAAATGTTAAGATTAGCAGAAAAAACTAAAGCAGAAATAAAAGAAAAACTAAACAAATAGTACAAAAAATACCAAAAAGGTATAGGAGGAACATGACAAAAGAAGGAAAAATTTTAAAAGCACTTAGTGGATTTTATTATGTGGATTGCAATGGAGAAATAGTTACGTGTCGTGCACGAGGGAATTTCAGAAATGAGAATATCACACCATTAGTAGGTGATGATGTAAAAATTCAAATGAGTGATAATAATACAGGATATGTAGTTGAAATTTTAGAAAGAAAAAATGAATTACTAAGACCTAAGGTTGCGAATATAGATTATAGTATTATTGTAGTATCTGTTAAAGATCCTGAGTTTTCAAGTAAGCTACTAAATAAAACAATTTGCTTAAATGAAAATAGTGACGTAGATATTATTATCATTTTTACTAAGTTAGATTTATTAAATGATGATGAACTAGAAAAAATGAAAGAAATAATGAATTACTATTACGAAATAGGATATCAAGTGTTCACAAATTCTGAAGAAGATATCGATAGATTAAAAGAAGTTATTTCTAATAAGTACGTAGCGATATCTGGACAATCAGGTGCAGGAAAATCTACGTTCATTAATAAACTAGCAGAGCACTTAGAAATAGAAACAGGAGAAATTTCGAAACATTTAGGGCGTGGCCGACACACGACTAGACATACGGAATTTTATCAAATTGATGATTTTTATATCGCAGATACACCAGGATTTTCTTCACTTGATATTACATTTATTGAAAAAGAAGATTTACAATACTTATTTAGAGAGTTTCACGACTATGATTGTAAATTCAAACCATGTAATCACATGGAGGAAATTCAATGTGGTGTCAAAGAAGCGGTAGAAAGTAAACAAATATTAGAAAGTCGTTATGAAGACTATAAAGTTTTATTTACAGAAAAACAAAATCAAAAAAGAAAATATATAAAGGAGAGATAAGATGAAGAAAATTTTACCTTCAATATTATCAGCAGATTTTGCTAACCTAGAAAGAGACATTAAAGAATTAGAAAGTATTGGAATTGATATGTTCCATATCGATGTGATGGATGGAAACTTTGTTCCTAATATTTCATTTGGATTCCCAATAATTCAATCAATCCGACCTAAAACAGACAAAGTTTTTGACTGTCATTTAATGATTGATAATCCAGAAAATTATGTAGAACAATTTTGTAAAGTTGGTTGCGATATGGTATCTTTCCATATAGAAGCAACTAATCATGCAGATAGATTAATACAAGTAATCAAAGATAATGGAAAAAAAGCTGGTATAGTATTAAATCCTCAAACACCACTTGAAAGTATTAAATACTTATTACCAAAATTAGATTATGTTCTAATTATGACTGTTAATCCAGGGTTTGGTGGTCAGAAGTTCATTCCAGAAATGCTTGAGAAAATAGAAGAATTAGCTAAAATTAGAAAAGAAAAAAATTATAACTTCTTAATAGAAGTAGATGGTGGGATAAACGTGGAAACATCGAAAGCTTGCCGTGATAAAGGTGCAGACTTATTAGTTTGCGGTTCATTTTTATTCGGTGCGAGCGATAAAGAAAAAACATTAGGTGAGTTGTTAAAATAATGAATACAAAAAAAATAAGCATAATGTTAGGTGGGGTATTTCCAGAAGAATTACCTTCATCTGACTTATGGTGTGGAGTAGATAGAGGAGCATTGTACTTACTTGATAAGGGAATTTATCCATTATTAAGTTGTGGAGATTTTGATTCGATAAATTCTGAACAAAGAAAAGAAGTTGAAGAAAAATCTAAGTACTTTAGAGTAAAGAATAGTGAAGATTTAACCGATGCAGACTTTGCTTTAGAAAATATATTAGAATTATTTGATTCTATTGAGAAAATAGATATTTATGGGGCTACAGGAAGAAGACTCGATCACTTTTTTGGTAATATTTTGCTTTTAAATAATGAAAAATATAATAATGTCAAAATAAGTATTATCGATGATAATAATATAATAACGGTAGCCCATAGTGGACAAAATACTTTTGAAAAAATTGAAGGTTATAAGTATTTCTCGATAGTTCCAATATATATGAATACTAGAATGACTATAAAGAATTCTAAATACGAAGTAGAAAATTTGATCTTGACTCTAAGCCGTCCCAATGCAACAAGTAACGAATTTGCTAATGAAAAAGCAATTGAGTTGGAAGTAAGTTCAAATGTATTAGTAATATATTCTAAAGATTAAAAGGAGAAATTATGATTGAGATAATTCAATTTATTATAATAGCAGTCCTTGCAGGATTTCTAGGCTCATTAGTAGGACTTGGTGGTGGAATAATAATAACACCTGCCTTAACAATCTTATTTGGAATAGATATTAAATATGCAATAGGCGCAAGTATCATTGCGGTAATAGCGACAAGTAGTGGTTCAGCTATAGCTTTTGTGAAAGATCACGTAAGTAATATGAGAGTTGGTATGCTTTTAGAAGTTTTCACTACAGCAGGAGGAGTTGTAGGAGCTCTTATGGCAGGAATATTCTCTTCTAAGTTGCTATATATCTTTTTCTCGTTAATTCTATTGAATTCTTTTTATGGTATGTTGAAGAAAACAGGATTAATAACTAAGGTGAAAAAAGAAGAAGAAAAGGTAGAAAATGACAAATATGCTGAACGATATAAATTAAATTCAACATATTATGATAAGGCAACAGGCAAAACTGTAGCATATAATGTTACTAATGTTCCTCAAGGTTCACTAGTAATGTTTGGAGCAGGATTCGCTAGTGGATTACTTGGGATTGGTAGTGGAGCGTTTAAAGTTGTCGCATTAGATAGTTATATGAAACTACCTATAAAAGTAAGTACAGCAACTAGTAACTTTATGATGGGTGTTACAGCAACAGCAAGTGCTCTAATTTACTTCTTTAATGGAACAATCAATCCAGCAATCGCAGCCCCTATAGCTATAGGAACTTTAATAGGATCTAGAACTGGAGCGAAGGTAATGCAAAGATTAGATGCAAAATATATAAGATATATATTTCTACCAATCTTATTATTTACTATAGTTAATATGTTCTTAAAAGGTGTGGGGGTACTTTAATATGGAAAAGAAAAAAGATATAAATATCGTTATTTCTAATATTTTAAAGACTGGAGTATTTATTAGTTCATTCTTTATTATAACAGGTATAGTACTTAGCTTTATACATGGAGTAGATGGTGTATTAACTATTGAAAGATATACTTTTTCAGAAATGTTAAAAGGTTTAACTACATTAAATTATCATTCGTATTTAATGTTTGGTATCTTTCTGTTAATATTAACTCCAGTACTGAGAATCTTTGGATTACTTTATGTTTATTTTGAAGAAAAAGATTTCAGATTTGTAAGAATTTGTTTATTGGTTCTAATAATATTAGTCGTTAGTCTAATGTTGGGAGTAACTCATAATTAGAATAAGAAAAAAATTTAAAAATATAAAGTTTAAAAAGGCGATAATAATGATTTTATTGCAAATTGTGAACAAAATGTGAACGAAAAATGGTAAAAAGTAGGAAAAGTGCTACTTTTTATCATTTTTGTTTTGCTATAATAAAAACTATGTTATACAATAATATTATAAATATTTGCACAAAATATAATTTAATATTTTTAAAGGAGGTATATCTATGTTGGATCCACTATTACTTGCAAGGATACAATTCGCAGCAACAACAGTGTTCCACTTCTTCTTTGTACCTATTACGATAGGTATGGTATTCTTAATCGCGATTTTTGAGAGTATTTATGTTAAAACTGGCGATGAGCATTACAAAAGAATTACGAAGTTCTTTGGTCATTTATTCCTAATTAACTTCGCTGTTGGGGTTGTTACAGGTATCCTACAAGAGTTCCAATTTGGTATGAACTGGTCTGAATATTCTTCATTCGTAGGGGATGTTTTTGGACCATCACTTGCGGTAGAGGCATTACTTGCATTCTATCTTGAGTCTACATTTATCGGTATTTGGATTTTCTCTTGGGAGAAAATTAACAAAAAATTACACGCAATGTGTATTTGGTTAGTAAGTATCGGAACAGTTATGTCAGCGTTCTGGATTTTATCTGCTAACTCATTCATGCAACACCCAGTAGGTGTTAAATATGTTGAGAACAATGTAATTGGTAAAAAAGCAGAGATGATTGACTTCTTTGCAATCATTAAAAATCCATATTTATGGAATCAATTCCCTCACATTTTAGCAACAGCTTTAACAGTAGGATCATTTACAATTGCTGGTATCGCAGCTTGGAAAATGTTACGTAAACATGAAGTTGCAATGTTTAGAAAAGCATTTAAAGTTTCTATCGTAGCAGCTTTAATTGGTTCACTTGGTTTATTAGCAACTGGACACTCTCAAGCTCAATATTTAGTAAGAGAATATCCAATGAAAATGGCTGCAGCTGAAGCTCTATATGAAGATACAGGAGACTCAGCAGCATTCTCAATTTTAGCTAAAATTGATCAAAAGCAACAAAAAGCTGAACATTACTTAGAAATTCCTGGAATGTTAAGTTTCCTTTCTTACGATAAGTTTGAAGGAAGTCTAAAAGGTATGAAAACTCTTCAAAAAGAAATGGATGAGAAATATTACCCAGTTGTAGGAAAACACATTGACTACACGCCTCACGTTCCAACAATTTACTACACATTCAGAACGATGGCTGGTTCTGCTGGATTATTATTCTTAGTATCATTAGTTGGTACAATTTTCGCATTCAGAAAAAAAGAAATAGAGAAAAAATGGTTCTTACGAATCATGCCTTGGATGTTATTAGTAGCTGAAGTAGCTACTGCTTGTGGATGGATTATGGCTGAAATTGGACGTCAACCATTCTTAATTTTCGGTGTAATGACTACTGAATCAGGAGTTTCTCCAAACTCTGGTGCATCAGTATTATTCTCACTATTAGTATTCTGTGCGTTATACACAATCTTAGGTATTGCTCAATTTATCGCATTTAGATACACAATGAACAAAAAAGAAACAACTGTGAAGGAGGTAGCATAGTATGGATTGGTCAGTAGCTTTACCAAATATATGGTTCTTACTTATTACAATACTATTTACAGGATTCTTCGTATTAGAAGGATATGACTTCGGAGTTGGGGTACTAGCTCAAGTACTAGGTAAAACTGATGAAGATAAACGTGTTTACTTCAATACAATTGGTCCTTTCTGGGATGCAAACGAAGTTTGGTTATTAACAGGTGGTGGAGCGATGTTCGCAGCGTTTCCTATCTGGTATGGTAAATTATTCAGTGGATACTATATCGCATTTGTATTAATGCTTGTTGCATTAATCTTACGAGGCGTATCATTTGAATTTAGAGGTAAATTAGGAGATAATAGAGCTTGGATTAAATCATTCGATATAGCAATGTTTGTTGGTAGCTTACTTCCTCCAGTATTATGGGGAGTTGCAGTAGCTAACTTCATGACAGGAGCAAACCTAGACGCTAAGAAAAACTTAGTTGACGGTTTCTTAGGATTATTATCACCATTTACTATTCTAGGTGGAGTAATGATGTTACTTCTTATGTTAGTTCATGGAGCACAATTCTTAGCTCTTAAAACTACTGGGGAATTAAGAAACGCAGCTCGTGCAACATCTGCATTATTATTCCCATTTGCTGCGGTAGTAACATTAGTATTCGCAATTTGGGCTTTATTTAAAACAGATATTTTCACAACAAACTACTACGTTGGTTTAGTACTAGCTTTAATAGCAGTAGCATTCTTTGTGTTATCATTTGTTTTAAACTTCAAAGGTCGTGACTTAGGTGCATTCTTAAGTACATCAGGAACTTTAGCGTTCCTAACTCTAAGTGTCTTCGCTGGTATGTTCCCACGTGCTATTATAAACAGTAATGATGTTAGTCAATCACTATTTATTTATGATGCTGCGAGTGGAGTTTACACTCTAAGACTTATGACAATAGTTGCATTATTCCTATTGCCATTCGTATTAGGATATCAAGTTTGGTCATATTCTATTTTTAGAAAACGACTAACTAAAGAAGATGAATTGGAGTATTAGTCAATGAAAAAAAAGGAAGCAAAATTAAAACTTCCTGTTAAAAAAAGTCTTACATTGACACTATTAATATTATCAATATTCGAAGCAGCTTGTATAATTATACAAGCTGCTTTTTTATCAAAAGCTATAGTGGGGCTATTTGATAAAAATTATGATAATGTTGTAAGAGATAGTGTCCTTTTTTTAATAGGTTTTATATTTAGAATAGTGTTCTTGCATTTACAACAGTATTTCACAGAAAATCATGCAATAACATTTGAAAAAGAACTTAGAAAAAAATTGCTAAGAAGTTATTTTGATTTAGGGCCTGACTTTACATCAAGAGAAGGATCAGGAAAATTAGTAACTTTAGCAATTGATGGTATTGGAAAAGTAAAACAGTATTTTGAATTGAATGTATCAAAACAAATACGTGGAGCAATCATACCAACGTTAGTAGTTATTTTTATATTTTATACAGACTATGTTTCTGCATTAATGATAATGTCTGTAATCCCTGTTATTGTTATATTTATGATACTGCTAGGAATTAATGCTAGAGATATGGCAAATAGACAGTATAAGAAATATAGAGCTCTCTCTAATAACTTTATTGATACAATTCGAGGAGTGGAAACACTTAAATTCTTAGGAGTAAGTAAAAATTACTTACCAATAATGGAAAAGAAAAATAGAGAATATCGTCAAAGTACGATGAAAACACTTAGTGTGGCTTTTTTAAATAGCTTTGCACTAGATTTTTTAACAACTATAGCAATCGCTCTTTTAGCTGTTAGATTAGGAATACTTCTATTAGATGGTAGTACAGTATTATTGCCATCATTAACGGTATTATTAATAGCACCAGAATTTTTCCTACCAATGAAACAAGCTGCAACAGATTATCACGCAACACTTGATGGGCAAATGGCTTATGAAGATATTAATAGAATGATAATTGATAATGAAAAAAATAAATCTGAGAAATCTTCTATTGAGAGTGTCGATAGTATTGAACTAAAAAATATAAGTTTAATTAAAGACGAGAAGAAAATTCTTGAAAATATAACTTTATCTATAAATAAAGGTGAAAAAATTTGTCTTGTAGGACAAAGTGGTAGTGGTAAAACTTCATTAATATCAATATTATCTGGATTTAATGAACAAAGTGAAGGTGAAATATTAATTAATGACGAAGTTACAAATCTTAAAAATGTAAACTGGTCAAATAATATTTCGTATATTTCACAGTTTCCATATATATTCCCTGATACAATTCGTAATAACATTTTATTCTATACTGATGAAAATGTTAGTGAAGAGTACTTAAAACAAATTAGTAAATTAGTAGGATTAGATACATTTATTTCAGCTCTTCCACAAGGATTCGATACTAACATTGGTGAAGGTGGACAAGAGCTAAGTGGTGGACAAGCACAACGAATAGCAATTGCTAGAGCTTTAATAAGTAACAGAGAAATAATTATTCTAGATGAACCTACTAGTCACCTGGATATTGAAACAGAGTTCGAAATTAAAGAAAAACTGCTAGAGTTATTTATAGGAAGAACAGTTATTATAGCTACACATAGACTACACTGGTTAAATAATGTAGATTATGTGTTAAATCTAGAACAAGGAAGGGTTAGTGATTTCGAGAAAGTCGTAGAATTTAAAAATTCACCTCGATTTGATCAGTTAAAAGCTAATCTAGTAGGAGGTAGCTATAGTGAAAAATAATTCAATAGTAAGAAAAGAACTTAAAAAAAATAAAGGCGTAATGAGTGGAGTAGTCTTTTTAGGATTAATGTCTGTTATTAGTGGAGCAGCGTTAATGTACGTATCAGGTTACTTAATCAGTAAAGCATCATTACAAATAGGAAATATCCTAATGCTACAAGTACCTACAGTATTAACAAGAACATTCTCACTAGCGCAATCAACATTTGCTTATATCCAAAGACTAGTGAGCCACAATTTAGTTTTAGGAATTATTGAAAAAATGCGTAGTAGAGTGTATAGAATTTTAGAACCTAAAGCATTAAAACTTAAGAAAGAATATAAATCTGGAGATTTACTAGGTATTATTTCAGAAGATATAGAGAATATGCAAAATATTTATTTAAAAACAATCTTCCCAAGTATAATCTCATTAGTACTATATGTAATTTTTATTACAGTTATGTTTGGTTATGATATGAATTATGCAATTTTAGCATCTTTATTCGGTTTATTCATAATATTTGTAGTTCCTTTTGTGTCATTAACAATCACAAGAAAAAACTTCCAAATTATGAAAGAAGCTAAATATAACTTATATCGAGATTTTACAAGTGCGATTTTCGGATTAAGCGACTGGATTTCTTCTAACAAAGTAGATGAATTCATGAACGATTATCAAGGAAAAGAAGAAAAACTTCTAAAACGTGAAAGAAAAATTAAAACATTCGTTCACTTAAGAGAAAATTTTGTAAATTTACTTGCTGGAGCTACAGCATTTTTAATGATTTATAGCTGTTGGAATATGTCGATGAATAATGTTATCGAAAATGTATATATTGCATCATTTTGTATGATGGTATTATCAGTTCTTAGTGTAGCTGTAATGACGAGTGAAGCTGTTGCTCATATACCGGGTTACGAGGTATCAATCAATCGTGTTAAAGAATTTTATGCTCAAGAAGATGATGAACAAATCGAAGTAACTGATGCGAAAAATTCTGATGGAAATATTATTGATGTTAAAAACCTTTCGTTTGAATATGAGAAAGGTAAAACAGTTTTAAACAACTTATCACTTTCAATTAAGAAAGGTGAGAAGGTGGCGATATTAGGAAGAAGTGGTGTTGGGAAATCTACATTAGTAAAATTACTAACAGGTACATATACAGATTATAAAGGAGAAATAGTTGTACTTAATAAAAAACCAACAGAAACTATGTTAGGTACAGAAATTTCACTATTAAATCAGAAACCATATCTATTTGATATGACTATTAGAGAAAATTTAAAACTTGCTCTTTTAGACGCTGGTGTAGAAGATTCTGAAATTGAAAATAAAATTAATGACAGTTTAGAAAAAGCACAATTAACTAAATTACTGCAAAGTTTACCAGACGGAATAGATACTAATGTATTCGAAACTGGAAGTAGATTTTCTGGTGGAGAACGTCAGCGTATCGCTTTTGCTAGAAGTATAATTCAAAATAATGAATTATTACTACTAGATGAGCCAACAGTAGGGTTAGATCCAAAGACAGAACATGAATTATTAACTACAATTTTTGAATCTAGTAAAGATAAAACAATCGTATGGATTACGCACCATTTAAACTCTATCGAATATATGGATAGAATAATCTTCATTAAAGATGGAGAAATTGAAATGGATGGAACACATAGTGAACTATACGCAACAAATGACAAGTATAGAAAACTGTATGACATGGACAATATCGCTTAAAAATATTTGAAAAATTTACAAATACTAAGAAATAAGATTAAAGCTATGCTCTTTTTAGGGGTATAGCTTTTTTCTTAATGTTTAATAAAAGTTTAAAATATGTATATATACAAATTGGGATATATGTTAGAATAATATGTAATAGGAATAATATAAATATTGAAAGGATAATAATATGGTAGTATTTGATAAACTTTGGCTTGAATTTACTAAATTACCTGAGGTAACAGCAATAGTATTAGGGGGCTCTAGAAGTGGTAATAACTTTGATAAAAGTTCCGATTATGACCTCTATATTTATTGTACAAGCATACCTAATAAGGATTCTAGGAAACTAATTTTAGATAAATATTGTTCTTATATTGAATTAAATAATCAATTTTGGGAAGTTGAAGATGATTGTACTTTGTCTGACGGGATAGATATAGATATAATTTATAGAAATATCGATAAATTTGAGAAAAATATAGTAAATGTTGTGGAAAAACATCATGCTGGTAATGGATATACAACATGTTTTTGGCATAACTTAAAGAATAGTAAAGTTCTTTATGATCCACATAAAGTATTTTATAAAATACAAGAAAGATTTGAAGTTCCATATCCTACGAAGTTAAAAGAAAATATTATTTCAAAAAACTTCCGTTTATTAACTGGGAATTTACCTTCTTATGATAAACAGATTTTAAAAGCATTTAGACGAGGGGATTTTGTTAGTGTAAATCATCGTATTGCTGCATTTATAGAATCCTATTTTGATATTATTTTTGCAGTAAATGAACTTACTCATCCAGGAGAAAAAAGAATGATATCGTATGCTAAAGGACATGCTAAAATTCTTCCTAAGAATTTTGAAGAAAATATGAATGGATTATTAAATAGTATGGGAAGTACTACAGAAGATGTAGAAAGAAATTTGAAAAATATTATAGAAAATTTAAAAGAAATTATATAGCTATATATTATAAGATATTGAATTAAACTATAGATTAAAACTATAATTTATGATAAGTATCGAGTTTACTAGTATAGCTGTATCTTTATTAATAATAAAGTCATGTTTTGCAAAGTGAAAATTATCAAATCAACATTTTTTGTATGTAAAAAAATTTAGCATTATACTTTAGAATGTTCAGAGTTTAATACACTAAACATTCTTTTTTAATATTCAATTACATTTATGATATAATAAGGAAGTTAATGTAAAATTAAATAAGTCTAAAAAAATAGGACAAAAAATTTATTTTACAATGAATAATAAAATTTGATTGTATAGAAACATTGAGGTATGTATGCAAAAGAAAAATAAAATAATAATACAAGGAGCAAGAGAAAATAATCTAAAGAATATAGATTTAGAGATTCCACGCGATCAGTTTGTTGTTATAACAGGTCTAAGTGGTAGTGGAAAAAGTTCACTTGCATTTGATACTATATATGCAGAGGGACAACGTCGATATGTAGAGAGTCTTAGTGCCTATGCTAGGCAATTTCTTGGTAATTTAGAAAAACCAGACGTTGACCTGATAGAAGGGTTATCACCGGCGATATCAATAAATCAAAAAACAACATCAAAAAACCCAAGATCGACTGTTGCGACAGTAACGGAAATCTACGATTACCTGCGTTTACTTTATGCAAGAATTGGGGAAATCTATTGTCCAAATCATCATGAAAAAATAGAAAGCAGTTCAATAAGTCAAATAGTAGACGCGATTATGCAGATGCCTGAACGTAGTAGAATACAAATCGTTGCTCCAATTGTTAAGGATAAAAAGGGTACGCATAAAAAATTAATAGATAAGCTAATAAAAGACGGATATATTCGATTTAAAATTGATGATGAATTATATGAAGTTGGAGATATACCAGAATTAGATAAAAATAAAAAACATTCTATTAGTGTTATTATAGATAGAATTGTCATAAAAGAAGGAATTGAAACTCGCTTAGCAGATTCATTAGAAACCTCATTAAACCTTTCTAATAATGACTTAGTAGAAATAGATGATGTTAAAGAAGAAACTACACAATTGTTCTCGACAAAATATAGCTGTAAACATTGTGATTTTACGTTGGGAGATTTAGAACCTCGAATCTTTTCATTTAACAACCCTCAAGGAGCTTGTCCAGAATGTGATGGACTGGGAATGCACGAGACGGTTGATGTTAATAAAATTATACAGAAAGATTTAACTATAAATGAAGGTGCAATAATTGTTTACAATAATGCTACGTCTACATATTATCCAAGTTTAATAAAATGTGCATGTGAGCATTTCGGAATAGATATGGATACTCCGTTTAAAGATTTAAAAAATGAACAACAACAAATTATTTTATACGGTAACGATCAAGAAGAAATTACTCATAAATATATTAATGATGAAGGCGTTATGCGTTCACGTATAGTGTATTTTGAAGGTGTAGCGAATAACATCCTAAGACGTTATAAATCAGGAATGACTAGAGCGACGAGAGAAGCGATGGCTAAGTATATCAAAGAAGATTCATGTCGTAACTGTAAAGGTCAACGCTTAAAACCAGAAATACTATCTGTCTATGTATCTGGAAAAAATATCGCAGAAATTTGTGAGATGTCTATTAAAGATAGCTACGAATTTTTTCAAAATATAAAATTAAGTGAAAAAGATTATGTAATAGCAAAATTAGTACTTAAAGAAATTAAATCAAGATTGCAGTTTTTAAATGATGTTGGTCTAGATTATTTAACACTAGATAGATCTTCAGGAACATTATCAGGGGGAGAAGCTCAGCGTATTCGTTTAGCGACTCAAATTGGTTCGAAACTGATGGGGGTTACTTACATACTAGATGAGCCATCAATTGGTTTGCACCAAAGAGATAATGAAAAATTGATTAATACTATGTTATCTATGAGAGATTTAGGGAATACAGTATTAGTAGTTGAACACGATGAAGATACGATGATGGCTTGTGACTATATTGTTGATATTGGTCCAAAAGCTGGTGAACACGGTGGACAAGTAGTTGCGGTTGGAACACCAGAAGAGATTATGGCTAATGAGAATTCTATAACAGGAGCATACTTATCTGGTCGTAAAAAAATACCAGTACCGACTGAAAGAAGAGGAGGTAATGGAGAAAATATTGTTATTAAAAAAGCCAAAAAAAATAATTTAAAAGATGTTAACGTTAAGTTCCCGCTTGGTAAATTCATTGGAGTTACCGGAGTTTCTGGTAGTGGAAAATCAACACTTGTTAACGAGATATTATTTAGTTCTGTGAAGAATGTTCTTAATAAAGAAGAAATCGACACAACTGTAGTTAAGTCTGTAGAAGGAATCGATGGTAATATCGATAAAATAATTGATATTGATCAAAGTCCTATCGGAAGAACCCCACGAAGTAATCCAGCGACATACACAGGAGTGTTTGATGACATAAGAGATTTATACGCTAGTACAAATGAGGCAAAATTACGAGGATATAAAAAAGGACGATTTAGCTTTAACGTTAAAGGTGGACGTTGTGAAGCTTGTAGTGGAGACGGAATATTGAAAATAGAAATGCACTTCTTACCAGATGTCTATGTACCGTGTGAAGTATGTAAAGGTAAACGATATAATAGAGAGACATTAGAAGTTAAGTATAAAGGAAAGAGTATAAGTGATGTCTTAGATATGACTATTAAAGAAGCGTACGAATTTTTCGAGAATATTCCTAAGATAAAAAATAAACTAGAAACATTAGTGCATGTAGGACTTGATTATATACGATTAGGTCAAAGTGCAACAACCTTATCAGGTGGAGAAGCTCAGAGGGTTAAATTAGCGAGTGAGCTTTATAAGAAATCTACAGGTAAAACACTTTATATTCTAGATGAACCAACAACAGGTTTACATATTGATGATATAAGTAGATTAATAAAAATTATCGATAAATTAGTTGATGGTGGTAATACTGTAGTTGTGATTGAACACAATCTAGATGTTATTAAGTGCTGTGATCATCTGATTGATTTAGGTCCAGAAGGCGGAGTTGGAGGAGGTACAATTCTTGCGGAATGTACCCCAGAGAAATTAATAGAAAATAATGAAAGTTACACAGGACAGTTTCTGAAAAAACTTTTAAAATAAAAAAAATACATTAAATAAAATAAGTCTAAAATTATCAAATATTAAAAAAATATTTTAAATATTTTTATCTTATGGAAACCTTTTACTAATAAGGTTTCAAAATAAAATATACAAAACAAACACATGATTATACAAATTTTGAGGTTGTTTTACGAGTTTAACTGTGGTAAAATATAAATATAGAACTAAAGCGCTTGTAAGACTTACCATACATTCGGGCCTAACACTTTTTGAACGGGAACGAAAATCGCTTATCAGTATAAAATGCTTCCTTTGAGAAGACTTTAGAACGTAAGGCTATCGTACCCACCTGATTATATCAGGACCAATTCAGGTAAGAATCTACGGCGTTTTGGTTTTTTTAGACTGGTTTTTAAGTGTTACCAGTCTTTTTATTATTTGATTTTTAGAAGAATATGGAGAAAGAAATGTTACATCAATTTTCAAGAAATGAATTAGTAATAGGGACTGAAGGTTTAGAATTATTAAAAAATAAAAGAGTAGGGATACTAGGTGTAGGAGGAGTAGGATCTTTTGCTGCTGAATCATTAGCTCGTTCAGGAATTGGTTCATTAGTTT
Organism: Gemella haemolysans; assembly: GCA_032567735.1. GTDB lineage: Bacteria > Bacillota > Bacilli > Staphylococcales > Gemellaceae > Gemella > Gemella haemolysans_E. Next base: position 25,166 of record JAWHCX010000006.1, on the reverse strand, counting down.
TAATGGATAAAGATGATATTGATATCACGAATGTAAATAGACAAATTCACGCTACAACTGAAACTGTTGGATGCAGTAAAGTAGAGGAGATGAAAAAACGAATTTTGGCTATTAATCCTGAATGTGAAGTAATAGCAATTCAAGATTTCTATACAGAAGATACTTATCCAATATTTTATGAGAAACCATTAGATTTCGTTATTGATGCTTGTGATACAGTAACTTTTAAAATACATTTAATAAAATATTGTTTAGCTAACAAAATACCAGTAATTAGTGTAATGGGTTCTGCGAATAAACTAGATCCAACTAAATTCCAAATTACAGATATTAGTAAAACTACTATTTGTCCTTTAGCAAAAGTAATAAGAACAAAACTGAAAAAAGAGAAAGTTCGTGGAAAAGTACCTGTAGTATTTTCTACAGAAAGTCCAACAATAGCTAACAAAGAATACTTAGAAAAAATTGGAAAACAAGATTCAGAAATACGTAAAGCTAAGATACCACCAGCTTCTAACGCATTTTGCCCATCAGTAGCTGGCCTTATAGCAGCTAATTATGTTTATACAACTTTATTAAAAAATATAAAAATATTAACTGTTGAAAAACCTATTTAAAGAATGAAAACAACGCTAATTATAGCGTTGTTTTATTTTTTATCAAGGTTGACATATCAAAGTTTATACTAATTTTTCTGTAAAAATTACACATAATTTGAAAACAGTATTTTATATTAGTATAAAAAAAAGGTTCGAAAATTTATAATTTAATTTGATTTTTTATAAAAAAAAAGGTATAATAGTTATAGATGAGAAAGGAGGATTACTTTGAAGAATAAAGGAACATTACTGGCACAAAACTTAAAAAAACTTCGAAAAATGAACAATTACTCTATGTCAACTGTAGCGGATAAACTAGAGTTATCATCTCATGGTGTTTACGCTAACTGGGAATACGGTCGAAACGAACCTAATGTAGCGACACTTGTATCTATTGCGAAACTTTATAACGTTTCAATAGACGAACTTGTGGGGTATAAAACAGAAAAAGGGGAACCAGATGAGTTGGCAGACACTCACTTTGAAGTAATTGATATGATTAAGTCACTTGATAGTGAAGATTGTAAATTAGTAGAAGAAGTTTTGAGAAGATTTAGGGGATATTCTTTTTCTAGAAATATAAATCTATAACAAACTCAAATACTTAGGCTATAGAGTTATAATGTAGTAAATTAAATTAATAGTTTTTAGATATAGGCTAAGTAGTAATACTTAGCCTATATTTTCCTTTTCTTTAGGAAATGGGGTGATAACTATTGATGTAAAGATTTTGATGAATCGTATAATTAACGAGTCAATAGAAAAAAGAGCCAGTGATATCCATATATACCCGCATATATCCGGAAATTCCTTTATACAACTCAGAGTGAATGGACACCTGAGTAAATATGAAAAATTTTCTAATAGGGAGTTAGAACAAATAATATCTTTGTTGAAATTTAACGCTAACATAGATATATCAAGAAATAAAGAACCTCAAAGTGGACGTTTCGTTTATAACTATAAAGAAAAAGATTATTTTTTACGTGTTTCTACATTACCTTTAAGTGAACTTAATGAAGGGTGTGTAGTGAGGATTTTTATTAATGAATTAGAAGATGTTGATTATAGTATTTTTGAAGAAGATAATCAATATATAAATAATCTTTCAAAAAGAGCCTATGGTCTAATATTATTTTCTGGACCAACAGGTAGTGGAAAATCAACATCAATGTATAAACTAGCAAATGAACTTGCTAGTAGGGATAAACAGGTTATAACTGTAGAAGACCCTGTAGAAAAAAATATACCTACTTTAATACAAATGCAAGTAAATGAAAAAGCTGGAATAAATTATGACAATGCATTAAAATCGATTTTACGATGCGATCCAGATGCTATGGTTATCGGTGAAATCAGAGATTTTAAAACAGCAAGTCAAGTAATTACTTCATCATTTTCAGGTCATTTAGTATTAAGTACAATTCACGCAGAGAATTCTATCGGTGTAATTAATCGATTAAAAGATTTAAACCTGTCATTAGAAGATATTAAGCAAACAATACTTTGTATTATTTCTCAAAGATTGGTGAACTTAACAAATGGAAAAAGAGGATTAGTAACTGAAATATTGAAGAAAGAAGATATTCATGATTATATAGATAACAATAAGATAATAGAATACTCTTTAGAGCATAAATTTCAATTAGCATGTGAGAAGGGGTTGATCACTACTGATGAAAAAGAAAAATGGGGATATTAAAAAAGCTCTAGACAAAGAGAATAAAATATATTTTATAAAACGTCTATATGAATTAATTGATCATGGATACATGCTTGAGGATTCTTTAGAATTTTTACTTATTCAATATGAAGTTGCTGATGATGAAATTAAAAAGATTAAAGAAAAACTCTCTAACGGTAGTAAATTATCCGATATATTGGGATATCTTGGTTATTCACAACTAATTGTTAGTAAAATAAAATTTGCTGAAGATTACGGTCGAATAGAAGATATGTTAGTTGAAGTTGAAACATATCTTAAAATAAAAAAAATACAACAAGAAAAGGTAATAAAAACTCTACGATATCCACTATTTTTAACACTCACATTGATATGCCTTATCATGGTATTTAATGCGCTAGTAATTCCACAATTTGAGAACATCTATACTTCATCTAACATTAAGATGGATCTCCAAACACTTATATTAATTAAATCATTATATTATATTCCAAAATTCATTTCAATTATTTTTTTACTTACCCTTATAGGGATAGGTTACATTTCTTATACAATTAAATATAAACCAAATCTATTTTTAAAATCTCTTTTATATATTCCTAAAGTAAGGAACTATTCTAAATTATATTTTTCTTACAGATTTTCTATGGAATTAAGTTTATTTCTTATGAGCGGATTTTCGTTAAAAACAGCATTAGAAGTCATGGTCGAAGAAAACTATGATTATTATTTAACGCTCTTTTCTAAAGATATTTTAAATGAGTTAGATCAAGGTATAGGCTTCGAGGATGCAATCGGAAAGATTAAATACTTTGATAAATCTATGAGAAAATTTGTAAGCCATGGAAAAAATAATGGTTTGATTGACAAAGAACTAAAACTATTTAGTGAACTGATGCTAGATACTTTTCTAACATCGTTAGATAAAAACTTGAAAAAATTACAACCTATTTTATTTGGTATTTTAGCCGTAGTTATTGTCGGATTGTACATGGTTATTCTTTTACCGATATTTAATATGGCTAGCTCTCTTAAATAAGGAGGAATATATGGAAAATATTATTAAAAAGTTCAAAAACAAAGATGGATTCACATTGATTGAAATGTTAATCGTTTTGTTTATAATTGCAATACTTCTAATTCTTATAATCCCTAATATTACTAAGAATATAGATACTGCAAAAGATAAAAGCTCTGAAGCTTATGAAAAAACGGTTCAATCCCAAGTAACAGCTTATGAAATCAATGAAAAAGACAAAGATGTTACTTTCGAAAAACTAGTGGAAAAACATTATTTAGATGGCCCAGCAGACAAAGCTAGTACAGCACCAAATGGTAAAAAAATAGTAATAGCTAATGGTAAAGCGACATTACAAAAATAGGCAGGGCTTCAGTTTAGTAGAAATGTTAGCGGTACTTTTAATAGTAAGCATTATAGTAATCATATTATCTAGAATATCTATAAATACCTATGAAAAATACCAGGAAAGGTTAGCAGTTAATGAACTTGTTTCTGAAATATATAACGTCCAAACAAGAAGTTTAAATGAAAGAAGAACATTCATTTGCTTTTATATGAATGATGAGGAATACGATACTTTTTATGATGATTATGAGCATTGGAAAAAAATAAAAAGGGTAGGGAAGCCAAAATTAGGATCAGGATCAGTTACCTTAGAATATAGGAAAGGAAATTTAGTGTCTAAAGCAAATACTGTAGATGTACAGTTTGATAATAGTAAGTATAGAATAATTGCTCATTTAGATACTGGATACATAACACTCGATGAAATCTAATAAGAAAGGTTTTACTTTTGTGGAGATGATAGGGGCTTTACTAATTTGCTCATTATTATTTGTGTTTTTGATTCCTAATATGGTACGCCAATACTCAAATTTAAATAAAATTGAAAAAGAACTAGAAATGAAAGAAATATTATATGAAGAAATATGTAGTCACTATAAAGACCATGCCTTCACGACGACAAGAGGTGGTTATTACATAAGTGTAGATGAAAAATCAGCAAAAATAGAGGATCAACATACCGGTGAAAAAGTTATCTATAATTAAGGACAAGAAAGCATTTACCTTGCTAGAATTAACTGTATCACTGTTTCTATTGATAATTTTAACTTTACTACTTATGCTAATAATACAAACAACTATGATGACTTCAAAAAGATTTCTAGATTATTCTAATTACGAATATGCTCTAGCTCATAAAAAGATATTAGAAACGTATAATAATAGCGCTAAAGTTTATCAAGAAGGTAACTACATCTTAATGAAAAGTAAAGACGATGTCGAAGACGTAAGGATTAACTTTAGAGGTGGTAGGATATATATAGATAAATTCAAAGATTCTAATAATTTTGCCGGATATATTCTTGTTTTAAAAAATATGAAAGGCTACTCTTTATCACAAGAAAATGATATTATACATGTCTCAATTGTCGATAAAAGTGATCATAAACGAGAGATGTTCTTGCGGGTTAAAGATGAGAAAACCGATAAAGAGAAAGAAAAAGAAAAAGAAAAGAAAGAAAAAGAGGAAAAGGCAAAAGAAGAGAAAGAGAAAAAAGATAAAGAAGAACATGCTGAACACAATAAGGAAGGTGAGTAGATTATGAATTCAAAAAAAATATATAAAAGAGCGAATGCTATAGTTGCCTCACTACTTGTAACGCTACTAGTAATAACAGTTTTGTTCAGCATAATAGGAATATACATAAATAAAATGTATAGTTTAAAAAATTTAAATGATTATTATGATAAAAAAATAGTACAGCAACTTCAAGAAAACAATAAATCTAAATAATATGTAGGCATCCTAATCTCAAATGATGAGGTTAGGATGTTTTATATTTAAGTTTGATAAAGTCGGAAGTATAGTCTAAGCTATTAATAACATACATATAATAAGTAATATAGAAAAATAAGTTATTTGTTGCTTTGTTTAAGTAAATAGTTTAAAATATTATTATATTGTCAAAAATTTAAAAATTAAATTTTAAGGAGATTTTAATGAGTAAAAAATTATTGTTAGGACTAGTAGGTGCCGGAGCACTAGCAGCTACAGTATTTCACAAAAAAGAAAATTTTAGTACAGAAGAACGTGCAAAAGTAGAAGAAGCTAAAAAGTATTTAGAAGAAAAAGGATATGTTGTATCGGAAAAATCTAAATTTCCTATTGGAGGTTTAAACATACTTTCAGTATCATCATTACCAATGTACTATAAAGCTGCAAAGACTGTAGCTAAATTCATTCTATAAGATTATGTTTATACCAGAAAAAAACTATTCTTTCTATGAAGAAAATCCTAAAGGGAAATTAACATTAAAGAAATTTGTAAAAGAAATGTATTATCGTCTAATGTATGATGAAATATCATTACTATCTGCAAATTTAAGTTATTATTTTATTTTATCGTTATTTCCTATGTTAATCGTAGCGTTGGCATTAACTCCATACTTTAAAATTGACCAACAATTTCTATTAGAGAAGATTCAAAATTTCGCCCCTGGAGATTTGGGTAACTATCTTTTTGATATGATTTCTGAAGTGTTAAATAATAAGAATAATACGATTATCACCGTGGGTATTGTATTTACTTTATGGTCAGCGTCTAGCGGTATTTATGGGATTATTATTGCCTTTAATAATGCATTTAGAGTTCGAGATGGAAGAATATGGATAGTAACAAAATTAATTAGTGTAGTAATTACAGCGTTGTTTTTAGTAGGGATGTTCGTAGTTCTTGCACTAGTCGTATTTGGAAAACAACTTACATACTTATTATTTCATAAATTTAATCTAGATGAAGGTTTTTATAATTTATGGTCAGTTTTAAATTATAGTTTCCCGATACTATTTACTTTTATAGTATTTGTATTTTTATATATAATGGGACCGAATTTAAAACTAAAAGCTATTAGCATTTTACCGGGATCTATATTCGCCACAGTTTCTTGGACTTTAGTAAGTAGATTATTCGGATACTACATAGATCATTTTTCTAGTTATATTAAAACATATGGAACAATCGGAGCATTCATGGCTTTTATCATCTGGTTATACATTACAGGGTATATATTAATTATAGGTGCAGAAATAAATGCAATATTCCATAATTATAAAGTAGAACATAGAGTTTTTGAAGAAACACATACTACAGAATAGAAAATAAATAGATAAAACATATATATAATAGACAAGTACAACCTTTGTTATGTACTTGTCTTTATTTTTGTAAAATTATATTAATACACTATGAATATCAAATATTTGATGTAATTAGCATACAATAGAAGTGCATTATTATATTAAAAGTTAGCGTTTTATAGTATAATTATAGTTAATAAAATTTAATTTGGATTAAAGATTGTGAGGAACTAAACCATGAAAAAAGAAATATATTTAGCAGGTGGATGTTTCTGGGGAGTAGAAGGTTACTTTGCGCAACTTGACGGAGTTTTATCTACAAGAGTTGGATATAGTAATGGTCAGACTGCAGAAACTACTTATCAAAATATTAAATCTACAGATCACGCAGAAGTAATTTACTTAACATATGATAACTCAGTATTACCATTAAACGATGTACTTCGTCATTATTTTAGAATTATCGATCCGGTAAGTGTTAATAAACAAGGTGGAGACAGAGGTCGCCAATACAGAACTGGTATTTACTACGTAGATGAAGAAACAAGAGACGAAGCTGTTAAGTTTATAGAAGAACTTCAAAAGAATTATACTAAGAAAATTGCTGTAGAAGTAGAAGCGGTAAATAACTATATTGATGCTGAAGAATATCACCAAAAATACTTAGAGAAAAATCCTACAGGATACTGTCATGTAGACTTAAGTTTAGCGAAAAAAAGCTTATAATTTATTAAAATAAGTTTGAAATAATCACTAAAAAAAGGTAAAATATAATTAGGTATAAATAATAAAATAAGGAGTTATAAAATGACAAATATTTTAATTTTTGGACATAAAAATCCAGATACTGATACAATTTGTTCAAGTATCGTATACAACAACTTAAAAAGAATTCAAGGAATGGATACAGAAGCTGTAAGACTTGGAGAAATCAATGATGAAACAAGATATGCTCTTGAGTACTTCAACGTACGCTTACCACGTTTAGTAGACGAAGTAGCAGAAGGACAACATGTTATTTTAGTTGACCACAATGAATTCCAACAATCAGCTAATGGAATTGAAAAAGCAGTTATTCGTGAAGTAATCGATCACCACCGTATTGCAAACTTTGAAACTGCTGGACCACTATACTACCGTGCTGAACCACTTGGATGTACAGCTACAATCTTGAAAAAAATTTATGAAGAACAAAGTGTTCACATCGATAAACAAATGGCAGGATTAATGCTATCAGCAATTATTTCTGACTCATTATTATTCAAATCACCAACATGTACTTTACGTGATAAAATTGCAGCAGAAGAATTAGCAGCTATCGCTGAAGTAAACATTGAAGAATATGGTTTAGCAATGCTTAAAGCCGGAGCTTCAACAACTGACAAAACTGCTGAAACATTAATCTCATTAGATGCTAAAGAGTTTGTTTTAGGTGCTGATAAACTAGTAGTAGCTCAAATCAACACAGTAGATGCGAACGAAGTAGCAGTAAGAAAAGCAGAATTAGAAACAGCTATTAAAGCAGAATTAGATTCTAAAGGATTAGCAGCATACGTATTTGTAATCACAAATATCTTAACTTCAGATTCAGAAGTATTAGTATTAGGAGATAAACAAGATAAAGTTGCTGCTGCATTTGGAAAAACTCTTGAAAATGACTTTATGACACTAGAAGGTGTTGTATCTCGTAAAAAACAAGTAGTTCCTCAAATTACAGAAGAGTTTTCAAAATAATTATTAAAAATATAAATTTAAGAAAGTGAGGACATTGCTTCTCACTTTCTACTTTATATAAATAACAAGAAGAAGGAAAAATATGTATACATTTAAAAAATTATATTGGCCTATTATAAAAAAGGTCATATTAAATACATTTATTGTAATTGCCTTTTCTGGTTTGACTAAAGGAAGTTTGCGAGTCGATCATCCAGTATACGGATTTTTAGGAGCATTACTTATTACTATTTTATTTATATTAGTTCGACCTATATTATTGATAACTATAATGATATCAATATTTAGTTTAGGATTATTTTCGTTATTAATTAGGACGTCATTAGTATATTTAGTTTCTTTCATATTGTCGCCACATTTTGAGATAATGTCCTTTTGGACAGCTTTTGGCTTGGTGATAATTATTATGCTATTTAATTTTATATTAAATACAAATGATAGAAAGATAGTAATAAAAACATTTAAAAATAAATAAAAGGAAAAAAATTATGCCAAAAATTACAACAAGAGATCTTGTAGAAAAATTAAATCTAGAAATTGTTAGTGGGGAAAAGGGATTAGATAGAGAGATAACTACTGATGAATTATCACGTCCAGCCTTACAACTTGCAGGATATTTTTCTCATTATTCACCACAGAGAATTCAAATTTTAGGAACTAGTGAATTATCATTTTTTAAATTAATTCCTGATATTGAGAAAAAATCAAGAATGAGAATGCTTTGTACAAGGATAACTCCATGTATTATTATATCAAGAGATTTAGAAGTTCCTAAAGAATTAGAGGAAGCTGCAGATCGATACGATACACCAGTTTTAAGATGTCACCAAGATACTACAAAACTTATGGGGAATATTTCAAACTATCTTAGAAAAGAATTTGCACCTGCAACTTCAGTTCACGGTGTGTTCATAGAAGTTTATGGTATTGGAGTATTGATCACAGGAGAAAGTGGAATTGGTAAGAGTGAAATAGCTCTAGAGCTTATTAAACGTGGACACAGATTAGTAGCTGATGACAGAGTTGATATAAAAGAATTTGAAAAAGGTTATTTAATAGGAAGCTGCGAATCAACGCTAATAAAACATTTATTAGAAATTCGTGGATTAGGTATTATTAATGTAATGACACTATTCGGTACTGGTGCAGTACGAAGTGATAAGAGATTACAATTGAATGTACACTTAGAAACATGGAATGATCAAAAACAATATGATCGTATAGGATTAGGAGATGAACATAGAGAAATTCTTAATTCTAAAATTGAAAAGAAAACAATTCCTGTAAGACCAGGTCGAAACGTAGCAATCATTATAGAATCTGCAGCGATGAACTACAGATTAAATCAAATGGGAATTAATACTGCTAAAGATTTTACATCAAGACTAGCAGAAGAAATAAAACAAAATAATATGAATAATGGGGTGAACTAAAATGACATTAGGTTTCTTAGATCCGGTTGCATTTCATCTATTCAGTAAGCCTGTTTATTGGTATGGAATAATAATTGCTACAACAGTATTTTTTGCGTACTTGCTTGCAGATAGAGAAGCTAATAAGCGTGGCTTAAAAAAAGATACAATGTTAGATTTATTATTAATAGCATTGCCAATAGCATTCATCTTTGCACGTGCATACTACGTAATATTTAGATGGGAGTATTATGCAGGTGACTTTAGTAGTATGATAGCTATTTGGGATGGTGGAATAGCTATCTATGGAGGTTTAATTGGAGGATTTATAGTTCTTTACTTCTTTGCAAGAAGAAGAGGTGTTAAGATTATAAAATTATTAGATATAATAGCTCCAAGTTTATTAGTAGGACAAATGTTAGGACGTTGGGGGAACTTCTTCAACCACGAAGCATATGGTGAAATAGTCACTAAAGAATATTTAGAAAACAGATTTATACCGAATTTCATTATTGAAAATATGTATATTGATGGTGCATATCGTCAACCAACGTTCTTATATGAAAGTTTATGGTGTTTAATAGCACTAGTAATACTATTATTAATACGAAATAAACTAGCTCAAAGTGAAGTGTTTGCTGCATATTTAATTTTATATGGAGTAGAGAGATTCATTGTTGAAGGAATGAGAACAGACTCACTTTATATCGGAAGTCTGAGAGTATCTCAAGTCCTTTCGCTAGTATTTGTGTTAGGAAGTTTGATATACTTAATAGTGCTTAATACAAAATTTAAAGATAAGAAGATTTTGTATAGAGAATCATAAAAAAGAAGGTGGAAAATATGTCAGAAAAAATTTATGACTTAATTATCGTTGGAGCAGGTCCAGCAGGTATGACAGCTTCAATCTACGCATCACGTGCGAATATGTCAGTGTTGATGTTAGAAAGAAAATATCCAGGTGGTCAAATGTTATCAACAGAAGAAATTGAAAACTACACAGGATATGAAATGGTAACAGGTCCTGAACTATCAGAAAAAATGTTCGAACACTCTAAAAAATTCGGAACAGAATTTGCTTTTGGAAATATTACAAAAGTAGGTGTAAGAGATAATCTTAAATATGTAGTAGCAGGAGAAAAAGAATATGTTGCAAAATCAATAATTATTGCAACAGGTTCAGAACACAGAAATCTTGATATTCCTGGTGAAGAACAGTTCTCAGGAAAAGGTGTAAGTTACTGTGCAGTATGTGATGGTGCATTTTTTAGAAATAAAGAAGTAGTAGTTATCGGTGGAGGAGATTCAGCGGTAGAAGAAGCTTTATATCTATCTAATTTAGCAGCAAAAGTTACGATAGTTCACAGACGTGATGAACTACGTGCACAAAAAATTCTTCAAGACAGAGCATTTGCTAAAGAAAATATCGAATTCGTATGGGATAGTGTAGCATACGAAATTAAAGGTGAAAGAAAAGTTTCATCTATTGAAATCAGAAATGTAAAAACTGGAGAAGAAAGTTCAATTCCAGCTGATGGTGTGTTTATCTATGTTGGTATGTTACCACAAACACAAGATTTCAGAGATATAGGAATTACTGATGAAGCTGGTTATATTCCAACTAATGAAAGATTAGAATCATCAGTACCAGGAATTTTTGCTGCAGGTGATGTTCGAGTAAAAGAAATTCGCCAAGTAATTACAGCAGCTTCTGATGGTGCGATTGCAGCTCAAAGCGCATATAGCTATGTAGAAGGTTTAGAATAATGAAAAAAAGAGGGAGTGACTCAAAAATCGTGATTTCGTAGAAATCGATTTTGTCGAGTCACCCCCGCACAGGTTATTAGATATCTAAAAAGCTTTTACAAAGCGAATTTAGATATCAATAAACCACTGCGTCTATGAATTCTCATGTAAACTTTTTTCAAAATCTAGTACTTTTGGGTCAGCCCCTTTTTTTATGAATTAGAACTGCGGACTTAATTTAAATCCACAGTTCTAATTTTATGCTTTGAAGTCAAATATACTCTTACGTTTAGAAAAGTCAAATTTAATATAATTATTTTTATTAATAACTTTTTCTTTAAATTGATCTACTGGAATGTTTTCAATCTTATCAACAGGATAGTGACGTTCATATTCTTTAGAGTTAACATTAGCATCAAAACTGAAATCATCAGTTTTTTCAAGAGCAGTTCCATCATTAATTAACTTATAGAATGTATAACCATGAACTTTAGCGCCACCTGAACCATAAACATGGAAAGCTTTTTCTTTAGTAATAGATAGTGTAGTTCTTTCACCATTCACAAATTCAGGTGTAATACGAACTACCTTATTATTCTTATCGAGAGTATAGACATCCATTGGACTGTATTCATTTGGTTTGTCTTTACTAGCTTCTGTAAATAGTAAAAGTTCATCTTTACCATCACCATTAATATCAAAGAAACCATAGTTTAAAAAGTTTTTCCCAACTTGTTTTTCTCCAAAAACTGTATAGTTTGATATAGCTACTGGATTTATATCTTGTTTATCAGATTTTCCTTTGTTAATGGCGTCTTGATAATCTTTTAAAACAGTAGCATATGCTTTCTCATAATTATCGGGTTTCTTGTTTTGGCTGTTGTCATTATTATTATTATTAGTTATTTCTCCAAAGTTTTTTACTGACTTCCAATTTTCATTGTCGAATTTTAGTAATTCAGGTAGAGGGAAAGTATCGTTAAATTCCTTCTTAGAATTATATTCTTTCTTATTAGTAATGTCTTTATATTTACTATCGTCAGTATCAAGACCAGTGAAAGTAATCACATTAGTCTTTTCAAGTTTATTTCCATCTTTTGAGAATTTTAAGAAATTATATTCTCCTGTATCTTTATCAAATTTTCTAATTCTAATTGTTTTATCTTTAAATACTGCGGATCCAGAGTTGTTATTAGAACCATCAACTCCAAGTTTATTTAGGATAGTACCATCTATTGTTTCTGAATTAAATAATCTAATTACCTTATTGTTCTTATCAAAGGTGTACATATCGATAGGATTATTAGGTTTATCATTTCTAGAAATTAAAAGTTCTTTTCTACCATTACCATCGATATCATAAAATACATATTTAATATAATCATCATTTTTCTTTTCTTTTAGTGCAGCTTTTAAAGCCTCGACATTAATAGATTTATCAGCATTATCCAGATTATTAATTGCTGCTTTATATTTTTGAATTACTGAGCTATAAACTTCATTTTCATTGACGGTTTTAGTTTTTGCTTTTTTAGAATAATAATAGTAACCACCACCAGTTAATAACACAACTCCAAGTAAAGTGGAAACAATTGCTACTAGTTTCCTTTTTGATTTTTTCTTAGGGTTAGAAGGAGAATTGTTAAAATTCTTTGGATTCATTATCGGTGGAACAGGAGGAATCGCCTCTCTATTTTGATTATTGTTATTTTGATATGTATTTTGGTTTTGTTGATAATTATTAAAATTATTTTGCTGTGTTGATGCGTAAGTTTGTTTATTTTCTTCTGTACCATTAATATTTGAATTAGTTTGATTTAAATTATAAGTACCTATAGTTTTTTGCCCAGTAGTTATGTTTTGAGTAGATTCTTGATAATAATTACTATCTACATGATTTAAATTGCTTTGTTGATAGTTTTGGTTATAATTATTTTGAGCATTTATATAATCGTGATTAGTATAATCATAGTTTTGAGGATAATCTTGTTGATAATTTTGGTTATAGTTATTTTGATAGTTATTGTAATCTTGTTCAGAATATTTATAATTTTGATTGTTTTGTTGATACCCATTATAATATTGATTATTATTTTGAGAATTATAATCGTTAGAATATTGAGTTTGTTCTAAATTATCTTTAGTATTGTCCTGATTAAAATTTTGATTATAGTTATTATAATTTTGTTCATTATACTGATTATAATAATTTTGATTGTAGTTGTTATATTCTTGATTGTAATCGTTGTATTGCTGATTATAGTTTCCTAAGTTAGCATCTTGTTCAAAATACTGATTTTGATTATAATATTGATTATTATTTTGATAATATTCATTATAACTCTGTTCATTATTTTGATTATTATTACCATAATTATAGTTTTGATTATTGTTATTATTTGGCGAGTTATTGTTATTTTTTTTCATAAACATTTCTCCTTAGTATCTTATAATTAATATTATAAAAAGTTTTTTAAAGAAAATCAAGAAGAGTTCATGAAAATATAGTATAAAATAATTGATAATATAGACGTATTAAATTAAGTAGAAATAGATAAATAAAAAAAGAAGTAACTCACTAAATTTGAGTTACTTCATAAAGTTCTAAAATTATTTGTTATTTTTTTTAGCTAAGTATGGCATGATTAATCCTAATGATAGTAGAACGATTGGAGTTACAATATTCATAACTGTTTGGAAAGAACTTTCTGGAGTGTACATACCAGAAATACAAGCAAAGGCAGTTAAGAAGAAACACCAAGCTCCAAGTCCCATACCTACATATTTATTCTTAACAAATTTGTACTCTGATTGGAATTTCTCAGCTGATTTTTTCAAGAAGATATATGCAGCAAATACCCATAGGTAACGTAGTGGCATAGTAACCGCGTTAAGTTTAACTAACCATCTGAATAAATCATTAACTTCTTTAATTCCAAACATAGGTATAATTAGTAAGATAGAAACGATAACACCAACAAGTTTTAATCCATTAACGTATACGTCGTTTTCGTTTTTAACTAATAATTTCTTAGGAATATATTTCTCATCAGCACTACTTAATAACATACGTAGTGGAGCATCAATAGAAATAATAACAACAGAAATTTGTCCGATTAAATCAACAATAGCATAGATAACTAAGAATAAGTTACCAACACCGTAGTAGTTACCTAGAGTTTGGAAAGCGTAGTAAGTACCATTTGTTAATAAGTCTTTAGGAATATTATTTGTATCAAACATTAATGCAAGAGCAAATGTTCCTAAAATAGCAGTTGTACAAACCATAACTACTAAAGCAATCATTCCACGAGGAAAGTCTTTTGAAGGATTTTTCATCTTATTAACATAAGGAGAAATCTTCTCACAACCACCGACCGCAAAGACTAATATGGCAATTGATGTAATATATTTAATGTCAAATGTTGGCATGAATGTGTCTAGTGACCAATCGATGTTAAATGTTTTTGCTCCAGTAATAGATGGTGCTGTAATAGCCATAACTACGAATAATAATGACATAATGAACATTGAAGATCCAGCTAACATAGCCATCTTTTTAATTAAGTTAACACCACGAGCGGCTAAGAATAAAGCTACTAAGAAAATTACAAGTGAAGCAATCTGTAAGTATGTGATATTCATTTTACTAATACGATTATCACGGAATACTGTCCAACTGAATGCTGCAATAATACGAGATGGTTTTTGTGAAATATAAGGCATGTGCACAACCCACATTGTCCATCCAGTGTAATAAGCAAGGAGTTTACCATGTGTAGAACTTATCCAAGAACTTACTCCTCCTCCAGCATCTTTAAAAGTAGAACCTAGCTCACCAACGATTAATGAATATGGAATAAAGTAAATTACGAAAATTAAAACCCAAGAAACTATAGATTTCAATCCACCGAATTCAGAGTATCCATTAACAACATTCCCGAAAGCCCAAACTGTTGAGAACGCCATGAAGGCTAGGGTGTACCAAAATATTTTTTTTGCATCCTTCTCCATTGAGAACCTCCTAATTTTTAAATTATACTAACAACTGCAAAAATGCATTACTAAAATACTAGCATAGTCTACGTAAATATTCAAGTAAAAATAAAATAAATAAAACTAAAATTTTTTCATCAAGAAAATATAGTGCTATTTTAGAGATTTCTAATAACTATTTATATATCAAGATAAATTTGATTTCATTAAAAAAATAAGAATTTTATGTAAACATTAAATGTAAATTTACATTTAAAAAATATATTTGTATAATGTCGATATTTTAAAGTATATCAAAAGTTTACAGAAGTTAACATTGCTTGAAATGATAGTTATTTTCCTTTATAATTAACAGTGATAAAGAAGTTATAAAAAATGAGGAGTGATAAAAATTTGAAAAAAAAACACCGAACTTTAACCAGGTTAATGTTGATAATGACAGGTCTTGTAGTAGTTTCATTATTAGTAACTTCCTTTTTTATGACAGAATATATAAAAAAACGTGAAGATGAAATTATTCGTCAAAAAATATATGCAACTGCTAAAGTAGTAGCTAGTGACACTCGTGTAAAAGACGATATTAAACATCATAGGAAAACATTAGCAATTCAAAGATTTGCAAATAGGGTAATGGAAGAAACAGGAACGGACTTCGTAGTTATCACGGATGAAACTTTTACAAGATACAGTCATCCAATAGAGGACTTTGTTGGAAAAAAATTTTCCAATATAGAAGATATTAGTTCGACATTTTATTCTGGAGATCACTATAGTAAGCAAAGTGGTGTTCTAGGAGACGGGCTTAGATTTTTTACAACGATTAAGGATGAAGAAGGTAAAAATATTGGTGTTGTGTGTGTAGGATATACTAAAGAAACTGTAAAAAAACAAATACTACATTCACAAGAAAAAATATTATTTGGATTATTGATAGGTATAGGAGTTGCAATTACGTTAGCAATAGTGTATAATAAACGACTTAAACGTATATTATTAAATTATGAACCAGAAGAAATTGCATACAACTACATAGAGAAAAATCTTATATCCGATCATGTTTCAGAGGGAATTATAGCGATAAATATTGATAAGAAAGTTATCGTTAAGAACAGCAGTGCTAACCAAATTTTAGACAAGGCTGGCTATTCTAAAGTTAAGAAAGGAGAGCAAATTCCTGATGAAATGTACGAAATCTTCTTTAAATCCATCATTGAAGAAAATATAATAAGTCGAGACGAATTAGTTTTATTAAATCATATAGAAGTATTAGTTAATAGAAATGCTATATATCAAAATGATAAATTATATGGTGCAGTTGTTACACTTCGAGATCAAAGTGAAATGAAAAAATTAATCACAGAATTAAGTGGAACAGAAAAATATAACGATAGTCTCAGAGAACAAAGTCACCACTTCATGAATAAACTTCATGTACTACATGGATTAATAGAGATGAAGTCATATGATGAAGTAGAAAAATTTATAACTTATCTAAAAGATGACTACCATGAAAAAATAGGTCATATATCAGAAAATATTAAAGTACCGGCTATAGCAGGGTTTTTACTTGCGAAAGTCAGAGAAGCTAAGCAAAAAAATATATCATTATTAATAGATCCTGATTCAATGATTTTAAATAAGGAAGATCTAGATGAACTATTTAATGAACTGCTAATCATACTTGGTGTATTAATCGACAATTCGATGGAGTCTATTGGAAATAAAGAAGGCGGCAAGATTGTTGTTTACTTATACTTAAATACAGAGGAAAATATATTACTATGTAAAGTGTATGATAATGGTTCCGGAATTAGTAAGGATATACTGGAGAATGTATTTGAAAGAGGATATTCAACTAAAGGGGAAAATAGAGGATATGGTCTAAATGCTGTAGAAACTATTGTGAAAAAATATAACGGTTTAATAGACGTGGAAAGTGAAGTAGGAAAGACTACATTTACAATAGAAATACCAATTGAGGAGGAGTAATAATTGAAAGTACTAATAATAGAAGATGATCCAATGGTAGCGATGATACATAAAGAATATTTTAAAAGAAAAGAATTTTCGAATGACCTTAATCATGTATCATCACTTGAAGAAGCAAGAAATTATTTAGCAACTAATGATGTTGATTTAATAATTTTAGATAATTATTTAACAGATGGACAAGGAGTAGAATACTTACCAGAATTAAAAGGTTATCCAATAATTATGATAACAGCTGCGAATGATATTCAAACAGTGGAAGCTGCATTAACGAATGGAGTAGTGGATTATTTAGTTAAACCATTTACATATGAAAGATTTTCTCAAGCAGTAGATAAAGTACAGGACTATGTATCTTTATTATCAAAAGAAAAAATTAATCAAGATTTAATTGATGACTACTTGAATTCTGGAAGAGTAGAGGAAGAGGAAGACAGCTTACCTAAAGGTTTATCTCGAATAACTCTGAGAAAAGTACTAGAAAATATTCAAGAACACGAAGCAGGATTCACTACGCAACAAGTAGCGGATGAATTAGATATTTCAAGAATAACAATTAGAAAATATTTAAATTACTTAGTTAATATAAGCGTACTAAGTGAAGATGCAGAATACTACACATCAGGAAGACCAGTGTCGGTATTCACAATTGAAAATCAAAATAAATTAGAAAAATTGTTATAAGAATATAAAGAAGGAGCGACTCGAATGAGTCGCTCTTTTATGTTTTCTTAGATAAATAATATGTTAATCTTTGATTCTATATTTATTTTCTTGATAACTTTTAGTTTTTTTATATTGTTCAATCATACTATTTATTCTATCTAAATCTTTTTGTGTAATTTTTTCTTTAATTTCTTTATATGTTGCTTTCTTAACTGTTTTAAAATCACGTTGACCAACGGGTTTATCATAGTCTAGAGTTTGTATTTCTATACCGTCATTAGTTTTTATAACCTGTACTGTACTTCCACCTGTTCCCATACTTGATGATAATTTCCCATTATCTTCTGACATTATAAAAGGTGATTCATAGTTAATGATAATCTCATCAAAGCTAGTTGAATTAGCTAGAAGAGCTCGTCCAATTAAAGTAAGTTGAGAATTCGTGTATTCTACTTTAGAAGTGTCTTTGTTATCTTCTGAAGAATTACTTCTATTTTCATTGTAAGTATAAACTAATTTAAAATCAGATTTTGAGAAGTCTAGTTTATCACTTGATTTTTTGTTGTTTTTTAAGAAGTCTTCTAGACTACTGAATTTATTATTTGATATTGTATCAAGATATTTTCCATCTTTTTTTTCTTTTTCAGATATTGTAATATCATGTATTTTATCGTATTTATCTTTTTTGTCATTTAATTTATAGACGACATATCTATCAAAGTCTTTTTCTTTTGTGTGAATCCATATAGTTCTATCTTTATAGAAATTCGCACGAGGAATATCATTTCTAGATTCAGCTTGATATAGTACTATAATTTTGTTCGAATTATATGAATAAACAGCAAATGGACTGTTAGGTTTATCTTTTTCTGCAATGACTAATTCATTTTTACCATCTTCATCTACATCATAATAACTATAAGTTATATAATTCTTCTCTTTACCATATTCTTCATAATTTTTAATCGCAAACTTATTAACTTCAGAATTTTCTCCTAATTCATTATTATCCATAGATTTTTTGTATTTCTCTAGTATAGGAGCGTAAATCTCCTCATCATTTTTACTAGTAGAAAAAATACTAGAGATAGATTTATTAGTAGTTTTTGAATAGTAGAATAAACCACCACTACCAATTAATACAAGTCCAAGTATAGTTGATATGATTGGAATGAATTTTGAACGCTTTTTCTTGTTGGGATTAAAGTTATTATTGAGATTTTGAGGAGTGTTCATAAAATTGGGATTTTTTTGATCACTGTAGTTTTGGTATTGTTGATTGAATCCTTGTTGATTATTATTGTAGTTTTGATATTGTTGATTGAATCCCTGTTGTCCGTTACCATAGTTATGGTATTGTTGATTAAATCCTTGTTGGTTATTACTGTAGTTTTGGTATTGTTGGTTGAATCCTTGTTGGTTATTGTAGTTTGAATATTGTTGGTTATTACCTTGCTGCTCGTTATTCATATTATTATGATTAGACTTTTGTTGATTATTATTTCGTTGATTATTGTAGTTATCGTTATTCTTACTCATTTTGTTTCTCCCGGATAAGTATATTCAATTATATTATAAAATAAGATTAGGTATTTTCAAAGTATTATTTAAAACTTATAAAAAAAGAGGAAGTGTCTCAAAAATCATGATTTCAGAGAAATCAATTTTGTTGAGACGCTCCTTTATAATATTTTTATTTACTAATGTAACATCTTTATGTTTGTATCCATTATTCCTCAATCTTATTTTTTTCAAAACTCTTGGTTTTCTTATATTCTTCAATAATTTTATTTATTCTATCCATATCTTCTTTTTTAAATGTTTCTTGAATCTCTTTGTAAGTTACAGTTTTAGCAACATCATGCATACGGTTTGGAGATGAGTAGTCAACTACTATAATTTCAATATCATTCTCTCGAATATTAACATTAATTACACTTGCCCTTGTACCAAAGTCAGAAACAACACCGTTTTTAGATGCTCGAATAGAGAAGTGACTATCATAATTTAATGGTCCTATTAGAGGATCATTTGAACCAGCCATAATAGCACGAGCGATTAAAGCGAGTTGTAATTTAGTATATTTAGGTTTATCCTCAACTTTTTTCTCTTTCTCTTTTTCGTTATTATTGCTAGTACTAGAATTAGTAATAGAGTTATATACTGATTGATGCTCTAAATTAAAAAACTCAATTTTTTCACCAGAAAGTGGATATTTTTTAAAGAAATTATCTTTAGAATCAAATTCTTCTTTAGTAATTATATCTTTATATTTTCCACTTAAATCTTTTGCCATACCAAAATCTATATCATGAACCATTTCATATCTTATACCATTATCTTTGAACTGATAAATCGTATATCTATCGTTAGAACCTTCATTATTTTGAACTACTATTAATTTATTTTTATAGAAAGTTGTAGGTCGAATAGATTTAGTTTCAGCTTTGTAAATAACATTGATTTTATTCTTATCATCATAAGAATAAATTGCTGCTGGACTAGCATAATTGTTTTTTTCGAAAACAAGAAGTTCATTTTTCCCATCATTATCAATATCATTGTAACTATATTCTAAATAATCCTTATCTTTAGAACTCATATTATATCGCTCGATAACACGATTATTAACCTCATAGTCAAACTTTTGTTCTCCGCTATCCATAGCTTCTTTATATTTTTTTAGAATAGGTGAGTAAATTTCTTTCTCTTTTTCTTTTTTACCGAAAGAGAAAATACTAGATAAAGATTGGTTTGTTGATTTTGAATAATAGTACAAACCACCACCGCTAAGTAGAACAACACCAAGAATACCAGAAATTATAGGGATAATTTTTGAACGTTTCTTTTTTTCTTGATTAAAACCTTGTGGATAATTTTGAATATTAGGATTTTGATAGTATCCTTGATTATTATAACTAGTATTTTGTCTATTTCCAAAATTGTTATATGAGTTTTGATTTTGGTTATTATAAGGGTGTTGAGGTCTATTGTTGTTGAATCCTTGATATTGGTTATTGTAACCTTGTTGACCATTTGCGGTGTTGTTATAATTTTGATATTGCCCATTATATGCCTGCTGAGCATTAGATGCACCGTTATAATTTTGATACTGTTGGTTATTTATATTGTTAGAATATTGTTGATTATTATTTTGGTATTGTTGACCGTAATCCACATTATTTTCTATGTTATTATAATTTTGTTGATTTTCATTTTGATATTGTTGACCGTAATTAGCTTGGCTTTCTAAATTGCTATTTAGAAGTTGCTTATTATTATCAAAGTTGTTATTATCTTGTTTATCTTTATTACTCATAGAAACTCTCCTATAAACTTCATATAAATACTATTATAAAATAAGATTAGCTATTTTCAAAATATTATGAGAAAATATATGATAAAAAAATCCTCACCCGAATAGTAGGTGAGGATGTAAAATTAGTCGTTTATTTTTCTTCCGTTTTGATAGTTTCTAGTTTGTTTGTATTCTTCTATTATCTTGTTAATTTTGTCTAAATCTTCTTTTTTGAATTTGTCTTTAATTTCTTGGAAAGTAGCTTTTTTCTTAACGACAAAGTTTCTTTGAGTAGCAGGTGTATCAGCATCAGCAGCAAGTATTTCAATACCATTATCTACTTTTTTAACTACTACTTTACTTGATTGAGTACCTAAATCAGTAATTAAGAATCCTTGTTGTTCTTCCATTACAAAACCAGTCTCATGGTGAGTTAATATATTTTCTGGAGAAGTAGAGTCTCTTAAAAGTGCACGTCCAATCAGTGCTAATTGAGAGTTAGTAAATTCAGCTTTATTTTCATCTTTCTTCTCGTTGTTATTGTTACTATTGTTTTGTTGTTCTTCTTGAGCCTTAGGATCATTGTAATAATATAATGCTTTATATCCTAATTTAGAAAAATCAATTTTATCAGTAGGTATTGCGTATTTTTTGAAGAATTCATCTTTAGATCCAAACTCTTCAGATGAAATTAAATCTTTAAACTTTTTGTTAATTTTTTTATACTCGGCGAAGTTAATGTCGTGGACTTTTTCGAATTTTGAACCATCATCTTTCAGTTTATATACAACATATATGTCATTGTTGTTGCTAGTATCATGTATCCAAATAGATTTATCGTTATAGAAAATTGTTTTCGAAATATCATTACCAGATTCAACTTGATAGACTAAATTAACCTTATTGCTATTATCGTAAGAATAAATCGCAAAAGGACTATTTAGATTATCTTTATCACAGATAAGTAATTCATTTCTACCATTACCATCAATATCATAATATACATATTTAATGTAATCTTTGTTTTTTCCTTTTGAATTGTAATTCTCGATTGCGAAATTATTAACCTCAGAGTCTGATTTTACCTCACCAGAATCCATCGCTTTTTTATATTTTTCAAGGACAGGAGTATATAGTTCCTCATCTGATTTCTTACCAAAAGAAAAAATACTTGAGACAGGTTTATTAGTAGATTTCGAATAGTAGTATAATCCACCACCACTAAGTAGAACAATACCAAGAATACTAGAAATTATAGGAACAAGTTTACTTTTCTTTTTCTTATTAGGATTAAATTCTTGTGGTTTATTTTGTCTATTATTGTTTGGATAGAATTGTCTATTATTTTGAGTATTTTGTTGATATTGAGCGGGATTGTTATAATTTTGATATTGGTTATTATAACTTTGTTGACTATTTACATTATTGTAATTTTGGTATTGTTGGTTACTTGCCGATCCTGGATAATTTTGATACTGTTGGTTATTGTTTTGTTGATTACCATAATTATATTGATTATTATTTTGATAATTTTGATTTGAATAATCGTACTGTTGATTATTTTGATATTGCTGATTTGTGTTATTGTAATTTTGGTATTGTTGATTGTATCCTTCTTGATAACCTTGTTCGTTATAATTTTGATATTGTTGATTATATCCTTCCTGATAACCTTGATTATTATAATTTTCGTATTGGTTATTATAGCTATTTTGTTCGTTGTACTCAGTTTGATTATAGTTGCTATAATTTTGATTAGTATTCTGATTTAGATTATTATTATTATTATTTGGCTTCGAATTATAATTACTCATAACATCTCTCCTTTTAAAGCGCTTTCATCACTATTATAAAATAAATTTAATATATTTCATAGTAATATTAAAAAAACTCCTAATTTCATATATTTTCAATACAAAATTAAGAGTAGGTTTGTATTATTTAGTTACTACGAATGAATACCATCCGTTATCAGAAGTTTCTTCAACAAGTTTGAAGCCACGTTCTAACATTTTTTCAAGAAGTTCATCTTTCTTCTCTTCGATGATACCAGAAGTAATGTAGTAACCACCATCTTCTAATAAGTTATACGCATCATCAATCATAAGTTCGATGATATGAGCAAGAATATTTGCTACAATGATATTGTACTTTTTAGTTTCTTTTGTAAGAAGACTAGCTTGTTCAACTTCAATTCTTTTCTCAAGATTATTTAAAGCAAAGTTCTCATAAGAAACATCAACAGCAAGTTTATCTAAATCAACAGCTTTAATATTACCGTCAGTTAAATAACTAGCTGCGATACTTAAAATTCCACTACCACAACCAACGTCGATTACATTATCATTTCTTTGAACATATTTCTCAAGGTTTTTAATACATAGAGAAGTAGTCTCGTGACCACCAGTACCAAATGCCATACCTGGATCAATATTTATAATATATTTATCTTCAGTGTTTTCATATTCACGCCAAGTAGGTACAATAACGAATTTTTCCCCGATATTAAGAATATCGAAATAATCTTTCCAAGAATTTTCCCAGTCGCTATCTTGAATAATAGTAGTTTCAATCTTGAAGAAATCTCCAATGTTGATATTTTCACCTAAAGCAAGAAGCTCAGCTTCGAAACGTTTGAAAGTTTCTTCATCAAAATTAAGCTCGTTAATGTATCCTTTAACAACAACTCCAACTTCAGGATAATCAGCAGGACTAAGTTCAACAATAGTACCGAAATCATCGTGTAAGTTTTCCTCAAGAGTAGTAGGATCCTCAATAGCAACCCCAGTTGAACCATAATCTAAAAGAATAGACTCAACTATTTCACTAGCTTCATTAGTAGTATGAATTGTAATTTCAACCCAATTTTCCATTATATACCTCACAAATATTTTAAATTTTTTCATTATATTTTTGATCGAAAAGACCAAAATAAGTGATTAACATTACAAGCTAATCTCATTTAACATACCTACAACATATTATACCATTTTCAATATTTAAGCAAATAATAAGGGTGTGGCACATGAAATAAAGTATTTAACATGGTATAATAATTGAGGGGACAAAGATTATGAAAGAAATAGGATTTATAAGGAAAACAATAAAATCAAAACTTAATATTTCAACCTATACTGATAAGATATTTATATCAGATGGTTTGATAAAACACCTAGAAAAAAGAAATCATCAAAATATGTTTGAGTATTTGGATGATATTGAAAATATTATAGCTAATCCAGATTATATAGGTGTTAATCCTAGGGAAAAGGAAACGAGCCTGGAGTATGTAAAGATATTATCAGACAATGTGTTAGTTGGTGTAAAATTAGATATGAAAAATGATTATTTTTATGTAGCGACCATACATGAAATATCTAATTTGAAATTACAACAGAGAATAAAAAATGGAAGATTGTTAATATTTGACAATGATTAACTTATTACGATATAATTAAGTATACAAAGTACTATTTGAGGGCAGAAAGGTTCCTGCCGCACCCGAAAGGGTACCTGAGATGACGAGGTTACTGAACGTCCAAATAGGAATATTGGAAGCACCTAGAAATAGGTGCTTTTTTATTAAAGGCTTTAGCCAGTTGAGGAGGCGAAGTCTCCGAAACAAAAAACCACCCGCTATGCGGGTGCGAGATACAAGTTAAACAATTGAAAAATCATCCTTTCTTGATAAAATAAGAGTAGTTCAAGCTCTAAAATAAAGAAAGGATGATTTTAATTATGGCAAATAAACATAATAGTTTATCGCATACAAAGTGGTTGTGTAAATACCATATTGTATTTACACCTAAGTATAGACGAAAAATAGAATTTAATCAATACAAACGAGATATAGTAGATATAATAAAAAGGTTATGTAAG
>JAWHCX010000005.1:0-100508 GCA_032567735.1 Gemella haemolysans | reverse complement strand
GTATAGTGGAAGTTCATATTCAAGGAGTAATATGGGAAGACTAACAATAGAAAAAGATGAGTTTTTGAGATAATATACTATAGTCGCAACTTTAAAATATGGTTGCGACTATTTTAGGCTCTTTGTCAAGTTCGGGGCATGGAGAAAAATAGGAAATAAGTTCTAGGCAGCATTTTGCAGCTTAGATTTTTTCTTACTTTTTTTAAGTTTGATATTATTTTTATATTCAGAAACAAATAATCTAGAAATAATTAAAATTCGTAATCTGAAATTACTAAAGCTAGAGTAGCCATAAGATACTCTCTTTAGTAGTTTTACTTTATTATTAAATCCTTCTAATGGTCCATTAGAATACTTATATTTAACAGCGTTAAGCATATACTCTTTGTGCTTTTTCATAGTATTTATAGCCTTAGCTACACCTTTAGATAATCTTTTAGTATCAATATCAATATACTTCTCTAATTCTACTGAATCTTTAGCCTTAATAGCTTCTCTAATCTCATGTATTCTCTCATAGCTAGCTGTAAATTCAGCATCTATAGATAATATATAATCTAATACTTCTTTTCTAGTCACAAAACGTTTAAAGCTTCTAGAATAGAATGTTTTTGTTGAATTTACTTTATCTCTTTTAAGTCGTTTTTTATAATGTTAAAAAGATGTAACTTAATGAATTTTAAAATATTAGTTTAATATAGTTATGGAGATAGTATAATAAGAGTAAATGAATGGTCAAATATATAACTACTAGGATATCCAAAAAATATTATAAAGAAAATATACAAAATAATAAAAAAGTACTATAATATATAGTAAGGAACTGAGTTAGGAGGAAAGGTTTTGGTGAAAAAAATATTAATAGGAGGTTTACTAGCTTTATTTGCGATAGCGGGATTAGTAGGAGGAAAGATATATATGGATAGCAATAATATGGAAAATATAGTAAAAAGTGACAAAGGAAAAGAAGCGATAGAAGCCATGTTGAAAAAAATGGAGGCGAAGGCACTAACTTCACAGGGGAATATAAAAAGCTATAAGATTGATTATGATAAGGTTAAAGCTAATCCAATGGGAGGAATCAATATCTCAGTAATAGTAAACGATAATGAAGAGTTGAGAGTTAATACAACATTGGAAAAAGATTGGACTGGAGATGGATATAAGACAGGAGCGAGAACTATTTCTCCTGAATTATGGAAAATGACAGATAGAGGAAATGGAGAAGTGAGATAGTTTTATGGGGTATAGTGACGAAACAAATGTTGAAATAGCGAGAAGTGAATATATAGATAATAAACCAGATTTTAAACTTGATACAAACGAGGGATATGTAGGTACTTTGTCTGACATTAATAATAATCGTAGTAATAATGGAGAACAAATATTCACTTATACAAAAACGAGTGGTGGGAGTGATAAAGTAGAACCAGACGCACCACTTAGTGAAAGGGAAAAGGTAGAAGAAATAACAATATTCTATAGGGGTTCAACTAACCCTGTTGAAGTATTTTCTGGCAAAGCTGACGAGGTGAAAAAAGATTGGGTTGATAATGATGGACCAATGGCCAAGAGGATATTATCTGAAGATAAAGGGGTTACAGGACAATTAGAGGCCTCATCAGACTATTTAAAAGAAATGATGGAAAAGTATCCAAATGCCAAAATTAATATCTATGCTCATTCATTGGGTTCTATGGATGCTCAGTATGCT
This sequence comes from Gemella haemolysans, assembly GCA_032567735.1. Classification (GTDB taxonomy): domain Bacteria; phylum Bacillota; class Bacilli; order Staphylococcales; family Gemellaceae; genus Gemella; species Gemella haemolysans_E. Next base: position 98,794 of record JAWHCX010000005.1, on the reverse strand, counting down.
TTAGCAAATGTAACAGATTACTCTAGAATAAAATCTGCTTATATTTATAATGGTCCAAATATTTATCCTACGTTATCTCATGATCAGCGAGTTAATGTTAGTGCCTTATATGATAAAATATATAATTATATAGATAGTAATGATCCGATAGGATTAGGTTATAAAGAAGGTGAGGGAACTGTAGGTAAGACTTATAAATTTAAAGGAGTAAATAAAACTATAATACCCACGCTTTTTTTTGGACTGGTAGGATATGCTTGGACAGAAGGTAAAGTTCAACATCTATGGGGTGGATATCAATTTGATAAAAACGGAAACCTTATTGATAAAGACGGAAATAGGGTAAAAGCATGGGATAAACCAGAAGAAATAAAAAAGTTGCAAGCTGAAGTAAGAAATAAAGTGAGAGAAGAGATGCTTAATAAGACTCTTGGGCTTTCAGTAGATGTGGACAAAGACGGTATAATTGATGCACAATTTGGAAGAGATAAGTTAATTGCAACCGATTTAATGCCAGGCAGTTCTTCTGGGAAAAATATAGTTATTAATTTTTCTTCATTACAAGAATTATCAAAAAATCTGGAAGGATTACTGAAAGATTTAGGGCAAATACGAGGTTTATTAAGTAAATCAACTTCAACTAATAATAATGTGGAATCAAGAAAAGCAAATAGGATAGAAAGTTTAGAACAGTCGATAGTGAGTTACCTAGAACAAATAAATCTTATAAAAAGTATAAAAAGATTAGATAATTTTTATATGATATTAGAAGATAATATTTCATTATTTATTGAAATAGGTAATTATAATACTTATCAATTTTCTAGACAGTTTGATTGGTTCGGTTTTAGCGGTTTTAAAGAATGGTGTTATCGGAGCGGAGGATCATGGGATTATCATGTAGTAACTAACATGCTTAATATATTGAAAAACAAAGCAAAAGAAACGTCAGATACTCTTAATAAAACCATCGTCATAAATAATGGTATGTTGGAAAACGATGTGGTTATACTAAATACTAAAACAAATTTAGCTCAAAAAGGGGAACAGGTTATAAACAGCTTTAAGAAAAGTATAGATGATACTTTAAAGGGTCAGAGTATAAGAGTGTCATTTGAGGATGGAATAGCTAATCCTCTTTCGGAAGTATTAAAAGTAGAACAAGCTAATGTAGAAAAAATGGAAGAATGTATAAATAGCATGATTACGAGTGTTAATGTATTAGCAGCTAGCCATAAAGATAATGATACTACAATAGAGCAAAATTGGAGATCTAATAAGGATGTAATGGGAGGTTATAAAGTTGGAAATGTACCGACTGATTTTGATACCTTTGTGAAAAAGTCAAATCTATTTGATGATTTAGAAGTATTAAAAGCATTTGATCAACAAGTGGATAATACAACAACTATTTTAGGGGATAGTATGATAATTGCTTTTTCTGGATATTTGACAGAGTCCAAAAATAGTATGAACAGCACGTATGTTGCCTTAAAGGATACTGAGTATGCAGCTGAGGATGTCATAGGGGAATATCCTATAGAAATTTGTTATAAAGAAGATGAAGATATACATTTTTATGACACAATAGAAGGTAGTATTAGTATATCTGAAAGCATCAAAAAAATTGCAAAGCTTATAAATTCTATTGAACAAGACTACCAAGAAACTGTTCAAACTATTAATAGCGCAGGTGGAGCAATCCCTTCATTAAAAACACAACTTAGAGGTTATTTAGAGGATGCGATATATGGTTATTCTACCTTATCTGATGTGGTAAAAGCTCAAAAAGTTACAGCAACAATAATGGATAGAATATACAAACAAGTTCAAGTTTTTTTAAGATTAGTAAATGAAAATCAAGGGAAATCCATTGAAGCGTTGGCAGCTAGAATGGAAGAAATGGGAATTATGGCATCTCATATCACAGAAATAGTAGAGCAGTCTTTTGGGCACAAATCATAATATAAAAAAAGTAAAGAATATTTTCTTTACTTTTTTTATGCTGTTGACTCATTTATATTTTTCATTTGTTAAAAGTCTGAAGACGACTTTAAGTCGTTTTTTATAATGGTAAAAAAGATGTAACTTAATGAATTTTAAAATATTAGTTTAACATAGTTATGGAGATAGTATAATAAGAGTAAATAAATAGTAAAATATAGAAATAATAAGATTGATGATATATATCCCTAAAAAATTTATAAAGAAAATATCCAAAATAATAAAAAAGTACTATAATATATAGTAAGGAAATGAGTTAGGAGGAAAGGTTTTGGTGAAAAAAATATTAATAGGAGGTTTACTAGCTTTATTTGCGATAGCGGAAGTAATAGGAGGAAAGATATATATGGATAGCAATAATATGGAAAATATAGTAAAAAGTGATGAGGTAAAAAAAATCACTGAAGATACCTTGAGAAAATTGGATGAAAAGGCCTTGACATCAGAGGGGAAAATAAAAAGTTATAAGATAAATTATAATAAAATAAAAAGAAATCCGATGGGTGGGATAAGTATAGAAATAATAATTAATGATAATGATAGTTTAAGGTTAGGAACCATTATAAATAAATATAATAAAGATGTAGGATATGAATTTGGATCATTAAGTTTATCACCTGGTTTGAGTAAATTAATAAGGGGAGAATAGATGTTATGGTCTTAACAGACAAAAATAATATGGATATATCTAAAGAAGAATATGAGGGAATCTTTTAAGTGTACTAGTCTAGATTTACATGTTATTATTTCATAAAATGATATAAAAGTAATAAAATAGTATTATAATATATAGAAATAAAGAGGAGCTAGGAGAAAAGAAAAACCTTCTGGCGAAGAATAAAAAAGAAACCCTAGATTTGGAACTAACCAAGTCTAGGGTTTTGTTATACTCTTTTAAAGTGCTATTATAGCAACGTTTAGTTAATGTTCATAACTAAAAACGAGCGATAAATGAGCGATAAATTTTATTTTCTCAGCTTCCTTCTCGTAAAGAAGTGTACTATCGAAATTACTAATCCAAGAATAACTATATAAATCACTTGAGAAAATGCTAATGGAGTAAAGTGATTTTTCAAGATGAATATATTAACTCCTACACCTATAATCGCAGCTATACTTAACAGAGAAAGTAGTGCAACTTTATATTTATTAAGAGGTAGGCTGACTTTAGCAACCATACAAAGTCCGTTTATTAAAGCAAGAAGGAAACAGATAAATTTCGCTTGTGAATTATCTATGATAGCAAAGTTTGTTAGTAGCACTGTAGCTACTAAAATACCACCACCGATTGCAGCGTTTGTTAGTATATCCTTCATGAAGTTATTACTTACCTTTTCTTTATTCGCTTCAAAAGTTAGGAAGAATGATGGAATACCGATTGTTATCGCTGAAATTATCGTAAATTGAATCGGAATAAATGCGAACTCCAAGGCGAAGATTACACTAAGTATTGAGAAGACAATCGAGAAGAATGTCTTTGTTAGGAATAGTGAAGCTACCTTTTGAATGTTATTAATAACACGACGACCTTCCATAAGAATATCGTAGAATACTCCGAAGTCATCTGTTAAAAATACGATGTTTGATACACTTTTTGCAGCGCTAGTAGCACCATTCATAGCAAAACTAATATCAGCTTTTTTCAAGGCAAGAACATCATTAACACCATCACCACTCATAGCGACAGTCTTGCCAGCTTTTTGTAATACGGCTACCATTTTTTGTTTTTGTTCAGGGGTAACACGTCCGAAAATATCATTCTCAAGAACAGTTTTTTCAAACTCCTCATCGGTTACTTTAGTCATATCGATAGCCTTAGCATCCTCTTTGAATCCAGCTTTCTTAGCAACACCGTACACGGCTATATGGTTATCACCACTGATTATTTTTACTTCAACACCTTGTGATTCAAAGTATTTAAATGTTTCTTTTGTATTTTCTTTTATTTCATCCGATAGAACTACATGTCCCACAAGTTTCATATTAGTAGGGACGTTTGTACTGTCCTCAGTATAGGCTAATGATAAAATTCTATAACCTTCTTTTTTAAGATTCTCATAATATTCATCCATTTCATCTGAGAAATCTAAAAATTCATATGCCCCGAAGAAATATGTTCCACCATTTTGTAGTTTTATAAATGAATATTTATTTTTACTAGAAAAGGCTCCTAATTCCTCTACATCCCACTGTTTTTCACATGTTAAATAATTTTTTAAAGCTCTAGATGTTGCATTTTCATCATCGAAGTATGCAAGATAACTTGATAATTTTTCTGCAACTTCGTCATTAATTTCTACAACGTTCATATTACCTGTAGTAATAGTTCCTGTCTTATCGAAACAAAGAACATCTACTCTAGCAAGAGTTTCCACGCAGTATAGTTCTTGAACTAAAACTTTCTTTTTAGCAAGTTTCATCGCAGCAACCGCAAGGGAGACACTAACAAGAAGTATTAAACCTTCTGGAATCATACCTACTAAAGCTCCAGCACTACGTAGAACTATTTCTACATAACCACGTCCAAGACTAGCGCCACGGATGTATAGTATAATTGCGACAGGTACTAATAGAATAGATATAACTTTTAAGATTTTATCCATATAGTCACGAAGTTTTGATGGGTATTTCTTAAATTCTTTAGTACTTTTAGCAAGTTTATTGATGTAGCTATCCTCTCCGACAGCAATAGCTCTTACTAAGCAACTGCCACTAACTACATTACTACCACTCATTACTTTATCGTTAGTAGTTTTAAAGATATTATCACTTTCACCAGTTAATAGTGATTCATCGATCTCGATACTACCTTCGATAATTTCAGCATCAACAGGAATCTGATCACCGAGATTTAAGTGTAGATATTCTCCAAGGACGATTTCTTCAGAATCTATATTTATTATTTCATTATCACGGTTTACTCGGTATTTACTTCTACCTAGCAAACTCAACTTCTCAAGGGCATTTTTCGAACGAACTTCTTGAAAAATACCAATTGCAGTATTTATAGTAATTACACCTAAAAATAACATATTTTCAAATCTAAGTGTCGTGGCTATAAATGCTGCTAAGACCAAGTTCATAGCATTGAAAAAAGTAAAGATATTAGAAAAGATAATCTCTTTAGTAGTTTTATAAGGTTTTATTTCACTAATATTTTTTTTCGCTTTAGTTACTTCTTTACTAGTTAAATATTTCATTCTACCTCCGCCATAACTATATTTTTTAATTAGTTTCTATTTTATCACACTTTAGTATAGTTTGGAAAATTAAAGAATACTGTATTAAAAATTATAGTGTTTGTAAAATTTAATTGGGATAGAGTAATGAAAACAAATTAGAAACGTAAGATCTATTAGTTAATTTTACTTGTATATCTGAATATTGATTTTGATTTTCAGAAATTATATGTTAAAATATAGAAATATACTTTAAATATACTTAAAAAGATAGGAGATGAAGAAATGAAGCTGGCTAAAAAAACAGCAGTAAGTGTGCTAAGTGCAGCATTACTACTAGGAAATATCAGTACATTTAATTATGGAGTATCATCAAAGATAACATTAGCTCAAGAAGAAAAAAAAGATGAGCTATCAAATGTTTCAAAAAGTGAAGAACATAAGTTCCAAAATGATGATAAGGTAAAAGTTATTGTTAAATTAAAAGGTGATGTTGATCCTAATAAGTTAAAAACTAAAGAAGGAATTAAAGAAGTTACGGAATCAACAAAAGCGCCTAGGGAAAAGGCATTAAAAGATATTAAAGATAAAGGTATCGATTACGAAAAACTGTTTGAATATGATACATTGATGAATGGTTTTGCCTTAGAGACTACATTCTCGAATGCTAAAAAAATTCAAGAGTTGGACTTTGTAGATACTGTTGAAATGAGTGTTAGCTACAATAAACCAGAAAATGTAGCAAGTGAAGAAGAGAAGAAAGAAAGCACTGAAGCTAATGACTTTTCTAAAGCTTTAGATAGTTATAATCTTATTAATATACAGCCTCTTTGGAATAAAGGATACAGAGGACAAGGGAAAGTTGTCGCAGTATTAGACTCTGGACTTGATCCGAATCATCCTGTGCTTAGATTATCAGATAATTCAAAATCTAAATACAAATCTAAAGATGAAATTGAAAAAATAAAAAAAGAAGCGGGTATAGACTACGGTAAGTGGTATAGTGAAAAATTACCATTTGCATTTAACTATAACGACTGGAATAATGATATTAAACAAAGTGCTTATAAATCACACGGTATGCACGTTGCGGGGACTGCTGTAGGTAATCCTAAGGAGAAATTCACAAATGGTGATTACGTAACAGGTATAGCACCTGAAGCACAGTTAATTTTCATGCGTGTATTCTCAGATACTAAAAATGCAGGAACAGAGTCTTATATTTATACAAAAGCGATAGAAGATGCTATTAAATTAGGTGCAGATACGATAAACTTAAGTTTAGGTTCACCAGCTGGTTCAGTAGTAGAAGTAGGAGATGCTTTAGTTCGTGCAATGGATGTTGCGAAAAAAGCCGGGGTTAACATAGTCGCAGCGGCAGGAAATAATGCATTCTTCGCTAGTGGACAAACAAACCCAAGTGCAGCTAATCCTGATTACGGAACTGTAGGAAGACCATCGGTTTCTGAAGATGCGATTTCTGTAGCGAATATAAGCAACAGTGTTCTTAACAGAGAAATAGCGAATATCGAGCAACTTAAAGATAATGCTGATTTCGATAATGGAAAAATGCCAATTTTTAGCTATACAAAACAATTCGAGAAAAAAGCATATGACTATGTATATGTTGGAGTTGGTAAAGCAGAAAACTATGCTGACAAAGATTTAACTGGAAAAATCGCCCTTATCCAACGTGGTGGTAATAGTTTTGAAGAAAAAGTTAAACTAGCTAAACAATACGGTGCAGCGGGAGCGGTAATCTACTTCAATGAAGGAGATACTATTTACAACTTAACGCTAAATGGGCAAGATAAAGATTTCCCTGTAGTTACAACTTATTACAAATTTGGTAATGAACTTTCTGCTCATGAAGGGGAATATAAAATAACATTTAATGGTACTTGGGATAAACAAGACAATCCTAAAAAAGGTGAATTCGATGAGTCTACTGGTTGGGGAATGAGTGTTGATGGATACTTAAAACCTGACGTAACAGCACCAGGAGGAGATATCTTATCATCTTATAATGATGGAAGATATGGTCTAGATAGTGGAACAAGTATGGCTTCACCACACGTTGCGGGAGCTATAACTCTTGTGAAACAAGTGTTATCAGAAAGATTCCCGAACTTAAGTGCAGAGGAAATTCAAGGATTAGCGAAGAGATTAATCATGAGTACGGCGAATCCTCAGGTATACTCTGATGGTTACACAACAGCATATAGATCACCACGTCTTCAAGGTGCAGGGCTAATCGATGCGAATAAAGCAGCATATGGAGACCTTTATGTAACTGGAGAAAACAACTACGGAAGTGTTTCTTTAGGAAATGTTGGAGATAAATTTACTTTTAAATTAGTATTACACAATCTATCAGACAAAGCTCAAAACCTACAATATGCAGCTCACCTTACTACAGATAATTATTATGGTGAAGATGCAGGGGCTGACTGGAGTGGAAGATTGACAATGACACCTAAGAAGTTAGTGACAACTGATTGGGCTAGTGTAGAAGTTCCAGCAAAAGGTGAAAAAGAAGTAGAAATCACAGTTGATGCTACGAACTTTAAAGAAGAGCTAGAAAAAGTATTTACTAATGGATATTATCTAGAAGGATTTGTAACTTTTTATGATGAAGAAAGTGCATTAAAAGCAAGTATTCCATTTGTAGGATTTAAAGGTCAGTTCCAAAATCTACCAGTGTTAGAAAAACCAATCTACTCTATGAAAAATGGAGAAAAACCAACATATGAATATGGTTATACTTCAAATCCTAATAACTGGGATTCATTAACGGAAATGAACTTCACTGGAATGTTAACAACATACAAAGAAGATAAAAAAGATAAGAGAACACTAGCAGGAGCGTATGTAAATCCAGTTACTGGTGAAAGATTCTTTACTGATAAAATTTACTTCTCGCCAAATGGTGATGAGAATTATGATGAAATAGGAATGAGAGGGGTATTCTATCGTAACTTCGAAAACTTAAAACTTTCAGTGTATGCTAAGGATGATGTAGAACGTAAAAACCCACTTTACCAAAATGGTAATGGTTCTGGTAATAAAAACTTTTACAACAACACAGGTAAAAAATACACATCATTAACTATGACAAACTGGAAAGGTGTTGACAATAACGGTAACCCTCTTCCGGATGGAGAATATCAATATGTAGTTTCTTATAGCGCAGCAGTAAGTGGTGCAGATATGCAAGAGACAACATTCAATGTAGTAATCGATAGAAAAGCTCCGAAAATCACAGGTGCTAACGGTGGTTACTACGATGAAGCAACTCGTAAATTCACACCATATCCAGTACTAGAAGATGGAAGTGGAATATTCTACAAAAAATTAAGCTACGGCAAAAATACTATTGCAGCAAATGAAGATGGAAGTTATACAATTCCAGAAGGTGTAGAATTAAAAGATCTTACTTTTGAAGTGAAAGACTTTGCAGATAACAAGGATAGTATTAATTTATCAAATGTTGAAGGTAATGGTAAAGGAAGCCTAGAAGTAGAAGTTAAGAAAGGTGATGGAACTGGAAACAATTCACGTCGCTTGCGTTACAAGATCACTAATGAAAAAGGTGAAATTGTAGGGGAAGACTTCTCTAGAAATAAACGTACATACCAAGCATTACCATTCGGTAAATATACTGTTGAAGTAGTAATGGTAGATGGAGAGTACAAACTACTTACACCATCAAAAGTTGACTTCGAAATAACAAAAGATAAACCAACAAAAGAGGTAGAATTCAGGGTAGATGAAATTAGCAGAAATGCAACAGAAATCAGTTTCGACAAACAAGTTCCAGCAGGAACAAAAGTTTATGCAGTAGCTCAAGATGGCACTAAAGTATTACTTCCAAAAAGTTTATATGGAAAAAATGCCTTCCAGAAAAACTTAGAAAATGGAACATACACAATTCAAATAGTGACACCTGAAGGGTATACTCCAGCGGAAAATAATTTTGAATTAGTAGTAAAAGATGGGCATAACAAAAAGCAAGTTGTTCTGAATGTTGCAGAAAAAGTAGCAAGTGTAGGAAGTACTGAGAACTCTAAAGCACAAGGTACTGTAGATTTCACTGAGAAAAAACTTTATAATAATTACAAACTTGTCGTAACAGAACCAACTGCAGAAGAAAAAGCAAATATTCAAAAACAATTAACAGAAGGTAATGTAGACTTAAGTAAATATGATGTTGAATACTTTGATATTCATATTGTAGATGCAACAGGAAAAGAAGTTAAAGTTCCTGGTGATAGAGCGGTAACTTTAGATTTAGCGAAAGCGCCAGAAAGATTTTTCCACGAAAAAGATGGAAAATTAACAGCTGTAAGCAGTGTTAATTATGCAGATGGTAAGCTAACATTTACTACTGATAGCTTCAGTAATTTCGTAGCATTAACTCCAAAAGATGCTCCAGTTGAGAAAAAAGCAGAAGTGAATAAAGCAGAGCTTCAAAAAGCAATAGAAGCGGATAAAGCGTTAGATGAAGCTAAAGAGTACAAAAATGCTACTATCGAAGCTAAAGATGCATACAACAAAGCATTAGAAGCAGCTAAGAAAGTACTTGAAAATGAAAATGCCACTCAAGAAGAAGTAAATAGCGCAGCAGCAAGTCTAAACGCAGCTAAAGTAACATTAGCTAATTCACAACAACCAGAAGTTAAGAAAGAAGTAGATAAAGCTAAATTAATCGAAAAATTAAAAGAAACTGAAAAACTTCAAACTGAGGTCAAATTCAAAAATGCAGGACAAGATAAAAAAGATAACTTCGTAAATGCTATAAAAGAAGCGACAGCAGTTCTTGATAACAAAGATGCAACTGTAGAAGAAGTTAAAGCAGTATTAGAAAAATTACAACAAGCTGAAAATGCTCTTGATGGTAAAGAAGTAGAAGCTCCGAAGCCAGCAGTTGAGGCACCAAAAGAAGCTCCGAAACCAGCGACTGAAACTCCTAAGAAAGAGGATGCAAAACCAGTAGCTGAGACTCCGAAGAAAGAGGAAGCAAAACCAGTAGCTGAGACTCCGAAGAAAGAGGAAGTAAAACCAGCGACTGAAACTCCGAAGAAAGAGGAAGTAAAACCAGCAGCTGAAGAACCTAAGAAAGAGGAAGTAAAACCAGCAGCTGAAGAACCTAAGAAAGAGGAAGCAAAACCAGCGGCTGAAACTCCAAAAGAAGAGCCGAAACCAACAACTGAAGAACCTAAGAAAGAAGAAGGAAATAAACCTCAACCTGAAACACAAAAAGTAGACAAGAAAAAACTAAATGAACAACTAAGTCATTTAGCGGAGATTAAAGAGAAAGATAGTTTTGAAAGTGCAAGTGCAGAAGATAAGAAAGCTTATCTAGATGCAGTTCAAAAAGCACAAGAGCTATTGGCTTCAGCTACAGCTACTCAAGAAGAAGTAGATAAAGCATTAGAAACATTAAAAGAAGCGGAGAAAAAAGTCTATAAAAAATCAATTAAAGATATTCTAGGAGGTTTTGTTGGAAAAGAAACTAAGAAAGAAAATACATTTAATGTAGATGAAGATTTCGGAAAAGTTTCAAAATCTAATTCATTATTGGCGAAAACAGGATTAGATAATAATGCGACAGCTTACGCTGGAATTGCAGTTCTAGTTTTAGCAGGACTGACTGTTTACCTAAAACGTCGTAGACAAAAATAATATAAAATATATCGACTTCAAAAGTTAGAGTTTATTCTCTAATTTTTGAAGTCGTGTTTTTATTAATAAATGAGTGGCGCTAAGAGTTTTCATACGAACTTCTTTAAAAATCTAAAGCTTTCCGTTAACCTCTGAAAAGAATTCTAGTATGTCTCAATTATAGACACACATCTAAGTAAGATATATAATAATAACAGGTGATACGGAGGAAGTATTTAAATTATGGAAAAACTAGATTATTTAATAAAAACACTAAATTCAGAGATAGAAATACCAGAGAATGAACAAGAAAAGAGAGATTTATTTAGATCGTTGATGAATACATGGAAAGTGTCGGAGCTACCGAGTGAATTCTATGAAGTGCAAGACGAATACTTACAAGAAGTTCTAAAAAATAAAGGAATAACAAAACTAGAAGAATTGACTGAGATTGAAGAAAATATTTACGTATGGCAAGGAGATATTACTACATTAGAAGTAGATGCGATAGTTAATGCAGCGAACAAAGCGTTACTAGGATGTTTAATTCCGCTACATAGATGTATCGACAATGCTATACACTCGCAAGCAGGATTGCAACTTAGAGAAGAATGTGATGAAATAATAAAAGAGCAAGGAAGTTTCGAAAAAACAGGACAAGCGAAGATAACAGCGGGTTATAACCTACCAGCTAAACATGTTATTCACACGGTTGGGCCGATAATTTATCGTGTTGTTGAAGATGATGATAAGGAACTACTCGCATCATGTTATAGAAATTCTTTAAAACTAGCTTTAGAGAATAATCTTAAAAGTATTGCTTTCTGTTGTATAAGTACGGGAGAATTTAGATTCCCGAATGATCTTGCAGCTGAAATAGCAGTTGCTGAGGTTAAGAAATTTTTAAGTGAAAATCCTAATGCTAATTTGAAAGTAGTATTCAATGTGTTTAAAGATTTAGATAAGAAGTTGTATGAAGACATATTAAGTTAAGGTATAATAAAAAGAAGATTATAGGAATGTGAGGCATCAAATTGATGATATTGTTCTATAATCTTCTTTTGTTTGTTTTTTTGATTGAAAGAATGTTTAATTTTTTCTACGTTTAAATCTTGAAAGACCAATAATTGATAAAATTATAGTTCCAATAGTAGCTACAGTTGAGCTTGATTCTAACCCAGTATTTGGAAGAACTTTTTTATTGTCTTGTGACTTGTTTTCTTTTGGATTTAGTTTAGTTGGGTTTGTAGGTTTATCTAATTTTGGTTTTTCTGGAGTAGATTCTTTTGGAACCTCTGGAGTATTTGGTTTTTCCGGAGTAGATTCTTTAGGGATCTCAGGAGTATTAGGGACTTCTAATTTAGGTTTGTCTAATACTGGAGGATCAATAGGATTGACTCCACCATTAAATTCAGGCTTTTCTAATACTGGAGGATCTATAAGTTTGTATCCAAACTCAAGCTCTGGTTTTTCCAATACTGGAGGATCAATAGGGTTAGTCCCACCAGTATATTCTGGTACATCATTGACTGGAGAATCTTTTGGAACCTCGTGTACAGGTGCACCGTAGAATCTAACATATTGATAAACTCTATTAATTACAGTTCTATCTGTTCCTTGTTTGTAGTTAATTACCCTAACGATTTCTTTAGAATAACCCTTTTCTTTGTTAACTAAAGGTACGTCGGGACTCTTCATTCTTACTGCTGTAATTCCATCTTTATCAGTGAATTTTTCAGCGAATGGGAACTGTTCGATGAAACTTTTGTTTATAGTTTCGCTCGTAGTTCCCGTAGTGTTATCTGCTGCCTCTACTACAGTAAGAGAGTTAAGGCCAAAACCTAATGCAATTGCTAATGTGCATTTTGTAAAATTATTTATCTTCATAAAACCACCTCTATCTATATAATTGTAACTTTAAAATAGTTGAACAATCCAGAAGCGAACGTTTTCACTCCTATTTTTTATTATATCACTGTGAAAATTTGAATTCAAGAAAGTATAACTTACTATTACGTGTCTTTTTTTATGTACAGAAAATATGATATAATAGTAAGCGTAATAGATATTGTAAAAGTAGTGAAGGAAGGGGAATAATTAAATTAACTTGAATTAGTAAGTTGAAGGTTATTGAGAAATAAAAGATGAATAGAATAAGAAAAAAGTATAATAGAATATTTAAGGAAAGTTTTATTGAATACAAGTTAGAGAGTTTTGAAATAAGTAAAGAGGAACTTTCAGAGAAAAAAGCGAAAATACAAGATTTTATTAATTTTATTAAATCAGGAAAAATAAAAGATTACAATGAAGAGCAACTACAAGCTAGATTTGCTACTGAGGTTTTTGAAAAAACTCTAGGATATAAAAACAGCTTTAACGAAACTTGGGAATATGAATTAGAAAGGAAAACAGATGTAGATGGGCAAAAGCCTGATATAGTTTTAGGAGAATTTACTTCTAATGAATCAAAAGTTATGGCTGTAGTAGAGTTAAAAGATTTTAAATACTATGATTTAGATAAAAAACAAAACCGTGTAGGTGATAAAAGAACACCTGTAGAACAAGGATTTGGATATGCTCCTAAATTTGGAGGAAATTGTCGTTGGGTTTTAATCAGTAATTTTAATGAAATCCGTCTATATGATAAGAATGATGAAAATCAATACGAGAGATTTTATATTGAAGATCTTGAAGATGATTTTGAGTTCAAAAGATTCTTATACTTGTTATCAAAAGAAAATATTCTTGATAGAAAACTAGATAACTTAATAGATTTAAAAATTAAAGAAGAAGAAAAAATAGAACGTGAATTTTATACTAAGTATAAAACAATACGAAGTAAAATAGTTTCACAGGTTATAGAAGATAATAGAACATATAATGCTGATGTTCTTATCGAAAAATCTCAGAAACTTTTAGATAGATTTTTATTCATAGCTTTTTGTGAGGATAAGAATATAATACCAGCAAACAGTTATAAAACTATGGTACTTAGTTCTAATGAGAATGTAACTAAACATGAATTATTTACTATGTTGTGTAGAAATATCGATAAAGGGAATAAGCAAAAAGGAATTAATAAATTCAACGGTGGATTGTTCAAATATGATGAGATATTAGATGATTTAGTATTAGATGATGTAATTTTTACAGAACTAATAACACTTGCAGATTATGATTTCAATACTGATGTCGATGAAAACATTCTTGGGCGTATCTTTGAACAGAGTATTAGTGACTTGGAAGAACTGAAAAATGATGCTTTAGGTATCGAGACAGATAAGAAAAAAGGTAAGAGAAAGAAAGACGGGGTGTTTTATACACCTAGTCGTATAACTAGAGGGATAGTTGAGAAGTCTATTGGAGAATATCTAAATGATAAGAAACTTGAATTAGGTTATGAAAAATTACCAGAGTTAACTGATGAAAGTATTGAAACACAACGAGGTTTAAGTGCTAAGGCTGAAAAACACCTGGCTTTTTGGCGTGAATATCGTAGTAAAGTATTGAACATTAAGGTTATAGATCCAGCTTGTGGCTCTGGAGCATTTTTAATCGCAGCTTATGATTACTTGAAAAAAGAACTTGACGAAATTAATGATCGTATAGCCGATCTTAAAGGACGTACTCAAGAGCTTTTCGATGGTGATGAGATGTACGATGCCAGCCGTGAGAACGAATATTTAATTAAATGTCTATATGGTGTTGATTTGAATCCAGAGAGTGTTGAGATAAGTAAATTATCATTATGGCTTAGAACATTAACTAAAGATAAACCTTTAACAAATTTAGATGATAATATTAAGAGTGGGAACTCTATTACAGAATTTAATTTTCAAAAAGAATTTTCAGAAGTCTTCGCTAAAGGTGGTTTTGATGTAGTAATAGGAAATCCGCCATATGTTAAACAAGAAAGATTAAAAGATGTAAAACATGTGTTAGAAGAAAAGTATTTAACTTTTATGGGGACTGCAGATTTGTATTGTTATTTTTATGAACTAGGAATTAATGTTCTTAGAAGTGGTGGAATTTTAGGTTATATTACCTCTAATAAATGGCTTCGAGCAAAATATGGTACTAATATACGTCAATTTTTAAATCAGTATTATATAATTGAAATAGAAGATCATGGAAGTATGAAACAATTTTCTGATGCAGAAGTCAATACTAATATTATAATCGTTAAAAAGATTAATAGACAAAATTCATTTGTAAAAATAATATTAACAGAAAAAAATGGGAAAACATTTGAGACTAGTCAAAGTAATTTTAGTGAAAATGGATATTTATTCCTGGATAATCGATTATTAAAAGTAAAAGAAAAAATAGATTCTTTTGGAAAAACTCTTGAGGAATGGAATATAGAGATTAATCGTGGGATCTTAACCGGTTTAAATGATGCGTTTATTATTGATAAAGAAAAATATAATGAATTTGTAAAAAAAGATCGTAAAAATAAAGAAATATTAGTACCTTTATTAAGAGGTCGTGACATAAATAGATATAGTAAAAATTATGCAGATTTATACTTGATCAATGTTCATAATGGCTATAAAATTGGTATGGAAAAAATATCAGAGGTAAATATAGATAATTATATTTTTATAAAAGAGCATTTAAATTCATTTGAACCAAAATTAAGTAAAAGAAGTGATAAAGGGAAAACACCATATAATTTAAGAAATTGTGCATATTTAAATGATTTTAAAAATCAAAAAATTATTTATGGTGAAACAGTAACTGGCGCTAGTTTCTTTCTCGATAATGATGGTTTTATTATAGATAAGACAGCATTTATGTTGTTAGGAGAAAGTATAAAGTATATTTTAGCACTATTAAATTCAAGATTTATTGAGTTCGCATACAAAACATTTTATGCTGGAATAATTTTAAGTAGCTCAGGATTTCAATATAATAAAGAGTACTTGAAAAAACTCCCTATCATAGTCCCAACCCAAGAACAAGAAGAATACCTTACAAATTTAGCTGATAAAATGTTAGAGAGTAAGGAAAAATTATCTAAGCTAAATAAATTGTTAGAATTAGCAATTAATGATAAAAACTATGAAATACAATTAGAATTAAAAGAAAAGATAGAAGAATTAAACGAAGAAATTCTAGATACAGATTATGCTATTGATAGTTATGTCTACGATATGTATGGCATAACTGCAGAAGAACGAGCGTTGATAGAAGGATAAAATTTTAGATAAGGTAAGGAGTATTTATGCCGAATAATATTATGCAGATTGCTTTTTTTATAGACAAATATGTTAAATTTAAAATCTTTACTAGCGACTATAGTATAGACTATAAAGAAGAAGAGTTTACATTTTTGGAGTTTAAAAGTGTAGTTGAATCTAATCTAAAGTATTGGGATGAAAAGAGTTCAGAATCAGAAATGTGTGAAGAAATTCGAAGTAGTTGGGACAGGTTAAATGATAAGATTAAAGTACTTAAAAAATATTTAGAGGACGAAGATGAATTAACTAAAGATAGACTCTATAGTTTTATGTATAGTAATTTTTCGAATAATTATAATACTTTTCCAAATGATACAAGAGTATATAATTTCTCAATTTCTAGCCCAATAGATAAAGATAATGAAATATCTATGATACGTATATTTATTGATTATTATCTAAAGAGTTGGGCTAAAGATAATTTATCTACTGCTATAAAGAATTATGTTTATATTGAAAAAAATAAGAGTTATATTGGGCAATATCTAAACAGTACGTATGCTTATAGTTTTTTACCAGCGTTTTTTGTTTTTAATAAAGAGATAAGAAAAGAAGAAATGCCTTTTAATAATTTTCAAGAAGAGGTTGTGAAACCAGTAAGTGAAAAAGTAGAGAGAATAGGTTCTCAAATTGATGAAAAATTAAAAGAAACAACGAATCTTATTGAAGAAAAAGACGAAAAAATTATAAATTTATTCGATGAACATAAAAATGAAATAGATGAATTTAAGACAAAAATTAATGAGTGGAAAGATAATAAAGAAAATCAAATAAATATATTAGAGGAAACCTACAAAAATAAATTGCAGTTAGAGGCTCCTGAAACGTTATGGGAGAGTAGAGCAGAAAAATATAGGGAAAAATCAAGCTGGTGGACGGGTGGTTTGTTGATTTTTATAGTAGGATTGTTAGTATCGGGTGGTTATTTTGCTGACGAAATTCATGATTATGTACAAGAAATGGCAAAGGAAATACCATTTGTTTCAAAATCTTTTATCTATGTTGCGTTAATATCTTTTCTAATATATATTATAAGAATTATTATTAAAATTATAATTTCTAGTCAACATATGTCTATGGAATATGAACAAAAAGCAGCTTTAACAAGATTTTATCAAGCATTAATTCAAGATGGAAAAGAAGTAGATAAGGAAGAAAAATTAATAATTTTTAATGCTTTATTTAGAAAAACAGACACAGGATTAATTAAAAGTGATAACTCTAATGATACTGATGCATTATTAAGCCAATTTTCTAAATTAGTGAAGTAGTTAAAGTTATATTTATAAGTAATAGACCTCAAAAATCATTTGAATCTTGAGGTCTATTGTTTTTATAAAGTTATTACATTCTGAAAATAAGATGTTGTATATATTATCTAACAAAACTTTTGATTTAAATATAGATTTGTGTTAAAATAAAATCATAAAAGAGAGAGCCGTTTTAAAGACGGTGACCTTAGTTATTAAGTTATGAAATAACCATCTTAACCGGCCAAAGTTTAAAGATGGTTATTTTTTCATCATATAAGTAACAATAGCTACAACTAAGGTCAAGAGTGCAATTACAAAAATCGCAAAATCTACCATTAGTTGGATAGCTTCGTATGTAGACATTTTCTACTCCTTTCTTCAAGATTTTAGTGTATGCGAGCATAGCACCATCCCCTTTCATATAGAAGTAGCCACCATCTTTATCGGAAGTATTAAACTCCCTAACTTCTCTCTCCAGTTTTGATTATATCAGAAAATAAAATGGGTTACAAAGAAAAATGAGGTGATTAAAAAATATTTTAAGACTAGTTATAGGTTACGAATAACTACCTATATAATTTCTCAAATTTTCTAAATAATACAGTTTAAATTTTACTGGTGTTAAAATAAAATTATAGAAGAGAGAGCCGTTAGCACTGATTTTACTAATAATTTCTTAACTCACTATGTTCGTAGAAATTATAGTAGTCGCAGTATAAATTATTAGTAATATTTTTTTCAGTATATAACTTTGAAAAATAAACGACTTATTTAAAAGACGGTGACTCGTGTCTAAGATTATAAAAATAACCATCTACTCGGCTAAAGAAAAGATGGTTATTTTTTATTGTCTTTTTTATGTTCTGATATGAATATATAAACCACAGTTACAACCAAAAGATTTATTCCAATGATTATTTGTAGCATTTTATGGAAAGTATTTTTATTCTATTCCTCCGCAAAAATCTGAGTCGCTTTTACTGCACGTTTCCAACCTTTATATAGTTTTTCACGTTCTTCTTTGTTCATAGTAGGAACGAATAGTTTTCCAGCTGTATTTAGATTTTTTAGCTCATCTAGATTTTTCCAATAGCCAGTAGCAAGACCAGCTAAAAATGCAGCACCTAATGCTGTTGTTTCTAAGTTTTCAGCACGTGCAACTTTAACACCTAGAATATTAGCTTGGAATTCTAGAAGGTAATCGTTGTTTGCAGCTCCTCCATCAACTTTAAGAAGAGGTATTTCTACATTAGCATCAATTTTCATAGTATCGATAATATCACGTACTTGGTAGGCGATAGATTGTAATGTGGCTTTAACCAAATCTTCTTTTGAAGTAGCACGAGTTAAACCGAAAATAGTTCCGCGTGCATTCGGATTCCAATAAGGAGCACCTAATCCTGTGAAAGCTGGTACTAGATATACTTCGTTGTTATTTTTAGAATTGTATGCTAATGATTCTGTTTCAGATGATTTTTTAATTAAACGTAAACCATCTCGTAGCCATTGAATGGCACTTCCTGCGATAAAAATAGATCCTTCTAAAGCATAATAAACTTTTCCATTTATACCAAAACCAATAGTAGTTAGCAGGTTGTTTTTAGAAAGTTCCATATTTTCTCCAGTATTCATGATGATAAATGAACCTGTACCATATGTATTTTTTATCATTCCTTTATCAAAGGCAAGTTGCCCGAAAAGAGCAGCCTGTTGATCTCCAGCAAGCCCACTAATCGTAACTTCGCCACCGTAGAAATGATAGTCTATAGTTTTTCCATATACTTCTGAATTTGATTTAACTTCAGGTAGTAGAGATTCCGGTATATTTAGAATTTCTAAAATTTCTTTATCCCAAGTTAAATCTTTGATGTTAAATAGCATTGTTCTGGCCGCGTTTGTATAGTCGGTAACGTGAGTTGTCCCACCTGTAAGTTTCCATACTAGCCATGTATCGATAGTTCCAAACAGTAGTTCTCCATTTTCAGCTCGTTGTTGTGCGCCAGGAACATTATCTAAAATCCAACGTATTTTAGTAGCAGAGAAATATGCATCAACTACTAAACCAGTCTTTTGATGAATCATGTCTTTATAACCGTCGCTAACAAGCTTATTTGCTATATCAGCGCTTTGTCTACTTTGCCAAACTATCGCATTATAAATAGGTAGCCCAGTGTTTTTATCCCAAATTACAGTAGTTTCGCGTTGGTTTGTAATACCGATACTGTCGATTTGATTCGGTTTTATTCCACTTTCGATAAACGCTTCTGCAATTACTGATTGAACAGAGTTCCAAATAGCATTAGCATCATGTTCAACCCATCCAGACTGAGGGAAAATTTGTGGAAACTCTTTTTGACTACTCGCTATTATCTCTGCATTCTTATTAAAAATTATTGCTCTAGAACTAGTAGTACCTTGATCTATTGCCATTATGTATTTTTTCATACTCCACCTCGAAATAGTTATGTCACTAATATTATATCATTTTCTAATAATGTTTAAAAGCTGAAGACAGTGTATAATTGTATATTGAAAGCAGGGATTTCAGTAAGAAGAGAATAGATTATTACATAGCGTATTATTAGCGTTTTTCGTATTTTTCTTATAAAATAGAGAATGATAGTTTTTAAAATAATTTATTATAAAATAAAGGAGAAATACAATGAATAGTTTACACAAATCTTTAACAGCATTATTAGAGAAATTAGAAGAAAATGGGGTTTTACAAAAAGAAAAATTTAACACAGTAGCGCTTAAAACAGAGGAACTTGCAAAACATATTCGCGATCGTTTTGCTAAAGAACATGCCGATTTAGAAATTCGTAGACTTTTAGAAAAAGTTCATTATGCGAATACTTATGAGGATAAAGTACTTAAAGAAACAGCATTTTTAGTGGATGAAATTAGTGAGTATATGTTCAAACTTGAAGTTGCTAATCGTGATTTTGTAGTTGGGTATTTCAATACATTAATTATTAATCCTGCAATAGAGGCAACAGAATACAATTTCGTATTAATGGAAGTAGAAAGTTTAATCGAAAACAGCTTCTTAGAGTTACCTGAAGAAGAGGAATAATAATGAAAATTTTAATTCCGACAGCTAAAGAACTAAACAAAAAAGCAACGCCGCAAGAAACGTTAGAACTTAGTGAGAAAAGTAATGATATAGTTGCTGAATTTGCTAAACTTAGTGCTTCAGATTTAGCTAAAGTTTATAAAATTAAAGAAGATAAAGCGACAGAAGAATTCTCTCGCTGGAAAGACATAAAAAACAACACAGCAAAAAGTTATAAAGCATTAGACTTATTCAATGGACTAATGTATAGAAACATAGATCGCGATAATTTTGATGAAGCTGATAAAGAGTATATAGAGAAAAATGTATTTATTACAACGTCGTTATATGGTATAATTGGTGCTTATGATTTAATTCAAGAACATAGACTAGATTTTTTACAAAATGTAAAAATCTCAGGAGAGTCTTTAAAGAATTTCTGGCGAGCTAGTTATGATGAAAGTATTAAAGATGAAGATTTTGTTGTTTCATTATTATCTAGTGAATTTGAAGAAGTTTTTTCAAAGAATCAAAAAGAGAAATTTATTAAAATCAGCTTTATGGAAGAGAAAGAAGGAAAATTAAAAGTACATTCTACAATTTCTAAAAAAGCAAGAGGTAAATTTTTAACAGAACTTGTAAAAAACAAAGTTTCATCAGTAGAAGTGATGAAAAAAATAAAGTTCGATGGATTTGAATTTAGCGATGAACACTCAGAAGAGAAAGTATTAGCTTTTATAGCAAAGAAATAATTAAATATAGTGAAAATCAACTATGAAAGGAAAACAATCAAAAGGATAAAAAAAGATGAAATTAGAAACTAAAACCAGTAAATTATATTACGGATTTCCAGTAATATTAATAGGATATAAAGATAAAAAATGGAAATACAATGTGACAGCTTGTAGTTCATCATATTCTTTAGGTGATATGATTACAGTTGGACTTTCAACAGATAGCAATGCGGTTGG
Organism: Gemella haemolysans; assembly: GCA_032567735.1. Lineage (GTDB taxonomy): Bacteria > Bacillota > Bacilli > Staphylococcales > Gemellaceae > Gemella > Gemella haemolysans_E. Next base: position 77,425 of record JAWHCX010000005.1, on the reverse strand, counting down.
GAATATCAAGGAATACGGTGAGTTTACCGTTAATGTTCCTTGTCAAGAAATTTTAAGTAAGGTTGAGATTGCAGGTTTCCATTCAGGTCAAAATAAAATTGGAATGGCGGATATGACATATGATCCTGCGAAACATATCGATGCTCCAATAATGGATGAATGTATTTTATCGCTTGAGTGTAAAGTTGAGAGTGTTTTAGAATATGGGAAGTATACGAATTTTGTAGCTTCGATAAAACGTAGAGTAGTCTGCGAGAATCTTTTAGACGAAGAAGGAAATATGAAATATACACAGTTTAACCCAATTTATTTTATGGGTGATGATAATAAGCGAGTGTATCGATATTTTAATGAACAGAGTAAAAATCACGGAGAAAATATGGGATGTTCTTCAGAAGACGACTATAATCCACTTTGTGGATAATATCGATTAAACAGAATTAGAGAATATTGAGGAAAGGAGGATATTAGTATGTATTACAATTTGCAGGTGCATAGTGCTTATGATCTTTTGAATAGTACTATAAAGTATGAAAGTCTGTTTTTGAAATTAGCAAGAGATAATCAAAAGAGTGTTGTTATTGTTGATCCGAATATGTACGGAGCGATAAAAGCACATAAAGAATCTAAGAAAGCTGGAATTAACCTTATTCAAGGCTTAGAAGTAAGCTTAGGATATGGGATTGGTTTTCTTAAATTTAACATACTGTGTAAATCTGAGAAGATGTTCTATCAATTATTAGAGATTTCTACTAAGTTTATGAATGGAGAAGAATGGACTGTAGAAAACTTTTCAAGTGAGATGAAAGAATATAGTGATGATTTTGTTTTAATAGTTGTTGATGAACTTAGAGATAGTATGGAATTTTCTTACTTAAATAATCTTTTTAGTAACTATGATTTTTACTTCGGTTTCAATGAAGGTTTTCAAGTAAGTCCTTATAGTTTTTATGAAAATGTTGTTTATACGAAACCTAGTTATTATCTTAATAAAGAGAATTATCAGCAAGTCATTGTTAGTCGTGCTATTCGCGATAATAAAAAATTAAATATACAAGAACTGACAACTATTTCAGGAGATGAATTTGTAAGAGAACAAAAAGACTTTGAAGAAATATTAGCACTTGGCGACGAAGAATTACAAATGATTTTTAAGAAGTCATTTGAAAATCAGAAAAATATTGTTGATAAGTGCCAATATGAGTTGAACTTTTCGGGTTATCATCTGCCTAAGTATGTTTATGGAGAAAAAGAAGACATATATTCTAAGTTTTCTTCTAAAGAGTACCTGCATTACTTAGTTCAAAAAGGTGTAAAAGAAAAATTAGTGGGTAAAGATTTATATCTTTATAAAAAACGCTATAGTTATGAACTTAAGATTATCGATGAAATGGGCTTTAACGATTATTTCTTAATTGTTTATGATTTTGTGAAGTATGCGAAAGACAATGGTATTCTAGTAGGTGCTGGACGTGGTAGTGCTGCGGGAAGTTTAGTTTGTTATTTATTAGATATAACAGAAGCGGATCCACTAGAATACAACCTTCTGTTTGAAAGATTTTTAAATAAAGAACGTATATCTATGCCCGATATCGATATAGACTTCCAAGATACTAGACGTGATGAAGTCATAAAATATGTAGAAGAGAAGTACGGTCAGGATAAAGTCGCACAAATTATTACTTTTACAACATTTCAATCGAAAAGTGCTGCAAGAGAATCTGCGAGAATATTGCAATTTGATGAACAGACTTTAAAATTTATTAGTAATAATATTAGCTCGACAAGAACATTGAAAGAATGTTACGAAATGTCAGAAGAGTTAAGGGCATTTATTAATAAGAGTAATATTAATAAACGCTGGTTTAGCATAGCGCTGAGTTTAGAAAACTTGCCGAAGAATCCGTCAGTGCATGCAGCTGGAATAGTAATAAGTGATGACAAACCGCTGGTTAACTATGCTCCACTTGCAGAATCAAATATGACGAAGTATTTAACACAATGGACGATGGATGATGTTGAAAGTGTTGGTTTATTAAAAATAGATTTCTTGGGTATTAGATATCTTACGATGGTATCGAGTATTGTTGAAGAAATAAGAAAAGAAAACCCGACATTTGATATAACGAAGATAGATTACCAAGATCCTAAAGTCTATGAACTATTTGCTAAAGGTAAGACAGAAGGTATCTTCCAGTTTGAATCGAGTGGGATGAAAGAGAAACTGAATCTCTTGAAACCTACCGAATTTAATGATATTGTTGCGATGAATGCACTTTATAGACCTGGGCCAATGGCTCAGATAGAAGTCTATGTACGTAGAAAGAATAAAGAAGAACAAGTAGTATACCCGCATCCTCACTTAGAGAAAATATTAAAAGATACTTACGGGGTAATAGTTTATCAAGAACAGATTATGCTGATTGCGGTGAATTTCGCTCATATGAGTCTGAATGAAGCGGATAATATGAGAAGAGCTGTAAGTAAAAAGAAAAAAGAAGACTTAGAGTACTATGGACGTATCTTCGTAGAGAAGAGTGTTGCTGCAGGATACGACCTGCATGTTGCTAAGAAACTTTTTGACCTTATTGTAACTTTTGCGAATTATGGTTTTAATAAGAGTCACGCGGTTGTGTATAGTATGCTTGCTTATCGCTTGGCGTACTTAAAAGTTTATTATACTAAGTATTTTATGACGGCTTTATTAAACAACGTAATTAGTAGTGAGAAAAAAATTAACGAGTATAAGCAAGAACTTAATAATCTAGGAATAAATCTGGTGAAACCTGATGTGAATCGAAGTTTATCGAATTTTAGTGTTTATAAAAATGATATTGTGTTTGCTTTAACTGCGATTAAGAATGTTGGCTATAGAAGTGGATATGAAATAGTGCAAGATAGAATAAATTTCGGACGTTATATAGATATAGACGATTTCTTAAAACGTATGAATAAAAAAGTAGACTATCAAGCGGCAGTTTCTTTAGTTAAGGCGGGAGCTTTGGATACTTTTGGATATAATCGTGCTACGTTAATGAAAAAAGTCGACGATTATTATTCTGATAATAGGCAGTATATTAATAATGTACGTGTTGCCTTGTCTGCAGAAAGTGGTTTAACGTTAAAGGTAGAAGAAGTAGAAGATTATTCTATTACTGAAAGAATCCAAATGGAAAAAGAAGTGACGGGTACGTACTTTTTAAAACATCCCGTTCAAGTTGAAAAAGAGAAATATTCTTATCTGCCATTACAGTATATAGGAGCTGAACTTAGTGATAGTTATGTAGAAATAATAACAAAAAAAGAGATTAAGACTAAAAACGGTGACTATATGGCGTTTTTAACAGTCAATGACGGGAAAAATGATTATGATGTAACAGTATTTCCAAGTGTTTATAAGTACGCTAATGTATTTATAAAAGTAGGGAGTTTTGCGGTAATGACATTGAAAAAACAGATTCGAAATGGAAGAGAACAATATATCTTAGAAAAAATTGCAAGTCTTAGAAATTATAGAGAGTACTGCCTTAGTAATATAAAAATTATCTATACAATAGTTGATGAAGAAATACTTAAATTTTTAAATGAGTATAAGTCGGAGGTAGGTAAAGTCAAGGTTGTAGCTTTGCTGAACAATGATACTAACAGAGGTAAAACGATATCAATAGAAAACGAACAGGAATTTGTTCAGAAATTTTTTGAAAATTTCTCAGGAAAACGTATCAAAATAGCATACTCTTAAAAAAACAAAAAAATTCGAACAAAAATTAAACAAAATTATGTTTTTACTAGAAAAAATAACAAAAATATGATATTGTTGATAAGTAAATTAAAAAATAATTAATAACAAATACGAGGAAGGTAAGACTACATGAAAAAAATAGCAGTTTTAACAAGTGGTGGGGATGCACCAGGAATGAACGCAGCTGTGCGTGCCGTTGTAAGAACAGCAATCTATAATGGATTAGAAGTTTATGGAGTATATCAAGGATACAAAGGATTAGTAGAAAACAACATTAAAAAACTTGAAGTTGGAGATGTTGGTAACATCATTAACCGTGGAGGAACAATGCTTTACTCAGCTCGTCTTCCAGAATTCGCTAACCCAGAAGTTAGAAAAGGTGCTATTAAGAACTTAGAAGCATTAGGAATTGATGGACTAGTAGTAATCGGTGGAGATGGTTCATACCGTGGAGCTATGGCTTTAAGTAACGAAATGAATATCCAAACTATCGGAGTTCCAGGAACAATCGATAACGATATTTGTTGTACAGATTACACTATCGGATTCGATACTGCGCTTAACACAATCGTTGACGCTATTGACAAAGTTCGTGATACAGCATCAAGTCACGAGCGTGCATTCATTATCGAGGTAATGGGGCGTAATGCAGGAGATTTAGCATTATTCGCTGGTATTGCTGGAGGAAGTGAAAGTCTTCTAATTCCAGAGAAAAAAGAAGATATCGAAGAAGTTGTTGCACGTATTAAAGCTGGTGAAGATCGTGGTAAAAAACACTCAATCATCGTACTTGCTGAAGGTGTAATGGGTGGACAAGAACTAGCTGCAAAACTTAAAGAACTTACAGGAGAAGAAGTAAGAGCAACTATTTTAGGACACATCCAACGTGGTGGTACTCCAACAGCTCAAGACAGAGTATTAGCATCTCGTCTAGGTAACTATGCTGTTCAACTATTATTAGCTGGAGAATCAGGACGTGCAGTAGGTATTCAAAACAACAAACTTGTAAGTACTCGTTTTGAAGACGTATTTAGTGATGTTCATAATGTGGATCTTTCTATCTACGAGGTTTCTAAACAACTTTCAATTTAGTTTGAAAAACGTTTTCTTTAGATAAAAATAGTATTTTTCAAGAAAATATTTGAAAACATAATGAAAATAAGTTAAAATATTAAAAGATAAAAAATTAAGAGGTATATTTATGATACAGAAAAAAACAAAAATAATTTGTACAATTGGACCTAAGTCTGAAGATAAAGCAAAACTTACTGAAATGGTAGAATTAGGGATGAACGTATGTCGTCTTAACTTCTCACACGGTGACTACTCAGAACACGGAGCAAGAATTCAAACAATTAAAGAAGTAAGAGAAGCTACAGGAACTAACTTAGCTATCCTTTTAGATACTAAAGGACCTGAAATCAGAACTAACAACATGGAAAATGATGCAATCATGTTAGAAACTGGAAAAGACGTTATTGTTTCTATGACAGAAGTTCTAGGAACTCCAGAAAAATTCTCAATCACATACGGAGAATTAGTACATGACGTTAAAGCTGGAGATACTATCCTACTTGACGATGGATTAATTGGATTAACTGTAAACAGCGTAGATGCTGAAGCAGGATTAATCTACACTACAGTACAAAACGGTGGAGTACTTAAAAACAAAAAAGGAGTTAACGTTCCAGGTGTATCTACAAAATTACCAGGTATTACTCCAAAAGATGAAGAAGATATCCGTTTCGGATGTAAAAATGATATTGACTTCGTTGCTGCTTCATTCGTTCGTACTAAAGAAAACGTACTAGAAGTTAGACGTATTCTTAAAGAAGAAGGATGTGAACACGTTCAAATCATCCCTAAAATCGAATGTCAAGAAGCTATCGATAACATCGATGAAATCATCGAAGTATCTGACGGTATCATGATCGCTCGTGGTGACCTTGGGGTTGAAGTACCAGCAGAAGAAGTACCAATTATGCAAAAAGACATCATTGCTAAATGTAATGCAGCTGGTAAATTCGTAATCACAGCTACTCAAATGTTAGACTCAATGCAAAAAAACCCACGTCCAACACGTGCCGAAGTATCTGACGTAGCTAACGCAATCTACGATGGAACTGATGCAATCATGTTATCAGGAGAATCTGCAGCAGGTGCTTATCCAATCGAATCAGTTCGTACAATGGCTACAATCGCTAAACGTACTGAAGAAATGCAAGATTACTCTCGTATCTTAAAAGATCGTTCTAAAAAAATCGTTTCTAAAGATATTACAAACGCAATTGGAGTATCTGTAGGGTACACAGCTCTAAACTTAGACTTACACACAATCGTAACTTACACTGAATCAGGACAAACAGCTAGATTAATTTCTAAATATCGTCCAAACGCAGCTATCTTAGCTGTAACTCCAAGTGAAAAAGTTGCACGTGGATTAAGCTTAGTATGGGGTGTAGATGCTCAAATTTCTGAACAAGTTAAATCAACTGACGAAATGTTAGATACAGCTAAAAATATCGCAGAAACTTCAGGATATGCTAAAAAAGGTGATGCTATCGTAATCACTGGAGGTATCCCAGTAAACACTTCAAGAAGTAACGTTGGATCAACAAACTTCTTAAAAGTTTCAGTAATCGACTAATATTAAATATGAAATTAGAAGAAGTAGGATTAAGTCCTACTTCTTCTTTTTTGTCATATAAAAAACTAAGATAATGAATACGATGTTGAATAAAAAAACAAAAAGTGGCCCGTAATGGACCGCTTTTCGTTATATGAACACAAAATAAGAATTTAGGGTAAATTGTTATTTTGTAGTAATCGGAATTTCTTCCGATATTAAATTAAAAGTTTTATTGTTAAATAAATTTAACAATCGAAAGGAAATTATGACTATAACGAGTATAGCCGTAAAAATGGAAGAATAATATACTTCCGCAGTTTTAAGAACAATCTAGACGATTGTATGAGGCATATAGACATATCCTCTTCTATCTATTAACTCATATAATGCTTATCATATGCTATTAAGAAATTTTTCAAAATTTACGTTTAAGATGATGTGGATTTTTTGAAGAATTTCTGAAACGATATTCTAGTAATAATTAATATCAAAATGCAACAAATAGTATAATCGAAAAAAATATAAATAATATTAATTATACTAAGATATTTTAATGATAAAATTATCCTACTAACTGTTTACATCTTTATTTTAACAAAATGTCGATGGTTGTCAAATAAAACAAGATTTTATAAAATTTATTGAATAGAATATTTTTTTATATTCAATCCTGTATATACAATATTGAATGCTGTTAAACAAAGAATTAGTAAAAATATTTAGGTTATGCAAACTTACAGATACTATCATTTGAATAGTTGCAAAAATATAAAAAGGGAAAATTGACAAAAATTATCAATTTTATCCCTTTTTATTTATTAGGTATATGAATTAATGTATATATCTAAAGCGTAGTTAATTATCTATTAACGATATTAGGAGAATCTCCAGTAGTAATTACTTCTACTGCAGCGTTTAATGCACCTTCTACAAGATTTTTAACTGCTGTTTCTGTGTAGAATGCAGTATGTGGAGTATAGATGATATCATCTCTATCTATTAATTGTTGCATTAATGAATCATCGAATTCTTTGTTTGAGAAATCTTTAGGAACATAATTTCCTTCGTTTTCATATACATCAAGGCTAGCTCCTAATAATTTTCCACTATCTAGAGCGCGAATAACAGCCTTAGTATCAACAAGAACACCACGAGCAGCATTAGCGAAGATAGATCCATCTTTCATTTTACTGAAGAAATCATCATTTACCATGTGAGTATATTCTTTTGTAGCAGGTACGTGAATAGTCACAACATCAGATTGAGCTAGTAATTCATCTATGCTGTCAACATATTCTAATACTTCACGAGCAGCGTCAGAAGGATATAAGTCGTAACCGATAACTTTGCAACCTAGTCCCTTAAATAGAGTTGCAGCTTGGCGTCCAATGTTCCCTGTTCCTAGGACACCTACAGTAAGAGTTTTTAATTCTCGAGAAATTATATTTTTATTCCATGTAAAATCATGTTTCTCCACATTGTTAAGTATTTTTTTAATATTTCTACTAATATATAAGACAGTAGTAACAACATGTTCTGCAATTGCGTTAGGAGAGTATCGAGGAACGTTAGTCATGCTAATTCCTAATTCACGCATATATTTTATATCATAAATATCGAATCCTGCCATTCTGTTCGCGATAACTTTAACACCTTGATCTTTTGCATAATCGTATACTTCTTTGGCAAAAGGTCTATTTTGGAACATTACTGCTCCTTGTTTCCCTTCTAATAGGTGTTTTGTTTCTGCTTGAAGTTCTCCTTCGTGAAGATCAATCTCTACTTCTGGATGTTCTTTTAACCAAGCATCAACGAATGGTCTTTCATCTTCTCTCAAGTTAAATAGTGCTAATTTCATAATGGAATCTCCTTTTAATTTTTTTTATATTCTAGATGAATATTAGATTCGAAAGATGTAACAAATAGATAATTAATTGCATCTAATATTCAGCTAAAAAATAATTGTAAAAGAAGATATAATATAAAATAGATAACGCTTACAATATTTATTTTATCAGAAAAATAAATCGTGTCAATACGAGGCAAATTATGATACAGAAAATATATTTAAGAAATAGGATTTCTTGTAAGCACTTGTATTATAGTATTCTTATGAAAATATTTAATGCCAAGGTATTTAGCATAGATAATAATTAAAAATAGGTGTTAATTTAAATATTATTGAAGTAAATATTATTAAATTTATTTAAAGTACAATTATAAAAAAGTATGAATTAATAGTACAGAAAAGAAGGTGTAATAAACAAGAGTCAACAACTATTTAGAAAAATTTCTAAATAGTTGTTGACTTAATATTGAATGAGGAGTATAATCTATTTAGAAAGATATCTAAATAGAATTGCAGTTCAAATTTTAAATGGGGTGATATAAATGGGATGAGTGAAACTTTAAAAGCGATATCTGATCCAGTAAGAAGAAATATTTTGGAAATGTTGAAAGAAGATAAGAAAAGCGCTGGAGAATTAGCTTCAGAATTTAATCTATCAGGTGCTACTGTATCGTATCATCTAACACAATTAAAAAAAGCAGGTTTAATATTAGAATCTAGACATAAGAATTTTATATACTATGAATTAAACGCCAGTGTATTCGAGGAAGTTCTAGTATGGATCTATGGTTTAGGAGGAAAAGACAATGAGAGTAGATAAAAAAAGTTTGTTTCTAAGTGTTGCTATTTGTTTATTGCCGATATTAATAGGAGTTTATTATTATGATGTATTGCCTGAACAAATAGCTGTGCACTTCAATTTTAATGGAGAGCCGGATAAATTTGTAAGTAAAACACATGCGATCATCGAGCTTCCGATATTTTTTACGGTAGTACAGATTATAATTTCGCTAGTAGTAGATTTTGATAAAACTCCTAAAAAAGGCGCGCTAATAGCTAAGGGAATTGCACCTTTGGTAAGTGTTTTAGTTCAAGGTGGCATAGTAGCATATGCTTTAGATAATAATTTCAATGTACCACAATTAGCAGTGTTTATTATCGGAATAGTGGTTATTATACTTGGTAACTATCTGCCAAAAAAAGAGTTTTGGGGAAAATACAATTTTAATCTTTTTGGTTTGGAAAAAGGTGTTAATGAACAAAAAGTAGTTAGAGCTTACGCGTTGTATATGACTTTTAGTGGAGTTGTTATATTCATCAGTGGATTCTTTAGTTCAATAGCAGCGTTAGTTTTAATAGTTGTTTTTGCAATTTTCTCTACAGTTTTACCTTTTTACTTGGCTAAAAAATATAAAGGTTAGTAACTTATTCTATTTTAAACTTTGAAAGTAGACTTCAGATGAAAATTATTCCTAGGTTAAAATCCAGTTTTTTCTTTGAGCTGAAATTTATTTTAGATTTAATCATTTATTGTATTGCTTTTAGTGATTAGAAGTTTGTGTTATAATCGAAATTATGAGAATAATTTATGTAAACTTATTTTTGTTTTCAACAATTATAGATTAGGAGGTACAAAGTGTTAGAACTTAAAAATATAGTTAAGAAGTATAATACTGGTGGTAGCGAAGTAGAAGTACTAAAATCTGTAAATATTCATTTTAGAGAAAATGAATTTGTCTCGATTTTAGGTGCTAGTGGAAGTGGAAAGACGACGTTATTAAACATTATAGGTGGGTTAGATAAATATACATCTGGTGATATGGCGCTTATGGGACGTTCTACTAAAGAATTTAAAGATAGAGATTGGGATAGTTATAGAAATGGGACTATAGGTTTTGTCTTTCAAAGTTATAATTTAATATCGCACTTAAGTGTAATTGAAAATGTAAAACTAGCTTTGTCTATTTCGGGGCATTCTAATTCAGAAAATCATGAAAAAGCTAAGAAAGTATTAGAGGATGTTGGCTTAGCGGAGCATCTTTATAAAAAGCCTAATCAACTTTCTGGAGGTCAGATGCAAAGGGTGGCGATTGCTCGTGCATTAGTAACTGATCCAAAGATTATTCTTGCTGATGAACCTACAGGAGCTTTAGATAGTAAGACTAGTGTTCAAATTATGGAGCTTATTAAAGAAATAAGTAAGACGAAGTTAGTTATAATGGTAACGCACAATCCAGAACTATCGAAAAAATATAGTGATAGAATAGTACGAGTTAAAGATGGTGAGATTCAAGAAGATACAAATCCTTACGTAGCTGAAGAGGTTGCTGATAATGGCTTTGCTTTGAAAAAAACTGCGATGGCATTTAGTAGTGCGATTAAATCTAGTTTTAAAAACCTTCTTACGAAAAAATTCCGTACGTTTATGACGGTTGCTGCTAGCAGCATAGGTATTATTAGTATAGGTTTAGTATTGTCGATATCATCTGGTATGGATAAGTATATTCAAACGATGCAAAATGAGAATTTATCGTCTATGCCGATTATGATTAGTGCAAATCAGGTAAACTTTGGGCTTAGTGTTGATGATGATAATTCAGAAAAAGATTCTAATGGTTCAGAGTTAGTGCCGAAGTCTAGCCGTGATGTACACAGAAACTTGTATTCGGTGGATGCATTAGGAAATGGAGAAACATTTATAAACTATATTCAAAACAATGCGAAGGATTATTATTCTGCGATTGAATTTACTCAAGGATATACAATTCAAGCCTTGACTAAAAATGCAAAAGGTGATGTAATTGCTGTAAAACAAGATCAAGATGCATTCGGTGATAGTATTTTTGGAGTATTACCAGAAGATAAGAATATGATTATGAATCAATACGAAGTGGTAAAATCATCTAAAGATAATTTTGAATATCCTAGTGATAATGAAGTCGTGTTATTTACTGCGAAAAATAACGAAATCGACAAAGCAACACTAAAAGCATTAGGCTTTGATGAGAATTCAAAAGTTAAGTATGAAGATATTATTGGAAAAGAATTTAGCGTTATAGATAACAATAACTATTATAGAAAAATCGGTGATGGTTTTGTTCCGCGTGATGTGGACGCTAAGATGTATGATTCGGGAACTAAGGTTAAGGTAGTAGCTATACTTAAAGCTAAAGATAGTTTCACTAGACCTCAGATGACAATCGGATATGCAAAATCATTGCAAAATAAGATGCTGGAAAAAGAGGCGAAATCGGATATTGTAGTTGCGCAAGAAAAGGACAAAACTGTAAATGTTGCGACGCGTCAGAAAATTGATGCGGATATGGCTGATCAGATTCTTGCGACAATAGGTGGGAAATCTACGCCAAGTGCAATTATGCTTTATCCAAAATCTTTCAATGATCGTGATAAAATAGCAGAAGTTATTAATAATTTTAACAAAAAAGTGGCTGAGAAATACGGATCAGACAGTGCAGATTATCACAAATATAGTATCACATATGCGGATATGGCGAAGCAGATGACAACGATAATGTCACAGATGATTAATACAATTTCATTAATTTTATCAGCATTTGCGGGAATCTCGCTAATCGTGTCATCTATTATGATTGGGATACTGACGTATGTATCTGTAGTGGAAAGAACGAAGGAAATTGGTATTTTACGTGCGATCGGTGCTCGTAAAAAAGATATTACAAGAATCTTTATCGCAGAGGCAGGATTAATCGGATTTATTTCTGGAGCTGTAGGTGTAGTGGTGACTATGCTTCTATCTATTCCTATTAGTAGGGCAGTTGCTAAGGGATTAGAAGTGGAGAGTTTCACAGCTTCATTAGGTGCTCAAGCATCAATCGGATTAATAGCTCTTAGTTTAGTACTAACACTTATAGCTAGTATCATTCCATCAAGAATAGCCGCGAAGAAAAATCCAGTAGAAGCGTTAAGAACAGAATAATGATGAAGGTATTAGGGAGTGCTTCAGAACTAAAAAACCAAGAAAAGATTGAGAAAAACTCTTTTCTTGGTTTTTACTGATTTTTTAGAACTTTCCCTGGTTGTATAATAAATTTTTGATATGGAAAAAATCCAAAAGGACTAGGACGATAGAGGCTTAGTGTGAAATAAATTTTTAATGTTCATAAAATACTAATTTTTTTGTTAGGAGTCATAAGACCTAAAGGAATAGTATGGTCGGTTGTCTAAGATTTTAGAATCCCTCAATGTTCTCAAATGAAGAAGGTCTTAAATAAAAAACTAATTATTTGCACTAGATTATTTTAATCCTATGAGTATTTATTTTAGTTTCATTTGATGTATTAATCATTAATTTTCAATATCAAAACTAATTTCAGAAATATTCTGTTCAATTATAGAAGTTACTCTTTTTCGTTGTTTTAGATTATTTTTAATATTTTGATAACCTCTAAATCCTAAATCCAGTAGACCAGGGTAGTTTATAGTTAGTAAGAATGTTCCTATATCTGATAAACCTTTACTTTTTATTGTAGCGTGTGAAAGATCAATTGTAGAAAAACTACCTGCTGCTATTAGTAGCATTCTAGATAAATCAGGATTTTTTTCGTTAGCCACAGGTAAGCAGCTTTTAAAGTCTTTACCATAGTAAAAGTATTGTTTATAGAACCAATATAAACGTACTAAAATTTCATAAATAACTATAGGAATAGATTGTGCAGTAAATGCTCTAACATCATATCCATTTTTGAACATCCATTCTGAGACTTCTGCTATCGTTTTTTCATTTCCTTTTATATTAATTTTACCAAATTGAAACTTTTGTAATACCCACCAACCGGGAACAGGCAAACCTTCACCTCTGCCTGTTGATTTCTTGCTGCCGGATATATCGCTCATAACATGGCCAAACCAATTTGTTATAGCGTCTATAATTTTTTTCCATGTTGAGGAGTCTAATTCTTTATTTATATTCTTAGTTGTGACTCGACTCAATACACCATCTGTCCCTATTAATGTTGCTTTACCAGTGAGTTGATCTATTATACCAACTAGTAAACCTAATAGACTAGGGGTGTGGGCAAGTGATAAAAGATGATGATTATGTGTATTTAACCCTTCGACATATCCATCTAATATACCCTTGTTATAGGTTACATCATAAGACACACGGTGATTGTTTTCTAAGAATCTAATACTTTCCTTTAATTCAAGTTTAGTAGATTTTAGGTTATTAATTTCCTTGATAAGTTTTCTTTTTGACTCTTCAGATTTAGCTTTTTTAAGATTTTGTTCTAAATTAGATATCTTTTCAGTTTTAGCATATTTACATACTATGCTTTCAAATTTTTTATCTACAAACTTTTGAAGTCCAGAAGTATTGTTACTTTTTATTGTACCAACTAAAAAAGCATCGATAAATCCAGCGATAACCCCGGCTGCGGCAGAAAATGCAATATCATCATTATCCAAATCTTTTAAGTTATATTTTTCTGTGATATCTTTTGAAAAATAGGCTAACTCCATATTGCTCATCATATTTAAAATAGGATTTTCCAAGCTGATATTGTTATTATAAGCATAGGTATGAGAGGCGTTTAATATATCTTCAAAAGATTCATTAATATCTGTAGTGTAATTAATATTTTCAAGCTTATTTATTTCTATAGGCTTAGAATTCTTTTCATAATCCTGAAATGACTTAGTAAGACTTTCTATGGAAGTTGAATCGGAAAAATCTATATTATTTATAGCTTCTAATATTTTATTTTGAGCCTCAATACTTTCGTTAACCTTGGTTGATACATTGGAAATATTATTACTTAGAGTATCCATGTTTTCAATTATTTTTTCTTTTATGCTATCTTGTACTAATAGAATAGAAGCGATGTCGTTTAATTTTTTAAATTCTTTAGACATAAATTAATTTCCTTTTCGCATAAATGATTTAAGGCTACCTAAACCTTTCTTAGCTATATCACTTCCAGAAATATTATTTAATCCATCTTTGATAGCGTTTGTTGCTTTTTCTGTTATCATGTTAGCGTTAGCGGTCATACTATAGTATCCAATTTCATCTAAAATTTGTTTTACTTGAATTAAATATTCTATTTCTATATGATTGTCTTTTAATATTCCTTTATCTTCATTAATTATATATACATGACTAAATAATAATTCATTATATTCTGTTTTATGTAAAGATTTATCTATAACAGAATTGTACTTAATCAAATCTAATTCTTCAGGGATTGCTCTTAATGCACATGCATATTCATAGTTATCAGATTCTTTTACAGCCTCTTTGCTTGCTGCATTCAAATTTTTTAATTGAGTTATAATATTTATCAATCCGGTTTGGATTTCTATATTTTTATCATTCATAGTATTAATATCAAATACCAATTTTTCAAGTTGAGTTGATTGAAATTCTATGTCTTCAAGTATGAAAATCTGGCTTTTATGAAGTATATCTATTTTATTTTCTAATGCTTCAATTTGAATGCTATATTTTTCTAACTCGCTAGTTCCTTGTAAATGTTTAACTCCTTTATAAACACCATAACCAGCCATGGCTACAGCAGCAACTCCAATTAATGTTCCACCCGATACGACTAACCCAAGTAATCCACCCGATACACTGAATCCAACCCCTGTCATTGTACCTATTGTTGCTAACGCTACTAGTGAGACGCCAGCGCTAGAAGCTAGAGCTAAGATTTCATCTTTATAAGCTTTCATGCTATCGTTATCTAATCTTTTAGTAACCATTTCTTCTTGTTTTATTATCATTCTTATTAATTTAATAGTCTTTCTATTGTCGACCCCAATATTATTTAGGGCATCTAAAAGAACTTTATTAGACTCCCATTGTTTTAATTTTTCAGTACTATTCATAGATAATATATTTAATGCTAATGAGTCATACATAGGTATGTGATAGATGTTTTCTTTTTGTAGGTGTTGTTTTAAATCTGATAGAATGCTCTCATACGTATCGTTGGTTTCAGTTAAGAACTTATATTCTCTTATTTTTTTTGATAACACTCCATTTATTCTTAATTGTGCCATTAGAGAAGCTAATTCTTTAGTTTCTTCGATGTCAATTTTTCCATCGTCAGCTTTTAAATAATGTATTATATATTTGAAGTAAGAGAACTTGCTCTCATCTGATAAGTGTTCAAACTGTGAGTATTGTTTATAAGAGATTTTTTTAACATCTTTTCGAAGTAAACCCTCAAAAAGGTTATTTAAGAAATAAATAGATATATCTTGTCCAAGGATATTTTCAGTTAACTCTATTTCTTTGAATTCATTGTTGATAATAGTTAGTTTAGGATTAGTGAGTTCAGTTTCATCTAATTCTATGCTAATGATATTTGTATAATCAATGTTTACAGTTGATCTATCTGGATATCTTATATATGAATTTAAACCTGTGAAAATCATAGTAAAACCAGTGTTAGAATTCAAAATTGCTATTATTTTAGCTGCATCTATATTAAAACCGTTATCTTTGAATAATTCTAGCGACTTAATTAGTAATTTATCATCTATTCCTGGAACAACATGAAGTGCAGATGATTTATCTGAATCTTGCCTTTCTTTTGAAAACTCTTGTTTTATAAGTTCTTCTGATGTTAGTGTATACATAATAGTCCCTCTCTGTTATTTTATTTTTTTAGTTTAAGGATAATATTTACTTTAAATTATATTATTTAAACAGAAATTTGTAAATGTATTTATTTGAAGTTAATATAAATTAGTATGTATTTTGTAAAATAGTGTATATAAACTTTTTAATTGATATATCTGTAGAAAATATGAATTGAAATTATTATTAATAAATTAAAGAAAAGGTCCTAAATTTACCCATAAAATAGTGAAAAAAAACTTAAAAACAAAAATATGTCAATTGACGCTTAGAATAAAACTCTTGACATATTTTAAATGATTTGTTTTAAGGAAAGTGGATTGATGAAAATAGTTTTTTCAGAGGTTCTACGGAGCAATTAAACGGCGAAATTTGTGTTACAATGTTTATTATGAATAAATTTCTTTCTGTGAGTGTAATTTATAGTTTAAAGGAATTTATTCTTTTGTTGTAATAATTTACTACATCTTAACAGAGATCTTAACAGAGTTGACATGCGCAGAAAGCTACAATATAATTTATTATACATACATATGAAAGCAGGAGGTTTTTATGGTAATAGGTTCTTTTATTGTGTTCGTGGTATTTCTGTTGCTGTTCTTATCGGTTTTATACTTGGATAGAAGAAATCTATTTTTAGGAATATTTTTTATAGTGTCAGGGTTGAGTTTTATTTTTTATATAATGACTCTTATTACTAATAATGCAACAGATAATAACTTTGTTTATAATTTAGGTGTAGTATTACTTGTCATTGCAATTGTGATATTCACTCTATTGCCAATTGCAGTAGTAATAATGTTTTTATACAATTCATTTATGCTTATTAAAAGAGAAGGTTTGAGAGTAGCTAACTTACTGAGCCTAGCTACATTTTTCTTGCTTGTAGGTTATATAGTTTATTGGCCACGTGTTGCTACTTATACACGTGATAATATTGCGTTAAATACACTTTATGTTTATGTAAGTTTAGTAGTTTTATATTTCCTATGTATAGCAATGTCTTACTTGGTATCCAGTGTTTTAAACTTCATTAATATCTTGCCGAGAAAGATTGATTATGTAGTAGTTTTAGGTGCAGGGTTGATTGGGGAGAGAGTAACTCCACTTCTTGCTAGTAGAATTAGAAAAGGGATAAAAGTTTATAAAGCTAATCCTGGAAGTAAACTGATTATGTCAGGAGGTCAAGGTCCTGATGAAGTAGTACCTGAAGCCTTTGCGATGAAAAATTATGCTCTTGAGCAAGGTGTTGATGAAAAAGATATAATTTTAGAAGATAAATCGACTTCTACAGAAGAAAACATTATTTTTTCAAAGAAATTTATTCCAGCTGACAAAAGTTTCGCTGTTGTGACGAATTATTATCACGTTTACCGTGCGTTAGTTCAAGCGAGAACGTTAGGTTTTAGATGTATTGGTTATGGAGCACCGACAAAGTTTTATTTCAGTCTTAATGCTTTTATTAGAGAATTTATAGGATATCTATATTTCAAAAGAAAAATACACGCTATAGTCCTAGGTTTGTTGACATTCTTGTTTATAGCGGCTGTTTTATTTGTGGAAATATATTATTGGATTAATTATCGTTAGAATTTAAGAGTATTGACTTAACAAAATTAGTTTTAAAATTGATTTTGTTAAGTCTTTTTTTATTTAATTGATGTTGGTGACTTTGTAATTTACCACTCCTAATAATTTCTAAATATGATATAATTAATTGAAAAAGTATTTGTGGAAGGATGTAGTGGTGTGAAAGATCATTCTTATTATATGGAGTTGGCGTTAGAAGAAGCGCGGAGAGCGTATGCTAAAGGAGAAGTTCCAATTGGTGCTGTGTTGGTTGTTGATGGTAAGGTTATTGCGAAAGCTCACAATACTCGTGAGGAGCATCAACAAGCTTTAAATCATGCGGAGATGTTAGTTATAAAAGAAGCGTGTGAAAAACAAGGTTTTTGGAGATTAGATAATAGTTATTTATATACTACGATAGAGCCCTGCGTTATGTGCAGTGGAGCTATCGTCCAAGCTAGAGTTGAAAATGTTATTTATGGTGCAAGTGACCCTAAATATGGTTGCTGTGGTAGTTGCATTGACTTAGTAGGTGAAAATAAATTTAATCATCAGGCTAAGGTGGTTACTGGAGTGCTCGAAGAAGAGTGTTCCATGTTAATGAAGAACTTTTTCAAAGAGTTAAGAGAGCGAAAAAAGAAATAAACATTCAATATATTTATAAATTTAAAAATTTTTAAATTATAAATATAAAATAATTAAAGATAATAATATATAAATATAATGACGATAAAAACATTTCAAAGGATTGTATCGTCATTTTTTGTTTTAATATATAGTAATAAAATAAATAGTTACTTATTAAAAATAAACTTAAGAGGAAATCTAAAAAAGACGAAAATTTCTAATTTTCCAACTGTTTTTCGCTATCATTATTAAAAAAAATTTGATACAATTAACTTAGAAAGTATAGAGGAGTTTCAATGAAAATAGAAAATGTAATAAAAAAGTTTAATCAAGAGGAAATATACCTTTGTCCAAAGTGTTTATCAGAATCTCATATAGAGGGTATAAGTCTTATTTGTAATGAAAATCATCGTTATGATTTTTCAAAAAAAGGCTATATTCATCTGATAAACAATTATAAACCGACGAAATACAGTGAAAATTTATTTAAAGCTCGTAGTGAAGTTTTTAGTAATAGTTTTTATGAAAATGTATTAAAGAATATTCAAAATTTAATTGAAAAGTATGCTAAAGATGTTGTATTGGATATTGGTTGCGGAGAAGGATATTATATTAAAAAGTTAAAAATAGTATTTCCTGAGAAATATTTTTATGGACTAGATAATAGTAAGGATGCGATTGAGTTAGCTGTTAAAGAGGATAAATTGAATCCTTATGTGGTGGCTAACTTAGCTAATCTTCCGTTTAAAGATGGAAGTGTCTCATGTATTCTTAACATATTAACACCTGCTAATTATGAGGAGTTTTTCAGAGTATTAGGTGATGATGGATATTTGATAAAAATTATTCCGAATACAAATTACCTAAGAGAGATTAGAGAGTTGATTGGTGGGAAGGAATATACAAATAGTGATACTGTAAAATTGATTGAAGAAAATTGCAAGATTGTCGATAGGATAACGGTAAGTGATACCTTCCAATTGACTAAGGAGCAAGCTGCGAGTTTTCTTAAGATGACACCTTTAACATTTTCTAAAGAAATTACAGATTCTGATATTAATCAATTAAGAGAAATTACGATAGATCTAGAACTTTTAGTTTGCAAGAGGTAGGTTAAGTTGTAACAGAAGAAAAATTATGAAGGAGGATAGAACATGAATACTGAAAAATATGATCAATATGATCAAGTTGTTGAAGTGAAAAAATATGTAAAAAAACCATGGACAACAAGTTGTCTTGATTTTTCTATAAAAGATGAAAATACATATCTTATGAGAGAGGCTAGTATTCGCCAGACAAATTATTATTTGTGCAAAAAAGATGATAAAGTGTATCTAGTGGATAGTGATAACCATAAAGATGAAATAAGCTGGGTGAATCTAGATAAGTTTGTTGAAATAGAAGAAGGTGATGCAACCTATAGGAAGTATAGGGTATTAAAGTAAATTGACAATTGAATAAGTAGACGTTAGTTATAGTTTGTAAGTGTAGTACAGGAAAAAGAGGAGAAACATTATGTACGTGGCATACGATAGTAAGGATGAAGTTTTTAATGCTTTGGATAGTGAAGTAGAAAAAAATAGAGAGTATCACTGTCCGATATGTGGAGGAAGAGTAATCTTCAAAAAAGGAGTGAAAATTCAGTCGCATTTTGCTCATGCTAAGAATTGTTCATGTGAGTTTGAAACTTACAAGAAAGAGAGTAGTGAGCACCTTGAGGCGAAGAAGGATCTCTATGAGCATTTCAGAAGAAAATATCGTAATGTGGAAGTCGAACATATTTTTAAAACTGGGGAGAATGATATTCAGATAGCCGATGTATTTATTAAAGATAACAGCATTGCTTTTGAGTATCAAAGATCGGTTATTCCGTTTGATCTTATTAAAGCGAGAACAAGAGGATATATGAAAGCTGGATTGAAATTAATCTGGCTAATCGATACAAACAAATTTATAAAAGAATTGAAGAGTTATGATGGTATAAGTTATATTAGGTATGCGCCATTTGTGGATAATTTTTTAAATTATTATCAAGGGAAAGTATTCTTTTATGGTTGGGATAATATAAATAAAAAATTTGAATTTTATCAAATTTGGGCTCATAATTTGAAAAAACGAAATGCTGTTTGTATAAAAACTAGTTTGAGCATTGATGAGTTTGATGTACCACTTGATTTGAAACTACTGGATAAAGATTTAACATCTAAGTTATATCCAGAGGATGTTGAAAACTATGTCTACGAACAAATTAAATATGATAAAACTGTAAAAAATAAAGTATTGAGTATGTTTTACAACCAACATATAGAGTTAAATAATATACCTGAAATTATTGGTGTGAATATGTTGGAGCAAGTTCTTATTAGAACTCCTCTTGTCTATTGGCAAGGATTGATGTATAGATTCTATAAAGAGGGGAAAAGTTATTCTGAACTTATAAGAATAATGAGTAATATTATAGAGTTTAAGGATAGTATTTATATTAATAATGTTCAACAAGGAGAGATTTTCTTAAAAGTATTTAAAGCATACTATGCTTTATTGGTTGAAAATGAAAAGTAAGAGGATAAAACTATGGGGGAGTATAATGGTAGTTTTACAGAAAAAGAAAAAAGGGTATTACTTTCATTAATAGCGATTGAAAGAGTTACAACACTTAAGTTACATAAAGTTTTTAAGGATTTGGATAGTATAGAGAAGATTCTTGAATTATCTATACTTGAGTTAGCTATATATTTCGGAGATAACGCTGAGGAAATCTATACTAAGCTTCATAATAATATGGAGTTTGATTTCAATAGTTATTTTGAGTTTTATAATGTAAAGTATATGTTTTGTGATGATATTTATTATCCGAAAGAATTATTTAGGATTTATGATTATCCATTTGTTATATTTTACAGAGGGAATAAAGATTTGCTTCTTTTTAGAAGGAAGATGTCTATAGTAGGAAGCAGAAATAATACCTCGTATTCTATAGATGCTTTACAGAGCATAGTACCGTATTTAACTAAGAATAATTTTGTTATAGTTAGTGGTCTTGCGACAGGTGTCGATAGTCTTGCTCATGAGGGAGCTTTAAAAAGTAAAGGATACACCATTGGTGTAATAGCTCATGGGCACAATATTATTTATCCGGAAAAAAGTTATAAACTTTATAAGGAATTAGAACGAAACCATCTTATTATATCTGAGTATTTTCCAACTTCACCTATAAGAAAATATAAATTTTTAGAAAGGAATAGGATTGTCGCTGGGCTTTCTAGAGCTCTTTTAGTAACTGAAGCGGCAAGAAGAAGTGGAACACAAAGGACGGTGGATTTTGCTTTGGATGTAGGCTCTGATGTATTCTGCCTACCAGGGAAATTTGACGATAAGATGAGTTATGCAATGAATGAATACATTAAAGAGGGGGCGATACTTGTAAATAAATTAGAGGATTTTGGTAATGAATTAGGATTTTAGTGTAGATATTTGAGAGGATGATTAGTATGACAGATATCTTATTTATTAATCCACTAGGTTGGGATAGATGTATTTGGGCGAGAGTCTTAGAAAATATGCCAGACCAAACCTTTGATTTTATTGAATTTACCGAAGAGAGTTTTAAATCTATATCAAAAAAAGAAATTGAGAAGGTACTATTAAATAAAATGACAAAAGTAAGAAGAGGAGGTTTTATAGTTACTGCTTCTTACGGTACGGTCGTTTTGCTTAACGGTTTAGAGATTTTTAGTGAGTACCTTGATGGTGTTAATTTGATTATCATCGAGGGCTTAGAACCTATACCTCCTGAATCGGTGTTAAAAACATATTTTGAACCAGAGATAAAGTTCACTAGTAAAGAAGAATATCTATCAAAGACACTTAGTGTAGAAGAGATGAAAGATGAGTTTTTAGTAGAGTTAATTTTAAGGAAACTCAAAAAAGAAGGTAGTGAATATATGGTAAGGCCGAACTCGCGAATAGAGTATAATTACTTATCTTTATACGCGGGGGTAGATAATTTAGAACTATTAAAAAGAAGTAGGAATATTTTTAATAAACTTTCAGTTTTTTCTTATTTCAAGTTAGTAGGGATGAATTATACACAAATAGAGGAGTCAGATCATCTTCTTATGGTTACTAAACCACAGATGATCTTGGATATATTATTAGGGAAATAGAGAATAATGAAATATTTTATAATGGAAAATTTGATGATGTGTAAGAGGAACACATTATTGTTGCGATATAAAATAATTATATAAAACGAGTAGTTAATTGAAATATTATTAACTACTTGTTATTATATAGATAGATATAATATTTAATAAGGAGGAAATAAGATATTGAGAAAAATATTAGTTTATATGTTGGGATTACTAAGTATTAGCGGTATTATTTTTTCATGTATTTATTTTTTAACGGCATCTGATAAAGAAGGAGGAATATTAAAGAAAGATAGTGACTCAAGTGTAAAAACTGCACGAGTAGTAGCTAATGGAGATATTCTTATTCACGATGCTTTGTATTATACTGCTAAAAAGGAAGATGGAAGTTATGATTTTAATCCGTTTTTTGAATATGTTAAACCGTGGATAGAAGGAGCTGACCTGGCGATAGGGGATTTCGAAGGTACTATTAGCGATCGTTCTCCGCTAGGAGGGTATCCGTTATTTAATGCTCCTGTGCAAATTGCAGATACTATGAAAGATGTAGGATATGATGTTGTCGATTTAGCTCATAATCATATACTAGATACAGGATTATATGGATTGAAATATACTGATAAGATCTTTAAAGAAAGAGGTTTAGATACTGTTGGAGTTCACGCGGATAAAAATCGTTCAGAAGATAAACTTCTTATAAAAGAAGTTAATGGAATCAAAATAGCAATACTAGCCTATGCTTATGGTTATAATGGAATGGATGCTAATTTAACCGCAGAGGATAGAACTAATCATTTATCGGATCTTGATGAGGAAAAGATGAAAGAAGAAATCCAAAGAGCTGAGAAAGAAGCGGATGTTACAGTAGTGATGCCTCAGATGGGTGTCGAGTATAAGTTAGAGCCTACAGAAGAACAAAAAGCTCTTTATCACAAGATGATAGAGTGGGGTGCTGATGTAGTATTCGGAGGACATCCTCATGTTATAGAGCCTGCTGAGACTGTAGAAAAAGATGGAGATAAGAAATTTATAATATACTCTATGGGGAACTTCGTTTCAAACCAACGTATGGAAAGAATGGAAAACAAGTGGCCTGAGAGAGGTTTATTGATGGATGTTACATTCGAAAAATCAAAAGATAAAACTACGGTTAAAACTGTAAAAGCTCATCCAACACTAGTTTATTCTAAACTTAACGGTAGAAATATAAATGGAGCTCCATTATACGACTATAAAATTATGGTGTTAGAAGATTTTATTAATGGTGGAAAACTTCGTGATAAATTAGATGATAAGATGAAGGAAAAAGTAGATGTTTCATATAAAGAAATAATGGAACATGTAAACTTGCAATGGTAAAAAAATATAGTGAAGCGGGTTTAGTGTTTTTATAAATTTTTTGTAGAGCCTTTTGTTTGATAATAATTCTCAAGTATAGTAAAATTATTGAGTTAATTATTTGAAGAAGGAGGAAATCTAGTGAGGAAATTTTTTGGTACTCTATTAGGTAAGAAAAGGCCAGAGTTTTTTGATGTAATTAAAGGAAGAAAATCGGTTAAGTATTTTGATCCGAATGTTAAAATTAAACGTGAAGAGATTATAGAAATGTTAAATGAAGCTAATATAGCTCCCTCATCGTGTAACTTACAACCTTGGAGATACATTGTTGTAGATACGCAAGAAGGTAAAGAAAAATTAGGAAGTGCTAATTATAATAAAATTCAAAATGATACCTCAGCTGCTATGATTATAGTTTTAGGGGACTTAGATCATTACGGGAAATTCGATGAAATTTATGGAGAAGCTGTCGAAAAAGGTTATATGACTGAAGAGGTAAAAGATGGTTTCGAAAAAGGAATGGGATCTCAATTAGAAAACTTACCAACTGACAAAAATAGAGAAGGTGTATACTTTGATTGTGGATTGTGGACTATGCAATTTGCAAATATTGCATATGCTAAAGGTTATGACACTAATATTATAGGTGGATTTGTTAGAGAAAAAGTGGCTGAGTTATTTGAATTAGAAGAAAACTTAATTCCTGTGATGCTTATAGCTTTAGGTAAAAAAGAAAAAGATGCAAGACCAACTGTAAGAATGAAGGCGGAGAATCTTGTGAGATTTGAATAATAGTTTTCAACAGAAGCAACTACTATTTGTAGTGCTGGAGTTAAACTTAGATAAATAAAAATATATAGAAAGAGTGCTTAATCATAATTATTTGTGGTTATGGTGCTCTTTTTTGTCCAAATTATTTTGAATTTTGTTAGTTACATTATAAAATAGTAAATATATGTATAAATAATAAAAGGAGAAATAAAGTGGAAAAACTAGAGGCGGTTATTTTTGATTTTGATGGAACGATAGTAGATACAGAGAAAGTTTATTATGAAAATATGCGTGATTTAACAAAAGAAGTGTTAAATGAAAAGTTAGATAAGATGGACTATATAAAAAACGTTTCTGGAACGAATGAAGAAACGAGTAGAAAGTATTATAATGATACATATGGTATGTCAAGTGAAGATTATGATAAATTCGAAGCGGAGATTACAAAGCGTATACTAGATAATTATCATAATGCACCGGTATTACCAGGAATTGCGGAGGTAATGGAGTATCTATATAATCACGGAATAAAGATGGCTGTTGCTTCAAATGGAAAGAGAGAACATATTGAAACGGGGCTTCAAAGAAAAGGTTTTGAGAAATATATTTCAGCAATTGCAACAAAAGAAGAAGTAAAGAATCCTAAACCGGCTCCAGATATTTATTTATTAGCGGCAAAAAAATTAGGAGCAAATATTGAAAATACAATAGCTGTGGAGGATTCGCGTCCGGGAGCATTAGGTGCAGCGGCATCAGGCGCAACTTTAATATTACAAACAAATGATATTACTAAGCACATGGATTTTGATGGTGTTAATTATAAATATAAAGATGTAGACTTAGTAGAAACTATTAAAAACATTGTCGAGAAAAAATAGTGTACAAAAGTCTGACGTAAGAGTATAATAAACTTATTAAGAGTAATCTTAAAATCAAATATACACAGGGAGACAGTTATGTATACGTCTAATTTAAAAATTAAAGAAGGTTTTACTTCATACGCAACTACACCACTTGGTGGAGAATATAAAATGTTTATAGAAGAAAGCAAAGATGGTCCTATGGATTTATTTGCTACTGCATACAATGGATGTGTAAGTATGTGTGCTAAAGGATATTTCTTCAGAGCATATGAATTAGTAGATCTAGCAATTGAAACTGAACTAGTTGTAGATTATGATAATAAAAAAATTGTAGCTAATGTTCATGTTGATAGAACTGAAGAACAACTTGCTTCAGGAGATAGACAAGGGGTATTAGATAATATTAAACTTCGTTGTAAAGTTTCTCATTTATTGTCTTCAGACTTAGAAATTCAATATAATATTTTACCTTTAAAATAAATTAGAAATTAAAAATACTTAGGGTGCAAAAACTCTAAGTATTTTTATTTTTTTGAGAAAGAAATGAATTTTTTCTTCTATATAATATAGTATAAATGTATCCTAAATCTGGTGAAGGAAAAATACTTAAAAAATAGAAAACATATTCATAAATTTTTTTAAAAATTTTTCGTTAAAATACTTGCAATATATGTATTAACCATGTATAATAATAAATGTTGGTCTTGTAAAAGACTTGCGTTGAAGCGAAAGGTTACTGACACGCCCGGCCGCTTTGCCATGGCATGGCGTGCTGGAGAACTTTCGTGGAGAAGTCGCTACTAGATAGCGGCGAATAAATGTATAGGAGGAGAAATGATGGCAAAACAAAAAATTCGTATTCGTCTTAAAGGATATGATCACAGATTAGTAGATCAAAGTGCAGAGAAAATTGTTGAAACTGCAAAACGTTCTGGAGCAAAAGTTTCTGGACCAATTCCATTACCAACGGAAAAAGCAGTATACACAATCTTACGTTCAGTTCACATTTACAAAGATAGCCGTGAACAATTCGAACAACGTACACACAAACGCCTAATCGATATTATTGAACCAACACAAAAAACAGTTGACGCTTTAATCAGCTTAAACTTACCATCAGGTGTTGACATCGAATTAAAATTATAATTATAGGAGGTGACTTTCGATGACCAAAGGTATCTTAGGAAGAAAAGTAGGTATGACTCAAATCTTCGCTGAAAATGGAGAATTAATTCCAGTAACAGTAGTTGAAGCGAAAGGTAACGTCGTATTACAAAAGAAAACAGAAGAAGTTGAAGGATACAACGCAATCCAATTAGGATTCGACGACAAACGTCCTTACGATAAAGAACGTAAAGACCGTTTAGTAAAAGTTGCGAACAAACCTGAACAAGGTCACGCAGATAAAGCTAACACTGCTCCAAAACGTTTCGTACGCGAAATTAGAGATGCAGAAGTTGCTAATTATGAAGTAGGTCAAGAAGTCCAAGTTGATATTTTTGCAGCAGGGGACTTAGTTGACGTAACAGGAGTAAGTAAAGGTAAAGGATTCCAAGGGGCAATCAAGCGTCATGGACAAAGCCGCGGACCAATGGCTCACGGTTCTCGTTACCACCGTCGTCCTGGGTCAATGGGACCTGTAGCACCTAACCGTGTATTCAAAGGTAAAGCATTACCAGGTCAAATGGGTGGAGTTACAGTTACTACTCAAAACTTAGAAATCGTAAGCGTAGATGTAGAAAATGGATTAATCCTAGTTAAAGGATGTATTCCAGGATCTAAGAAAAGCTTCGTAAAAATCCAATCAGCAGTTAAATCTGGTAAATAATCGGAAAATATACGGAAGGAGGAAATTAGATAATGCCACAATTAGATTTATTTAAACAAGACGGTACTAAAGTTGGTGCAGTTGAAGCTAATGAAGCAGTATTCGGAATTGAACCAAATCAACACGTTTTATTCCAAGCTGTAACTTTACAAAGAGCATCACTTCGTCAAGGTACACACAAAACAAAAGGACGTTCTGAAGTTTCAGGTGGTGGTCGCAAACCATGGCGTCAAAAAGGAACAGGTCGTGCTCGTCAAGGATCTATCCGTTCACCACAATGGCGTGGAGGTGGAATTGTATTCGGACCTACACCACGTAGCTACAGCTTCAAAATGCCTCGTAAAATGCGTCGTTTAGCATTACGTTCTGCTTTATCTTCTAAAGTAGCAGCTAACGAAGTATTTGCATTAGAAAGCTTATCATTTGATACAATTAAAACTAAAAACTTTAAAGAAATGTTATCAAACCTTAGCCTAGAGAAAAAAGTATTATTCGTAGTTACTGAACTAGAAGAAAATACTGTTTTATCAGGAAGAAATATTCCAGGAGTTGAATTCGTAGAAACAACTGGTCTTAACGTATTAGACATCTTAGGAAGCAACAAAGTTGTATTCACTAAAGATGCAGTAGAAAAAGTTGGGGAGGTATTAGCATAATGGAAGCACGCGATATTATCAAACGCCCAGTACTAACTGAAAAAAGTTATTTATTAATGCAAGAAAATAAATACACTTTCCTAGTAGACACACGCGCTCACAAAACTCAAATTAAACAAGCTATCGAAGAAATCTTCGGAGTTAAAGTTGAGAAAGTAAACGTAATGAACTACAAACCAAAATTCCGTCGTGTTGGAAGATACGGTGGATACACTAACAAACGTAGAAAAGCAATCGTTAAGTTAGCAGAAGGACAAACAATCGAAGGATTATTCGCTTAAGAATAACAAAAACCACTAAGGAGGAAAAATGACAAATGGCAATTAAAGTATATAAAGCTATAACTAACGGTCGTCGTAACATGACATCATTAGATTTTGCAGAAATTACAACTAACAAACCAGAAAAGTCATTATTAGCGCCGCTACCGAAAAAAGCGGGAAGAAATAACCAAGGTAAAATCACTGTTCGTCACCACGGTGGAGGACACAAAAAACAATACCGTATTATTGACTTCAAGAGAAATAAAGACAACGTACCAGCAAAAGTTGCTACTATCGAGTACGATCCAAACCGTTCAGCGAACATCGCTCTATTACACTATGTAGATGGAGAAAAAAGATACATCATCGCTCCTAAAGAATTACAAGTAGGACAAATCTTAGTATCTGGTGAAACTGCTGATATTAAAGTTGGTAATGCATTACCACTAGCAAACATCCCTGTAGGGACATTAATTCACAACATCGAACTTAAACCTGGTAAAGGTGGACAATTAGTACGTTCTGCTGGAGCAAGTGCTCAAGTACTTGGTAAAGAAGGTAAATACGTATTAGTACGTCTTAAATCAGGAGAAGTTAGAATGATCTTAGCAACTTGCCGTGCTACAATCGGTGAAGTTGGTAACGAACAACACGGACTAGTAAATATCGGTAAAGCCGGTAGAACTCGTTGGTTAGGTAAAAGACCAACTGTACGTGGATCTGTTATGAACCCGAACGATCACCCACACGGTGGTGGTGAAGGACGTACTTCAATCGGACGTAAATCACCTATGTCACCATGGGGTAAACCTACTCTTGGTAAGAAAACTCGTTCTAAAAAAGCTCGTTCAAACAAATTTATCGTACGTGCTAGAACTAAATAATAAAATTAATCAAAGGTTAGTTGGTGAGGAGCAAGTGCTCTTTACCAAACCCTTAAGTATGCAAAGTATCGGAAAGGAGATAACACAATGGCTCGTAGTTTAAAAAAAGGACCATTCGCTGATCACCACTTATTAGCAAAAGTTGAAAAAATGAACGAACAAGAAAAGAAACAAGTAATTAAAACTTGGTCTCGTCGTTCAACAATCTTCCCAACATTCATAGGACTTACTTTTGCAGTATATGACGGAAGAAAACATGTACCTGTATATGTGACTGAAGATATGGTAGGACACAAATTAGGTGAGTTTGCACCAACAAGAACTTACAAAGGTCACGCTGCAGACGACAGAAAAACAAGAAGATAATTTAGAAATTAGTAAAATCAAGGAGGCACATTCATGGAGTCAAAAGCAATCGCTAAGACAGTCCGCATCGCTCCTCGTAAAGTAAGACTAGTATTAGACTTAGTACGTGGAAAAAAAGTGGGCGAAGCATTAGGAATTTTAGAATTCACAACTAAATCAGCTTCTTTACCAGTAGCTAAAGTTATTAAATCAGCTGCTGCTAACGCTGAACACAACTATGGAATGAATGTAGAAGACTTAGTAGTATCACAAGCATTTGCAAATGAAGGACCAACTCTTAAAAGATTCCGTCCAAGAGCAAAAGGTGCTGCAAGTTCAATCAACAAAAGAACAAGTCACATCACTATCGTTTTAAGTGACAACAAATAATAAAAATTAAGAAATTATAAAAGCTAAACTAGTTAAAGGAGGCTACAAACTGTGGGTCAAAAAGTACATCCAATAGGCTTACGTGTTGGAGTTATTCGTGATTGGGATTCAAAATGGTATGCGGAAAAAGATTTCGCTGCTAACTTACACGAAGATTTCAAAATCCGTGAGTTCATCAGTAAACAATTAAAAGACGCTTCAGTTTCTAAAGTAGAAATTGAAAGATTTGATAAGAAAGTAAACATTTCAGTACACACTGGTAAACCAGGTATGGTTATCGGTAAAGGTGGTTCTGAAATCGATAAATTAAGATTAGAATTAAACAAATTAACTGGGAAAAGAGTACACATTAATGTAGTTGAAATCAAAAAAGTTGATATCGACGCTAAATTAGTAGCTGAAAACATTGCTCGTCAATTAGAAGCTCGTGTATCATTCCGTCGTGCTCAAAAACAAGCTATCCAAAGAGCTATGAGAGCAGGAGCTAAAGGAATCAAAACTCAAGTATCAGGACGTCTTGGTGGAGCAGATATCGCTCGTGCAGAACACTACTCAGAAGGTTCAGTGCCACTACACACATTAAGAGCAGACATCGACTACGCTCACGAAGAAGCAGATACAACTTATGGTAAACTTGGAGTTAAAGTTTGGATTAACCGTGGTGAAGTATTACCAACTAGAAAATCTGAAAAAGGAGGTAACTAATTTATGTTAATGCCTAAACGTGTTAAATATCGTCGTCAACACAGACAATCAACAAAAGGTAAATCTAAAGGCGGAAACGTAGTAGATTTCGGTGAATATGGATTACAAGCGACTACTGCAGCAAGAGTTACTTCTCGTCAAATAGAAGCTGCTCGTATAGCGATGACTCGTTATATGAAACGTGGTGGTAAAGTTTGGATTAAGATCTTCCCTCACATGCCTTACACTAAAAAACCATTAGAAGTACGTATGGGATCTGGTAAAGGTGCAGTAGAAGGATGGGTTGCAATCGTTAAACCAGGTAGAGTGATGTTCGAAGTTGCTGGAGTAAGTGAAGAAGTTGCACGTGAAGCTCTAAGACTTGCATCTCACAAGTTACCTGTTAAATGTAAATTTGTAAAACGTGAAGAAACAGGTGGTGAAGCATAATGAAAACAAATGAATTCAAATCAATGATTAGAGAATTAACTTCACAAGAGTTAGAAGCAAAAATCAAAGAATTAAAAGAAGAGCTTTTCAACTTACGCTTCCAATTGGCAACTGGTCAATTAGAAAATACAGCTCGTATTAGTCAAGTTAGAAAATCAATCGCTCGTATGAAAACTGTTATTCGCGAAAGAGAATTAGCGAATAAATAATAATAGGAGGCAAACATGACTGAGAGAAATGATAGAAAAGTTTACGTTGGAAAAGTAGTTTCTGATAAAATGGACAAAACAATCACAGTTTTAGTAGAAACTTACAAAAAACATCCTCTATACGGTAAACGTGTAAAATATTCTAAAAAATTCAAAGCACATGATGAAAACAATGTTGCTAAATTAAATGATATCGTTAAAATAATGGAAACTCGTCCATTATCTGCAACTAAAAACTTCCGTTTAGTAGAAGTAGTAGAAGAAGCAGTTATAATCTAATAAAACTAGGATAAACCCTAAGAAGGAGGCAAAAAGCGCATGATTCAACAAGAAACACGCTTAAAAGTGGCTGATAACTCAGGAGCAAAAGAAGTTTTAACAATTAAAGTTCTAGGTGGTTCAGGACGTAAAGTTGCTAACATTGGTGACGTAATTGTATGTTCTGTTAAAAAAGCAACACCAGGTGGAGTTGTTAAAAAAGGTGAAGTAGTTAAAGCCGTAATCGTTCGTACAAAAACAGGAGCTCGTCGTAACGACGGTTCATATATTAAATTTGATGAAAATGCTTGTGTAATTATCCGTGATGATAAGAGCCCACGTGGTACACGTATTTTCGGACCAGTTGCTCGTGAATTAAGAGACGGTAACTACATGAAAATCGTATCACTAGCTCCAGAAGTATTATAATATAAAAAAAGTACAGTAAAGAAGGAGGTTAACAAGAAATGTTCATTAAAAAAGGTGATAAAGTTGTAGTAATTACTGGTAAAGACAAAGGTAAAGTTGGTACAGTAATCGAAGCTCAACCTAAAAAAGATCGTGTTGTTGTAGAAGGTGTTAACATCATTAAAAAACACGTTAAAAATTCACAAGATGCACCTCAAGGTGGAATCGTTGAAAAAGAAGCAGCAATTCACGTATCAAACGTAATGTTACAAGATCCTGAAACTGGAAAAGCGACAAGAGTACGTTTCGAAACAAAAGATGGTAAGAAAGTACGTATCGCAGTAAAATCAGGAAAAGAAATATAATAATAGTTGAAGAAAGGAGGCACTATTTTAGATGGCTCGTTTAGAAGATAAATTTAAATCTGAGATAACAAAAGAATTAATGACAAAATTTGAGTACAGCAGTGTAATGCAAGTACCAAAAATTGAAAAAATCGTAATTAACATGGGTGTAGGTGATGCTGTGCAAAACTCTAAAGCCCTAGACAACGCAGTAGCAGAATTAGCTTTAATTTCTGGTCAAAAACCATTAGTAACAAGAGCTAAAAAATCAATCGCTACTTACAGACTTCGTGAAGGTATGCCTATCGGGGCTAAAGTTACTTTACGTGGAGAAAGAATGTATGAATTCTTCGATAAATTAGTAACTGTAGCACTTCCACGTGTACGTGACTTCCACGGTGTTTCTAAAAAAGCATTCGATGGTCGTGGTAACTACACATTAGGTGTTAAAGAACAATTAATTTTCCCTGAAATTGATTACGATAAAGTAAGTAAAGTACGTGGTATGGACATCGTTATAGTAACTACAGCTAACACTGATGAAGAAGCTCGTGAGTTATTAACACAATGTGGAATGCCATTCGCAAAATAAGAAAGGTGAGGTAAAAGACACATGGCTAAAAAAGCAATGGTAGAGCGTGAATTAAAACGCCAAAAATTAGTTGACAAGTATGCAGCTAAAAGAGCGGAATTAAAAGCTAAAGGTGATTACATCGGACTTAGCAAACTTCCAAAAAACTCAGCTCCAGCTCGTCTACACAATCGTTGTAGCATTACTGGACGTCCTCACGGATACATTGGAAAATTTGGAATCAGCCGTATTAAATTCCGTGAATTAGCTTACAAAGGACAAATTCCTGGAGTTAAAAAAGCAAGTTGGTAATATATTAGTAGAAGAAAGGAGGATTTATCCTAATGACAATGACAGATCCTATCGCAGATATGCTAACACGTATTCGTAATGCTAACATGGTTAAACACGAAACATTAGAATTACCTGCGTCAAATATTAAAAAGCAAATTGCAGAAATATTAAAACAAGAAGGTTTTATCAGTGATGTAGAATACATCGAAGATAACAAACAAGGAAAACTTAAACTTACTCTTAAATATTCAAAAGGTGAAAGAGTAATCAAAGGAATTAAAAGAATTTCAAAACCTGGTTTACGTGTATACGCTAAAGCAGATGAACTGCCAAGAGTATTAAACGGACTAGGAATAGCAATCGTATCAACTTCAACTGGAGTTGTAACTGATAAAGTTGCTCGTAAAAATAACACAGGTGGAGAAGTATTAGCTTACATCTGGTAATATTATAAGGAGGTGCCAATTAAATGTCACGTATAGGTAATAAAGTTATTACAGTACCTGCAGGGGTTGAAGTTAGCATCGTTGATAACTTCGCAACAGTTAAAGGACCTAAAGGTGAATTAAAACAACAATTTGATAAAGACATGACTTTCAACATTGAAGGAAGTGAAATCACAGTAGTACGTCCATCTGACTCAAAACGTCACCGTACAGTACACGGAACAACTCGTGCTATCTTAGCTAACATGGTTGAAGGTGTATCTGCTGGATTCAAAAAAGAACTTGAATTAATCGGGGTTGGATATCGTGCTCAAATGCAAGGTAAAAAATTAGTACTAAGTGTTGGATATTCTCACCCAGTTGAATTCGAAGAAATCGATGGAATTACATTAGGTGTTGAAGGAAACACTAAAGTTAGTATCGAAGGTATTAACAAAGAAGTAGTAGGACAATACGCAGCTAAAGTTCGTGCAGTACGTCCTCCAGAACCTTATAAAGGTAAAGGTATTCGCTACGTTGGTGAATATGTTCGCCGTAAAGAAGGAAAAACTGGTAAATAATAGATAACAGAAAGGAGTGTTTCAAATATGATTACGAAACTTGACAAAAATAAAGTTCGTAAAAAAAGACACGCAAGAGTACGTGTTAAAGTTCAAGGAACTACTGAGGTTCCACGTTTAAACGTATACCGTTCAAACACAAACATTTACGCACAAATTATTGATGACACTAAAGGTGTTACATTAGCACAAGCTTCTTCATTAAAACTTGAAAATGTTTCTAAATCAAGTGTAGAAGCAGCTAAAGAAGTTGGAAAATTAATCGCAGAAGTAGCTAAAACTAAAGGAATTGAAAAAGTTGTTTTCGACCGTGGAGGATACCTATATCACGGACGTGTTAAAGCATTAGCTGAAGCAGCACGTGAAAACGGACTTGTATTCTAATAAAGGAGGGAAATAAGTAGATGCGTCAAGAAGAAATCAAAAAAGAATTTGAAGAACGCGTAGTTGCCATTCGTCGTGTAGCTAAAGTTGTTAAAGGTGGACGTCGTTTCCGTTTCTCTGCTTTAGTAGTAGTAGGTGACAAAAATGGTCGCGTAGGATTTGGTACTGGTAAAGCTCAAGAGGTACCAGATGCAATCAGAAAAGCAGTTGAAGCTGCAAAACATAACTTAATTACTGTACCAGTAGTTAACGGAACAATACCTCACGAAATCATCGGACAATTTGGAGCAGGTTCAGTATTAATCAAACCAGCTGCACCTGGTACAGGGGTTATCGCTGGTGGACCAGTTCGTGCCGTATTAGAATTATCAGGTATTTCAAATATCTTATCAAAATCTCTAGGTTCAAACACACCAGTAAACATGGTTCGTGCTACAATCGAAGGATTAACAAGATTACAAACAGTAGAACACGTAGCAGCTTTACGTGGTAAATCTGTGGAAGAATTATTAGGATAAGAGGAGGGAAAAGAACATGACATTAAAAGTAACCCTAACTCGTAGTACTATTGGTCGTCCAAAGAATCAAAGAAAAGTAGTTGAAGCTCTTGGTCTTAAAAAAATGCACCAAACAGTTGAACACAAAGACAACGCTGCGATTCGTGGAATGATCAACAAAGTTTCACACTTAGTAACAGTAGAAGAAAAATAAGAATTATTAATACAAGGAGGTGCTAGTCTAAATGAAATTACATGAATTACAACCAGTTGAAGGTTCTCGTAAAGAGCGTAACAGAGTAGGTCGTGGGATTGGATCAGGAAATGGTAAAACTTCAGGACGTGGTCAAAAAGGACAAAAAGCACGTAGTGGTGGTGGAGTTCGCCCAGGATTTGAAGGTGGACAAAACCCATTATTCAGACGTATTCCAAAACGTGGATTTAACAATGTAAACAGAAAAGAATTTGCAGTTGTAAATCTTAACGACTTAAATAAATTTGAAGATGGTACTGTAGTATCACCTGCTCTATTATTAGAAACTAAAGTTATTAAAAAAGAACTTTCAGGTGTTAAAGTATTAGCTAACGGTAAATTAGAGAAAAAATTAACTGTACAAGCTCACAAATTCTCATCTTCAGCAAAAGAAGCTATCGAAGCAGCTGGAGGAGTTTGCGAGGTGCTATAATATATGTTTAGTGCATCACTAAATTTATTTAAAGTTAAAGAAACTCGTAACAAAATTTTATTTACCCTATTTGGGATATTCCTATTCCGTATCGGTTCATATTTACCGGTACCTGGGGTAGATGCAGATGTACTTAAAAGTCAAGATGCATCAGGATTATTCGGAATATTTAACACATTTGCAGGAGGGGCATTACAACAGTTTTCTGTATTTGCTATGGGGATTATGCCCTATATTACAGCATCTATCGTAATTCAACTTATGCAAATGGATGTTATTCCTACATTAACTGAGTGGTCTAAACAAGGTGAAGTAGGACAAAAGAAAACACAAAAATTAACAAGAGTCTTAGCGATTATCTTAGCATTTATCCAATCGCTTATTATGTCTTATGGATTTAATAACGCGTATCATGGATTAATTAAAGATACATCAGTATTAGGATTTATTACAGTAGCTGTAGTTTTAACTGCTGGAACAGCATTATTACTATGGCTAGGGGATCAGATATCACAATATGGTGTAGGTAATGGTGTTTCAATCATTATCTTAGCGGGTATTATTGCTCGTTTACCAATGGAATTCATTCAAATTTATGAATCTCAAATTAAAGATGCTGAAAACCTTACATTAGCAATTTTAAAAATTGTTATTGTAGCTATTATTGTAGTAGGAATTGTTGCTGCTGTAGTTTATATACAAGAAGCAAATCGTAAAATTCCTATTCAATACTCTCAACAGAGAGCAGGTCGTAGAATGTTAGGAGCAAGATCAACTTACTTGCCTCTTAAAGTGAACAGTGCCGGGGTTATCCCAGTAATCTTCGCTATAGCATTCTTACAATTACCTAGAACTATTGCGATATTCGCACCTAATAACGAAAAGTTACAAAAAATTGTATCATATTTCGATTTCAGTCATGTTCTAGGATTAACATTATACGTAGTATTAATTATTGCGTTCTGTTACTTCTATGTAATGGTTCAAGTTAACCCAGAAAAAATGGCTGATAATTTAAGAAAACAAGGAAGTTTTGTTCCAGGGGTTAGACCAGGTAAAAAAACTGAACAATACATTACAGGTATTTTATACAGACTAACGTTTGTAGGTTCAATATTCCTAGCAGCTGTTTCGGTTCTTCCGACAATATTCACCAGCATTGCTAAATTACCAGCATCTGTTCAAATTGGTGGTACAAGTTTAATAATTGTTGTCAGTGTAGCGCTAGAGACAGTTAAACAACTTAATACTCAATTAACAGAGAAGAACTATAGAAGTTTTATTACAGGACGAAAAGGTGGTAAATAATTATGATGAATATTATATTAATGGGATTACCAGGAGCGGGTAAAGGTACTCAAGCAGAGCAAATTAAAGCGAATTATCCAATTCCGCATATTTCAACTGGAGATATGTTCAGAGCTGCTATTAAAAATGAGACTCCGCTTGGAAAAGAAGCAAAAAGTTATATTGATAAAGGACAACTTGTTCCTGACAGTGTAACTATAGGATTAGTTGAAGAAAGATTGAATCAAGAAGATGCAAAAGAAGGCTTTTTACTTGACGGTTTTCCAAGAACAGTAGAACAAGCTGAAGCCCTTGATCAAATTTTAGCAAAAACTAATAGAAAAATCGATAAAGTATTAAACATCGATGTAGATCCAGCTATTCTGTTACCTCGTTTAACAGGTAGAAGAATCTGTAAACAATGTGGAAACACTTATCACTTGATTTTCAACCCTACAAAAGTTGAAGGTGTTTGTGATAATGATGGTGGTGAACTATACCAAAGAAGTGATGACAACGAAGAAACAGTTGGAAATCGCTTAGAAGTTAATATTAAACAAACAAAACCTCTTTTAGACTTCTACAGTCAAAAAGAAGGTGTAGTTGAAAATGTTAATGGTGACCAAGACATCAAAGTAGTTTTCCAAGACGTACAAAATATATTAGACAAACTGAAATAGTCAGGGAGGAAAAGTATGGCAAAAGATGTCATTGAAGTAGAAGGTTTAGTAGTAGAAAACTTGCCGAATGCAATGTTTAAAGTAGAATTAGAAAATGGTCATATTATTTTAGCTCATGTTTCTGGAAAAATCAGAATGAATTATATAAGAATTTTACCAGGTGATAAAGTTACAGTAGAAATGAGTCCGTATGACCTGACAAAAGGTAGAATAACTTATAGATTCAAGTAAGTTATAAACTCAAGGAGGAAATAACGATGAAAGTAAGACCATCAGTAAAAAAAATCTGTGACAAATGTAAAGTAATTCGTCGTGGTGGTAAAGTATTAGTGATTTGCGAAAACGCAAAACATAAACAAAAACAAGGATAATTAATTAGGAGGTGCAAACTTAATGGCACGTATAGCAGGAGTCGATATTCCACGTGAGAAACGCGTTGTTATATCACTAACTTATGTATATGGTATAGGTTTAAAAACTTCTCAAAAAATCTTAAAAGAAGCTGGAGTTTCTGAAGATGTGAGAGTTAAAGACTTAACAGGTGAACAACTAGATAAAATTCGTGAAATCGTAGATAACTACAAAACAGAAGGTGACTTACGTCGTGAAGTTTCATTAAACATCAAACGTCTAATGGAAATCGGATGTTACAGAGGAATCCGTCACCGTCGTGGACTACCAGTAAGAGGACAAAATACTAAGAACAACTCTCGTACTCGTAAAGGTCCTAAGAAAACAGTTGCGAACAAGAAAAAATAATTAGGATAGGAGGAGAAACACAACTATGGCTCGTAAACAACAATCACGTAAACGTCGTGTGAAAAAAAATATACAAAATGGTGTTGCACACATTCGTTCTACATTCAATAACTCAATCGTAACAATTACAGATGAACATGGTAATGCAGTATCATGGTCAAGTGCAGGAGCGCTAGGATTCAAAGGTTCTAGAAAATCTACTCCATTCGCAGCACAAATGGCAAGTGAAGCAGCAGCTAAACAAGCTATGGAACACGGAATGAAATATGTAGATGTAACAGTTAAAGGTCCAGGTGCAGGACGTGAAGCAGCTATTCGTGCATTACAATCTGCTGGATTAGAAGTTACATCAATCAAAGACGTAACTCCAGTTCCTCACAATGGATGTCGCCCACCTAAACGTCGTCGTGTATAATAATAGCATAGACAAAATTTAGGAGGTTTAACATAATGTTAGCAATAGAAAAACCAAAAATTCAAATCATTGAAGAATCATCAGATAAAAGATTTGGTCGCTTTGTAGTTGAACCACTTGAACGTGGATATGGAACTACATTAGGTAATTCATTGAGAAGAATGTTAATCTCATCATTACCAGGAGCAGCAGCAAGAAGCATCGATATTGAAGGAGTGCAACATGAATTCCAAGCAATTAAAGGTGTTGTAGAAGATGTTACTGAAATTATTATGAACGTTAAAAACATTGCGTTTGTAGTTCATTCAGAAGAAGAAAAACAAGTTTCAATCAGTGTTAAAGGTCCTGCGGTTGTTACTGCAGCTGACATTGCTATCGATTCTGATATCGAAGTAGTAAATACTGATCAACACATTGCAACAGTATCTGAAGGTGGACAATTTGAAATGATTATTTACGTTGGGAAAGGACGTGGATTTGTACCAGCTGATGGTAACAAAAAACGTGACTTACCAATCGGAGTTATTCCAATCGATTCAATTTACACACCAGTATCAAAAGTTAACTATACAGTAGAAAAAACTAGGGTAGGTCAAAGCACTGACTTTGATAAACTTATCTTAGACGTTACTACTAATGGTTCAATTACAGCTAACGACGCTTTAGCATTAGCATCTAAAATTCTAATTTCACACTTAGAATTATTTATGGAAATGTCTGAAGAAGCAAAAGCTGCTGAAATATTGGTAGCTAAAGAAGAAGATAACAAAGTTCAAATGTTAGAAATGACAATTGAAGAATTAGACTTATCAGTACGTAGTTACAACTGCTTAAAACGTGCAGGAATTAACACAGTACAAGAATTAGCTAACAAAACAGAACAAGAAATGATTAAAGTAAGAAACTTAGGTCGTAAATCTCTAGAAGAAGTTAAAATTAAACTTCAAGAGTTAGAACTAGGATTCAAAGAAGAATAATACTAACAAGGAGGCACACTAATGGGTTACAGAAAATTAGGACGTACATCAGCTCACCGTAAAGCGATGTTAAGAAACTTAGTAACTGCTCTACTAGTACACGGTAGAATTGAAACAACTGTTACAAGAGC
Source organism: Gemella haemolysans (assembly GCA_032567735.1). Lineage (GTDB taxonomy): Bacteria > Bacillota > Bacilli > Staphylococcales > Gemellaceae > Gemella > Gemella haemolysans_E. Next base: position 37,850 of record JAWHCX010000005.1, on the reverse strand, counting down.
GAAAGAAGTTCGTTCATTAGCAGAAAAAATGATTACATTAGGTAAAAAAGGTGATCTAGCAGCAAGACGTAATGCAGCTAAATTCATCCAACCTGTTGCAGTAGCAACTGAAGAAGGTAAGAGTCAATTAGCTCTTAAAAAATTATTTGAAGAAGTAGCACCTAAATATGCAGACCGTAACGGTGGATACACTCGTATTCTACGTGTTGGACCACGTAAAGGTGATGGTGCAGAAACAGCTATTATAGAATTAGTTTAATAAAAATTTTTCATACAACAATAACATACTACATACACACACAACTAAACAACACATACAACAAGAATTTAAACTAATTTTTTTGGCAAAAGAGTGCTTGAAATGCGTAGGAAAAGGCTACGTCGTCTAGCTCTAATGTATCCTAGCATATCGCTAGGATACCCTTTTGTCCCTTTAAAAATTAAATCTAATTATACTTTAAAAGATTACCAGGCAAGGTAGTCTTTTTTTGCTTTGTACCTTTCGTTTTAGCAATTCTTCGAATTGCATAAAACGTTAGGTACAAAGTACGCAAGGACGTACCAAGAAGCAAAGCGATAGCTGAAGCTGATTGGAATACGTCTACTGCGAAGTGACAAATTTTGGTCTTATAACTAGGTAATATGATCCTTACGTACAAAGTACGCAACGAAGACTTACTTTTAGAGGAACGAAGTGACGAATAAAAGTTTAGTCAAGACTGCGAGGCAGTGTTAAGATTTTTAGAATCTTTGATTCGTAAAAATCATTACGTGCAAAATACGCAAAAGGAACTAAATTTCTGAGGAACAAAGAGACGAAAGAAAGTAGCAGTGATAACTACTAATCATCTTAGTCGCGTTGCTTCTGATGATTAGAGTTATTGTTGCATAAGTTACTCGATAAAATTTCTCTGCATCCTTTGGATTTGTAAAATTTAACGATTAACTCATAGTTCCAACTGCGAAGTGACAATGTAGAATTTTAAAATTTTGAATTAGCATAGGTTTCGTACAAAGTACGTCTACTACGAATTGACAAAATAAAATTAAAGAACCATATGGAAAATACCATATGGTTCTTGTTTATTATTACGCATCAGATCTTGCAAATTTATTTCTCATATTACAGCTTGCTGTAAATAATGCTTTATCTAGTAAATCATCTGTTTGAACTTTTAGTTCTTTAGCAATTTTATCATTAGCTTTTTCTAGATAGTCTTTTGCAGCTTCTTTAGAAACTTTAGTTTCTATAAACTCTTCATCATATTTATTAAGAAGTTCTCTTGATTGTGATTGAACTTTCAATTGATAACGTTCAATATGTGAAGCAGTATCTGCAAAATGAGCATCACAAAGAGCTGCAATTAAGCGATTAGTCCAGTAGAAGTTTTCAGTTGTTACTTGGTTAGTTGTATTAGCTAGGTATTCAGGAGTGCGATTAATATTAGTGTAGAATGGAACAATAGCATTAAACACACAAGAACCAACAGCTAGCCATTGAATAGATTTAAGTTCATCAGGCATATATGGTCTTATTTGAACTAATCCTAAGAAGTTCGTACGATTTATACCAATTGGACGTAGAGTTCCTTTTTTAACAGAGTGGATGTTTTTAGAATATGAATCATATTCAGTTCCTTGATAGTGGTGAGATAATCCATATTTAATATCTTCAACAGTAATTTTTTTCTCTGGTACTCTTGCCCAAGGCAAATTATCAGAGTCTGGACGATAGTCAGCATTTATTCCATCGTATGTGTTTGATGTAGGATTGAAATAACGTTGAAGAATCCAAGCACGAGGTGTATTATATGTATGATCGGCATCACTACGACTACCAAAAGCGTGACGTGGATTAAAGTTTCCATCGATAGATAAGTCTAAATGATATTTATCTACAAATTCTTTTAAATCAGCAGAGCACATATATTCTTTTTTTGCTCCAAAAGCATCTTCAAAATCAAAATGATCAATACCAAGTTGGTTTGGCATAATTACATAACTATCATCAGGAACGCGACGTGCCATCCAATGATGTCCACCGATAGTTTCAAACCACCAAATTTCGTTTTCATCTTGAAACGCAATTCCATTCATTTCATAAGTACCATATTTTTCTAATAGTTTTCCTAAAAACGTAACACCTTCTCTTGCACTAGCAATATATGGCATAACTATTGTATAGATGTCCTCTTCACCGATTCCACCTACTTGTTCAGGTACATAATCATCGTCTCCTGGTTTACCAATAGCTGCTTTATATTCTACTAATGGATCTGCTCCAAGGACACGTTCGTTAGATGTAATAGTTTCAGTAGCACTCATTGAAACATTATATTCATTAGCACCACATTGTCCCCAAATACCATTGTCTAAAATAGCATTAGGTACCGCAGTATAACGTACCGGATTATTAGGTAATTCGATTTCTACTTTTGAAATAACAGATTTATATTTACGAGGTTGCTCCTCTGGGCTTACGTTTATGAATTTTTTTGATCTAAACACTCCTGATGGTGAGTCCTCAGTACGAGCCACCATAGTTGAACCATCGTAACTAGCATTTTTTCCTACAAGAATAGTTGTACATCCCATAATAATTCTCCTCCTAATTTGTAAATAATTGATTTTATATATGTTATGTAAAAATGTTTATTCTCGTAGAGTTTTTAAAAATATAACTTTCATAATATTTCCCCCTTACATGAAATATTCTTTAATTTTATTGTAGTACTTATAAACATTTTATTCAAGCGATATGAGGGGATATCGTAAAAAAATAATTTTTTTAAAGAAAATAAAGATTTTATTAAAAGGGAAAAGAATAATAAAAAATTAAAAACATTATAAAATATAAAAATTATTGAAGATGAAAAAATAGAAAAATAAAATAATAAAAAGTATATTTTTATTACAATATTTATGATATAATAACCATGGAAACGATTTGAGAAAGGTTGGGAGATTAGAAAGTAGTACAGATAATCCTAAAAACGATATTTATTAAAACTGTGTAATAATATATAGTTTTTTTATTTTGACTATCTTGCTGATCTTAATTGGGAAAAAGAGATGTATGAGAAATTATTAATGAAAACAGCCTTACTTGCGGGAAAAATCCTAATGGAAAACGGCGCTGAAGTTTATAGAACAGAGGATACACTGGAGAGAATTATTAGAAAAGGTGTAGGAGAAGTTAGGACGGATGAATATTATACACACGTAACTTTAACGGGTATTTTTATAAGAATAGAAGGGATAGGTACAGATTTTAGACGTGTTGCAGATAGAACATATAACTTAACTAAAACAACAGCCGTAAATACCTTATCAAGGGCCTATACATCGGGTCAGATTAGTCTGTTGGATATGTATGATGCACTTAAGAGAGTTCAAGCAGAAAAAAGTCCGATTAAAAATTGGTTTAAAGTTCTTTGTTCAGGTATTCTTAGTGGAAGTATCGTATTGATATTCGAGGGAAGTTTTTGGGATGTAATTCCTGGGAGCATAGCTGGAGCAGTAGCATTTTATGTATATGTAAAAGTTATAGGATATCTAAAGGCACCGTTTATATCAGAGTATATTAGTACCTTTGCTGGAGGAGTAGCAGGTTATTTAGGATTTGCATTGTTAAATGGTCAGTCTTTAAGATTAGCTATGATAGGGGCTGTAGTTCCACTTGTACCCGGTATTACAATTACGAACTCCATGAGGGATATAATCGCTAAACAGTTTATATCTGGATCTATTCGATTTATTGAAACATTCTGTGTAGCTTTTGCATTAGGTGCAGGTATTGTAACTGTCTATTATCTAGTCAGATTATTAGGAGGTGTGGTATAATGATTGCAGTTTTAAGTCATGCCTTATTATTACTATATCACTTCGTTTTTAGTTTTATATCTTCCGTTTCATTCGCAATTGTTTGTGATGTTCCGAAGAAAACTTTAGTAACAGGTGGAGTCATTGGTGCAATAGGTTGGTGTGGATATTGGGAAATGTGGAGTCATGGACAAAGTGTATTCATGTCGAGCTTAGTGTGTTCACTACTTCTAGCAAATATAAGCCAAATCTGTGCGATAAAATTTAAAAACCCCTTAACAGTATACTTCGTACCTGGGCTGGTTCCAGTAGTACCGGGGGTTACTATTTACGATGCATTTAGAACATTATTGCTAGATGAATATGGAAATTCTGCAAAAATTTTCCTAAATAGTTTTTATGGAGCAGTAGGACTTGCAGTAGGAATAATAATCGCGGATTCAATTTTTAGGGTAGTATTAAACCCATTATTACAGAAAAAACATAAATAAAAAATTTAGACATAATAATTTATTGGAAAATTTATTATTATGTCTTTTTTTTACTTGAAATGTATGGTGATGTGTGGTACACTTTAAGTGGAAGATGTATGGTGGTATATGGTACACTTAGAAAGGAGGTCACTATGTTTCAAATTGATTCATTATCAGAGAAACCGATTTATAAACAAATAGTAGATCAAATTAAGTCTATGATAAGCAAAAACTTATTACAGGAGGGAGATAAATTACCATCGGTAAGAGAATTTTCGAAAATGTTAGGTGTTAATGTTAGTACGATACAAAAAGCTTTTCAACAGCTGGAAAGTGAAAAGATAATCATAACAATTGTAGGGAAAGGTACTTTTATCACTAATAACTTTGATAGTATTATCCCAAATTATGAATTAATAGATTCTATAATTGAAGAATTGGTTAGGGAAGTAAAGATAAGGGGAATCTCGGAAGAAGATTTATTAGAAAAAATTAAGTTAGAATTTCGAAAGGATGATTAATAATGGATAATAAGAAGATAGATGTAAAGTTAAAAGAATTAATCATGGAATGGAGATTTTTGGGATTATCAGTAGAAAAGTTATGTGAAGTGGTTTCTGAAAAGATAAAGGAGAAAAATTATGAAACTTGCGATAAAGAATATTAATAAAAAATTTTCAAAAAAGATAGTATTAAATAATGTTAGTTTTACCGTAAGTACTGGAGAAATTGTAGCACTTATTGGTAGAAACGGAAGTGGGAAAACAACATTATTAAAGATTTTATCAGGAATATATAGTCAAGATTCTGGGGAAATAGAAATTGAAGGTGTAGATAATAAAAATATAAAAAAACAACTTATTTATATACCGGATAGATTCGATTATTTTAAAAATTCTAAAATTAAAAGGGTTTGTGAATTTTACAAGTTAGCTTATGAAAATTTTGATGAACAATATTTTAAAACAGAATTAGAAAAAATTAAATTATCACAAACCAGTAGATTATCTGAATTATCAAAAGGACAATTAGCTATTTTCAGCTTGATCTTGGGGATTTCTTGTCGAACAAAGTTTATTTTTTTAGATGAACCATTAGATGGGATAGATGTGATAAATACTAAAATGATAGTTGATTATATTTTGGATGCTCAAAGTGATGGGATTGGATTATTAATTAGTAGTCATCAATTAAATGCTTTAGAAAATATAAGTGAAAAAGTTGTCTATTTAGATGATGGAATTGGAATAGGTAAAGAAATTAATAAGGATGAGTATAGTAAATATCAATTAGTATATCAAGAAAAAATACCAGAGGAGTTACGTAGTAATCCTGATGTAAAAATTATTAGTAATATTGGAAGAGTTTATGTGGTTATTATGAGGGGAAGTTATGATGCTACTCATGACATTATTCAAGATAAAGATCTTCTTCAATATGATAAACTACCTATTGTAATAGAGGATATCTTTTTATTAAATAGTAAGGGGGAAGATGAAAATGTGTAAAGATATTTTAAAAATTATTCGCATATATTTGAAACAATATTCAATAATGTTAATTATACTATTAATTGCCTTCTCGACATTTGCAGCTACAACTACTAATAAACAACTAAATGAATTAAAAAATGGAGTTGCAGTTTATGATTTTCAATTAACAACAGGAATAGCTAAGGAATTGGAAATTAGAAAAGGTGCATCTAATGATGAATTAAATAAAAAAACACATGAACTATATAAGTTGAAAGAAGAATATCAAAAAAATTATAAAGAAAAATTTTCAAAAGAAAAATTAGCTGAGATGAAACATGCATATGCGGTTGGAGCATATTTACATAATTTTCCAAGTTCTCCAATATGGACATTTTATACTAATAATGAGGATCTAAATGTACTTGCAGGTGGAGAGAATGAAAAATACAAACAATATTTAACGGAAGAAGAACTAAATAACGTTCCTAAGTATAAAGAATGGTCACGAATGCAGCCGGGTAGCAAGGAGTACTTTGATAAACAAGAGGAATTAGATAAAGTATATCCGCCAGCATTAGATATTAGTAATGTAAAAACATTAACTTTCTTAAAAGAAAATCTAGAATCTAATAAAGTCAATTTAAAGGAAACTATGTTTAACGAGGGAACTAATATTGGTTATTATATTTTGATAACTTTAATTCCGTTGTTAATATTTGGAGCAGAATATCATACTAATTTTGGTAAATTTGTAGCGAGTTTGCCATATGAAAAAGAGAAAGTATATTTTGCCAAAGTAATTTTATCGTTCTTAACTTTAGTAGTTACTTATATTTTAACAGGACTAGCTAATATAGCGGTTATAAGCAATAGTTTGTTAGGAGAAATTTATAACGTGCCAGCGGTATTTGAAATAAACAATAAAGTATATATACTAGGAATAGGTCTAGTATTATTAGTAGTTATTTTATCAAGTTTTTGTGGAAGTATATTAAGCATAGGTGCGATGTATATTCCGGCTCTTACACTGATATACTATCCATTAGTAGTATGGATTGCAATAGGAAGATTATTCTTTGTAAATTATCTCCCAGATGAGAAGTTTCTTGATAATTTTCCAAAAGTTCCAATATTTTATTATTTCGCATACACTCCTTGGAAGAATATTATTATTTACCTAGTTATTTTAACAATAATTATGCTGTTAGCAAGTAAGGTTTATAAGATTCACAATGTAGAAAAAGAAGGTGAATTTTTCACAATAGAAAGAGTTTCATTAGTGGGATATTTAATATTATTAATGGGAGTATTTGCTTTTTCACTGGTAGTGCTAACAGAAGTGTTTACTATTAGCCAAGGTGTATCCTTAGCATTAACGATATTATTAATACCAGCTATAGTTTGGAAATTAGTTAGAACAAAAATAAGAGTATAAAATTAAAAATAATTAGAAATCATTCTTTATTTTCCGACAATTCTATAGAGTTTTGTAAAGTTTTCAAGAAAAAATACACAATTTTTCAAAAAAACGGTTGACACATAAAAAATTTACTGATATACTTAATAACAAGTTAATGATTCACACGTTGATAAGATAAGTAAAAGTGAAAGATGGTAAAGAGAGTCTCGGTTGGTGAAAAGAGATCGTATTGGAAACTTTGAAAATGGTCTTTGAGTGTTAATGGTCGAATAATTAGACCTTTACGGGTGAGCCCGTTATAGCTTCAGGGTATAACATCAATATATTTTGGTGCGTACTTTTTGAGTTGATATTTGTGAGAATATCATAAAGTAAGGTGGTAACACGTAAATTATTAGACGTCCTTGCAGAAGCATAAACGCTTCTGTGAGGATTTTTTTATTTCTCAAAATAATCACAAGGATACTTAACTTAATCTAATATTACAAACACTTTGGAGGGACAAAAACATGTCAGAATTACTAAATATTTATAAAACTTTAAAAAACAAAAAATGGGTTAACTTAAGCCATAAAATTGATGAAAATTCACCTAAATTCCCAGCGCTACCCGCTTTAGAAAAAGAAAATGTCTTTACTTTAAAAGATGGATTCTATGTTCAAAAATTCTCAGTTGTTGGTCAATATGGAACACACATTGATGCGCCGATTCACTTCGTAGAAGGTGGACGTTGGTTAGATGAAATTGAACTTAAAGATTTACTATTACCTTTATACGTAATTGATAAAAGTAAAGAAGTAGCGGAAAATAATGACTATGTGATTTCTAAACAAGATATCCTTGATTTTGAAGCTGAGCATGGTGAAATATTACCAGAATCATTCGTAGCATTCAGAAGTGATTGGTCTAAACGTTGGCCTAACTATGATGAAATTAGAAATCTAGACGAAAATGATGTTCAACACACTCCAGGTTGGGGAAGAGATGCATTAGAATTCTTAATTAAAGAAAGAAAAGTTAAAGCAGTTGGACATGAGACTTTAGATACTGATTCAGGAGTTACAGCAGCTGCAGAAGGACTTATTCAAGAATATTACTTACTAGAACAAGATATTTACCAAATCGAAGTTTTAGCAAATCTTGATCAAGTACCTGCAACTGGAGCATTAATCTCAATTGCTTATCCAAACTGGACAGAAGCAACTGGATCACCAGTAAGAGTAGTAGCGATACTACCAGAAGACGAATAGTACGGTCTTTATAAAAAAGTTTTAGTTTATGAGAAAAAATATGTATTAGAAAAGAAGAAAAGTTACTAGAAGTTTATAATAAAGTCAAAATAATAAAGTCAGAAGAATAAAACAAAAAGAGAAAATAAATCAGTTAAATAAAAGGAGAAAGAATATTATGTGTCAAGGATGTCAAAATAAAGTAGTAGAAAGAGCAGCATACAGAGTAGATCACGTGGGGTCATTTTTAAGACCTAAAGAGCTAGTAGAAGCTCGTGAAAAATTCTCAAAAGGAGAAATTTCACAAGAAGAATTAACTAAAGTAGAAGATAAAACAATTACAGAATTAGTTGAAAAACAAATTGCAAATGGATTAAAAGGAGTAACTGACGGGGAGTTTCGTCGTGCATACTGGCACCTTGATTTCTTCTGGGGACTTAATGGTGTGGAGCACGTTCAAGGAGAAAAAGGATATCCATTTAAAGGAATTGAAACTAAACCAGATACAGCAAAAGTATCAGGAAAAATCAGTGGAGAAAATCATCCATTTGTAGCTCACTATAAATTCTTGAGAGACTTAGTAGCTGATAAAGAAGGTGTAACTGTAAAATTAACAATTCCATCACCATCACAATTATACTTTGAGTTAATTCGTACAGAAGATCACATCAAAGGATACGAAAAATTCTATCTAACATTCGAAGAATTAAAAGATGCGATTGTAGCAGCTTATAAACAAGTAATCGCAGACCTTTACAACGAAGGATTACGTGTATTACAATTTGACGATTGTACTTGGGGAGCATTAGCTGATGATGGATTTGCGAATCGTTTTCGTGACGCACGTCCTCTAGAAGAAGTTCGTAGAGAATATGCAGCACGTTGCCTAGCTCTTAACAATGAAGTAATTGAAGGTAAGCCTGAGGATTTAGCTATCAATACGCACGTTTGTCGTGGTAACTTCGCTTCTAAATGGATTTCTCAAGGTGGATACCAAAACGTTGAAGACGAGTTACTTGCTGGAGAAAACGTAGATGCGTACTACTTAGAATACGATACAGATCGTGCAGGAGATTTCAAGCCACTAGCAAAAGTTGGAAAAGATAAAAAAGTTGTTTTAGGATTAATTACATCTAAATTTGCAGATTTAGAAGATAAAGAAGAAGTAATCGCAAGAATTAAAGAAGCTAGCGAATATGTTCCATTAGAAAACATCTACTTAAGTACTCAATGTGGTTTCGCTTCTACTGAAGAAGGAAATGTGATCACAGAAGAAGATCAATGGAAAAAAATTGGTCTAATCAAAGAAATAGTAGAAGAAGTTTGGGGAACAGAAAAATAAGAAACTACTAAAATAAAATTATAAATCAAGAAGTTACACTTTAAATTTTTTAGTGTAACTTCTTTTTATATGTTAATTTAGATCATGTAATGCAAATTTTGACACAATGCAAACTTTGGAGTAAAATAATAATATTATTACATAATATGGAAAAGAGGAGCTATTATGGCTAAGAAAAAAGAAATTAAAACAAATGCTATGCGATTTTTAGATGAAAATGGTGTAGAGTATAATCATTTTGAATTTGATGCAGAAAGTGATGCTGCGAAGACTGGTGTAGGAGTAGCTGATATTATCGGGCGCGACCATAATCAAGTATTTAAAACAATTATGACTGCAGATGGTAAAGGTAACTACGTTGTAGGAGTACTTATGAGTGAAGATAGCATAAACTTTAAGAAGCTTGCTAAGGCAGCAGGAGTGAAAAGTTTATCAATGTTACCACTTAAAGACCTGACAAAAATTACAGGATATGTAAAAGGTGGATGTTCACCATTTGCGATGAAAAAATTATTCCCGACTTTTGTAGATGAAAAATGTCGTGAAGTTGAAACGATTATTATCTCTGCAGGTAAAGTAGGGCACCAAGTGGAAGTAAAACCAGAAGTGTTAGAGCAACTTATTGGTGCTCAAGTAGTAGACTTCAAAGCTGAATAATATAAAAAGAACGACTTTTAATAATGATGATTGATGTATCTTATTATTTAAGTCGTTTTTTATTTTTTAACAAAAATTAATATATATTCAGTAAAATTTAAATATTAAAAATTTATAAATTATATCTAAAAATAGACAATAACTCTCTCTTAATTAGTTTAAAAACCTAGAAATAACAATGTTTGCGCTAACATATCTTAATTGAAAAAGTATTGTAACATAATTGAAATAGTTTAGATATTCTACTGAAACTTTGTTTTGTTATACTAATAAGAGTAAGGAGGCGTAGTATGTTATTTGATACACATGCGCATCTAAATGATGATGCTTATTTAGAAGACTTAGAAGAAACTATTACTCGTGCGAAAGAAGCGGGAGTGAAATTAATAAACATAGTTGGTTTCGATGATAAAAGTATAGAAAAAGCACTGGAAATTACAGCTAAATATGACTTTTTATATTTAACAGTTGGTTGGCACCCAGTAGAAGCAATAGATTTCACAGAAGAAAAATATGAAATGATAAAAAATATTGCTTTAACAAATGATAAGGTAGTAGCAATCGGAGAGATTGGTCTAGATTATCATTGGGATAAAAGTCCAAAAGATGTTCAAAAAGAAGTATTTAGAAGACAAATTCAACTAGCTAAAGAAGTAAATAAACCAATAGTAATTCACACACGTGATGCTATGGCAGATACAATACAAATACTTCAAGAAGAAAAAGCTAGTGAGATCGGTGGAATAATGCATAGCTTTTCTGGTTCTGTAGAAAGTATGAATATTATGCTGAAAGAGAACTTCTACATTTCATTAGGAGGTCCAGTAACATTTAAAAATGCGAAGACACCTAAAGAAGTAGCAAAAGCTTGTCCATTAGATAAGTTGTTGATTGAAACGGATTGTCCGTATTTAACACCAACACCATATAGAGGAAAAAGAAATGAACCTGCATATGTGCATTATGTAGCACAAGAAATTGCAGATCTTAAAGAAATGTCGTATGAACAACTAACAAAACAAACATTTAATAATGCATGTACGTTGTTCGGATTAGAAGATAAAAAGGAGATTGATTAACAGAATGAAATTAGGTAGAATTATTGCAGCAGCAGCAACATCAGGATTATTATTATCAGGAGCTTTCGTAGTAGCGGAAGAATATACAGGGCACAATGTTTTCGCCGTAAGTTTAGATAACGGAAGTAAAGTTGAGCTAAAAGCTAAAAAAGGAACAGTAAGAGAAATTCTTATTGCTAATGATATTCCTTTTGGAGCAGATGATAGAGTAGAACCAGGATTAGATACAAAAGTAAATGGTGGAGAAACTATTAATATCTATAAAGCTCACGAAATAACAATCGTTGATGGTGATACAACTACAGTAAGAAAAACTACTTACAAAAAAGTTGGAGATATCTTAAAAGAATTAAACATTACTCTTGGAGAAAACGATAGAGTAACACCAGATTTAAATAAAGAAGTAGCAACAGTTGATACTATTAAAATCGTAAGAGACGGAAAAGCTACAGAAGTTAAAAAAGAAGAAATCAAATTTGAAACAAAAGAAGAAAAAGATGATTCTAAATATGTAGATGAAAAAGTTACTAAAGTTGAAGGTAAAAACGGAGAAAAAGAAGTAACTTATAATGTTGTAAGAGAGAAAGGGAAAGAAATCTCTAGAGAAGTTGTTTCAGAAAAAGTACTTACAGAAGCGACAGCTAAAGTAGTTGTAGTAGGAACTAAACAACGTCCAGTAGAACAAAAAGTTTCTAGTCAAGCAACATCATCAAGTCAATCATATGCAGTTCAATCAGCTCCAGCTCAATCATATTCTGCAGCTGGTGGTTCAGTAAGATTATCAAATGGTAACACAGCAGGAGCAGACGGAGCCGCGGCAGCTCAAGAGATGGCTCGTCGTACAGGAGTTTCAGCTTCAACTTGGGAGCACATTATTGCTCGTGAATCAAATGGACAAGTAAATGCTAGAAACGCTTCAGGAGCTAGTGGATTATTCCAAACTATGCCAGGATGGGGATCTACAGCAACAGTTCAAGACCAAATCAATGCAGCTACTCGTGCATACAAAGCGCAAGGTTTAGCAGCTTGGGGAATGAGATAATATAAATAAAAAGGCGATCACTTGATCGTCTTTTTTTAAAATTATATAAAGAAAATCTAAGTTATAAAATTATGTAATTACATAATTTTATAACTTAGATTTTTAATTTTATATTCTCTTTTCAACTAATTTGAATGTTACAAAAGATATTGCAGAACAAATCACGATTGCAATTGCACTAGAATGGAAGATGTTTCCAATTCCGACCAGTGGTGAAACAACACCACCTAAGAAGAATGGTACAAATCCAAAGAAAGCTGAGGCACTTCCAGCACGCTCACGCTCTAAACTCATAGCGATAGCAGAACCAGCTGGTAAAATAAATCCTAATCCAAGTAAAAGAAGGAAGAATCCAGCTTCAATGAATAGGAAAGGTAATGTTAATGTTAAAACGATTGCTAGATAAATACTAACTGCTAGCATAACTGATAATCCTAGCTTAATACTACTTTTTTCTTTAAAGTTACCAGCGCTTTTACTACCTAAAACTATAGCAAAACCATTAAGACCAAAACACAAACTGTACATCAATGGAGTTAAATTATAGTGTGTTTGTAAGATAAATGGAGATGCAGCTATATATGCAAACATTGCAGCTAAGGCGAATCCTTGGATGATAACCAGTGCAAAGAACAGTTTATTTTTTGCGACTAGGATGATCGAGTAATAAGTTTTAGTTATTGGAAGATTCAATCGTTTACTAGACTCTAGTGAGTCATGGAATTTGAAACCTACAACTAATAAGATAATACCTATCACAGCAAGGGTTACAAATATTCCTCTCCAGTCTGTAAGTTGTAGTAATAAACTTCCTATAATAGGAGAAAGAATAGGCGCTAAGCCGTTAACTGCCATAAGTAACGCAAAGAATGTTGCTAGTTCACGTCCTTGGTATAAATCAGTAGAAATAGCACGAGAAATAACTACAGCACCTGCAGATGAAATACCTTGGATAAATCTCAATGTTATCATTGCGTAAACATTCGGAAAGATAATAATAGCGAGTGTACTTATTAAATATATAACTAAGCTTATTATTAATGGATTTTTACGTCCGTATTTATCGCTGATAGGTCCAATAAGCAATTGCCCTAATGCAAGACCAACCATACTACCTGTTAGAGTAAGTTGAATTGTTGAGGTGCTAGCATTGAAGAATGATGTCATAGTAGGCAATGCTGGTAAATATAAGTCTGTAACAAATGGCCCAAAAGCCGATAAAGTTCCTAGAAACAGAACTAAAAATAATTTAGAATTTCTTTTTAATGTCATATTGACTCCTTTCGATTTTTTGAAATACGCTAGGTATTATAGCATAAAAAAATTTTTTTCGTAAGTTTTTTTTAGTTTAATAAGTTAATTTTCGCGCTAATTTAGGTGATTTCGGTTTATAATAAAAAAATACTATTATTTTATATATAATAGTTCTTTAAAATGAATAATGATGAATCCTTTAAATTTAAAATTTAAAAAGTCATTTTTCATCTAATATATTGAATTTATAAAGTTTTAATAATATCGCAGTAGTTATGGGGATTTTAGGGGGATTACTATTTATCATAGCTAACCCACTGGAAAAAATCATGGCTCTTGATGAAATTGGAAAAGAAGATGAAGAAGAGCTAGAAGTACAAGAAGCTTGATAAATAAAAAGACTGACTTAAATAATCGAAAGTGATTAATTTAAGTCAGTTTATTTTATATCAAAATCTATAGAATCAATATTCATAATAAGTTTATTATTTATAAACCAAATTAATGAAAATACATAAATAGCATAAGTAAAAAATAATAAAGAAGAAAGAATAGTAATTTTATTATTTTTTAAAAATATGAAATTCAATAAAATTATTATTAAGTAAACAGCAACAGAAATTAACAAGCGTTGTTTATTTTTTTTTGCCCAATTATTGTATTTTTCCAATAATTCAGCTTTTTTAGCTTCGTTATTCACAAAATTCCTCCTAAGTTTTATATATAAAATTATAACAAATAAAAGACTATGCTGCAATTAAATAAATAAAGTGTAAAAAAGTGAATAATATTTGTATATATTCCCTATTTATGTTGATTGAATACAAATAAATATGATATAATTAAGTTGCCATATTATACACAAAAATTGGAGGCAGTATGTCTTATTCAAGAGATTATATATTTGAAAAAATAATAGAAAAGCTACCTACTTTAAAAATTCATGAGCGACGAGAAAAAGATAATAGTGTTTTTATTTTAGAGTATGAAAATCGTCGTGCAAAAATAGATATAGATAGTTTTGTAAGGAAGCTAGGAGATAAAAAAACTAGTGAAAGTGATAAAAAAATAGAAGAGTTTGTCTACTATATAGTAGGGAATTTTAATGCACAAAAAAAACTTTCTATAGATGATATAACTGAAGATGAATTATTGAAAAATATTTATCCGATAGTTCGAGCGAGTAGTTTCAATAAAGATAATGAGAATAATCTTATTAGTTTTGAACATACAAACGAGACTAAAATGTATCTAGCTTATGATTTTATAGATGGATATAAATTGTTAGATAGTAGTTTTTTAGATAAATTCTCAAAAAATAAGCAAGAAGTTTTAGAAGTTGCTAAAAAAAATCTAGAAAAACTACCGCTTAAGTATAATGTGGATGAAGTTGCAGGAAATAAATTTTATTTCTTGAATGCGAAAGATGGTTATGACGGATCTAGAATATTTGATAAGAAACTATTAGATTATTTTTATAAAAAAATTGGTGACTCATTTTATGTAGGATTACCACATCAAGATGCGTTAATAATTGCAGATGTTAACAATAAACAAGGATTAGAAATTCTACAAAAGATGATGGTTCATTTTTTCACAGAAGGACTAGTGCCTATTACAACAATTACATTTAAATATGATGGAAGAGAACTAGAGAGTTATTTTATTTTTGTAGAATAACTTTAAAAATTAAAATTAAGTATAGGAGAGAGAGTCATGTTATTTTTTTACAATAAGAAAATGTTAGGAGAAACATTATTAATTACTATTCAAAGTAAAGAAGAGGTAACATACGAAGAGAAAAAAAATATTACTTTAATTAAAGACGAGAATGGTGCTTTAGTTGGGTTAAATATTTTTAACGTTGAAAACTTGAAATTAGATGGAGAAGGTAGTATCGATTTAACTGATGAACAAAAAGAAATTCTTCAAAAACGTTTAGAAAAAAATGGAATCAAAATAGACTTAGAAGGTAATAACGATGATTTCTTTGTAGTTGGAGAAGTTTTAAGTTGTGAAAAACACCCAGACGCAGATAAGTTAAAAGTAACTGAAGTAAAAGTTAGTGAAGATGAGACATTACAAATCGTTTGTGGAGCTCCAAATGTAGAAGCAGGACAAAAAGTTGTTGTAGCTCTAAGTGGAGCAATGATGCCAAGTGGTTTATTAATTAAAAAATCAAAATTACGTGGTGTTGAATCAAACGGAATGTTATGTTCAAAACGTGAATTAGGATTACCACAAGAAGAAGCACGAGGAATTTTAGTATTAGACGCGGATACTAAAGTAGGAACTCGTGTGAAAGATTTAAATCTTAAATAGAATTTAACTTAGGAGGTGTGAAGCATGGTGAATTGGAAAAAGTGGTTTTTAGAAGAAGATGAAGATGAGATATTCGAAGAAGAAGTTTCTAGAAAAGAAAAGAAAGATGATTCATTAGCAGGTAAAGAAAGAAAAACTGCAGATAAGAGAAAAGAAAGAGTCTATTATGAAGATGAAGAAGATTTTGAGATAGACTTTAGTTCTAGAAAATCTAAGAGAACTTTTGAAGATGATGAGTTTGAATCAGATTTCAGAAATAGAAGAGAGAGAGAACAGGTTCAAGAAAAGTTTGAAGATTATGAAGAAGTAAACTTAGACGACTTTGAAATAGATGAGTTTGAAGATGAAGATTATGAAGAAGACTTCAAACAAGAGAAAAAATCTAAAAAAGGAAATGGCTTCTTCGCTAAATTCAAAAATCTATTTAAACAAAATGATGAAGAGATAGACGATGATTTTCTAGATGAGGATGTTCTTGAAGAAGATAAAGACGATGAGGCTGAAGATTATAAAACATATTTAGAACGCCAAAAACGCGAACAAGAAGAAAAAGCTAAACTAGCTAAAAAAGAACAATCAAGAGTAGTAAAAGAAGAAGTCTTTGAAGATTATGAAGAAGATGAAGAAGAATACGAAGAAGATAAAAAAGTAGGATTCTTCTCAAGGCTTAAAGAAAAATTGTTTAACGTAAGTGAAGATGAGATTGATCAAGAAGAGTTAGAAGCGGTATTAGATGATTTTGAGGAAGAATACGAAGAGGAAACTCCTGTTAAGAAAAAACCTCAAGTCTCAGTTGAAAGATTTAATTCTGAACCGGAAGAAGAACTTGAAATTGAGTTTGTAGATGAAGTTAAAGAAGAGGCTAAATTTGAAGAAATTGATATTACAAAATATGAAGAAAAAGAAGAAAAAGCTTCAGCTGGTACAGTCACAGATTTAGGGGATGCACTTAAGAAACTTGGTGTTACAAGTTCTGAAATAACTGATGTTGATATCTTTGATGAGAAACCAACAAGAAGAAAACACCCAACGCTTGCAGCTGTTCGTACTAAGAGATTAAAACAAGACCACAAGATTGATGAACTTGGAGACAGTGTAGTATTAGGGAAAGATAGTAGTGAATTGAAACAAGAAGTAGCAACTTCGTTCAAAGGTCAAGCTCAAGAGGAAACACAAGTTCAAGAAGAAAGAACTACTAAAAATAGAGAAGCTCGTAGAGAATTCGAAGAAAACTTTAATTCTTTAGAGAGAAGAAGCGATAAAATTGAAAAAGATAATCCACTATACGTTAAGAAAAATGAAAAATTAGATGGTATTTTTGATGAGATTCGTGAAAAAGAAAGTAAAACTCACGAGAAAGAAGCTCCAACGCTAGAAGTAAGAGAACTTGATGCTGAAGGAAGTCGTCGTGAAAAATTAAAATATACTTCTGTACATGATGTGTTAGAAGGGAATGAAGATTTATTCGAAGATGATATCGATAGAGTAAGCAAAAAACTTGTTGGCGAAAGATTCGAAGAAGGCCAAGAATCTAGTGAAGAAGTTGAAAACTTCAGAAAAGGTTTATATGAAGGTAAGAAATCTGAAAATACTCAAGAAAGAACAGCTTTAGATGAACTTATTGAAACTGAGAAAATTGATGTTTCTCCAAGAAAAGAAGAGACTCTTCCTGAAATAGAAGAACTTAATGAAAACTTAGCTGATCTTAAGAAAGAAAAACAAGAAGAAACTTATGTTGACTTAGTTCAAGAAGCGGCTAAAATAGAAGACATTGAAGTTGAAGACTACGAAGAAATTAAAGAAGTTAAAAAAGACAGACTTTCTGGTTACAGTGATTATCATTTAGATGAAGAAGAAATCGAAGAATTAGAAGAGCAAAACTATTTAGAAGAATCTGCAGATTCAGTAAATATCGATAGTTTGTTAAGAGAAGTATCTCCAAACAATAAAATTATTAAAAAAGCTAATGATGTAGATAAATTCACAGACGAAAAAGTTGTTCCTAAAGAAGTAGTTGAGAAGAGAGTAGAAGAAGCTAAAGCTCATGAAGAAAGTGAACAAGTTGAAGAGGTAGAACGTGGAATAGATTATACAGAAAAATTATATACTAATGATGTTTCTGAGTACTTTGATAAAGGGAATGGAACTAAGTTAGGTGAATATAAAACTGTAGATCATGGATATAGACCAGTAAGTAAAGAAAAAATTGAAAATAATCAAAAAATACTTGATGCAATTTTTGAAAAATATTCATCATCAGGAATCTCTACATCGACTAGATCAGTAACGAGTCAAATGATGAGTTCAAATACTATCACGCCTAAATCACGTAGTGTAGGTAAATTCAAACCATCTCCAGTATATTCTTCTGTTTATGGTTCAGCAAAACGTAATACAGCCGAAAATTCAAATAAACCAGTTGGTATATCAACTACAGGATTATCTATAAATAATCAAGTAAAAAAAGATGAACCAAAATTAGTTGAAAAAAAAACAGTAGAAGCTAAAGCTGCTACAGAAAAAAGTACTGCTAATATCTATAAAGAAATTGCCTCACAAGAAGAGACAGTTTGGAATATAGGTTCAGCAAAACGAGTACCTAAAAACAAGGTGAAAAATAAGAAATAATTAGATAATCGATAAGAAAGAGGATGGCTCAAAAGTCATCCTCTTTTTTTAGGATAGTTTATATTGGAAAAAAAATTTA
The DNA here is from genome assembly GCA_032567735.1 of Gemella haemolysans. Classification (GTDB taxonomy): domain Bacteria; phylum Bacillota; class Bacilli; order Staphylococcales; family Gemellaceae; genus Gemella; species Gemella haemolysans_E. The sequence continues at coordinate 19,028 of JAWHCX010000005.1, read as the reverse complement.
GCTATAGATTGAATTTTTAATATCGAAATGAAATACAAAAAAATAAATAAGCTTCGGAAAAATATCTGAAGCTTGTTATTAATTTTAATCTATTACATATTGCCCAGGGCTTATTGTATTCACAATAGTTTCGAATAGAATTATTCCAACTACGTTTAGCATAAGTCGAGAACGAATTTTTTTTCTGTTTTTCGGTGCATCATATACTTTTATTAAATGATCGCTCATTTTAGCGAGAGGGCTATTCGCAAGGCTAGTGATCGATAAAATAGTTGCTCCGTTTTGTTTTGCCGCTAAGACGCAATCATTAATTACGTCTGTATTTCCTCCTAGAGAAAATACGAGAATTACATCATCTTTTGTACAAATATCAGGGATTCTTTTAATAGAATAATGTTCAAAATAGTCATTTGACCAAAGATTAATAAGTTTAAGTTTTCTATTAAAATCACTCATAACCATATAACTAGAACCACTACCTAAGCAAAAAATACGACGAGCATTAATTATTTTATCGGCAAAAGTATCAAAATCATCTTGATTAAGAATAGACATTGTTCGAGAAAATTCAACGCTAAGCTGTTCTTTTAAAGTAATAAAGGTAGAAGAAGTAGTTTTATTATTTTTGGCTAATTCTTTACTCATTTTTAAATCATATTTTAAGTCAATAAATGTGTTATATCCCAATTTTTTACAAGCACGAATTACAGTAGAAGAAGAAACAAGAATTTCCTGTTTAATTTCTTTTAAAGTAGTATGTTCAATATTATCTTGTTTCATTAGATAATCAATGGCTTGTTGTTCTGAAATTGATAATTTATCATAGTTTTCTTTTAGATTCTCAAAAAACATAAAAAATACCCCCTATAGTAAAATTTACTAAAGATTTTCTTCTGATTACTCAGCATAAAGTATCATATCACAAAATGTAGAAAAATAAAAGCTATATTGTTAAGGTTTTCTGGGGTTCAGTAAAATTTTACTAAAATAGTAATAAATTACAAAACAAGAAACTTTTAGGCTAAATCGAAAAAATCGTTTTCAAATCTGTTATAATGTACCTATAAAAAATAACAAAGGAGAAAAGGTAATGGCAAAGAAAAAAAATAAATTCGTCTCTGCTTTTGAGCAATTCGGACGTTCGTTCTTATTACCAGTATCTGTACTTCCTGGTGCAGGTATTATTAAAGGGATCGGGACAGCCTTCAGTAATTCAAACACACTAAAAATGTTCCCAGCATTAAAAAATGACATTATTCAATTTATTATGAAATTCCTAATCGTATTAGGGGATACAGCATTCAACAACTTACCGATTATTTTTGCGGTTGGGGTAGCTGTAGGTTTAGCAAAACGTGAAAAAGGTTCTGCTGCACTTTCTGGTTTACTAGGATTCATCGTATTACACTACGTACTTAACTTCCTATTAGTACAAAGTCATAAATTAGTAGATACTAGTAAATTATCAAGTAACGAAGCCAAATTAGCATTATCAAATGCCATGCAGACAAAAGTACTTGGTATTCAAACAATGGACCTTAGTGTATTCGGAGGTATCATTGTAGGTATAGTTGTATACTTCGTCCATAAGTGGGCTGTTAAAGTTCAATTACCAACAGTTATTGGATTCTTCAGTGGACCACGTTTCGTACCTATCGCAACTATCGTAATCATGTCAGCAGTTGCTACTGGATTATTCTTCGTATGGCCTCCAGTACAAAAAGGTATCAGTGTATTATCAGTATTCATTCTTAAGTCTGGACCTATTGGAACGTTCCTTTATGGTTTAGTAGAGAGAGCATTATTACCATTCGGTCTTCACCACGGTCTAAACTGGCCAGTTCGTACAACAGAACTAGGTGGAGCTTGGGAAATTGGTGGACACCGTGTAGTTGGTACAATCAACGCTTACTTAGCTTCATTAGCTGATCCAAACGTACAACATGTAGACCCAAGTATCACTAGATTTAACGGTGGTAAATTTGTTTACTTCATGTTTGGTCTTTCTGGTGCAGCTTATGCCATGTACAAAACTGCTGATGAGAAAAAACGTAAAGTTGTAGGATCATTATTATTCGCAGCTGCTGGTACATCATTCTTAACTGGTATTACAGAACCAATCGAATTCACATTCTTATTCGTAGCACCAATTCTTTATGTAGTACACGCATTCTTAGCTGGTTCAGCATTATTCGTAATGCACATGTTAGGAGCAGGGGTTGCTACTCCAACTGGACACGGATTTATTAACTGGGTAATCTACGGAGTACTTCAAGGTCCTAAAACATCTTGGTGGTTAGTACCAATCGTAGGTGTAGTTTACTTCTTCATCTACTACATCGTATTCAGATTTATGATTGTTAAATTCGATCTTAAAACTCCTGGTCGTGAAGACGGAGATGATGTTAAATTATCTAATAAAAATGAAGCTCGTGCTAAACTAGGTGTAGAAATCGCTACAATCGGGAAAGAAGAAGCACCAAAATCAGTTGACGTAGCTGCTGGTGATGATGAAGTAATGGAAACAGTACAAAAAACACCAGAAGGTATTAGAAAACAAGCTACTGAGTTAATTAAAGCACACGGTGGTCCAGATAATATCGAAGCGGTAGATGCTTGTATAACTCGTTTAAGAATCAATGTTAAAGATAAAAGTGTAGTTGATCAAGAACGTATCACAACAAAACTTGGAGCTATGGGATTTGCAGAAAGTGATATGCAAATGCAATCAATTTATGGATCACATGCTAATGTGTTAAAAATGGAAATCCAAGATATGCTTGGTATGGAGGAATAATTTCATGAAGAATTTGTTTGTTACAGACTTAGACGGAACATATGTTAAAAATTCAGTGTTCGTAGAACAAGAAGATTTAAAAGCGTATCATGATGCGAAAAAATACGGGGATTTCTCAGTTGCGACTGGGCGTTCTGTTGAAGAAATCAAATATATTGCAGAAGGCAATGATATGGATGTTACACACATGATAGGGTTTAACGGAGCGGTCGTAACAAGACAAGATGAAGTTCTTTTTGAAAAACATATTCCTACTAAAGATTTAACTGGAATATTCGAATATCTAAAGGAAAGTAAATTAATATTTGATGCTTTAGATGGAAAACAACGTATCGGTAATTTTGATCATGAGAAAAAAGATAGATTGTGGAACATGGAACTAATTTGTGTTGAAAATCCTTTTGAACTGTTAAAAGGAAAAACAATCTATAAAATAAATGTAAGACCAACAAAAGAACAGTTAGATTATCATTACGATATAATGAAAGAAAAATTTCCAGAAGTAGAGATTTATAAATCAGGTTCAACACGTATGGAAATCACAGCAAAAAATATTTCTAAAGCTAGTGGTATTGAAGCTATCAGGTCAGGGTATGATAGGGTAATAGCTTTAGGAGATTCAGGAAATGACGTGGATATGTTTAAAGTAGCAGATATTTCGTACTGTATGAACCGCGCGCCACAAGAAGTAAAAGATCAGGCTACACATGTAGTGGAAGATTTTGCAGCGGCGATAAAACATTTTGTAGAAAACTATGAATAGAAAAACAAAGAACCGGCAGTGATGCTGGTTCTTTTTTGTGTATTTAGTATTTCTCCAATATTTTACCTCTTACCGCTGAGATAAGATAAAGTGAACCTGTAATTAGAAGAATTTCATCATCTTTTAGATTTGGGATAATGTTGTTTAATGCAACTTCATAATTTTCATATTTAGTAACATGAGTATCACCGAAGCTTTGAACTAGATTATCAAGATTTGATTCTTTAATTTCTATTGGAACTTTTGTTGCCGAGAATTCAGCTGGGATTGTTTTTAATTTTTCGATCATATCTTTATAATCTTTGTCTTCAAGAATACCAAGCAGAATTTTCAATTTGGGGAATTTTTGCTTATCTAAGTAGGCTACTAAACTATCTATACCATCATTGTTGTGCGCGCCATCTAGAAGGATATTTTCACGAATCCACTCTAAACGTCCTACCCAAACTGATTTACTTAGAGCTTCTTTTATAACCTCATCTTCTATATCGATAATATTGCGTTTTTTCAGATTAGATAATGCTTCTAAAGCTAAAGATGCGTTAAAAGTTTGGTGTGCACCGACCATTTTAGTAGAATAATCTACACCTTTATATGAGAATTCGTTACCTCTAGCTTTGACCTTCTTCACAACAATATCTTTTTCGTTTAAAATACTCAAGCTAGCATTTTTTTCTTCACATATGTCTTTTATTACATTTACTACACCTTCACAAGCAGGGTAAATTAGGACATTATCATTTTCTTGGATAATTCCACCTTTTTCATAAGCAATTTTCTCAAGAGTATCGCCAAGAATCGCAGTGTGATCTAGACCGATTTTTGCAATAATAGATAATACTTTTTCTTTAAAAATATTTGTTCCGTCATATCTTCCACCAAGACCAACTTCCATAATGACGAAGTCTGTTTTTTGCTCTCTAAAGTATAATAGAGCTACACCAGTGATGATTTCGAAGAATGACAGTTTATCGCTAGGATCTGGATTATTTTTATCGTAAGTTTCTTGAACCAATTTAAATAATCGATAAGCTTCCTTATATGAAATAAAATCATCGTTAACACGGATTCTATCATTAAAACTCAACATACCAGGACTCGTATATAATCCAACTTTATACTTAGTTTTTAACATATCTTTCAAATAAGAACAAGTAGAACCTTTACCGTTAGTTCCAGCAACATGAATTACTTTAAGATCTTTTTCAGGATGATCGAAAAGTTCGAGAATATGTTCCATTCTATGAAGACCAAGTTTCATCCCAGTACGTTCTATTTTATATGATGAAGTAATAAGAAGTTCTTCGCAAACACACTCAATTGCATAGTTTACAATTTCATCTTCATCTAAAGTTAGAAGTTTTTCAGCAAGTTGCTCTAGACTTAGCTGACTGAAAAGCTCTAATATGTTATTTTTATCTTCTAAATTATTTTCTTTTAAATATTTCTCAAATTTTATTTTACAATTCAAATTCATAAATAAACACCAACATTTCTAATAATATACATTTAATTTTATAATGATAAAGATGAATTGTAAAGGATATAATTTGGGTGATTTTGATGGAGTGGTTTAGCTAGGAGATGAAACAAAAGTTCTAAAATTTAACAAAGTTAATATGAGAACTCATAGACGCAGTGTTTTATTGATATCTAAATTCGCTTTATAAAAGCTTTTTAGATATATAATAAACCACTGCGGAAAGTGACTCTACAAAATCTTGTTTCTTAAGAAATCAAGATTTTTGAGTCACTCTCAATACAAAAAAGTGCGTACTTTAATTTTAATTCTTAGTATGCTAGTATAATTAGTGAAGAAGTTAGAGATAAAAAAGGAGAACAACATGATAGCAATAACAGGTGTAACAGGAAAATTAGGTGGAAGAGTAGCGGAAGTTTTAAGTGAACAAGGGATAGAAACAGTTCATATCGCAAGAAATCCTATGAAAGCTAAGAAATACAGTAATGCAGAAATAAGAAAAGCAAGCTACGAGAATAGCGAAGAAAGTCGTTCGGCATTAACTGGAGTAAAAACATTATTAATGGTATCAGCGAAAGAAAATGCCAAAAGGGTGGAAGAACACATTGGATTTATTGATGCAGCTAAAACAGCAGGAGTAGAACATATAGTATATATTTCATTCTATAATAATAAAGAAGATGCAACATTTACTTTATCACGAGATCACTATCAAACAGAAAAATACATAAAAGAACAAGGATTACAATATACATTCCTTAGAGATAATTTTTATTTGGATTTCTTTTTAGATATGTGTTTAGAATATGGAGAACTTCGAGGACCAGCAGGAGATGGTTTAGTATCTGCAGTAGCTCGTAAAGATGCTTCAGATATGGTAGTAGCAGTTATGCTGAATACAGAGGAATATAAAAACAAAGTATTAAATTTAACAGGAACACGAAATCTATCGATGAAAGAAATTGCTAAAATTGTTAGTGAGAAAACAGGTAGGGAAATTACATATTACAATGAAACAGTAGAAGAAGCTTATAAATCTCGTCAAAAATGGGAAGCAGAACAATGGGAATATGATTCATGGGTAAGTACATATACAGCAATAGAAAAAGGTGAACAAGAAGGAGTCTCACTAGATATAGAGAAAGTGTTAGGAAGACCAGCAACATCATTAGAACAACTTTTAGAGGAGTATGTTGGAAGAAAATAAAGTAGGAACAGAAATTTTTCAAATTTTTTCAACCTTAATTTCATTTTAATTATAGTCTAAAGTTCACGTAAGGTAGGTGGGATATAATATAAACATAACAAAACTTAATAATATTTTTTTCATAATATATGGCTCATCGAAAGATGGGCCTTTCTCCATTTCTAGGAATAATTTTCAATCTTTTTCAACTTTAATTTCATTTTAATTACAGCTTTAAGTTTACATAAGGTTTGAATTATATAATATAAACATAACAAAACTTAATAATATTTTTTTTCATAATATAAATGGCTCATCGAAAGATGAGCCTTTCTCCATTTCTGGAAGGACTTGACAAGTTATTATTTTTGTAAATATAATATATTTAAATTGATAATTAATAAATTCTATGAATACTCATGCTATTAAGAGGTTAGCAAATTAAAGTATTTAGTATAGATGATATTTGCGAAGGTGTAGATATGGATATTAGATTTGAAAAAGGTATAAGCAAAAACAATTCTCTAGTGATCTGTACATGGTCGAATGAGAAAGGTGAAGAATTTCAAAAGCAATGGATGGGATTAAAGGTTTCTTATCCTTTAAATTTAAATAAGATACAGAAATTAGAAAATATATTTTCTATTTTTCATGAAGAAGAATTTCTTGGGATAATACAAATTATAAAAATTGAGGGAGATAATGTGCATATAGGGAGATTTATTTTAAATCCACAAAAAGTAGGGCAAGGTCTTGGAAAGAATGCATTAGGATCATTTGTTCAGCGTATTTTTGAAGATGAAAATATTGATAGTATAACTTTAACAGTATTTGATTCTAATATAATCGCTAAGAACCTGTATGAGAAATTAGGTTTTAAAATTGATAAAGTGATAGAATATCCAAATTTGAAGTATATTATGAAAAGAACTAGATAATTATTATTTTCAAAACTTTTCAACTTTAGTTTCATTTTAATTATAGTCTAAAGCTCATGTAAGGTAAGTAGGATATAATATAAACATAACAAAACTTAATAATATTTTTTTTCATAATATACGGCTCATCGAAAGATGGGCCTTTCTCCATTTCTAGGGTAATTTTTGATTTTGAGTTTAAACTATGTAGATAATAGATATTTTTTTTCATCGGTTAGTCGTAATTCTATCAAGTCCAAAGGATAAAGATAGAATGTACGAATAACACATGCTACAGAAACTAGAATTTTTAGGACGAAAGGACGATAAAATTCTTAGTTTCGAATCAGTGAAATATACGGTCCATCGAAAGATGGGCCTTCTCCATTTTCAGAATAGTTTTCAGGTTATTTCTTGAAACTTTAATTCAAAGTGATATAATATTATTTATGAAAAAAACATCAGTAAATTTATTAGAAGGTCCGATTTTACGGGCGATGATTGCTTTTGCAATACCGATTATGATCGCTACTATTTTTCAGCAACTCTATAATACGGTAGATATTATGATTGTTGGTAGATTCCTTGGAGAAGAATCCCTTGCTGCTGTTGGAGCTACTGCTGCGATATTTGAGCTTGTAGTTGGTTTTGCACTAGGTGTAGGTAATGGAATGGGTATAGTTGTTGCCCGTTATTATGGTGCTGGTAATTATGAAAAGTTAAAGAGTGCTGTGGCAGCGACTTTTGTTATAGGTGGAGTGTTGAGCATTGTAATTGCCGTATTAGGTAATTTTACTTTATATCCATTGCTAGAATTACTTGGGACCCCAAGTAATATTATTGCTCAGTCTTATGAGTATAGTTATCTTATAGTGGTATTTGTAGGTGTTACTCTTGCATATAATTTATGTGCTGGGTTACTTCGAGCAGTTGGAGATAGTAAGGCTGCATTATATTTTTTAATTTTTTCAGCAATTATTAACACTGTATTAGATATATATTTCATAGCATATCTACATATGGGTGTACGCTCGGCTGGGGTAGCAACCATTATTTCACAAGGAGTGTCTGCTGTATTATGTTTTATTTATATTCGTAAAAAAACTCCGTTTTTAATACCATCTAAAAAACATTTTGCATGGAATAAAAAACTTTATGCTGATCTATTAGGGCAGGGTATTTCTATGGGACTTATGTTTTCAGTAGTTTCTATAGGAACAGTGATTTTACAAACATCGATTAATGCCTTAGGTTCAACAATTATTAGTGCGCAAACAAGTGCAAGAAGAATTATGGTACTTGCACTTCTGCCAATAATAGCTATGAATGCGACTATAACGACCTTTACATCCCAGAATTTTGGTGCAAAACAATATAAACGTATTGTTGAGGGTCTTCGACAAGCAATGACTATTGCGATTACTTGGTCAATTTTTATTAGTATTGTATTATTCTTTGCTAGTCCATATTTAAACGAACTTATCACTGGAAGCAATGATGAAGAATTAATCTATCAAGCCTCATTGTATTTAAAAATAAGTTCTGCATTTTATCCGGCATTAAGTATATTAGTAATACTAAGAAATGCTCTGCAAGGATTAGGACAAAAGATGATGCCACTAGTTTCAAGTATTATAGAAATGCTAGGGAAAATATTATTCGTAATATTTATTATTCCAAGTGCAGGATATTTAGGAGTAATATTTGTAGAACCTATTCTATGGGTTGTAATGGCAGCTCAATTGTATTATGCATTCAAAAAAGAGCCGGCCATTCGTTCATTGAAGAAAAAGAGTGAATAGAAGATTGGGGCTGATCAAAATTTCTAAAAATTTAATAAAGTTCATATGAGAATACATAGACGCAGTGGTTTATTGATATCTAAATTCGCTTTATAAAAGCTTTTTAGATATCTAATAACCTGTGCGGGGGTGACTCTACAAAATCGATTTCTACGAAATCACGATTTTGTAGAGTCACCCCCTTTTTTACTGCAAACACAACAGTCACGTGATATAATAGTAAGGTATTTAAAAATTAATGATAAGGTGATAGAATGAATAAATTAAAACAATTATTAAATGAAAAAAAATATTTAATCATGGGGATATTGAACTTTACTCCTGATTCTTTTTCGGATGGGGGAGATTTTTATGATGTGGAAGCTGCGATAGAAGGTGTTCGTAAGATGATAGCTGAAGGTGCGGATATTATTGATATTGGTGCTGAATCGACTCGTCCAGGTTCGACTGTAGTTAGTGAGGAAGATGAACTTGCTAGACTGCAAAGCGTATTTCCAACTTTAAGAAAAACATTTCCTGATGTGTGCTTTAGTGTTGATACATATAAGCCTAATGTTGCTGAATACATGATTGAAGCTGGTGTCGATGTGCTTAATGATGTGAATGGAGCTAAAGGAAGCACTATGGCAGAAGTAGCTGCTAAACATGATATTCCAATCTTCATCATGCACAATGGTGGTGTAGAAGAAGGGAAAGAGATTGAACAAGTTGTACGTGAACTAGGCGAGAGTGTTGATATTTGCTTAAATGCTGGTGTGAAGAAAGAAAACATAATCGTTGATCCAGGAATGGGATTCGGTAAAACTGCAGAAGCTAATTTAGAAATCACACGTAAACTAGAATTACTTAATTCATTAGGTTGTGAAATCTTATATGCGGTAAGTAGAAAAAGAACTACAGATTATGTATTAGGTGGTAATAGTAACCCTAAAGATAGAGATATAGTAAGTGCGGCTTTATCATTAGAAGCGGTGAAACGAGGAGCTAGAATGGTACGTGTTCATAATGTAAAAGTTATGAAAGAAGCCCTAATAACATATGAAATAATTAATGGCTAATCTAACAGAAGGAGGTTAAAATGAAGAATACATTTGTTTATAATAATCATCTAGAAGCGATGAAAGTTCTTAGTACGCTTGAGAGTGAATTAGAAATTTGCGATGAATTTATTTTCAGCGTGGCGTTTATTTCAGAAAGTGGTTTAACTAGTTTACTTCAAACTTTGAAGAATTTAGAAGAAAAAAACATCCGTGGAAAAATCTTAACGACGAATTATTTATATTTTAATACTCCTAAAGCGTTAGAGAAATTGTCTAATTTTAAAAATATTTCTCTAAAGGTTTATGATTGTATAGAAAATAAACACGGCTTCCATACTAAAGGTTATTTGTTTAGACGAGGTGACTCATGGAAAGTACTGATGGGAAGTTCGAACTTAACGAGTGCTGCACTTACGATAAATAAAGAATGGAATACTTTTGTTGAGGGTGATAGGATTCTAACGGATAACATTCTATATGAGTTTAATAGCTTATGGAAGAAGGCCAAGTCTTACTCTGAAATAAAAGATAAGTATTTTGAAGAATTCGCTAGTAATCAGATTGAGACTGTTACTAAGAAAATTATTTCCAAGGAAATTAAACCGAATAAGATGCAAAGAAGTTTTATAGAAAATTTCGAAAAACTTCGTAATCAAGATAATAAGGGGCTTCTAATTTCTGCGACAGGAACTGGTAAGACATTTGCGGCTGCTTTTGCGATGAAGAGTATAGCTGCTAAGAGGTTGTTGTTTATCGTACATAGAGAACAAATTGCTCGTCAGGCACTGGAGACGTTTAAGACTATTTTTGGGACTAGTCGTAGTTATGGTTTACTTACAGGTAAAGAGAAAAATATAGAAGCAGATTTTATTTTTTCTACAGTTCAAACTATGTCTAAAGAAGATATTTTCATGAGTTTTAATGATACTCACTTTGATGAAATTATCATAGATGAGGTACATAGGGCAGGAGCTGATAGTTATCTTAGATTGATGGATTATTTCAAACCGACATTTTACCTTGGTATGACGGCGAGCCCTGATAGAACGGATAGTTTTAATATTTATGAATTGTTTAATAATAATATTGTCTATGAAGTTCGTCTTAAAGAAGCGATGGAGAACTCATTGTTATGCCCGTTTCATTATTTTGGGATTAGTGATTTAGAAGTTGATGGTAAGGTTATAGATGAGCTGAGTGATTTTTCAAATCTAGTGTCTAGTGAACGTATTGAACATATTATAAATAAGATTAATTATTATGGTTATTCAGGGGATAGAGTAAAAGGTCTAGTTTTCTGTTCATCAAAACAAGAAGCTAAGGTTCTTAGTGAAGAGTTTAATGAGCGAGGATATAAGACTACTAGCTTAACAGGTGAAGATAGTCAGGAGTGCCGTGAACAGGAGATTGCTAAGTTAGTTGCGAATGATGGAGAACAGCTAGATTATATATTTACTGTAGATATTTTCAATGAGGGTGTTGATATACCTGAGGTTAATCAGGTAATTATGTTAAGACCAACTCAAAGTTCTATTATATTTATTCAACAGTTAGGTCGTGGTCTAAGAAAATCTATAGATAAGGACTTCGTTGTAATAATAGATTTTATTGCGAATTATAAGAATAACTTTTTAATCCCTGTGGCTTTATCTGGAGATAATAGTTATGACAAAGATACCGTAAGGAAGTTTTTATCTCAAGGGACTAGGTATATTCCAGGGACGTCGACTATTCATTTCGATGAAATCTCTAAACAGCGAATTTATAGTGCGATAGATAATGTTAAGTTAAACACGTGGTTATTCGTTACTGATGAGTATAATAAGCTTAAAAATAAACTAGGAAGAATACCTACGTATTTTGACTTTGAGGACTATGACGCTATAGATATTAGAAAGATTTTTGAAGTAGCTGGAAGTTATTATTCATTTTTAACTAAGAAGGAAAAACAGTTTGAATACAGTGGGAAACTGACGAAGACAGCAGAGAATATGTTGAATTTTGTTTCTATTAATTTAATCTTAAGTAAAAAAATAGAAGAACTTGTAATTCTACGTTTGTTATTAGAGGATAAGAAGCGCAATATCCTTTCAGCTTTTGAAGAAATTATGTTTAAAGATTATAATAAATTTATCGCAGATTATGAGCTGGATGTTAGCAGAAAGATACTTACTAACAATTTTGTAACTAGTAGTGTTACTAAGAAGAAGTTCCATGATTGTATATTTTTAGATGAGAATGTTGCTGAGATAAAAATTTCTAAAGAATTTGAAGAACAGTTACAATCAGAGATATTTAGGGAATTATTATTAGATCTAGTAGACTATGGAATTTACAGATATAATAAATATTACAAAGATAATTTATACAAAGATACTAATTTTATATTGTATGAGAAATATAGTTTTGAGGATATATGTAAATTATTCTCATGGGGAATAAACTATGTTCCACTAGCTATAGGTGGTTATAAGTACGATGAAAGAACGAAGACTTTACCGGTATTTATTAACTATGATATTGATGAAAATTCATTTAATCGTGATTATACACATGGATTTTTACCGGATAATGGTTTTACCTCAATGTCGAAGCCGAGAAGGAATTTAGAATCGAAAGAGTGCGAATATTTCTATAATAATGAAACGAAAATCTATTTATTTATGAGAAAAAATAAAGACGATAAAGATGGAGCGCGAATATTTTATTTCCTAGGTGAGATGAAGACTACAGGAGAACCTAAGCTGGTAGCTAGAGAAAGAAGCGGAGATACTGTAATCCAATTTTTCTATAAAATACAGACACCAATTCGTGAAGATATGTACGAATATTTCACGAGAGATAGAATATAAAATATAATAGATTAAAGAGTAACTAAGATGAATTTGAGTTCATGAGAATAAAGATTTTATTTAGTTGCTCTTTTTGTAAATGGAGAGGGATATTAAAGTTGAATGAAAAATATTTTAAATTTTCAAAAAAAAACTATACAATATATTGAAAATTAGAAGCTGGTAATGTAAAATAGAGCTAATATAGGAGGTGGTATTCGATGAATATTTTCTTAAAAAATAAACTCTATAGGTTATTCACTATTTCATCGGCATTTGGTAATGCTGGTAGAACGCTATTTGATATTGCATTTATTATTTATGCAACTAGTTTACCGAATCCAGAATTAGCCGTGAGTATAGTTTCGATAGCTACAACATTGCCTTATATTATTTCGTTTATCTTAGGATACTTTGCAGATCAGACAAAAGATAAGTATGATAGAATATTATCGACAAGATTTTATCAGTTTTTATTATTTTCATTGTTCGCTTTGGTGTGCATTTATGGAGTCCAATGGTGGATATTTATTGTATTAGTATTTATAAATGTAGTTGCAGATATTCTAGGTGGCTATAATGGCTATTTATCAATGTCGATCAACACCAGATTAGTACGTAAAGAACAACTAAGTGAAGCATTGGCGTTTATCAGTTCTATAAACAATACAATCTCGCTTGGTGGAAAGGCTGTAGGAGTATTTATTTTAGGACTTTTAAGTTATAACTATTCATATTTCGGCATGTTGAATGCAGCACTATTCTTGATAGCATTTTTAATACTGACAAAGTATAAAAGTGTGATGAAAGAGGAGATTGGTAGTTTTAAAGTTGGGAATAAAGAGAAGGTAAGTACTAAAAGATTTTTAAAGGACACAATTGAGAATTTTAAAATACTCCGTGAGATTAAGAAAATTTATAACTTTGTCTTACTATTTCTAGGAATGAATTTTTATTCATCAGCGATGTTCGCCTTGCTTCTAGTGATTTTAGTAAAAAATGATAGCTTATTATTTGGTAATGTTGCTTATACTATTACTCTATTAGAAATTGTGGAAGTACTTAGTACTATAGTTGGAGGAGTGTACCAAATTAGTTTTTATAAGAATATGAGTTTGAGAAATAATGCTATATTAGAAATAATCTTATTTATTATGTATGTAGGTAATTTATTACTATTGCAAAATAAATTTATACTCGTGATTTTAACTGTAATAATAGGTTATTTCGCAGGAATATCGAATCCAAAACTAGATGCATTGATTTTACAATCAGTGCCTGAGGAAAAACAAACTTCTATATATAGTATTTTTAGCACTGTTATTACTGTTTCTGTTCCAATAGGAACAACGGTAATACTATTTTTCGCTAACGCTATTAGTGCATCATTTGCATTATACAGTTTATTACTATTATTAATTATAGTTTTGATGTATTCATTTAAAGTTAAATAATAAAAAACAATCCCCTTAGATTTTGTCTAAGGGGATGCTTCTATTCATTACTTCATGGATGAAAAGAAGTATGAGTTTAATGTTCTGAGATTATGAATGAATAGCTTATTGATTTTCTACGAATTTTTTCTCATCAAATCCGAACCAAGCTGCTTCCATGATACCTTCCATATCTTTGATTAGAGCTAATCTTGGGTTAGCTGGAGTACATTGGTCTTCATAAGCATCCATTGCTAAAGTAGGTAGAGCTGCTTTGAATGCTTCGTAGTCAACACCATGATCTCTGAAGCACATTGGAGTTCCTACGCGTTTACCAAGTTCGAATACTGCTTGAGCATAAGAATCAACTGCTTGTTCTGGAGTATCAGCTTTTAGTCCTAACATACGAGCGATGTCTTGGAATCTTTCATCAGCTTGATAGTGTTCGTATTTAGGCCATAGAGATACTTTACCTGGGCGAGTACCGTTGTATTTGATTACATATGGTAATAATGTTGCGTTAGTTTCACCGTGGATAGTGTGGAATTTACCACCGATTTTGTGGGCCATTGAGTGAGAAATTCCTAAGAATGCATTTGCGAAAGCCATACCAGCTAAGCAAGAAGCGTTGTGCATTTTTTCTCTAGCATCTTTGTCAAATTCTTTAACAGATTTTTCTAAGTTTTCGAATACAAGTTTGATTGCACGAAGTGCTAATCCATCAGTATAATCGTTAGCAAGGATAGAAGTATAAGCTTCAGTTGCGTGAGTTAATACGTCCATACCTGTTGAAGCTGTTGGTCTAGCTGGTACTGTTTGAACTAGTACTGGGTCAACGATTGCTACATGTGGAGTGATAGCATAGTCAGCTAACGGATATTTTTTATCATTTTCTTTATCAGAGATTACTGCGAATGGTGTAACTTCACTACCTGTACCAGAAGTTGTTGGAACAGCGATGAATTTAGCTTTTTGTCCTAAGTGAGGGAATTTTACAGTACGTTTTCTGATATCTGCGAATTTTTGAACAAGTTCTTTGAAGTCTGCATCTGGTCTTTCGTAGAATAACCACATGATTTTAGCTGCGTCCATTGGAGAACCACCACCTAGTGCTACGATAGCATTAGGTTTGAATGTGTTCATGATATCTAATCCACGTTTTACAGTTGTGATATCAGGGTTAGGTTCTACTCCAGCGAATACTTCGTATTGAACTTTATTTTTACGACGGTTTAATTGATCGATGATGCGTCCTGCGAAACCAAGTTTAACCATTGATTCGTCAGTTACGATTATTACCCTTTCTAAACCCTCCATTTCACTTAAGTATTTGATTGCGTTTGGTTCGAAGTAAACTTTTGGAGGTAATTTGAACCATTGCATGTTATTGTTTCTACGTCCGATTAATTTGATGTTTAGTAAGTTAACTGCATTTACGTTACCAGATACTGAGTTACGTCCATAGCTACCACATCCAAGAGTTAGTGATGGGATGAATGCATTGTATACATCTCCGATTCCTCCGAATGTAGAAGGTGAGTTCCAAACTACACGACAAGCACGAACTACTTTACCAAATTCTTCAGCAACTTCTTCGTTTTGAGTGTGGATTGCTGCAGAGTGTCCTAGACCATTGAATTCAACCATTTGTCTAGCTTTTTCAATACCATCTTTTGTGCTACTAGATTTTAATACAGCTAATACTGGAGATAGTTTTTCACGAGTAAGTGGTTCTTTAACTCCAACTTCGCTACATTCAGCAGCTAAGATTACTGTTCCTTTTGGTACTTCGAATCCAGCTAATTTAGCGATTTCTGTAGCTGGTTTACCAACGATTACAGAGTTTAATTTAGCTCCGGCACAGTTTTCAGAGTTTGCTTCAACACCGAATAATAAGTTTTCTAATTTAGCTTTTTCTTCTTTAGTTACGAAGTGTACTCTGTGAGATTTCATAAGTTTAACGAATTCATCGTATAATTCTTTATCAACGATTGCAGCTTGTTCACTGGCACAAATCATACCGTTGTCGAATGCTTTACTTAATACGATGTCGTTAACAGCTTGTTTAAGTTTAGCTTCTTTATGTACATAAGCCGGTACGTTACCAGCACCAACACCTAGAGCAGGTTTACCGCAAGAGTAAGCTGCACGAACCATTGCGTTACCACCAGTAGCAAGGATTGTAGCTACACCATCGTGGTTCATTAAAGCGTGTGTTCCTTCCATAGATGGTTTTTCAATAAATTGGATACAGTTTTCAGGAGCCCCTGCTTTAACTGCTGCATCACGAACGATGCGAGCTGCTTGTTTAGAACATTCATTTGCAGATGGGTGGAAACTGAAAACGATTGGGTTACGAGTTTTTAAACAGATTAGAGATTTGAATACTGTTGTTGATGTTGGGTTAGTTGTTGGTACCACACCACAAACAACACCAACTGGTTCAGCTATTGCTGTAAGTCCATCAACGTCATCTTTATCGATTACTCCAACAGTTTTAAGATCGCGCATGTAGTTTACAATGTATTCACATGCATAAAGATTTTTAATCGCTTTGTCTTCAACAACACCACGGCCAGTTTCTTCAACAGCTGCAACTGCTAACGGTCCGTGTGCTTCAAGAGCTGCAACGGCTGCTGCTTGAACTATTGCATCAATTTTCTCTTGATCTTCGATCTTTTTGAATTCATCTAAAGCAACTAATGCTTTTGATACTAACGTATTTACTTCTTCAACTGGATCTACAGTTTGTAATTTTTCTTTAGACATGATATTTTACTCCTTTTGACTTAGGGATTTATAACAAAAAGAATAAAAATATAAGTTTGATTAGGGACTTCTAACATTTTGTTTTCTTAATTGTTATAAACACCTTTTATTTGTTTACAAGTATATTTTAGCACTTGTTTTATAACTGGCAAACACCTGTACTATAACTATTTTCTATATAAAGTATATATTTTTATATAAAATTTGAATGTACAAATTAATGCTGCGAAGTATTTTAAAAATACAAGAATTAAACTGTTATATAAATAAAAGTCTTTGATAATAATTGTTTTCAATATTATTTTACATTAAAATAATTATTTATTATATAACAGTTATCAAGAGGAGTTGTTTGTGTAAAGAATTAAATATTATATTAAAAATAAAGATCGGATAACTGATAATGGTTATCGGTAACTTCGATAAAGAAATTGTATTATAATAGAAGAAACTGTAAAAAATAGAGTGGAGACTTTATTGATTATGTATTTAAAAGAAATCTTCGGATAAGAAAGAGAATGAGAAATATTATTCATTTTGTGCAGTGGTTATTATAAATTATAGTGCAGTTTAATCTATTTATACTAACAATTATAAAATAAGAAAAATTATTATAAAAATGTATAGTTATTAGTTGATTTTTATTTTTAGAATTGATATAATAGTCGCTAGAGTAATTTTATTACTCCTTACTCTCTAATAAATTAGAGAGTCGCAAAGACCAAAAGGAGGTAACACACACATGAGAAAATATGAAGTAATGTTTGCTGTTCAACCACGTATCGATGAAGAAGCTAAAAAAGCTGTGGTTGATAGATTCGTAAATATTCTTTCAGAAGGTGCAGAAGCAGTAGAAGTTAAAGATTTAGGTAAAAAACGCCTAGCTTATGAAATCGAAGACTTCAGTGATGCTTACTACTATGTAGTAGAATTAACTTCAGAAACAGATGCGTCTACAAAAGAATTCGATCGTTTAGCAAAAATTAGCGATGACATCATCCGTCACATGGTAGTAAGATTAGAAAAATAAGGGGTGGAATACTATGGTAAATCGTGTAGTATTAGTAGGTAGATTAACTAAAGATCCAGAATTGAGATATTCTAGTTCGAATATTCCAATGCTTTATTTCTCAGTAGCTGTAAATAGAACATTCACTGACCAGAATGGTCAAAGACAAGCAGATTTTATTAACTGTGTAGCTTTTAGAAAGCAAGCAGAAAATATGGCACGTTTCTTAGGACGTGGAAGTCTGATTTCTGTTGAAGGTAGAATACAAACGAGAAATTATCAAGGTAAAGATGGAAACACAGTGTATGTTACTGAAGTAGTAGCAGAAACTGTTCAATTCCTTGAATCTAAAAATAGCTCACATAGTAGACAAAACAATGGTTTTGACTCAATGAGTTTTAATCAACCTCAATCACAACCAGCGTATAATAACAATAATCAAAATTATTATAACAACAATACTAATCAAAACTTTGGACAAGCTAATTCAGCTATGCAAGATTTTATTAATGACAGTTCATCATTCTCTGATTTTGGGGAAAACTTCCCGAGTAATCTAGATGATGACTTCATGCAGGATGTAGTAAATCCGTTTAAAGAAGACTAAAATTACATAGGAGGACATGCACAATGGCAGTAAATAACAATCGTCGTAACAACATGCGTCGTCGTAAAAAAGTATGTTATTTCACTAAAAATAACGTAGAATTTATCGACTACAAAGATGTAGAATTACTTAAAAAATTCATCTCTGAACGTGGAAAAATCTTACCACGTCGTGTAACAGGTACTTCAGCTAAGTACCAAAGAATGTTAACTACAGCAATTAAAAGAGCTAGACACATGGCACTTTTACCATACGTAGTAGACGAAAAATAAGAATAAAAGTGAAAAAGATGAGCTGTACCGACCCCAAAAAGTTAGACCAAAAAATCTAACTTTTTGGAGGTCGGTATTTTTATGACTAAATATAATTTTGAATTTAAAAAGAAAGTCGTACT